>NZ_JBFBJX010000013.1:0-264307 GCF_040686295.1 Streptomyces sp. NPDC085944 | reverse complement strand
GCGTCATCCCCATGTCCCGTACCGCGAGCGCGATGCAGAAGGGCACGGACGACGTGAAGGAGGAGCCGGGCGTCGTCGCTCGCTACTTGTCGGCGGCGTAGCGCATCGCGATCGTCTCGCGCAGCCGGTCCAGCGACTCGCGCGGTGTCAGCGCCTCGTCGGCCAGCCGGTCCAGCGCGACCCGGTACTCCTCGGTCTCGTCCCGGTCCTCCAGGAAGTTGGCGCTCTTGATGTGCTCCAGATAGACCACGTCGGGCAGATCGGCGCCGCCGAAACGCAGATAGGTGACCGGGATCGCGGGCGCCGACGCGTTCGTCACGTCCAGCGGCACGATCTGCAGCGTCACATGGGGCTGCTTCGCCATCCGGACGAGGTGCTCCAGCTGCTCCCGCATGACCTCGCGGCTGCCCAGCACGCGCAGCAGCACGGACTCGTCGATGATCGCCCACAACTGCGGTGCGTCGGCGCGGCTCAGCAACTCCGCCCGGCGCTTGCGCAGCTCGACGCGGCGCCGGACCTCCCCCGCGGCGGCGTTCGGCAGCCCGCGCTGGACCACGGCCTCGGTGTAGGCGGGGGTCTGGAGCAGACCGGGGACGTACTGGATCTCGAAGGTACGGATGGTCGACGCGGCCTCCTGGAGGCCGACGAGGCGGTCGAACCACTCGGGCATCAGACGCTTGTCGTACCGCTGCCACCAGCCCGGTTCGCCGGCCCGCTGCAACAGCCTGAGCAGGACCGAGGCCTCGTAGGCGTCGGTGCCGTACCGCTCGAGGAGCGCGCGTACGTCGGTCTCCGTGGGAGGCTTGCGGCCCTTGCCCGATTCGATGCGGGAGAGCTTCGCGCCGCTGAACCCCACGTCGCGGGCGGCCTGGTCCTGGGAGAGGCCGGCGTCCTCGCGAAAGCCCGCCAGCTGGACGCCGACGAGCATCTTCAGCAGGGTCGGAGCCGGCTCGGCCCGCTCCAGGTAGGGCTCGAGACGGGAGATGCGATGCGACGCGGCGGACATCCTGACTCCCAGCAGACCGGCAGACTTGAAGGAAACACTATCTCATCCCATCGGTGCTCGCCGCATCTGCCCGTAGAAATCGGGTAGTTGGGCTCCGTTTGGGCCTCCTTTCGGGACCGCCGCCCCGCGCCGCCCTACAGCAGGTGGTCGAACTCGCCGTCCTTGGCCCCGGCGAGGAAGGCGGCCACCTCCGCCGGCGTGTAGACGAGCGCGGGACCGTCCGGATAGCGGGAGTTGCGCATCGCGATGCCTCCGTCCACGAGGGCGACCTCGACGCAGTTGCCCTCGGCGTTGCTGTGCCGACTCTTCTTCCAGCAGGCGTCCAACGAGCTGGCCTGCACTCCGTTGCGCACTGGTGGCACCGCGGTCTCCTTGCTGTTCGGGGGAGCGGACCGAGCCGTGCCGGTCCCCGAGCGCCCCCATCCGACTCTTTTTCGCGCAATTTCTCGTGCAATTGCACGCGAGCGCTCTAAGCGTGGATACTAGCTGTGGCGTCAACCCCCCGGTTGAGGTCCCGTTCTGACGTCGCATCAGGGAGATGCTGTGCCGTCACCTGCGCATCCAACGCTCCGGTCGCCCGGCGAACCCGTGTCGGAGGCAGGCGCGACGAGCCGCCCGGCAGGGCTCCCGCACCCGGCGCGAGAGGCCGCCGGCCGGACCGACCGGTCGCTGCCCGCCTCGTACGAGAGCCGCCTCGCCCTCGGTGGTGGCCCGGCCTCCGCCGTGCTGCGCGTCGGGTGCAGCCGGGAGGGGTTCGCCCGGGCGCGGGTCTTCACACGGGACACGCTGCGCGGGTGGTCGCTCGAACATCGCGGTGACGACGCGGTCCTCGTGGTCACCGAACTCGTCTCCAACGCCGTGACGCACGCGGTGCCGCCGACTGCGGCCGGCGTGCCGGAGATCGGGCTCGGGCTCGCCCTGGGCCCGGCCCGGCTCACCCTGACCGTCGCCGACCCCGGGGACAACGCGCCCGTGTTCAACCCGTCCGACGGCTCCGCACTCCGGGAGCACGGACGCGGCCTGTGCATCGTCGACGCGCTCGCGGAGGAGTGGGGCTGGGCCCCGCGTCCTCCGGCGGGCAAGACGGTCTGGGCCACGTTGTCGACCTGCCCCCTCACCTGACCCGACTGC
Source organism: Streptomyces sp. NPDC085944 (assembly GCF_040686295.1). Lineage (NCBI taxonomy): Bacteria > Bacillati > Actinomycetota > Actinomycetes > Kitasatosporales > Streptomycetaceae > Streptomyces > Streptomyces sp. NPDC085944. Next base: position 262,170 of record NZ_JBFBJX010000013.1, on the reverse strand, counting down.
CGCGGAAGGGCCCCACACCATGCGCAGCGCTCCGACACCCGAGCCGAGCATCCAGCGCACCGACCGTCACGCGCCACCCGGCGCGCACCGCACCACCGCCCTGCTCGCCGGCCTGGACGGCGTGCCCTGGAGCGACATCCAGGACTCCACCGGCTCGGCGGCGGCCATTCCCCGGCTGTTGCGCAAGGTGGCCCGGGGTGACGCCGAGACCGCCCGCGCCGCCCTCGGCGACCTGCGCAAGCGCATCTGCCAGTACGGCTTCGTCGTCGAGCAGGCGACCGCCGCGACCGTGCCCTTCCTGTGGGAGCTGGCGCAGCGGCCCCAAGTGAGCTGCCGGGCGCAGATCATCCAGCTGTTGAAGAACATCGCCGACGCCCGGCAGTGGGAGACCACCGCCATCGCCTACCCCAAGCTGCTCAACCACCGCGAGAACCCGGTGGCCTGGGAGCGCGCGGCCCGGCAGGCCGTCCGCGCCCGGCGGGACGGGCTGGAGCGGCTGCTGGCCGAGGACGACACCGAGATCATGCGCGCCAGCACCGAACTCGCCCGCACCCTCGGGGACTGACCCCCGCGAACTCGAGGGCCGAGGAGACCGGGACCCGCGCCCTCCACGGGGGAGAAGGCGCGGGTCCCCTCCGCGGCCTGCCGCGACCTTCAGCGGCGTTCAACGTCCGTCACGGCCTTCCACGGTGCGGAACGGTGTGGCGTACTCCCGGCCGACGGGGTAGGAAAGCGCGGGAAGCAAGCGCTTTCCCCACTCGGTCACCAGGAGGACCACGCCGATGGCGTCGCCGCCCGAAAAGCCGCTCGACCACCGCTACCGGGGCGAGCACCCGATACGCACCCTCGTCTACCTGTTCCGTGCCGACCGCCGCCGACTGGCGGGCGCGGTCGCCGTCTTCACCGTCAAGCACAGCCCCGTCTGGCTGCTTCCCCTGATCACCGCCGCCATCATCGACACCGTCGTGCAGCACGGCCCGATCGAGGACCTGTGGACCAGCACCGGGATCATCATGTTCATCCTGGTGGTCAACTACCCGCTGCACCTGCTGTATGTACGCCTTCTCTACGGCAGCGTGCGCCGCATGGGTACCGCCCTGCGCTCCGCGCTGTGCACGCGTATGCAGCAACTCTCCATCGGCTACCACTCGCGGGTCAGCGCGGGCGTCCTGCAGGCCAAGGTCGTGCGGGACGTGGAGACGGTGGAACAGATGGTGCAGCAGACCGCCGAGACCGGCCTCGGCGCGTTCACCGTCCTCACCGGCGGCCTCGTCATCATCGCCGTGCGCACCCCCGAGTTCCTGCCCGTCTTCCTCGTCGTCGTTCCCGCCGCCTCCCTCCTCGTGGCCCGGCTCCGCGCCCGGCTGCGCACCCACAACGAACACTTCCGCCACGAGGTCGAGACCCTGTCGTCCCGGGTGACCGAGATGACCCGGCTCATCCCGGTCACCCGCGCCCACGGACTGGAGGGCAAGGCGCTGCGCCGCATGGACGGCACCCTGGACCGGCTGCTCACCTCCGGGATGCGCCTGGACCTGGTCAACGGCCGCTTCGGTTCGCTGTCCTGGGTCGTGCTCAACGTGGTCGGGGTGCTGGTCCTCGCGGGAGCCGCGCTCATCTCCTACTACGGCGTCTGGGGAGTCACCGCCGGCGACGTCGTCATGCTCAGCGCCTTCCTGACCACCCTCACCAACTCCACGACCACGCTGGCGGGCCTCGCCCCGGTCATCACCAAGGGCCTGGAGTCCGTCCGTTCGGTCGGCGAGGTGCTCCAGGCGCCCGAACTGGAGGACAACGAGGGCAAGGCGGAGCTGACCTCGCTGCGCGGAGCCGTCGCCTTCGAAGGCGTGGGGCACCTCTACGAGAGCGACGGGCGGCCCGCGGTCAGCGACTTCACCCTCTCCGTCGAACCCGGCGAGACCATCGCCCTGGTGGGCGCGTCCGGCGCCGGCAAGTCCACCGTGCTCAACCTGGTGATCGGCTTCCTGCGGCCGACCTCGGGCCGGCTGCTGCTCGACGGCACCGACATGAACACCCTCGACCTGCGCACCTACCGGCGCTTCGTCTCGGTGGTGCCGCAGGAGTCGATCCTGTTCGACGGCACGATCCGGGAGAACGTCGCCTACGGCATGGACGACGCCGACGAGAAGACGGTGCGCGCCGCCCTGCGCGACGCCAACGCCCTGGAGTTCGTCGACCGGCTGCCGCACGGACTGGACACCCTGGTCGGGGAGCACGGGGCCAGGCTGTCCGGCGGACAGCGCCAGCGCCTCGCCATCGCCCGCGCCCTGATCCGCGACCCCCGGGTGCTGATCCTGGACGAGGCCACCTCGGCGCTGGACACCCGCTCGGAGGCGCTGGTCCAGCAGGCACTGGCCCGGCTGCTGCGCGGGCGCACCACGTTCGTCGTCGCGCACCGGCTGTCCACCGTGCGGGGCGCGGACCGGATCGTGGTGATGGGCGAGGGCCGGATCCTGGAGACCGGTACCCACGAGGAACTCCTCGCCGGGGGAGGAGCGTACAGCGCACTGCACAGCGGTCAGGTCGCCTGACCGTCGCAGGGACCGCCCATCCGTCCGCTTTCAACCAACTCGTCGACCGCTCCTGATGGCGTTCAGACAGGAAAGGACGGGATCTGGTCAATTGTGAACGCGGCCGTGCGTGATGTGACTGTTTCCCCTGGGTACGGGCATACGCAGCGAAAACCGAGAGAGGGGCGCTTCGTGCTCGAACCGGACCCGAAGGTCGTCAGGGAGTTGCTGACGCGGTACGCGTCGCTGCGGATCGCTCAGGCGGAGAGGGAAAGGCCGGAGGCGGCGCGGGAGTTGGCGGACGTCAGTTACACCCTGTGCGTGATGATGGCGACGACCGCCGTGCACGACGCGGTGGCGAAGGCGGACGCGTTGCTGCTCGCCAAGGGGTGCGCGCAGGAGGTCCGCTCGCTGGACGCGGACGGGGACAGCGGCCTGTCGCTGGCCGTGTGACATCCCCGCACCGCACGGCCCGTGTCGTGGTGCGAACCGGACGCCCCGGTCCGCGCCACGACACGGGAACCTGTGCACCCGCCCCAGAGACCGGGCCCTTCGCCCGGAAGGCCGTACGGTGGGCGTACGGGGTGGCCCCGACCACCCGGCGGAACCGCTCCGGGAGGGCCTCGGCGGAGGTGCTGGCGAGAATCCGTTGGAAGCTGTCGTTTCCGCCGCTGTGCGGCCGTCCGCCGGCTTCCTACCTTGGACTTCGATCACCGCCTCGCCCGAACTGTCTCCCGGAGCCCGGCCCATGACCAAGATCCTGCTGTCCCTTCACGTCCTGGCGGCCATCCTCGCCGTAGGGCCCGTCACCGTCGCGGCCGGCATGTTCCCCGCGGCCGTCCGCCGGGTGCCGGTGGGCGTGACCGCCGGGGGAGGAGGCGGGGCGGCCTCCGGGGACGTGGGTACCGTCCGGCTGCTGCACCGCATCTGCCGGGTCTACGCCGGTCTCGGCATCGCCGTGCCGGTCCTCGGCTTCGCCACCGGAGCCTCGATGGGCGTCCTGGGCGACGCCTGGCTCGTCGTGTCCATCACCCTCACCGCGGCCGCCGCGGGACTCCTGGTCGCCTTCGTCCTGCCGCGCCAGGAGGAGCTTCTGGAACAACTGACCGACCTGCGGCCCGTCGAGCGGGCACGTACGGCCCGGCTGGCCATGTTCACCGGCATGTTCAACCTGTCGTGGGCCACGGTGACCGTCCTCATGATCGTGCGGCCCGGCTCCACCACCGGTGTCTGAAGGACCGTTCACATCCTGGCGGAATGCGCACCCCCGCGTGAACGGGCGCCTAGACTGCTCAGTCGCGCCTCCGTACGGGGGCGGACGACACGAAAGGCACGTTGACGGGTGTTCCAGGATTCCCCCATCTACGACCGACTCGTCGCCGAACGCGGTGACGTCCCCGACCAGGTGCGGCGGGACGCCGAGCGTGTGAGCAGGGAACTGGAGGTGGTCATGCGTCCCTTGCGCGCCCCCGGACACCTGCCCGGTGCCGAACGCCGGCCGTCCCCCGGCGCCGGCTGGCAGCGCACCGCCCTGCTGCCCGGCCCGCGCCCGAGCTGACGGACGGCCACGTCGCGCAGGGCCCCGTGACGGGCGCACCGGATCTCACCCGGCCGCCACCGTGCCCGGACCCCCCGCTTCCACCGGATCCGCGGCGCCGGGCCGGGCCAGCCAGTCGGCGATGGTCCGGGCGATCGGCTGGCCCGTGTCCACCTCGACGAAGCCGAACTGCCCCGACTGGTTGCACTCGAGGAACCACCAGGTGCCGTCGCCGTCCTCGGCGAAGTCCAGGGCGCCGTAGGCCAGCCCGGCCGCCCGCAGATAGGCCCGGACCCCCTCGGCGACGCGCGGCGGCACCTCGGCCGGGCGCCACGGTTCGCCCGAGGCGGTGAAACGAACGTCCACGTCGTCGGGGCCCAGCTGCGCGAGCGCCGTTTTGCGAGCGGCCAGCAACTCCTCGCCGACCACCGTCAGCCGGATGTCGGCACGCTTGGCGACCCGGCGTTGCAGCAGCGTCGGGCCGTGGGCGACGGCGGAGAAGTCCGCCTCGGGCGGGACCCGGCTGGTCGGCACGGCCAGGGGCGGATCCTGCGGATGGGCGCCCGAGACGGGCTTGACCACCAGATCCGGGTAGCGCTCGGCGAACTCGCGGGCCGCCCGGGGAAACGTCGTGATCAGCGTCGCCGGCACCGGCAGCCCGCACTGCTGGGCGAGACGCAGCTGCCAGGGCTTGTACCTGGCCCGGTGCGCGGCATCGGGCTGGTTCATCCAGCGCGCCCCCGAACCGCGGAGCATGCCGTACAGCGCCTGGCCGGACTCCTCGGTCAGCCATGCGGACGGTTGGGCGGCCCGGGTGGCCGCGCCGCCCGGCCTGCGCACCCAGACGGACCGCAGCCCGCCGATGCTCACCAGGCGTCCCCCCGAGGACAGATGGCCCCGGAAGGAGCCGTGCACGAACTCGCCGGACAGCGCGACGGAGTCGGTGAGGTCGGCGGGGTCCAGGCGGACCACCGGTACTCCCGACGCGTTCAGGTGCACCACCACCATGTCCGCGGTGACGTCCTCTTCACTGGTCAGGATCAACACGGTCATTCTCGGCGGCCCGTGTTCAGTCGTCGAAGTGAGTCTTCGACCCCGCGGTGGAGGTCGTGGTCCCCAGCTCTCTCAGCAGCGCGTGGTCGCAGGCGGCCACCCGCCCGTCGAGGAGCACGTTCAACTGCAGCCCGGAGTCGTAGACGTACGGAGTGGTGGCTTGAAACTCCACTGCCGGCCGTGCGTAGTTGAGCGCGAACGGTGTCATCGTCTCTCCCTAGTCGGTGCTGCGCCGATCAGACGACGGCCCTTGGCGCCGCCGTCTGGTCCGCCGACTTCCTTCGGCTTCCAGAGACTTATACGAGTCGAACGGGTGATTGGTTTCCTTACGCTGCGTAGTCACCGGGCGGGCCGGTGGTCCGACGCCGGTCGCCGGCCCCGCGCCGGCCGCCGATCCGGCCGCGCGTGGAGCGCAGCGCCAGCAGCAGCACGCCGATGTCGTCCAGGTAGACCGGATCGGGCAACAGGTCCGCCGGGAGCACCAGGTAGAGGACGGCGCCCCAGAACACCCAGCGCGGCCCCGTGGGAAGGCCGGCCCGCCTGAGGTCCCGCCGGGTGTGGACCAGGCGCACCAGCACGGCGACCGCCGCCGCGAGGGCGAGCGCCGCGAGCAGCACCGCCACGACGATCACAGTGGTCGTATCCACGGGCCCCTCCTTCGCGGCGCGCGGCACGCGCCCTTGTGTCCGGATGCCCGCTCCCGGCGGCCGCAAGACCGGCGGACGGGGTCTCTCATCCCCTTGGCCCACCGGAGTGGCACGGCGTCGTGGGCGTGCCTAGTAATGGCAGCACACAGCGCGAGTCGCATGTCGGGGACGCAGGGCGGCCGCACCCCCATCACACGGAGAGATCATGACCACCGGCTCTTCATCAGCTCGCTCGCCCGAGTACGCCATATCCGCCGTGGACCTGCCCACCGGGGAGACGACCACGACCACCGGCACGGCACGATCGCCGGGGGCGGATCCCGGCGCCCGGACCGCCGCGGAACGGCCCTCACCCGAGCGGGACAGCGACATGTGGGACGTCGACTTCGACGACGACCTGCCCGAACTCGAGCCCGACCCCGACCTCCCCGCTTCCGGCTCCGACGGTCCCGGCCCCCGGCAGCCCGGGCCCGGCCCTCGCGAGGCCGACGCCGACGCGGACCTCCACGCCGACCCGCACGCCCATGCCGACGTCCACGACGCGGCGGCGCGGGCCTACGGTGATCCCGTCGGCGACCTGGTGCGCGCCGCCGTGGCCGACCGGCCGCTGGAGGAGGTCGTCGACCTGATCACCACGCTGGAGAAGTCGCCGCAGTACGCGCAGGCCACGATCGACGCGCTCCGTGCCGTCGGCGTGAACCGGTCCGTCGAGGACGTCACCCGGCTGGTGGGCCTGCTGACCCGGCCGCCGCGCCACTCGGACAGCGCGGACGAGGCGATCCGCGCCGCGGCGGAGTGCCGCTCCGTGGAGGACGTGACCCGGCTGATGGCGCTGCTGCACCGCACGCCGCTGGAACCGCACTGCGGTCAGGAAGCCGTGCGGGCCGCCGCCACCGGCCGGCCGGTCGAGGAACTGGTCGAACTGATCGGCCGGCTCGCCGAGGACGGACACCTGCGCCCGGAGCGGCCCGACGCCCGGCGGCTGCGGGCGGCCCAGGACGCGGCCGACGGGGACGGCGGCCGCGAGCCCGCCGCCCGGTCGGCGGGACGCGGCGGCGCGTTCGCGGGAGCGGACCGCCGCGGCCGCGAACGCCGCATGCGGCCACGCCCGTTCAGCCGCGGACGCGACGGCCGGGAGGAAACCGCTGCGGCGCGCGAGGGCGACGAGACCCGTTCGGCGCGCGACCGTGACAAGCCCCGCGCCGCCCCCGACCGCGACAACGCCCGTGCCGCGCGCGACCGCGACAAGGCACGCTCGGCGCGCGACGGTGACGAGGCGCGTGCGGCACGGCGGACCGCCCGGGGCCCGGTGTGGCCGGCCTGGCTCACCGCCGCGGTCCTGGCCGGATGCGGCGTGGTCTACTTCCCGCTCCACCGCGGCGACGCCTCCGCACAGGCCTACGGAGTGGCCCTCGGCCTGTCGGCGCTCTGCCTGGTGCTGGCCCTGCTGCTGACCGTGCGGTCGGCCGTACCGCTGCTGGCCGCCGCGGTGGTGGGACCGGCGGCGCTGGCCGCCGCCAAGCTCTACGGGAGCGCCACCGCCTCGGCGCGGGTGTCCCCGGTCACCGACCTCACGCTCGCCCCGACCTGGATCGCGGTCGCGGTGGCCGTGGCCGCCTCGCTCGTCGCGCTGACGGCGCTGTGCGTGCGGGTGGCCGCGCCGGCCTCCGCGCGGCGCGGGCCGGCTCGCCGCGTGGCCGTGGCGAGCCGTACCGCGGCGGACTGAGCGCGTCCGCCCGCGTACGCCCGCACGACGTGGCCCGCGCCGGACGACGTCCGGCGCGGGCCACGGGCACGCTGGTGTTCAGACCCCGAGCATGCCCGGGGGATGCTCGTGTGCGAGCAGGGCGGTGAGCACCCGGTCCGGAGTGAGCGGCAGTTCGCGGAAGCGGATGCCGGTGGCGTGGTGGACGGCGTTGCCGACGGCCGCCGCCGAGCCGACGATCCCGATCTCCCCGATCCCCTTGCTGCCCATGGGGTTGAGGTGGTCGTCCTCCTCGTCGACCCAGTGCGCCTCCAGGTCCGCGACGTCCGCGTGCGCGGGCACGTGGTACGAGGCCAGATCTCGCTCGACGAAGTCGCCGAAGACCGGGTCCACCGTGCTGTCCTCGGTCAACGCCATCCCCAGGCCCATCGTCATGCCCCCGATGAACTGGGAGCGGGCGGTACGGGCGTTGAGGATGCGCCCGGCGGCGAAGACGCCGAGCAGCCGGGTCACCCGTACCTCGCCGGAGACGGTGTCCACGGTCACCTCGGCGAAATGGGCGCCGAACGCGTGCCGGGCGTAGGGGCTCTCGGCGTCCGCCTCGCCGGAGGTGTCGGCCTCGGCGGTGACCCCCTCGTCGGGCAGCGGCCCCGAGTGCTCCGCCAGCCGGGCGGCCAGCCGGGCGCACGCCCCGTGCACGGCCGACCCCCAGGACGCGGTGCCCGAGGAACCGCCGGCCACCGGGGCGAATCCGATGCCGCTGTCGGCCACTTCGATCCGCACCCGCTCCAGCGGGGCGCCGAGGGCGTCGGCGGCGACCTGCGCGAGCACCGTACGGGCGCCCGTGCCGATGTCGGTGGCGTTGACCCGTACCAGGAAACCGCCGTCCGGCAGCGCCCGCGCCGAGGCGACGCACGGGGAGACCAGTACCGGGTAGGTGGCCGAGGCCACCCCGCTGCCCACGAGCAGGGACCCGGCGGAGCGGGAGCGGGGACGGGGGTCGCGGTCCTCCCAGCCGAAGCGCCGGGCGCCCTCGCGCAGACACTCCACCAGGTGCCTGCTGCTGAAGGGCTTTCCGCTGTCCGGCTCGGTCTCCGGTTCGTTGCGGATCCGCAGCTCCAGCGGGTCGACGCCGACTTCCGCGGCCAGTTCGTCCATGGCGGACTCGAGGGCGTACATGCCGGGACACTCGCCCGGCGCGCGCATCCACGACGGTGTGGGCACGTCCAGCGCCGCCACGCGGTGCAGTGTGCGCAGCGCGGGGGTGCCGTACATGACGCGGGCGGGGACCGCGGCCTGCTCCACGAACTCCTTCACCCGCGAGGTGTGCGTCGTCACCTCGTGCACCAGGGCGGTGAGCCGGCCGCCGGCGTCCGCACCCAGGCGCAGGCGGTGCAGCGTCGGGGCGCGGTGCCCGACGACGGCCGGCAGGTAGCGGCGCGGCAGCGCGACGGTCACCCGCCGCCCCGTCTCGCGCGCCGCCATCACGGCCAGCACCACCTCGGGACGCGGGGTGCCCTTCGAGCCGAACCCGCCGCCCACGTGCTCGGCGCGCACCGTGATCCGATCCTCGGGCAGCCCGAACAGGCGCGCCAGTTCCTTCTGCACCGCCGTGGTGCCCTGGCTGGAGCAGTGCACGGTCAGCCGGTCGCCGTCCCAGCGCGCCGTACTGGTGTGCGGCTCCATGGGGTGGTTGTGCAGCGGCGGCACCGAGTACTCGACGTCCACCCGGGTCGCCGAGGAGGCGAAGGCGGCGTCCGGGTCGCCGTGCTCGGTGACGGCCGGGAATCCCCCGTTGGCCGACTCGGGGACGTACGCCTCGGGATGCGAGGCGGTGAGCGCCACGTCGTGGGGTTCTTCCTCGTAGGTGATGCGCACGGCGGCGGCACCGGCGCGGGCCGCCTCCAGCGTCTCGCCCACCACCACGCCCACGAACCAGCCCCGGTGCGGGACGTGCGGGCCCTGCAGCACCGACAGGGTCGGGTCGTCGGGATCGCCGAGGCGGGGCGCGTTCTCGTGCGTGAGCACCGCGAGCACGCCGGGCAGCGCGAGCGCCGGCGCGGTGTCGACGCCGGTCACCCGGCCGCGCGCGACGGTCGCCGGCACGGGCCAGGCCTGGGCCCGGCCGGGCGCGTCGAACTCGGCGGCGTAGCGGGCGGTGCCGGTGACCTTCTCCCGCCCCTCCCGGCGCTCGACGGGAGCGCCCAGGACGGCATCGGTGGCGGTCATGGAGTCCTCCTCGTGGACGCCGGGGTCCGTCAGGTGGTGGCCGGCGGAGCGAGCCGGCCCAGTACGTCAAGGGCCAGCCGACGGGCCAGCGGCACCTTGTAGGCGTTGTCCCGCAGCGGTTCGGCCGCGGCCAGTTCCAGGTCGACGGCGTGCTCGAACGCCGCCGTGGTGGGCGCCGCGCCCACCAGCGCGTCCTCCGCCCGCCGGGCCCGCCAGGGCCGGTGCGCCAGCGCCCCGAAGGCGATCCCGGCCCGCTCCACCACCCCGTCCGCCAGGTGCAGCACGACGGCGACGGAGGCCAGCGCGAAGGCGTACGACGCCCGGTCGCGGGCCTTGCGGTAGGCCGAGGGCAGTCCGGCGGTGGCCGCGGGCAGCACCACGCCCGTGATCAGCTCACCGGGGTGGATCTCCGTGTCCCGCTCCGGGTGCATGCCGGGCAGCCGGTGGAAGTCGGCCGCGGGCACGCTGCGGCCGCCCTCGGGGCCGCGCAGCTCCACGCGCGCGTCGAGGGCGGCCAGTGCCACCGCCATGTCCGAGGGGTGGGTGGCGACGCACTGGTCGGAATGGCCCAGTACGGCATGGTCGCGGTGCACGCCCTGCAGCGCGCCGCAGCCGGTGCCGGGCTCGCGCTTGTTGCAGGGTTTGGACACGTCCTGGAAGTAGGGACAGCGGGTGCGCTGCAACAGGTTGCCGCCGGTCGTGGCGGCGTTGCGCAACTGCCCGGAGGCGCCGGCCAGCAGCGCCTGGGACAGGGCGGGGTAGCGGTCGCGCACGGCGGGGTGGGCGGCGAGGTCGCTGTTGCGGACCATCGCCCCGGCCCGCAGCGAGCCGTCGGGCAGCTCCTCCACCGTGTCCAGCGGCAGCCGGGTGACGTCGACGAGGGCGGCCGGCGTCTCCACGCCCAGTTTCATCAGGTCGACGAGGTTGGTGCCGCCGCCGAGGTAACGGGCGCCGGGGTGGGCGGCGAACGCGTCGGTGGCCTCCTCGACGCTGCCCGCGCGTACGTAGGCGAAGGGCTTCACGGGATCACGTCCTCGACCGCGTCGGCGATGCGCGGATACGCACCGCACCGGCACAGGTTGCCGCTCAGCCGCTCCCGGATCTCCTCCCGGTCCAGCTCGACCGGCGCCCCGGAGGGCGTCGCCGGGTCGGTGACGTGGGAGGGGTGTCCGGCCGCGGCCTCGGCGAGCGCGCCGACCGCGGAGCAGATCTGGCCCGGTGTGCAGTAGCCGCACTGGAAGGCGTCACGATCGAGGAAGGCGCGCTGCAGCGGGTGCGGTTTCTCGCCGTCCCCGGCGAGGCCCTCGACCGTGGTGATCTCACAGCCGTCCAGGGCGACGGCGAACAGCAGGCAGCTGTTGACCCGCCGCCCGTCGACCAGAACCGTGCAGGCGCCGCACTGCCCGTGGTCGCAGCCCTTCTTGGCGCCCGCCAGGCCGAGATCCTCGCGCAGGAGGTCCAGCAGGACCCGGCGGTGGTCGACGGTGAGCGTGTGCGGTTTGCCGTTGACGCGGAGCGTGGTCTGAGAACGGGAGGACTCCGGTGGGCGGGAAGCGGGGCTCTCGTGCTGGCTGTCCATGGCGTCACTGACCTTCCGGGACGGGCCGGGCTCCTGTGCCGTCCGCGTATCCCCCTCGCGCCGGATGACACGTGAGGGTGCCCTCAGCCGGGCCCCGGCAGCCGCGGTCCTCGACCGGCGCGGGCCGATCAAGACGGCGTCCCCAGGGTGATGCCACGACCACGCGATGCGGAGACCTCACGGAACCGGCGCACGTCGTGCGCGACTCCTACGAGGCGCTGGCGGGCGTCGTCCGCCCGCTCGGGGACGCGGAGTCGTGGCTGCCGACCGGCTGTACCGGGTGGGCGGTGCGCGACCTCATGTTCCACCTCCTCGCCGACGCCCGGCGGGCCCTGGTGGCGCTGCACACCCCGGCCGCCGCCCCGCCCGACCGGGACGCCGTCACCTACTGGACGCACTGGGCACCGAACCCGGTCGGCGCCGCCCACGGCCGACGCCACAACCGGGTCGCCGTGAGCATGTTCCTCGACTTCGGGCAGCTCAAGGAGGTCTGCCTGGAGACCCTCGCCGCCGCCGCGCGGGCCGCGGGCGCCGCCGCGCCGGACCGGCCGGTCCTCACCCAGGGGCACGTCCTGACCGCCGGGGACCTCATGCTCACCCTGGCCGTGGACGCCACCGTCCACCATCTCGACCTGACCGTCGCCCTGCCCGCCGCGCCCGGGCCGGCACCGGCCGGGCTCGCCGCGGTCCGCGCCCCCTGGACGGCCTGCTGGGCCGCCCGGTGCCGATCGACTGGGGCGACGAGCACTACGCTCGCGCGGCCACCGGACGCACGCCCCTGACCCCCACCGAACAGCATGCCCTGGGAGCGGACACGGACCGCTTCCCCCTGTTCAGCTGGGGCCGGATGACCACCACGGTCGGCTGAGGCCGGGGGAGCGTCACGCCCGTCGGCCGGGCGGCGGGATCACCCGCCGGACCGGGGCGGTTCGCCGGCGGCCCCGTCGTCGGACCGGGGGCGCGGTGTTCGGCTGGCGGCCCGGAACCGGTCCAGTGTGCGGGTCAGCCCGCGCAGCGGGGACGCCGGTGGATCGGCCGGGGGCGGCCCGGCCGGGGCGGCGCCGGCGGACTCGCGGTACACGGCAAGGGCCTCGGCCGCCCGTTCCGCCGCCTCCCGATACAGGTCACGGGACTGGGTCATCGCCTCGAGCGCCTCGGCGTACATCGCCACCAGCTTGCGCTCCCGCGCCAGTTCCTCCTCCAGCGTCAGCAGCCGCCAGTCCTCCCGCAGCGAGCCGAGCGCCGCCACCGCGTCGTCCGGCAGCGGCCTGGCCAGCGCGGCGAAGGAGGTCACCGCCGCGATCAGCGCGGTGGGCTCGGAGCCGTCCAGGAAGACGGTGCGGACGGAGAAGTCACCGGCCGCGTAGTCGTCCGGGGCAGGCGTGCCGGGCAGCACCACGGCGCCGCCGCGCGGGACCTGGACGCCGAAGTCGTCCAGGGCCCAGTTCACCACCCGCAACTGCTGCGGCGCGGCGCGGTGCTCGACCACCCGGTGGCGCAGACCGGGCGGCAGCCACTGCGCGAGCGGAACCCGGCCGCGGTGGTCCGGCGTCATCGCCTCGTGCACCACGACGTGGACGTTCCAGGGGCTGCGCCCCGCTTCCTTCATCAGCCTGCGTACGGCCCTGTCGTCGTCCGGCAGGGTGTTGATGCCCCGCAGCCGCAGCCCCGTGGCGGTGTCCCGGTCCCAGGTGACGTCCGGGTCGTCCGGCCAGAACACGGTCGCGGGGGAGGGCCAGGCCAGGTCCCAGGCCTCCTCGGCCTCCGCGAGCAGGGTCCACTCCTGCCCGCCCGCCGAGGCCGGCTCCAGGATCAGCCGGGCCCGCACGGTCACGTCCCCGGGAACCCTCCAGCGCGCCTCGAAGATCCGCGGCCCCGGCGTCCCCGCCGGTCCGGACTCCTGCGTCGGCTCGTCGGGCGGTTCGAGGAAGTCGTCGACGACGTGGTCGTCCTTGAGTCGCTGCAGCGTGTGCCGGACGGTGTCCTCGGCCGCGGAGCCGACATGGCGGCCGCGAGCGGCCCACAGCGTGGGCGGATACGTGGGGCGGGCGGTGGGAGAGGTCGGCATGGGTCCATCGGGCAGCAGGGGCACGGACGTAGGCAAGTATTGTCGCCGCAGGTCAGCCGAGAGCACCGGGGGTCCGCCGACCGGGCGTGCCGCGGCGCGGCGCACGGTGCGGCCGACCGGGCCGCGACGTGCGTGGGCGAAGGTGGGCAGGAGCAACCCGACCGACCGTACGGCACGACAGGAGCGACCTGATGAACCTCGACCTCGCCGGACGCACCGCACTGGTGACGGGCTCCTCGCAGGGCATCGGGGCGGCGATCGCCGCCGGGCTGGCCCGGGCCGGTGCCACCGTGGGCGTCAACGGACGCGACGCCGGGCGCCTGGCGGAGAGCGTCGAGAGGCTGCGGGCCGAGGTGCCGGACGGCGTGTTCGTGCCGGTCGCCGCCGACCTCGGGACCGCGGAGGGCGCCGAGCGGGCCCTGGACGCCCTGCCCGACGTGGACGTCCTCGTCAACAACCTCGGTGTCTTCGGCGCCGCGCCCGCGCTGGAGATCGGCGATGACGAGTGGCGCCGCTACTTCGAGATCAACGTCCTCGCGGGGGTCAGGCTGACGCGCGCCCATCTCCCCCGGATGAGGGACCGCGGCTGGGGCCGGGTGCTGTACATCGCGAGTGACTCGGCCGTCGTGATCCCGGCCGAGATGATCCACTACGGAGTCTCCAAGACGGCCCTGCTGGGAGTCGGCCGCGGCTTCGCCAAGGAGGCGGCGGGCAGCGGCGTCACGGTGAACTGCGTCATCGCGGGCCCCACCCACACCGAGGGTGTCGAGGACTTCGTGTACCAGCTGGTCGACCGCGACCTGCCCTGGGACGAGGCACAGCGCGTCTTCATGCGCGAACACCGGCCGCAGTCGCTGCTCCAGCGGCTGATCGAACCCGAGGAGATCGCCAACCTGGTGGTGTACCTCAGCTCCCCCCTCGCGTCCGCCACCACCGGGGCCGCCGTCCGGGTGGACGGCGGCTACGTCGACTCGATCCTCCCGTAGGCGCCCCTTCTCATGCCGGTCCCTCGCACTCGTCCCCGGCGGCGCGTCGCCGGTCCGCCTCGTCCCAGGCCCGTGTGTCGCGCGGCTCCACGTACGGTTCCTCCTCGGGCGGGTGTCCGACGTCGATGACCCGCTGCCGGGCCAGCTCCGCGTCGAACTCCAGGCCGAGCAGGACGGCCAGGTTGGTGACCCACAGCCAGACCAGGAAGATGATCACGCCGGCCAGGGTGCCGTACGTCTTGTTGTACGAGCCGAAGTTGGCCACGTAGAAGGCGAACCCGGCGGAGGCGAGCAGCCAGATCAGCAGCGCGAGCAGACTGCCCGGGGAGATCCACTTGTAGCCCTTGACCCGGGCGTTCGGCGCGGCCCAGTACAGGATCGCGATCATGAAGGTGACCAGCAGGACCAACACCGGCCACTTGGCGATCGACCACACGGTCAGGGCGGTGTCCCCGATACTCAGGGCGGTGCCCGCCTGCCGGGCGAGGCTCCCGGTGAAGACCACGATCAGCGCGCTGACCACCGCGAGCACGAGCAGCACCACGGTCAGCCCCACCCGCAGCGGCAGCACCTTCCACACCGGGCGCCCTTCGGGCATGTCGTAGACCGCGTTGGCCGCCCGGATGAAGGCGGCGACATAGCCGGACGCCGACCAGACCGCACCCACCAGACCGACCACTGCGAGCGCGGAGCCCAGGCCCGCCCTGGCCTGCAGCTGTTGCACCGCGTTCGTGAGGACGTCCCGCGCGGAGCCGGGCGCCAGCTTCTTCACGTTGTCCAGGACCTCCTGGGTGGCCGAGTCCCCGGCGATGCCGAGCAGCGACACGAGCACCAGCAGGGCCGGGAAAAGCGCCAGGATCCCGTAGTAGGTCAGGGCGGCGGCGCGGTCGGTCAGCTCGTCGTCCTTGAACTCGGCGACCACACGCCGCAGCAGCGCGATCCACGAACGTTTCGGCAGTTCGGTGGGGGAGTCCGGCGCGGCTTCCTCGGTGGCGGCGTCCGGACCGTAGTCGTCGTCCGGCCCCTCGCAAGCCGGTGCGTTCGCCGATGTGTCCTTCGTGTGCTTCCCGCGACGGGAGAGATGCAGTAGGGCCATGCCCGCCGGGTTGCCCGTCTCGGTGTGGCCACGCGCGTCCATCCGCTCGTGCACCGGGCCGAACCTCGCAGTATCCCTCGGCGCGGGCATGTTCCTCTGGAAAATGCCAAAGCACTCACCTGATGCGTGCACTTTCCGTAGTGTCGTCGTCACGTTCGCGGTACTGCCGTGCAGGGGAGGGGATCCGGCGTGCCCGGAATCGACGAGAGTCTGCTGGAAGCCATGAGGCTGCCCGGCGCGCGCGGCGCGTCGCTGGTCGACTGGATCAGCGGGCTCGCTCTCGGCGCCGTCGGCGAGGCGCCGGGCGGCGACTGGGAGGCTACCGCCGCGGAGACGGCGGAGCTGGGCCGGCACGTCGCGGAGAGCGGCTCCCTGGCGGCGGACGGCGCCGAGGCCGGCGGCGCCGAGCCCGGGCAGGAACCCCCGGTGGAGGACCTGATCGCCACCACCGGCGACGCCTATCACCTGCTCAGGTTCGTCAGCACCCCGTTCGACAGCACCGTCTTCCTGCACCTGTGGCTCGACCGCAACGACGGCAACCTCGCCCTGGCCCGCATCCGGCTGGCCGAGATGGCCGACCGGCTGGTGCTCGGATGACCCGGGTGACCACCACCTGGACCGCGTACGAGACGACCGCGGACGCCCTCGGCGCCCTGGCGGCCGAAGGGGCGACCGGCGCCCTGTCGGGCGAGCGGGGCATCGTCTACCTCAAGGCGGGCCGTGTCGTGCACGTGGAGTCGGCCTTCGCCCCCGACCTCGGCGCGCTGCTCACCCGCAGCGGCGCGGTCCCGCCGGACGGCTGGTGGGAGGCGGTCGACCGGGGCGGGACACAGCACCGGGTCGGCCACCGGCTCGTGGACAGCGGCAGGCTCGCCGCCGGCGCGCTGGAGGTCTGTCACCTGGGCGCGCTGTTCGACGCCGCCTACTTCGTCCTGGCCCACGACACCCGCGCGCAGCGCTTCCGGCCGGGCGCGGTGCACTGGCTCGGCGCGGTCCGTTCCGTGCCGGTGGACGTCGTCGTGCGCGAGTCCGGACGCCGGCGCGCGCTGCTGGACCGCATATGGCCCGACCCCGCCATCGACACCCTTCCGCTGACCCGGGTGCCGGGCACCGGGACCGCCGCCCTGCCCGTGCGGCGGGGCCGCACCCTGACCCAGGTCGACGGCGTCCGCACCGCCGCGCAGATCGCCTCTGCGCTCGCCTGCCGCACTTACCACACCCTCGTCGAACTGCGCCGCCTGGCCGCCGACGGCCTCGTCCGCGCGGCGGCGCCCGCGGCCCCGCCCCTGCCGCCCGGACCCGAACCGCCGGGGGTCGTGTGGGACGACCCCGACACGGCCCTGCTGCGACGGCTCCGAGACGCCCTGGAGGCCCTGTGATCCGCGCGCGTCGCAGGCGCGACGAAAGGAGACTGCTCATGGCCGTCGAGAGCGACGTCCTGGACGAACTGCACCGGCTGCGCAACCGCGTGCCCCAACTGACCGGGTCGCTCGCGGCCACCGTGGACGGGCTGGTCCTGGCCCACGACGCGCCGGGCACCGAGCCGGAGGGGCTCGCCGCGCTCACCGCGGCCGCCCTCGGCGTCGCGCACCGCATGGCCGAGGCGACCGCCCGCGGCGGCTTCCGCGAACTGCTGCTGCGCGGGGCCGACGGCTACGTCGCCACGTACGCCGCCGGTCCGGCCGCCGTGCTCACCCTGCTCGCCGACGGCCGGGTCAACGTGGGCCGGCTGCACCTGGAGGGCCGGCGCAGCGGCGCGCGGATCGGGGAGCTGGTCGCCGCCGGCCTCGGTCCCGAACGCGGCCGCGCCCCGGGCGCCGAACCCGTCACGGCGCTCCCCGACCGGCCGGCCCGCCCCATCGGCACCCTGCCGGTGCGCACCCCGCAGCGCCCCGCCCACCAGCCCGCTCCCCAGGCGGGCGGCCACCACCGGCCGACCTGACCCACCGATCGCGTACCGAACGCACACCGATCACGTCCGGAAAGGAAACCACCATGGCCAACCTGGAGACCTCGCTCAAGGAATGCCTCAGCTCCATCGACGGAGCGACCGCCGTCGCGCTCGTCGACTACACCAGCGGAATGGCGCTCGGCACCCTGGGCGGCGGCAAGGACTTCAACCTGGAGGTCGCCGCCGCGGGCAACACCGACGTCGTGCGGTCCAAACTGCGCACGATGGAGCACCTCGGGCTCAAGGACGAGATCGAGGACATCCTCATCACGCTCAACACCCAGTACCACATGATCCGCCTGCTCAAGGGCCGCGGCGGCAACGGGCTGTTCCTCTACCTGGTGCTGGACGCGAGCCGCGCCAACCTGGCCATGGCCCGCCACCAGCTGCGCCGGATCGAGAGCGACCTGGAGGTCTGAACCCGCCCCCGCGTTCGCCCGGGACGCACCCGGACGGCCCCGGCGGACAGGTCCGGCACCGGCCCCCACCCCGAGGAGGCGGCCGGTGCCGGACACCGAGGCTCAGGCGCCGCTCTCCCGGAGCATGTCCTCGCGCTCGACGTACTTCACGCGCTCACGCCCCTGCGGCTCGCCCTGTGCCTTCTCGGCGGCGTCGAGCCTGTACCAGCCGTCCCAGGTGGTGAAACGGACGTTCCGCTCGGCGAGGAAGGCGTCCACGGCCTCGGGAGCCGGCGAGGCGGGCGTCTGGAGACGGCCGTTCGCGTAGTCGTCCAGCAGGTTGGACACCGTCTCGTTGGCGTCGCCCTTGGTGTGGCCGATCAGGCCGACCGGGCCACGCCGGATCCAGCCGGTGACGTACGTCGACTGCAGGTGCTCCCCGGACTCCTGGACGACCCGGCCGCCCGCGTCCGGGACCGTGCCCGAGTCGATGTCCCAGGGCAGCTTGGGAAGCTGGTCGGAGAGGTAGCCGACGGCCCGGTAGACCGCCTGGACGTCCCAGTCCTTGAACTCGCCGGTGCCCTTGACGTTGCCCGTGCCGTCCAGCTCGGTGCGCTCGGTGCGCAGGCCGACCACCTTGCCGTCCTCGCCGAGGATCTCCGAGGGCGACTCGAAGAAGTGCAGGAACAGCTTGTGCGGCCGGTCGCCGACATCGCGGATGGCCCAGTTCTCCAGGGTCTTGGCAACCATGTCGGCCTGCTTGTTGGCGCGCCGGGTCGCGATCGAACCCTCGTCGTAGTCGATGTCCTCGGGGTCGACGATCACCTCGATGTTGGGGGAGTGGTCCAGCTCCCGCAGCTCCATCGGGCTGAACTTCGCCTGGGCCGGGCCGCGGCGGCCGAAGACGTGGACCTCCAGCGCCTTGTTCGCCTTCAGTCCCTCGTACACGTTCGGCGGGATCTCGGTGGGCAGCAGCTCGTCCGCCGTCTTGGCGAGGACCCGGGCGATGTCCAGGGCGACGTTGCCCACGCCGAGGACGGCGACCTTCTCCGCCTCCAGCGGCCAGGTGCGCGGGAAGTCGGGGTGTCCGTCGTACCAGGCGACGAAGTCGGCCGCGCCGTAGGAGCCGTCGAGGTCGATGCCGGGGACGGACAGCGCCCGGTCGGCCGTGGCGCCGGTGGCGAAGATCACACCGTCGTAGAAGGCGCGCAGATCGTCCAGGCTGATGTCGCTCGGGTAGTTCACATTGCCGAAGAGGCGGATCTGCGGCTTGTCGAGCACCTGGTGCAGGGCCGTGATGATGCCCTTGATGCGCGGGTGGTCGGGCGCGACGCCGTACCGGATGAGTCCGAACGGGGCGGGCATGCGCTCGAAGATGTCGATGGAAACACCGGGGTCGGCGGCCACTTCGGACTTGAGCAGGGCGTCAGCGGCGTAGATCCCGGCCGGGCCGGATCCGACGATGGCCACCCGCAGTGGGCGGGGCATGTTGATGTTCCCTTCGAGCGGTGACAGATCGACTCTCGGGGAAGCCTAAGCTAAGGCAAGCCTAAGTCGGTACGCGGGTCCGGTCTATGAGGTCATAAGTGCACCTTATGGGATCTCATGGTTCAGGTTTTGGTAGGGGGTTCGGCGGCCCGGACGGGGCACGGGCGGGACCCGTGTTTGAAGGTCCGGTCACGGGTGACGCAGGCGGGGGGCGAAGTGGCGCGTCCCGTGCAGCCTCACGAGGGGAGCCCGTGTGCAGCGTCCGGACGACGAACCCGATCCCCGCCGGTGGCGGGCCCTGTGGGTCACCCTGGTCGCCGGGTTCATGACCCTGCTGGACGTCACGATCGTCGCCGTGGCCCTGCCCTCCATGCAGGCGGGGTTGCACACCTCGCCGGCGTCCGTGCAGTGGGTCGTCTCCGGCTACGCGCTGGCGTTCGCCCTGACCCTGGTGACCGCTGGGCGGATCGGCGACGCGTTCGGCAGGCGCCGCGTCTTCCTCGTCGCCCTGGCCGCCTTCGTCCTCTTCAGCGCCGCGGCCGGGGCCGCGCCCGGCATCGAACTGCTCGTCGCCGCCCGGCTCGCCCAGGGAGTCGCCGCCGGCAGCCTGGCACCGCAGAACTCGGCCCTCATCCAGCAGCTGTTCCGGGGCGCGGAACGCGGGCGCGCGTTCGGCCTCTTCGGTGCCACCGTAGGAGTGTCCAGCGCCGTGGGGCCGGTCGTCGGCGGCCTGATCCTGGCGCTGGCCGGCCCCGAGGGCTGGCGATGGATCTTCTACGTGAACGTGCCGGTCGGCCTGCTCGCCCTGCTCCTCGGCTTCCGCCTGCTGCCCCGGGTCGCGCCCGGCGGCCCCGGACGCCTCGATCCGGTGGGGGTGGCACTGCTCGGCGCGGGGATCCTGGCGGTGATGCTGCCGCTGGTCCTCGCCGAGGGCGGCGGCCTGACCGAGGCGTGGTGGCTGTTCCCGGTGGGAGCGCTGGTCCTGGTCGCCTTCGCCCGCTGGGAGCGACGCGTCGCCCGCCGGGGCGGCCAGCCGCTCCTGGAGCCGGGACTGCTCACCGAGACCCGCGGCTACGCCACCGGCGCGGGGCTGGGCGCCCTGTACTTCGTCGGATTCAGCGGAGTGTGGCTCGTTTTCGCGCTCTTCTTCCAGAACGGGCTGGGTTACTCACCGCTCATGTCGGGCCTGGCGGTGACCCCGTTCGCGGTGGGCTCGGCCGTCGCCGCGGCCGTGGCGGGTCGGCTGGTGGAACGGCTGGGGCGCCTGCTGACCGTCTGCGGACTGGTCGCCGTCATGGCGGGGCTGGGCGCGACCGCGCTGCTGCTCTGGCTCGCGCCCTCCGGGGTGGCCGCCTGGTTCGCGGCCCCGGCCCTGCTGCTCGGTGGGCTGGGCAGCGGTTGCGTGATCTCCCCCAACATCACGATGACGCTGCGCGACGTGCCGGTGCGGATGGCGGGCGCGGCCGGGGGTGCCCTGCAGACCGGCCAGCGGCTGGGCGGCGCCGTGGGCACCGCCGCGCTGCCGGGGCTCTTCTACCTGACGCTGAACGCCACCCACGAGGACTACCACGCGGCCGTGGCCCTGTCGGTCGGTACCGGAGTCGCCGCCATGCTGTGCGCGCTGGCCGTCGCGGTCCGCGACTGGCGGCGCAACCGTCCCGGTCACGACCGGAACTGCCCGCCGGAGACGTCCCACAGTCACATCCACGCCGGCCAGAACTGACCGCCCGCCTCCGGGCGGCGAGGCGGCGAGTCGGCGCTCAGCGGCGCTTGCCGAACCTGCGCAGCATCTCCTGGGCCTGCGCGCGGCGACGGGGGTCCGAGGCGGCCCGGCGCACCTGCTCCGCCGCCCGGCGGCCCTGCGGACTGCGCGCGAACTGCTTGATCCGGTCCAGTACTCCGGCCATGACGTTCCTCCGAGTCGACGACGTGCTTTCCTGCCGCTGCTCGTACCCGCTGCCCCGCCGGACACCCCTGCCGGGCGTTCGCACGTTTGGACCCGCCGCGCGGGGCGACCCGCCGGGCAGGACACCGCACGCCAACACCGAGAGGTGAACCACTGTGGCCGGCAATGAGAAGTCCAAGGCCAAGATGGAGCAGGCCAAGGGGAAGGCCAAGGAAGCGGCCGGCCGGGCCGTCGGCAACGAGAGGATGACGGCCGAGGGCCGCGCCGCGCAGTCCAAGGGCGACGCCCGGCAGGCCAAGGAGAAGGGCAAGGACGCGTTCCGGCACTGACACCAGAACGGAACGGACGGACACGGGCCGCGGAACCCGGCAACGGCCGGATCCGCGGCCCGTGTCGTGCCCGGCGGCCCCGGAAAGGAACCGGTGGCCTCACCGGGGCACGGGGTCAGCCGATGTGATAGGCGTCCCCGTACACGTGCCAGTCCAGCGGCGGCTCGAGGTCCAGGTTGCCCTCGTTCAGGAAGACGCGCTGGGCCGTGTCGACCCGGCTGGTGTCACTGTGCGCCTCCTCCTGCTTCATGGCCCACACCCGTTCGTCGAGGAAGGCGTGCAGGTAGGCGACCTCGTCCCCGCCCCGGGCCGGCGGCCGGGCCCGGCCCAGGGCGCGCTCGCGGATGCTGCCGAAGCTCAGAGGGTCGCCGCCGTCGCCGTGCATGACGATCGCGTCGTAGTACGCGAACTGCCCCAGCGTCCGCAGCCCGTCCTCCTTGCCGCGCCGTACGGCGGGGTCGAAGTAGACGCGGTCGCGCTCGTCGTCCTGCGCCCGGCGGAACTCGGGGTCCGCGTCGGCGGCCCGGCGCCAGTCGTCCGGGAAGCCGGGGTCGAGGCCCTCGTGCGAGTCGGAGCCGTCCACCCGGCGCAGTGCCGGCAGATAGGGCGCGAGGACGTTGCCGGGGCTGCGCCCGGCGTACAGCTCCACCAGGTCGAGCATGTCGCCGGTGCCGGAGCAGAAGCCGATGATGCCCGCGGTGTAGCCGCGGCCGTCGCCGATGTCCTCGATGTAGCGGTACTGAGCCTTCCAGTCGAGCGAGGAGTTCTCCGCGCTCGACACCAGTCGCATGGCGATCTCCTTCTTCGCCGGGTCGTCGAGCCCCGTCGCGCGCGCGGACGCCGCCGCGGCTCGCGAGGGGGTGAGGAGAGGGACTGTCGCCAGGGACGCGCATGCCATGGCGATGACGGTACGGCGCGAGGGGCCTGCGGGGCGCGCCGGGTCGGGGAAGGGGTGCCTCACGGAATCTCCAGGTGTGGTGGGGGGCGGGAGTGCCGGGCACTGATAGGAAAGTTTCCTACCAGACAACCGGCGCGCCGGACACCCGTCCCGCACGAAATCGGTACGGACCGAGGGGCCCGCGGCTCCCGGGTCCGTTGGGGGGGAGCGCCTCCGCGGCCCGTCAGGGCACCGGCTGCTCCGCCCAGATGACCTTGCCCGCCGGCGTGTAGCGGGTGCCCCAGCGCTCCGCGAGCTGGGCGACCAGGAACAGGCCGCGCCCGCCCTCGTCCGTCATGGCCGCGTAGCGCAGATGCGGCGAGGTGCTGGAGCTGTCGAACACCTCGCAGATCAGGTTGCGGTCGCGCACCACCCGGACGTGGACGGTCTCGCCGCCGTACCGGATGGCATTGGTGACCAGCTCGCTGAGGATCAGCTCCGTGGTGAACACCAGCTCGTCCAGGCCCCAGTCGCCCAGCCGCCGGGTGACCTGGGAACGCACCTCGCCGACCGCCGCCGGATCGTTCGGGACCTCCCACTCCGCGACCTGGTCGGGGCCCAGGGTCCGGGTGCGGGCGACCAGCAGCGCGATGTCGTCGCCCGGCCGGTCCGGCAGCCGGGCGTCCAGGACGGTACGGCAGGTCTCCTCGGGCGTCTCGCCGGCCGTCTCCAGCGCCCGGCGCAGCTGTTCCAGACCGACGTCGATGTCGTGCATGCGGTCCTCGACCAGCCCGTCGGTGTACAGCACGAGCCGGCTGCCCTCCGCCAGCCGCAGTTCCGTCGTCTCGAACGGGAGACCGCCCAGGCCCAGCGGGGGCCCTGCGGGCACTTCGGGGAACTCCACCGTGCCGTCGGGCCGGATCAGGGCCGGCGGCGGATGGCCCGCCCGGGCCATCACACAGGAGCCGGCGACCGGGTCGTAGATCGCGTAGAGGCAGGTCGCACCGGTCACCGGGGCGGTGCTGTCGTCGGCCGCCTCGTCCTGGTCGATGCGGCCGACCAGCTCGTCCAGGAGCCCGAGCAGTTCGTCGGGCGGCAGATCGAGAGCGGTGAAGTTGTGCACCGCCGTCCGCAGCCGGCCCATGGTGGCCGCGGCGTGCAGCCCGTGCCCGACGACGTCGCCGACGACGAGCGCCACCCGGGCCCCGGACAGCGGCAGCACGTCGAACCAGTCCCCGCCGACCCCGGCCTGCGCGGGCAGGTAGCGGTAGGCGACGTCCAGGGCGTTCTGGTCGGGCAGCCTGCGGGGCAGCAGACTGCGCTGGAGGGTCACCGCCATGCTGTGCTCGCGGGTGTACCGGCGCGCGTTGTCGATGGAGACCGCGGCCCGCGCGACCAGTTCCTCGCCGAGAGCCAGCTCGTCCTCGTCGAACGGCTCGGGCTTGACCGAGCGCCAGAAGCTCACCACCCCGAGCACCAGGCTGCCCGCACGCAGCGGGACGGTGATCAGCGAGTGGACGCCGTACTCCACCACCTGCGCGGAGCGCTCGTAGTCCTGCGCCTGCCAGCCCGGTGCCTCGCCGAGGCGGGGCTCCAGGACGGCCCGGCCGGTCCGCAGCGTGCGGCCCTGCGGCGAGGAGTCGACGTAGCGGATCTGCCGGCCCACCGGATAGAGCGGCACCTCGTCGCTGACTCCGCTGCGCACGATCCGGCGCAGCGGAGTCAGCGAGTCCGGCTGACCGCCGGCCAGCACGGTGTCGAACAGGTCCACGGTGACGTAGTCCGCGAACCGCGGCACGGCCAGCTCGCCCAGCTCCTCGGCGGTGCGGGTGACGTCGAGGCTGGTGCCGATGCCCACCCCGGCCGCGTACAGGATGTCCAGGCGTTCCCGGGCGGTCTCGGCCCGGCCGGACAGGGCCCGCAGCTCGGTCGAGTCGCGCAGCGTCGCGACGCTGCCGGCGGGGCCGCCCCGGACGTCGGTGGGCCGCAGGTTGATGGCCAGCAGCCGGTTCTTGACCAGGTGCACCTCGTCGGTGGCGGCCTGGCCGGAGGCCAGCAGCTCCGCCAGGTCGGACGGCAGCCCGAGTGCGCCGACGTGCCGGCCCTCGGCGTCCGGCGGCAGGGTGAGCAGGCGCCGCGCCTCGTCGTTGGCCAGCAGGAGCCTGCCCTCGCCGCCGACGATGAGCACGCCCTCGCGGACGCTGTGCAGGACGGCGTCGTGGTGTTCGTACATCCGGGTCATCTCGTTCGGCCCCAGGCCGTGCGTCTGCCGCAGCAGCCGCCGGCTCACCAGGGCCGTGCCCCCGGTCGCGAGGGCCAGTCCGACGGCCGCCGCGCTCAGTACGAGGGGCAGCTGGCGGTCGGCGACCCCGCCCACGTTCTCGGTGGTGATGCCGGCCGAGACCAGGCCCACCACCTTCCCGCCGGCCGCCTTGACCGGCACGACGGCCTGGACGAGCGGTCCGATGGTGCCCTCGATCTCCTCGGTCACCGTCTTCCCGGCCAGAGCGGGCGCGATGTTTCCGACGAACTTCTTGCCGATGCGGTCCGGCTTGGGATGCGTGTAGCGGATGCCCTCGGAGTTCGTGACGACCACGAAGTCCACGCCCGTGGCCTTGCGCACCGCCTCGGCGCGGGGCTGGAGCACCGCCGTGGGATCGGGACTGCGCAGCGCCTCGAGGATGCCGGGGGAGTTGGCGAACGTCGAGGCCACGGAGACGGAACGGTTGCGGGCCTCCACCTGGCTGTCGTGCCGCACCTGGAGCACCAGCGCGACCGCCGCGGCCACCACGAGCAGCAGCACGATGACCACGTTCATCACGAAGACCTGGCCGGCCACGCTGCGTCCGGACAGCGCCGAGCGCAGCGCCGAGGCGGGCCGCCCCGCGTCCGCTCCCCGTCGTGACCGGTCCGCGTCCTGCCGGTGTCGGACGTGCGGGCCGCCGGGACGACGGGGTGACCGTTCTCCCGATCGACCCATCAGTCGGACCATGTGCTCATGTCTACACTGCCGGGCCCCCGGAGGCGAGGGGCGCCCCCTGGGACACGGCGGACCGCCCAACGGGGCACCCGGGCGTTTCCGCCGGGCGCCGTCGGGTCGTCCACGGCGGGCCTCACCCGGGGCTCCCGGGGCGGACCCGGCGGGTGGCGAGCAGCAGGGCGATGTCGTCGGGGCGGTCCGTGGTGTGGCGGGCGGTCACGACGATCCGGTCCGCGACACCGGCCAGCGAACGGTTCCCCGGCCGTACGGCGGGCGCGCCGGCCCGGGCCAGCGCGAGGCGCAGCGCGTTGATCCCGTCGTCGATGTCGGCGCCGGGCCGCTCCACGAGACCGTCCGTGTAGAGGGCGAGGACGGCGCCGGGCTCGACCGTGAACTCGGTCAGCGGGTAGGACGCGCGCGGGTCCACCCCGAGCACCACCCCGCCGGGCAGGTCGAGGGTCTCGGTGCGTCCGTCCGGGTGGCGCAGCAGCGGCGGCGGGTGTCCTGCCCGCGCCGCGCAGGCCCGTCCGGTGGCCGGGTCGAGCCGGATGTAGCAGCAGCTCGCGAACAGGCCCGGGTCCAGATCGGCCAGCAGGCGGTTGACGCCGCTCATCACCTCGTCGGGCGGACGGTCGCCGAGGGCGAAGGCGCGCACCGCGCTGCGCAGTTGCCCCATGGTCGCCGCGGCCTGCACGCCGTGGCCCTGTACGTCCCCGATGACGAGGGCCATGCTCTCCCCCGAGGCCACCACGTCGTACCAGTCCCCGCCCACCTCCATGCCCTGGGTGCCGGGCAGATAGCGGCCCGCGGTCTCCAGGAGCGGGTGCGCGGGCAGCCGCCGGGGCAGCAGCACCTCCTGCAGCCCGCGGGCGAGTGCGGTCTCGGACTCGTAGCGCCGGGCCTTCTCCATGGCGTGGGCGATGAGGCCGGCGAGGGCCGTGAGTACCGTGCGCTCCTCGGCGCCGAAGCCCCGGGACCGTTCGAAGCCCAGGATGCAGGAGCCGACCGGACGCCCGGAGGCGATCAGCGGCAGGAAGGCGCGGGCACCCTCCGTGGCGTCCAGCGGAATGCCCGGATACGCGGCGGCCAGGTCCTGCATCGTGTCGAAGAAGAGCGGCCGGCCGCTGGTCAGCGTCTCCACCCCGGGCAGCCGGGCGTCCAGCGGCACCCCTTCGAAGGGCGCCAGGAAGCCGGGCGGAAAGCCCGTCTCCCACGCAAGATGCAGGTGCCGGTCCTGGAGCAGGTAGATCGCGAGCCGGCGGCCGCCGAACGCCGACAGCAGCTCCCGGACGACCACGGCGGACACCTGGCGTGCGGTGACCGCCTCGGTGAGGGCCACGGCCAGGACGATGGGGCGGTACTCCGGTGCCGTGGCGGCGACCGGCGGCGCCGGGTCGCCCACGTCGGGCTCGGGGGCCGCCTCGGCTGCGCCCCCTTCCGGCACGCCGTGCTCGGGCGTGCGGCCGGCCGACGCGTCGGCCACCCGGTTGGCCGGGCGGAGCGTGGCGGTCAGGAAGTCCGGCCCGGGATACACGCTGACGGCGAGCCAGTCGCCCTCGTAGGGCTGCGGCGCGGTCCGCCGGCCGGCGTCGGGCGGTCGCCGGACGTGGAAGCGGACCGGCTCCGGGGAGAGCAGGGCGCCGCGCAGATGATCCTCGTAGGCGGCCTGGTCCAGCCAGGGCACGGCCCCCCACAGGAAGCGGCCGACCAGCCCCGCTCGCGGCGCGCCCAGCAGGCGAGCGGCGCGGGGGTTCGCGTACACGACGGTGCCGAGCCGGTCGACGCACAGGACACCCTCCGGCAGCAGGTCGGCCGCGGCGTCGGCCACGGTGCCGTCGAAGGGGTCGCGCACGGCGCCGCGCACCGGCCCGCCGGGCGGCGCCCACCGCGGCCGCCACAGCTCCACCAGGCGCAGTGAACCGTCCACGGTGCGCACGTACAGGGGCAGCCGGGGCGGCCGGCCCGCGGTGGTGTCCCGCAGCGCCGCGGCGATCCGGTGACCGTCGTCGGGGGCCAGCACCCCGGTGAGCGTCCCGAGCGACGCCGGCACTCCGGCGGCCCCGGCCGCGATGCCGAGCAGGGCGCACAGCGGCTCGTCGAGGGTGACGGCGCCGGTGTCCGGATCCCAGCCGAAACTTCCGGCGCGTTGCGCGGGCCGGCCCGAGGCAGGCGGTCGTACGCACAGCGGCTCGCCCTCCCAGACGACCGGCGGCGCGGCACCTTCGGCGTCCAGCCGGTCCAGGGCCGCGCCCAGGTCCTGCGCCAGCCCGGCCACGCGGTCCGCGCCCTCCAGCACGTCGGCGGCGTGCGGTGCGGGGGGACGCAGGACGGTCAGCACGCCGTAGGTCCGGCTCGCACCGGCGACGGGCACGTACAGGGACCCGAAGGGAAAGGGCAGACCGGCCGCGAACTGCGGGTACCGGCGCATGGTCTCGGCGGCGTTGGGCAGCACCACGCGGACCCCCAGCCGGTAGGCGTCGGCCACCGGGAACGGGCTGTCGGCGTGCAGGCGCCACCAGGGGCGGAACAGTGCACCGGGCAGTCCGGCCAGGACGGCGAGCCGCAGCACGCCGGGGGTGGGGGAGCGCAGGTACACCCCGCCCACATGGCCGCCGGCCGCCCCGATCGCCCGGGTCGACGCGTCGATCAGCGCCGCGGTCAGCCGTCCGGGCACCCGGCCGGTCGGCCCGGCGTCGTCGGCGCCTGTGCTCATCGGCCCCACCTCGTCCGTGCGCCGCCGCCGCGCGGGCGACACGGGCTGCGCGGGCGACACAGCCAGAATGCGCCCCCCGGGCCCGGTCGCGCACGCGGTCGGGCCGCACGGGTGACCGTGACGTCACCGTCACGGGGCGTTGACCCGGCGCAGGGGAGTCCGTAATCTCCTCCGCGACATTCGGAAATCAGACCGAAACTTTCGACCTTTGCGGCGAGGTTCGGCGGCTTCCGCCCTTCCGAACGGCCTTCGCGCACCGATTCAAGGAACGGGATGAAATGGGCATGACGTTGAGACGCCTGTCGAGAGCGGCCACCGCCGGTCTCGTGGCCGCCGCCGCGCTGACGGCCGCGGCCCACTCCGCCGAAGCCGCCGACACGCTCGGGTCCGCGGCCGCCGGACAGGGCCGCTACTTCGGCACCGCCGTCGCGGCGAGCCACCTCGGCGAGGCCGACTACACCGCCACGCTGGACCGCGAGTTCAGCTCGGTGACCCCCGAGAACGAGATGAAGTGGGACGCCACCGAGCCCAGCCGCGGCACCTTCACCTTCACCTCCCCCGAACGGATCGTGGACCACGCGCAGAGCCGGGGCATGGACGTACGCGGCCACACCCTGGTCTGGCACTCCCAACTGCCCTCCTGGGTGGGCTCACTGGGCGCCTCCGACCTGCGCACGGCGATGAAGGACCACATCAACGGCCTGATGGGGCACTACAAGGGAGAGATCCACAGCTGGGACGTGGTCAACGAGGCGTTCCAGGACGGCGGCAGCGGCGCCCGGCGCAGCTCGCCCTTCCAGGACAAGCTGGGCGACGGCTTCATCGAGGAGGCGTTCCGCACCGCCCGCGCCGCCGACCCGGCCGCCGAGCTCTGCTACAACGACTACAACACCGACGGCGTCAACGCGAAGAGCAACGCCGTCTACAACATGGTCAAGGACTTCAAGTCCCGCGGCGTGCCCATCGACTGCGTCGGTTTCCAGTCCCACTTCAACAGCAACTCCCCGGTCCCGTCCGACTACCGGCAAAACCTCCAGCGCTTCGCCGACCTCGGCGTGGACGTGCAGATCACGGAGCTGGACATCGAGGGCTCCGGCTCGGCCCAGGCCGCCGACTACACGAAGGTCGTCGAGGCCTGCCTCGCGGTGGACCGCTGTACCGGCATGACCGTCTGGGGCGTCACCGACAAGTACTCGTGGCGCAGCAGCGGCACCCCGCTGCTGTTCGACGGCACCTACCAGGAGAAGCCGGCCTACGACGCCGTCCTGTCCGCCCTCGGCGGCTCGGGCGACCCCGGAGACCCCGGTGACCCGGGCGACGGCACCGCGAGCTGCACGGCCACGTACACCAGGACCGCGGACTGGAACAGCGGCTACAACGGCCAGGTCACCATCACCGCGGGCAACGAGCCGGTCAGCACCTGGTCCGTGACGCTCACCCTGCCGGCGCAGCAGTCCGTCTCCTCCCTCTGGAACGGCACACCCACCTGGAGCGGCAGCGTCATGACGGTGCGGCCGAGTTGGAACGGCACCCTGGCGGCCGGTGCCTCGACCAGCTTCGGGTTCACCGCGGCGAAGAACGGCACCGACGCCGCGCCCACGGTCGGCACCTGCACCGCCTCCTGATCCGGCCGGCCGTTCGACCGCTTCCGTCTCCGGCACCGCCCCCGTCCCGCGCCGACCGGGACGGGCGCGGTGCCGGTCCCGCGATGCCGGGGCGTTCCGCTCGGAAAGCGGCGCGTCCGGCGGAAGTTGGGGCGAAGGGACCGTGGGAGGCGCGCCGGTGCGTATCGTGAGAGTCGGGGCCTTCGCTCCCCACTCGGCTTCGGACCGGACGGTGAGGCTCGGTATGACCCCGGCGCACGGACCCGACACCGCGGACGGCTCCGTCGTGTCCGCGGCGGTGGAGTTCAGGGGCGGATCCGCGATGATCCCCGCTGCCAGGGACGTCGTGCGCGGATTCGCCGCACGTCTCGCCGAGCGGGGCGTGCAGCCGGCGGACAGCTTCCTGGACGCCGCCCGGCTGGTCGTCAGCGAGCTGGTGACGAACGCGCTGCGGCACGCGCCCGGCCCCTGCCGGCTGGAGCTGACCCTGGTCGGCGACGGTGTGGAGATCGCGGTGTCGGACACGGGGGACGCGTTCCCCACCTTCCTGCCCCGCGACCCCGTCCGGGTCGGCCGGCACGGGCTGGAGATCGTGACGCGGCTGTGCGACGCGGTCATCACCAAGCCGCACGCGACGGGGAAAACGGTGTACGCGCACCTGCCGCTGACCTGACGCGGTCAGGCGGTCAAGGCCTGCTCCACACTCGGGTAGCAGGGGATGAGCGCGTCGACGCCCACCAGCCGCAGCACGCGTTCGACGGCATCGCGCGGTGCGGCGAGCCGGAACCAGACGCCACGGGACTCGGCGGCCCGGTGTGCGCAGATCAGGACGTTGATGCCGCTGGAGTCCAGAAACCCCACCTCGCCGAAGTCCACCACCGTGCCGGGCGCGGACTCCACCGAGGCCAGCAGGACATCGCCCAGCTGACCGCTGCCGTCGAGATCGACCTCCCCGGAGAGGATCACGAGACTGACGCCGTCGCCCGTGGTGGTACGGGTGATCAGCAGCCGCTCCGGTACTGCCGCTCCCTCGATCTCCGCCACGCTGCCCCCAGCTCTCGTCTGTGCCGGACGCGCCCGGCCGTCGTCGGTGGCTTGATGTTAAGGCTCTTCGCCGTCGGCGTGGCCCACTTGGTCGGACCGGAGTGCATCGGCCCGCACCGCAGATCCCGCCGCCACGGGCTCGACGCGCGCGCAGGCGCTCCACTGACTACCGTCGAGGTGTGGTGGCACACACATTCGAGGAGCTCGTGCACAAGCGCCGCGCGGCGGACCTGGCACAGCACCGGGTCGAGGAACTGCGCGACTCGTACGGGTCACCCACGCAGCATCAGTGGACCCCGCGGCAGTCCCACACCTACGAGACGGCCGTACGGGCCTGGCGCGACCTGGACCGGGACGCGCGGACCGCGATGACGGAGTTCGTCAAGGAGGGAGGCCAGTCCCGGCACAAGATCGAGGCAAGGCTCCGCAAGGCCGTCCAGGAGGACGATGGCGGCACCTGACCGGGCAGGCGCCCGCCCCTCCGGTCGCCTGCCGCGCCGGCCGACCCCGCTCGGCCGACCCGCCCGGCCCGACGCCCCAGCCCGTCGGGCCGGGCGGACGCGTACGGACCGGGAGCCGCGGCCGGTCTCAGCCCCGGTCGCCCGTGACCTCGCCGATGCCCCCGATGCCGCCCGTCTCGCCGGCGAGGTCGCGCGCGGTGTCCAGGGCCGCCGCGCGGTCCTCGGGGACCACACCGATGCGCGTGCGCCGGTCGAGCAGGTCGGCCGCGTCGAGGGCGCCCTCGTGACGCAGCGCCCACAGCAGTTCCGCCCCGGTGACGGGGTGGCCCGGCAGCACACGCCCGGCGAGGCGGGGATCGCGGGCGGCGAGGGCCTGCACCGCCGGCGCCTCGGTGCCGTAGTGCCGCACCAGGCGGCGCGGCGCCCGGACCCGGGCCAGGGCGTGCGGGGCGGCGGCGCCGACCAGGGGCAGCGCGGCGGTGGGGGACGGTCCGGCGGCGAGGCCCCGGGCGGCGACGGCGGCGTCCACGGCGTCCTCGGCCATCCGCCGGTAGGTGGTGAGCTTGCCGCCGACCACGGTGATCACGCCCTCGGACGAGGTGAGCACGGCGTGCCGGCGGGAGACGTCCGCCGTGCGGGGCCCGGCGCCGGGCCGGTCCGACGACGTGGTGTCGAGCAGCGGGCGCAGCCCCGCGAAGGCGCCGACCACGTCCTCGCGGTGGACCGGCACCTCCAGCACCGAGCCGAGCACGTCGAGCAGGAAGCCGACGTCGGTCTCGGGCACGTCGGGCACGTCGGGCACCGCCCCGTCCACGGGCTCGTCGGTGAGACCGACGTAGACGCGGCCGTCGTCCTGGGGCAGCACGAGGACGAAGCGGTTGGTCTCGCCGGGGATCGGCACGTGAAGGCCCGCCGGGAGCGTGCCGAGGTGCTCGGAGCGCAGGACCAGGTGGGTGCCGCGGGAGGGGCGAATCCGGATGCCGTCCACGAGGCCGCCGGCCCACACCCCCGAGGCGTTGACCACCGCGCGGGCCCGTATCACCCCCTCCTCGCCGGTCAGCTCGTCGCGCACGCGGGCGCCTGATCCGGTCAGCTCCAGGGCCCTGACCCGGGTCAGGATCCGTGCCCCGCGGGCCGCGGCGGTCCGGGCCAGCGCCGTCACCAGCCGGGCGTCGTCGGTGAGCCGGCCGTCCCAGGAGAGCAGTCCGCCGCGCAGCCGGTCGGAGCGCAGCGCCGGGGCGAGGTGGCGGGTCTCCACGGCGGACAGGCGCCGCGGCGCGGGCAGCGTGGCCCGGGCGGTGCGCGCCGCGAGCCGCAGGGTGTCGCCGGCCCGGAACCCCGCCCACGCCAGGGCGGCCTGGCCGCGGGAGACGAGCGGGGTGAGCGGCAGTACGAAGGGCTGGGCGCGCACCAGGTGGGGCGCTGTGCGCTCCATCAGCACCCCGCGTTCCACCGCGCTCTCGTGGGCGACGTCCAGCTGGGCGGAGGCGAGGTAGCGCAGGCCGCCGTGGATGAGCTTGGAGCTCCAGCGGGAGGTGCCGAAGGCCAGGTCGTGGGCGTCCACGGCGGCGACGCTCAGGCCCCGTGCGGCGGCGTCCAGGGCCGCGCCCGCGCCGGTCGCGCCGAGCCCGACGACGAGGACGTCCACGACGGGGCCGCCGACGGTGTCGGCCAGCTCGCGCGAGCGCCGTGCGGCGGACAGGGAGGCCCCGGCGGCAGGGCGGTCGGCGGTGCTCATGGCGTGAGGGTCCTCTCCAGGACGGTGCGCAGCTCCGCGAGGAGGGCCGCCGGGGCCAGCTCGGCGTCGTCCTCGTCGGTCATCGTCCGCAGCGACAGGGCGAAGGACTGGACGACCAGCAGCACCGACCGTGCCTGCCGCCCGGTGTGCACCGGGCGCACCGATCCGTCGGCGTGGCCCTCCTCCAGCGCGTCGGCCAGCAGTTCCAGGAGCGCCTCCTGGCTGGCCCCGCGCCGGTCGAGGACGTAGGGCAGGAGCAGTTCGGGGTCGACGTCGACGATCTTGCGGAAGAGGGGGTGGGCGCGGAACGCCTCCACCCCGGCCACCAGACCGTCGACGATGCGCGAGCGGGTGCCGGTGTGCTGACCGGGCCCGGGGATCGCGCCTGTGGCCACCGCGATCCACTCCCGGGTCATCAGGTCGCCGACCAGTGACCGCACGTCCGGCCAGCGCCGGTACAGCGTCATCCGGGAGACGCCGGCGCGGCGGGCGACGTCAGTCATCGTCGTACGGCGCACCCCGACGGCCATCACGCAGTCGCGCACGGCGTCCAGCACCGTGTCGTTGTCCGCGGGGGTCTGCCTGCTCGCATGGTTGTGACGGTTGGGCGTCATGTGTCACAGTGTAACGCCCGGTGGGGCGGTGCGGACGGCATCCCCCGAAACGACCGTGAGGACGACAGGCAATGGACATGCTGTGGAACGGCTGGGGCGACCCGGCCAGGGCGACGCCGCTGCCCGACACGGTGACCGGACTGCTGCGCGAGCTGCTCGGCGTCACCCCCCGAGAGGCCCCCGCGCTCCCGCTGGCGGAGATCGCCGTACCCGTCTCGCCGCTGGGCGAGGGTGCCCGTCGTGCGCTGGAAACGGCCGTCGGCGGCCGCGCGGACGACGTGCGCACCGATGCGGAGAGCCGCATCCGGCACACCCGCGGGAAGTCCACCGCCGACCTGCTGCGGATGCGGGCCGGCGACACCGCCGACACCCCGGCCGCCGTCGTCCTGCCGGACGGCCACGACGAGGTCCTCGCCGTACTGGCCGCCTGCGCGGAACACGGGCTGGCCCTCGTCCCGTTCGGCGGCGGCACCTCCGTCGTCGGTGGCCTCGCCCCCGGGCACGGCGGTTCGTTCGTCGCCCTCGACCTGCGCCGCATGAACCGCCTGCTCGACCTCGACGAGGTCTCCCGCACCGCCACCCTCCAGCCGGGCCTGCGCGCCCCCGAGGCCGAGGCGCTGCTCGCCGAGCACGGATACACCCTCGGCCACTTCCCCCAGTCCTACGAGTGGGCCACCGTCGGCGGCTTCGCCGCGACCCGCTCCAGCGGACAGGCCTCCGCCGGCTACGGCCGCTTCGACGAGATGGTCCTCGGCCTCACCCTCGCCACCCCTTCGGGCACCCTCGACACGGGCCGCGCTCCGCGCTCGGCCGCCGGACCCGACCTGCGCCAGCTCGTCCTGGGCTCGGAGGGCGCCTTCGGCGTCATCACCGCCGTCACCGTGCGGGTGCGGCCCGTGCCCAAGGTCCGCCGCTACGAGGGCTGGCGCTTCGCCTCCTTCGACGAGGGGGCCGCGGCCCTGCGCCGGCTCTCCCAGGACGGCCCCCGGCCCACGGTGCTGCGGCTGTCCGACGAGACCGAGACCCTGATCGGCCTCGCCCAGCCCGACGCCGTCGGAGCCTCACTGGAGCAGCAGGACGCCGGCTGCCTCGCGGTCGTCGGCTTCGAGGGCACCGAGGAGGACACCGCCCACCGCCGCGAGGACGCCGCCGACGTCCTGCGCGAGAGCGGCGGCACCTTCGCCGGCGACGAACCGGGGGAGTGCTGGGCCCACGGCCGCTACTCGGCGCCGTACCTGCGCGACTCGCTGCTCGACGCCGGCGCGCTCGCGGAGACCCTGGAGACGGCGGCCTACTGGTCCCGCCTCCCCGCCCTCTACGCCGCCGTCCGCGAGGCGCTCACCGGCACCCTCACCGAGGCCGGCACCCCGCCCCTGGTCATGTGCCACATCTCGCACGTCTACGAGAACGGCGCCTCCCTCTACTTCACGGTCGTCTCCGCCCAGGGCGAGGACGCCGTGTCCCACTGGACCCGGGCCAAACACGCAGCGAACGAGGCGATCCTCGCCGCCGGCGGCACCATCACCCACCACCACGCGGTCGGCACCGACCACCGCGACTGGTACGTCCGGGAGGCGGGCCCCCTCGGCGTCGAGGCGCTGCGCGCGGTCAAGCGGAGCCTGGACCCCGCCGGACTGCTCAGTCCGGGCGTCCTGCTGCCCGCGGACTGACCCCGCCCGACCGAGCACCCCGACCCCGTGAGACAACAGTCCGGCACCACCCGTCGGCCCGGAGGCACACCGATGCGACAGTTCACCGCCGTCGTCAACCCCACCGCGGGCGGCGCCACCTCGGCCGCCGCGCTGCTCGGGGTGGCCCGGCTGCTGCGGGAGGCCGGGGCGGAGCTGGAGACCGAGTACAGCCACAGCCTCGCCCACGCCCGCGAACTCGCCCGGCGGGCCGGAGCGTCGGGGCGGGTGGTGCTCGCCGTCGGCGGCGACGGCATGGCGGGCGGGATCGGCGGCGCCCTCAGCGGCACCGGCGGTGTGCTCGGCCTGGTCCCGGCCGGGCGCGGCAACGACTTCGCCCGCGCCCTGAAGCTGCCGACCGAGCCGACCCGGCTGGCCGAGGTGCTGCTGCACGGCGACCCGCGGCCCGTCGACACCGTCGAGGTCACCTCCGCCGTCCACGACCGCACCGTCGTCCTCGGCAGCGTGTACGCCGGTGTCGACGCGGTGGCCAACCGGCACGCCAACACCACACGCCTGCTGCGCGGTGCCGCCTCCTACTACGCGGGCGCGGTCCGGGCCGTGGCGGGCTGGCGCGCGACGCGCTACCGCGTCACGGTCGACGGCGAGGAGCACGCCTTCACCGGCTACACCGTGGTCGCCGCCAACTCCGGCTACTACGGCTTCAACCGCCTCGTCGCCCCCTCGGCCCGCGTGGACGACGGCCTGCTCGACGTGGTGATGATCCACCAGGCGCCGCGGCGGCTTTTCTTCGCCCTGATGAACGAACTGGCGACGGGCGCCCACGTCCACCGGCCCCAAGTGCACGTCCTGCGCGGCCGGGAGGTCCGCATCGAGGCGAGCCGGGCGATACCCTACGGCGCCGACGGAGAGGTCGAGGCCGTCGTCCCGGTCACGGCCAGGGTGCTGCCCGGCGCACTGCGCGTCCTGTGCTGAACACACCAGGGGGCCGGGCACCGACGCCGGTGCCCGGCCCCACGGCCCGGCGGATCAGCCCCGCGGCGTGGTGAAGCGTTCCCACACCCGGTGCGAGCCCATCAGCTCCGTGACCTGTTCCAGCGCGGCCGTGCCGGAGTCGGCGACGATCACACCCGGTGCGTCGGTGGGCACACCGGAAGCCTCCAGCGCCGGTGTCCCGCCGGCCCAGACCCCGATCGCCTTGCCGTGGCGGAACGCCTCCGACAGCAGCAGGCTCACCCGCGGGTCGACCGTCCCGGGACCCGCGGGCGCCGGACCCGCCTTGTAGTCCCGCGGGGTGTAGGCGTCGCCGCCCATGTCGGGCGTCCCCGCGACCAGTACGGCGTCGAACTCGACCGACCGTGCGGTGACATAGCTGCGCTGCACGGTCAGCGCGGCGTCGCCGGAGCCGAGGGTGCCGCCGGTCGGCGCCACGACCAGCGGCACCATCCCGGCGTTCAGCACCGCCTCCCGTACGGCCGCCACGCCCTCCAGGTCCGCCCCGCCGGTCACGATGCCGACGACCCTGCCGTCCAGTGGCCAGGTCCCGCCGACCTGGGACAGCGCCGGACTGGGCTCGACGTCGGCCGGCGGCACGGTCGGCTCCGGGGCGGGCAGTCCGAGCCCTTCGGCGACACCCGCGCACAGCTCGGGGTCGATGTTGGCCAGGACCTGCAGCGTCCGCTCCCGGATCGCCTGCTCGTAGCACTTGCCCAGCTCGAAGGTGTAGGCGCCGATGATGTGCTCGCGCTCCACCGGGCTCATGCTCAGCCAGAACCGGCGCGGCTGGCTGAAGTGGTCCGCGAACGACTCGGGGGCCTCGCGGACCTTCCTCCCCTCCGGCACCCGCACCGGAGCCTCGACGAACGCGTTCGTGTCCGCTCCCGCGGTGAACGGGCAGCCGCCGTCGAGGGAGTTGGGCCGGTAGGGCGCCACGCCCCGGTGCACGGCGCTCTGGTGCATGCCGTCGCGCAGCATGTCGTTGACCGGTGCCTGCGGCCGGTTGATCGGCAGCTGCGGGAAGTTGGGACCGCCCAGACGCGT
Source organism: Streptomyces sp. NPDC085944 (assembly GCF_040686295.1). Classification (NCBI taxonomy): domain Bacteria; kingdom Bacillati; phylum Actinomycetota; class Actinomycetes; order Kitasatosporales; family Streptomycetaceae; genus Streptomyces; species Streptomyces sp. NPDC085944. The sequence goes on along the minus strand of NZ_JBFBJX010000013.1, from coordinate 224,947 downwards.
GATCTGGGTGTCCAGGTACGAGAACAGCCGCCCCGCGAGCAGCGGGTCGTCGGTGACGTCGATGCCCGGCACCAGGTGCCCGACGTGGAAGGCGACCTGCTCGGTCTCGGCGAAGAAGTTGGACGGGTTGCGGTTCAGGGTCAGCAGACCGACCGGCTGCACCGGCGCCAGCTCCTCGGGCACGAAGTTGGTCGGGTCCAGCAGGTCGATGCCCTCGAAGGTCTGCTCCGGGTTGTCCGGGAAGGTCTGGATGCCCAGCTCCCACTGCGGATACGCGCCCGCCTCGATGGCGTCCGCGAGGTCCCGGCGGTGGAAGTCGGGGTCGACACCGTTGATGATCTGCGCCTCGTCCCAGACCAGTGAGTGCACGCCCAGCTTGGGCTTCCAGTGGAACTTCACCAGCGTCGTGGCGCCCTCGGCGTTCACCAGCCGGAAGGTGTGGACGCCGAAGCCCTCCATCATCCGGTAGGAGCGGGGGATGCCCCGGTCGCCCATGAAGAAGATGGTGTGGTTCGTCGCCTCGGTGTGCAGCGAGACGAAGTCCCAGAAGGTGTCGTGGGCGCTCTGTGCCTGCGGAATCTCCCGGTCCGGGTGCGGCTTCGCCGCGTGGATGACGTCCGGGAACTTGATGGCGTCCTGGATGAAGAAGACCGGGATGTTGTTGCCGACCAGGTCGAAGACGCCCTCGCTGGTGTAGAACTTCGTCGCGAACCCGCGGGTGTCCCGCACGGTGTCCGACGACCCGCGCGAGCCGACCACCGTGGAGAAGCGCGTGAACACCGGCGTCTCCACGTCGGCGGCCAGGAACCCGGCCTTGGTCACCGAGGCCGCCGTGCCGTAGCTCTGGAACACTCCGTGCGCACCCGCGCCCCGGGCGTGGACCACGCGCTCCGGGATGCGCTCGTGGTCGAAGTGCATGACCTTCTCGCGCAGATGGTGGTCCTGCAGCAGCACGGGGCCGCGCGGCCCGGCCTTCAGCGAGTGGTCCGTGTCGTACAGGCGCGTCCCCTGGGCGTCCGTCAGGTAGCTGCCGGACTGTGCCACCCGCGCCTGGTCCGCGCCCGTGGGCTGTCCGGTCGGCGAAACGGTGTCCGGGCCCGTCTGGTCCGGCTTCGGGGGCAGCGGCTCGCAGGGCTCGGTGGGTTCGGCGACGGGAGGCGACTGGGGACCGGGCCTGCCGGGAATCCCGTCCGGCGGCCCGCCGGCCTCGCCGTGCAGGCCCTCGGTCACCTTGCGGGCTGCTCGCTTGAGGGGGTTGGCCTCGCTCATCGGCCTTTCTCCGTTTCTGGGCGGGCCGCTGCACGCGCCCGGTCGTGTTCGGGTACCGACTGCCGTGGTGGGCCGTGACCGCGTACCCAGCGTTCGGGACTCAAGGCATGGGCGCGAGGAACGGAGGCGGTGGGCTCAGGTGACGGTCTGTCCGTCGTGGATGCCGCCCCGGCAGAGCGTCGTGAAGGACCCCGTCCCGTCCCCGTCCGCCGAGATGATGATCACTCCGCCGCCCTCGATGCACTCGGTCGCCGTCACCTGCCGCAAGAGGCCCGGGGCGCCGAGCTCCGCGGCCCCCGCTCCGGCGGCGCACAGGAGCCACAGGGCCACGGCCGCGATCATGGTGCACGACGACTTGCGCATGGAGACGGCTCCTTCTCACGGGTGCCGCTCCAGCCTCACCGCCCCGACCGTGGCGCGCCACCGGGGGAGGGCGCACGGGGGAGGGTGCACGAGGGTGGGGGATGCGGGAGGGCTCCGACCGCGGACACGGGTCGGAGCCCTCGAATCGCCGGACAGGCCCAGGGGGCGTCGTTCGGTTCTTGCCGGGGTCGCGGGGTCCGGCACGCGCTCCCCCACTGCCTGAAGGGCGTGAGAGGTGCCCCCAGCGGCGTTGTCGTCGGTTGTCGACGCTCCGCCTTGCCGCCCTCCTCCGCCCTTGCAGTTGCACGCTCCCCCACGCTCGGCTTCGCTCGCGCGGGAGGGGCCCCCATCGCCCCCGCTCGGGTCGACCACACGGCACCCTTGCCTGGAGCCGGCCCGATCCAAACGACACCCCCTAGCCCTCCGTGTGCGTCACCCCCACCGGCCCGAACGAGACCCGGGTGCGGGCGCCGTCGGCCGCCCAGACGACCTCCACGCCGTCCTCGCCGGGCACCACCTGCGCGACCGCGTCGGCCACCGGGACGTTCACCGGTTCGCCGCTCAGCGCCGCCAGGCTGACGTGCAGGGAGGTGCCGCCCGCCGCGCCGGACAGCCGGGGCAGCTCCGCCCACGGCACGAACGCGGTGCCCTGCGGGGCGCGCACCGTCTCCGCCTCCGGCTCCCAGCCGTAGAGTCCGTGCAGCGCGGAGGCCAGGGGCTCCTCGGGGCCGGTGGCCCACCCGGTGTGCGTGACCCGCGCCCCGGCCGGCGCCCCGACCACCCGGTGCACCCGCAGTTCGTACGGCCCCCGGGCCACCGTCACGCTCTCCACCCGCAGCCCCGGCACCATCGGCGGCCCGGCCACGAAGACGGGCCGGTGCCAGGACGCCGCCCAACCCCAGCCGTCGCCGTCTCCCGCCCCCAGCGGATGGACCCGGCGCCGCACACTGGACCTGCCGTTCACCTCGACCGACAGGTGGTTGTCCGCCACGTTCTCGCGGGCCGTGGGACCCGTCCGGGTCGAATAGGCCTGCCGACCGTAGTGCGGGTCGTCCTCGGCCGCCGACTCGCCCTCGTGCGGACGCACATGGTCGCTGCCGTGGTTGTGCAGCCGTACGATCCCGTCGCCGCGGGTCGCCTGCACCAGCAGCCCCGGCGCGCGCAGGGCCAGGACCCGGTCGGCCTCCTCGACCGGGGCGGGCTCCTCCGTCGCCGTCCACAGCGGGTGGTCCGCCGGGGCGAGCAGCGACACGAACGCCTTCGACGCCCAGTACGGGGAGGCCGGACCGGAGTACTCCTGCAGGGTCGCATCGTGCGGGCCGTACCAGCCCAGGCTCAGCAGCCCCTCGTCCGTCAGCGCCCCGCGGTCCACGAAGTACCGCAGGTTGCCGCTCACCAGCCGCCGCGAGGCGCCCGGCGTCAGCGGGGTGTGCCCGGTCAGCGCGCCCAGGGCCACGGCCGACGACGCGGCGAAGCGGTAGGTGAGGGAGCGGCCGAAGTGCAGCGGAGCGCCGTCGGCCCCGAACATCAGGGCGAAGCCGTCGAGATGGGCGCGCAGCCGCTCGCCGTAACGGGCGAGGGCGCCGGTGTCGCCGCCGAGGTGGGCGTCGAGCACCGGGTAGAGGTGCAGCGCCCAGCCGTTGTAGTGGTCGAAGGCGCGCCCGTCCCCGTCGGCGTACCAGCCCTCGCCCCGGTACCAGCCCTCCAACAGTTCCAGCGCCCGGTGCCGGGCCGCGGCCGTCTCCGCGTCGCCGCGGCCGACCGACTCCAGGAATCCGGCGACCATGTACGGGAACAGGTACCAGTTGTTCGGTGCCGGCACGTGCCGCAGCGCACCGCGCAGCCACTCCTCCACCCGGTCCTGGACGCCGGAGTCGAGGTGCTTCCACAGCCACGGCGCGGTCAGCCGCAGCCCGAGTGCCACCGACGCCGACTCGACCATGGGCTGGCCCTGCACGTCGTGGTCGAGGATCAGCGGCCACGACTCGGTGTCGTCGCGGCCGGGGGTGCGGGTGCCCGAGGCGAGACCCTCCGCGTAGCGGTCCAGCCAGCCGTGCGGGTCCGCGCCGTCCGCGCCGGCGACGCGGAAGCCCGCCGCGAGGAAGGTCCGCGCGAAGCCCTCCAGACCGTCGGAGCGCACCCCCGAGCGCGAGGGCCGTCCCGGCAGGTCGAGCAGGGCGCGGCCCGGGGTGCTCCAGCGCCACGCGGCCCACAGCAGCCCGTCCGCGACGGCCTCCCAGTGGGCGCGGGTGCAACCGGTGTACGGGCTCGACGCACGGTCCTCGGTGGGCAGTTCGAACGGGATGCTCATGCCAGGAACGCCAGCCTTTCGCGTCGTACGGGATGGAGGAAGCCGGAACCGGAGGCCCAGCGGGTGGTCTCGGCGAGGGCGAGGTCGGCGAGACGGCGCCATTCGTTGCCCTCGGAGCCGGCGAGGTGCGGGGTGATCAGGGCGCGCTCGCAGTCCCACAGCGGGTGGTCCGGCGCGAGCACCTCGGGGTCGGTGACGTCGAGGACGGCCCGGACGCGGCCCGCGAGTACGGCCTCGGTGAGCGCTTCCTGGTCGATCACCGCCCCCCGGGAGGTGTTGATCAGCACCGCGTCGGACGGCATCGCGTCGATCAGCGAACGGCCGACCAGGTGCCGGGTCTGAGGCAGCAGCGGCGTGTGCACACTGATGGTGTCGCACCGCGCGAACAGCTCGGGCAGACCCACGTTCTCGACGCCCAGCTCGGCGGCCTCCGCGTCGCTCACGTACGGGTCGTGCAGCAGGACATCGATGTCGTGCGGCCGCAGCAGCTCGACGACCCTGCGCCCGATCAGCGAGGCCGACAGGATGCCGACCGTGCGCCGGTAGTTGCCGACGCCGCGCGGGGTGCGCAGCCAGTTGCCGCGGGTGCGGGAGACCCGGAAGTCGCGGGCCCGCTCCAGCACCCGCTTGCCGGTGAGCAGGATCATGCCGAGCGTGTACTCGGCCACCGGCAGCGCGTTGGCCGCGGCGGCCGAGGAGACCTCGACGCCCCGCTCCCAGCACGCCTGCGTGACGTGCCCGCGGACGCTGCCCGCCGTGTGCACCACGGCCCGCAGCCGGGGCGCCGACCGCAGCACCTCCTCGTCCAGTGGCGGACAGCCCCACCCGGTGATCAGCAGCTCCACGTCCGCCAGTACGGATCTCGCCCGTGCCGTGGTCAGGTCGTCGAGCACCGGGAACGGCGCGAGGTCGCAGACCCGGCGGAAGGCGGCGAGGGACTGGGGGTCGAGGACGGCCGAGGCGGCGTCCGGGGACATGGCCACGGCGGCACGGGGCCGGTGGCCGGGCCCGGGGTCGTGCACGGTCACTTGACGGCTCCGGCGGTCAGGCCGCTGCGCCAGAATCGCTGGAGCAGCACGAAGGCGAGGATGAGCGGCAGCACGGCGAGCAGCGAGCCCATGATGACCACGGGGTAGTACTCGGGCGACACGGACGCCGAGCTGTTCCACTGGTACAGGCCGAGACTGACGGGATACAGGTCCTGGTCGGACAGCATCACCATGGGCAGGAAGAAGTTGTTCCAGATCGCGGTCAGCTGGAAGAGGAAGACGGTGATCAGACCCGGCCCGAGCATCCTGAGCGCCACCCGGGCGTACGTGGTCAGCTCGCCGGCCCCGTCCACGCGCGCCGCCTCCAGCACCTCGTCGGGCACATAGCCCCGCGCGAAGATCCGGCCGAGGTAGACACCGAACGGATTGAACAGCACCGGGATGAAGACCGCCCAGAAGGTGTTGACCAGGCCGGCCTCGGAGGCCATCAGGTACAGCGGCAGCGCGAGCACCGTCTGCGGCACCATCACCGCCGCGAGGACCAGGCCGAACAGCTTCTCCTTGTGCCGGAAGCGGTACTTGTCGAAGGCGTAGCCGCAGGCCACGCTCACCAGCGCGCCGACGGCCGCGCCGAGGACCGCGTACAGCAGGCTGTTGACGTACCAGCGGCCGTACAGCCCGCCGTCCATGGCGAACAGGTCCTTCATGTTCTGCAGGAAGGAGAAGTCGCTCAGGGAGAGCAGGTCGCTGCTGAAGAGCGCGTCGCGGTTCTTGGCCGAGGCCAGCACCAGCCACAGCACCGGCAGCAGCGTGTAGAGGACGGAGACGGCGACGACCACGTTGACGGTGGCGCGGCCCAGCAGCTTCGGTCGGAGCAGGGGACTGCCGGCGGCGCTCATCGGTCCTCCGCGGAGTCGGCGCGGCTGGTGAAGCGGGTGACGCCGTAGGACAGGGCGATGGTGCACACCAGCAGGACCACCGAGGCGGCCGCCGCTAGGCTGTAGTTGTTGCGGGTGAAGGCCGCGTCGTAGATGTACATGCTGGGCGAGAACCGCGAGTTGATCATCGGGGAGGACTGGCTGAGCAGCATCGGCTCGGTGAACAGCTGGAGCGCCCAGATCAGGGTGAAGATCGAGACCATCACGATGGAGGCCCGCACCAGCGGCGTCTTGACCTGGAGCGCCGTGCGCACCGGCCCCGCGCCGTCGACGACGGACGCCTCGATCACCTCGCGCGGCACGGCCTGGAGGGCGGCGTAGAAGACCACCATGTTGTAGCCGAGATTGCTCCACAGGGCGATGTTCACGATGGACGGGATCACCGTGTGCACGCCCAGGAAGTCGATCGTGATGTCGCCCTTCGCGAACAGCTCGATGACCGGGCTGATGCCGGGCGTGTACAGGTACAGCCAGATCAGTGCCGCGATGATGCCGGGCACCGCGTGCGGCAGGAAGAGGCCGAGCTGGGCGAAGGCGCGCAGCCGGACCACGCCGGAGTCGAGCAGCAGGGCGAGGGCGAGTGCGCCGACGACCATCAGCGGGATGTAGATGAGGCAGTACAGGGCGACCGTGCCCAGCCCGCCGAGGAAGGTCGGGTCGGTGAGGACGGCCGCGTAGGAGCGCAGACCGACGAAGACCGTGCGCTCGGGACCGAAGCCGAGGCCGGGCTGGTCGTCGCTGAAGAAGCTGAGGTGGACGGCGGTGCCGACGGGAATCAGGAAGACGGTGACCAGCAGGGCGAAGAACGGCGTCATGAGGACGCCGGCGGCGGTCAGTTGACGGCGCTTGGCCGCTCTGCGGGCCCGCAGGCCCGAGTCCGAGGGTGCCGGGGAGGCGGCGCGGGCGGCGCCGGCCGGCACCCGTGCGTGGGTGGTCGTGGTCATGGGGGTGTCACCTGCCTTTCGTCGGCTCAGGTGCTGTGCTGGGTGGTGGACAGGCCGAGGGCCCTGAGGTCGGGCATGGTGCCCTTCTGCGCGGTGCGCAACGACTCGACGAGGCTGCCCTGCCCACCGCCGACCCGGGCGAAGGAGTCCTGCATGACCTTCTGGGTGGCGCTCATCCGGGGGCCCCACAGCCACTGGTCGCCGATCTTCTCGGCCTCCTGCTCGAACAGGCTGTAGATGTCCTGGCCGCCGTAGTACGAGCGGTCGAAGGCGTCGCGGCCCACCGCGACCAGGCCGGGCGCGGCCGGGTACTGGCTGCTGGTGCCGCTGGAGAGCCGGGCGCGCAGGGCGTCGGGGTGGGAGACCTGCCACTCGATGAACTCCATCGCGGCCTCGGGGTGCCTGCTGTCCTCGGTGACCGCGAAGGTCGAGCCGCCGTGCGTACCGGTCGAGGCGGCGGCGGTGTCCCACTGGGGCATGGGAGCGATCCGCCACTGGCCCTTCTGCCCGGGACGCGCGTTCATCTGGGCACCGGCGTCCCAGGCGCCGGTGAGCCGGGTGAGGACCAGTCCGTTGCCGATCTGCGCGTCGGACTGTCTGCTCTCCACGGCGTTCATGAAGACGTCGTCCCGGTCGATCAGCCCCTGCCAGTACTCCGCGACCCGCCGGGAGGGCGCGTCGGCGAGCGAGACGTTCCACGCGCCCTTCGAGGTGCCGAACCACTGGGCGCCCGCCTGCCAGGCGTAGCAGGCGAACTGCGTCATCCCGTCGGTCGGGAAGAGCACCAGCCGGCGGTCGGCGGCCTTGCGCCGCACGGTCGCGGCCTGCTCGGCGAACTCGTCCCAGGTCCGGGCGACTCGGAGGCCGTAGTGGTCGAACAGGTCGGCGCGGTAGTGCATCACCATGGGTTCGACGTCCAGTGGCACGGCGAACACCCGGCGTTCGAAGGTGGTCAGGCCGAGCGCCTGCGGCAGCAGCTTGCGGCGCAGACCGTCACTGACCAGGTCGGTGATGTCGCGGGCGACGCCGTCGATGGCGAACCCCGGTACCTGCGGATACTCGAGGGTGGCGACGTCGGGCGCGTTGCCCGCCCGGGCGGCGTTGCTGAGCTTGGCGTAGCCGCCCTGCCCGCCGGAGGGGATCTGCTGGAACTCCACCTGGACGTTCCGGTGGGTCCGGTTGAACGCGTCGACCACTTCCTGGCTGCCGCGCAGGGCGGACCAGAAGGTGATGCGGGTGGTGCTGCCCGTGCGGGCCGACGATGCGCCGTTCCCCCCGCTGCAGGCGCTCACGGCTCCTGTCAGGGGGAGGGCGGTCATCGCGGCGAGCACGGAGCGACGGCTGGGTCGTCCGGGCATGGCGCCTCCGCGGCTCCTGCGGGTCCGCGCGGGGGCGGACGCGACTCTTCGAGACACCGGAATCCTGAACGCCCCGACCTAAACGGTCAATAGATCGATCAGAAGAAAATGAAACGCTCAAACGCTCATTCGCCAAGGGGTTCGGCCGGCCGGGCCGTCGACCCCCGCACCATCAGCCGCGGCAGCAGCTCGATCCGCCGGCCCGGCTGCCGGCTGCCGGGAGCCGCCTCGGACAGTCGCCGGAGCAGCAGTTCCGCCGCCGCATGACCGACCTCCGCCTTCGGCGGCGACACGGCCGTCAGCGGAGGCGAGGCAAGGCCGGCCACCACATCGTCGTACGCGACCACCGAGCAGTCCTCCGGCACCCGGACCCCCTCCGCCGCGAGCCGCTGGACGACCATCAGCGCGTCCACGTCGCCGTGCAGCACCATCGCGGTCGCTCCCACCTTGCGCATCAGCGCCGGCAGCTCCGCCGTCTCGTCCGCCGCATACGGCCCGTCGGCCCCGGCCTCCGGCGCGACCAGCGCCCATGCCCACCGCTCCACCAGCGGATGCGCCCCGGCGATCCCGGTGAAGGCCGCCCGCAGCGAGCGGGCGGTGGGGCTGTCGTGCCGGGTGGCGAAGACGACGCGCCGGTGACCGAGCCCCACCAGGTGCTCCACCGCCAGGTGCGCGCCGTACCAGTGGTCCGAGCAGACCGAGTCCAGGGCGTGCAGCGCGCTGCCGCGCCAGGGGCGGCGCTCCATCAGCACCGTCGGGACCCCGATCCCGGCCAGCCACTCGTGGTCGGCCTCCTCGTGGGCCCGGCCGCGCCAGCGCGGGGCGATCAGCAACCCGTCCGCGCCGTCCGACAGGGCCCGTTCCACCAGCGGGCGCTCCGCGCCGGACGCCTGCGGCGCGAGGTGCAGGGCCATGCGCACGCCGGCCCGCTCCAGGACCGTGCGCGCCCCGTGCAGGGTCTCGGTCAGGTACGAGTGCCGTACGGGAACCACCACGGCCACCCGGTCCCCGCCCGCCGGGGCCGGGTCGGGGGCGGCCGTCTCCCGGTCGGGCATCGTCGACCGCACGACCCCGTGGCCGCGGCTCAGCCGTCCCTCCCGCGTCAGCTCCTCCACGTCGCGGCGCACGGTGACCACCGAGACCTGCAACTCGGCGGCGAGGTCGCGCACCCGCGCGGTACCGCGTGCCTGGACCGACGCCAGTATCCGCTGGCGCCTGAGATCGACCGGCTCCCGCATCAGGCCTCCCCACCCGGGAATGTTCGTTTGAGCGATTCCGCGTCATCATAACGATCGCTCGCGCCGGGTGCCCGGGTCTTTCACCACCCCTGGGGATCCGGGTCGGCCAGGAGGGGGCCCAGCGGGCCGAGGTCGAGGTTCAGGTCGGAACGGCTCAGGCCGTGCTGGGCGCACAGGTCGTCCATGCGCTCGTCGAGCAGCATCAGCGCCGTGCCGAGCCGGTCCTCCTGCTCCGCGCTCAGCGTCCCCTCGTCGAAGCGGCGCACGGCCTGGCGTTCCATGAGCTGGCGCAGCACTTCCACCACGGTGAGGACCAGCGCGGCCAGGTCGTTCGTAACCCGCTCGGGGTCCGGATCCAGGGCGTGGGCGGTACCGGCGGCGTGGGCCCGGGGCGCGGTCACAGGGGCCCGCTGTCCGGCCAGGGGGCGGGCACCCGCTCGTTCACCGACGACAGCAGCGCGTGCAGGGAGATCCGCACCAGCGGCACGTCCGCGACGGCCAGGACCAGATCGCCGCTGACCACCACGCCGGTCGCCGGCACCCGGTCCAGCAGGTCGACCAGGGGCACGCCGACCGGTGCGTACGGCTCCGCGCCGCCCTGACCGCGGACCCCGTTCCGCGCGTGCGCAGTTACCCCATCCAGGGCTGCCCCGGGCGCCGGCAGTGCAGGAAGAGGTGTGGCTCCGGCCGGGCGTCCGGGTGGGCCGGGGTGAACATCGACGCCTCCTGCGCCAGCACCTCCAGGCCCGCCTCCTCGATCAGGACGACGAGCTCCTGCGCGGGGAAGCTGGTGACGCGCACCGGCTGGCCCATGAAGGTGGCGTCTACGCCGTCCACGTCCAGCGGCACGGTGGCCAGGACCAGATAGCCCTCCGGTTTCAGCAGCCGAGCCAGCCGCCGTACGAGATCCGTCTGCTCGCGCCGGTCCAGCTGAAGCAGCGAGAAGTACACGCAGACGGCGTCGAACGAGGCGTCCGCGAGCGGTACGTCACGGACGTCGGCGCACTGGAAGGTGGCGCCCGGCACCTGCCGCGCGGCCAGCTCCACCATGACGGGGGAGATGTCGATGCCCAGCACCGCGTGCCCGGCGTTCGCGAGGGTCTCGGCGGTGGGACGGCCCGTGCCGCTGCCCACGTCCAGCACCCGGCTGCCCGGCGCGAGCCGCGCCAGCAGCCACTCCAGTGAGCGGCGGTGCGTCTTCGACCCGGCGAACGCCTTCTCGTACTCGGCGCCCAGCGCGTCGAACGCGGCGGCGGCCCGTGGGCGTTCGCGGTCGTCGGTCACGACGTTCCCTTCGGTGCGGTGAGCCGGTGCCCGGGCATCGTTCCACCGGGAACGAGCCGCCGACAAGGGGCCCTTCGGGCGACACCTGCCCGTCGGTGACCGTCCTCGAGCCGCCCGGGCGCGGCCCGTCACCCAGTCAGGCGATCCGGTGCTCGACGAACCGCTTCGGCCGGCGGCCCACCGCATGCGGTGTCGCACCGAGTTGGGCGGCCACGCCCTTGTTCGACGCGCCACTCGCGCAGGCCGGAATGATCCGGCACCGCAAAGCCCACGCCTGCGGAGTGGAGCGGCGCCGCACCCATCCCTCCAGCGCTGCCCGCTCCTCATCCGTCAGGACCAACTCGGCCTTCGGCCGCCCAGTACGTGCCACCAGGCAACCCTGTACATGTGGACAGTTCTCGACTCAGAAGACTAGCGGCCCTGGCCGTCGTCCTGCGCCGTGCCCGGCTCGGCCATCCGGCGGTGCACGGCCGCCTTGACGCGGTCGGGCAGCACCTTGTCGGCCACTCCCTGCGCCTTGGTCTTCGCCGAGCCGGTGACCAGCTTGCCGCGCCCCTTCATGACGGCGTCGAACGCCTGCCGGGCCACCTGTGCCGGGTCGTCCTTCGGCATGGTGCCGACCTTGGTGTCCGTCATGCCGGCCCGCCGGAAGAAGTCGGTCTCCGTCGGCCCCGGCATGAAGGAGGTGACCGTGACACCGGTGTCCCCCACCTCCTCCTGCAGCGCCTGCGCGAAAGACTGCACGAACGACTTCGACGCGTTGTAGACGGACTGGAAGGAGCCCGGCATCGTCGCCGCGACCGACGACGTGAACATGAGCCGCCCCACCCCGCGCGCCACCATGTCCCGCAGGATCGGCTTGGTGAGCCGCACGGTCGACGACACGTTGAGGTCGATGACGGACTGGTCGTCCGCGAGGCCGGTGTCGACGAAGGCGCCGCCCTGTCCCACCCCGGCGTTGAGGGCCGCCACGTCCACCGTGAGTCCCGTCAGGGCGGCGACCAGGTGGTCCACGCCCTCGGGTCGCCGGAGGTCCGCGCGTACGGCCCGTACCTCCACGCCGGTCTCCCGCAGCCGCCCGGCGGCGTGCTCCAGCCGTTCGTCCTCGGCGTTGACCACGAGGTCGTAGCCGTGCTCCGCGAACAGCGCGGCGAGTTCGTACCCGATGCCGCTGGAGGCCCCGGTGACCAGGGCGAGCGGCCTGCTGCCGTCCATGGTTCCTCCGTCCTCGGCGCACCCGCGCCCCTGAGGCCCGCCGGGTTCCCCCGCTTCCGGCCTTCACGTCTGCGCGGTCCGATCCCGGTCTTCACGTCACCGCGGTCCGGCACCGGCCGGCGCGCTCACCGCGGACGGGCGCCGGTCAGGGCCAGGTCCACCAGGCCCCGTACGAGTACGTCGTCCAGCGGTGCGCCGCTGAGCAGCACCCGCATGAACAGCGGGCCGCTCACCGCCTCGATCAGCAGCCCGGGAGCGGTGTCCGCCGCCAGCTCGCCCCGTTCGACGCCCCGCCGGACCATCACGACGGCGCGGTCGAGACGCTCGCTCCAGTAGGGGCCGCGCCGGTCCTCCAGGGTGTTGTCGTGCTCGACGCTCAGTCGCAGCAGCGCCCGGCCCTGCGGGGTGGCGAGGAGCCGGGCCAGGGCGGAGAAGAACGCCAGCAGGTCGTCCCGGACCCGCCCGGTGTCCGGGACCGGCAGTGCGGCGTCCAGCTCCGTGGTCAGCGCGTCCAGGATCAGGTTCTCGCGCGTGCCCCACCGCCGGTACACCGAGGTCTCGTGCACCCCGGCCGCCCGGGCCACCGCTCCGACGGTCGCGCCCGCCAGGCCCTGGCTCGACAGCAGGTCCACCGCGGCGGCCAGCACCGCCTGCCGCATCCGCTCCCCGCGGCGGCGCAGGGGCGGGGCGACGGGTTCCGGTGAGCTCATCGGACCAGCGTAAAGCAAGTCCTCCTGCGTTGGGTGTACGGTTAACGCAAGCCGACCTGCGATGGACCGCTGGGGGCCGTCCAGGTCGCCGCCGCACCGAGGAGGTCCGCCATGGCACAGATGCTCGCCGCCCGTCTGCACGTCCCGAGCCGCACCCTGCGACTCGAAGAGGTGCCCCGTCCGCAGCCCGGCCCGGGGGAGGTGCTGGTCAAGGTCGAGGCCGCCGGCGTCTGCCTGTCCGACGTGCACCTCATCGACGGCACGCTCACTCCGCTGCTCCTCCGGGGCGACACGGTCACCCTCGGCCACGAGGTCTCCGGCACCGTCGCCGAGACCGGGGCGGGCGTCACCGCCCGGTCGCCCGGACAGCGGGTCGTACTGCACGCCGGCGAGATGCGCGACGGCGTCACCTACACCCGCGGCGTCGACTACGACGGCGGCTGGGCCGAGTACGCCCTGTCCGCCGCCGACGCCATGACGGCGCTGCCCGACGCCATCCCCTTCGAGCAGGGCGCGATCATCCCGGACGCCGTGTCCACCCCGTGGGGCGCGATCACCGAGACCGGCGCGGTCCGGCCCGCCGAGGCGGTGGGCGTGTGGGGCGTCGGCGGCCTCGGTGTGCACGCCGTGCAGCTGCTCCGGGTGATCGGCGCCTGCCCCGTCGTCGCCGTCGACCCCAATCCGGTCGCCCGAGAACGCGCCCTGGCCGCGGGCGCCGACCTCGCCCTGGACTCCGCCGACCCCGAGCTGCGGCAGACGGTCCGTGCGGTCACCGGAGGCGCGGGGCTCGCCGCCGCCTTCGACTTCGCGGGCGTGCCGCCGGTACGCGAGCAGGCGGTCTCCGTCCTCGCGCCCAAGGGGCGGCTGGTCCTGGTGGGCCTGACCGACAAGCCGCTCACCGTCACGGACGGGACCCGCTTCAGCTACCTGCAGCAGCGCGTCCTCGGCCACTACGGCTCCGACATGCCGGTGGCCCTGCCGCAGCTCCTGCGGCTGATCCAGGGCGGGCGGCTGGACTTCTCCGGTTCCGTCAGCGGAGTGCTGCCGCTCACCGAGGCCGCCGAAGCGGTCGCCCGGCTGGAGAAGAAGGAGGACGACCCGATCCGGCTGGTCCTGCGCCCGTGAGGTGAGGGAAACCTGAGAATTCCAGGGGCGGTTGAACGCTCCGGCCCCCGGTTCCGTATGGAGCCGGGGGCATTTCATGCCCGAGTCCGTCACGACACAGGAGCACGCCTTGGGACACAACAGGCGCAGACGCCCGACCCGGGCGCGGCGCGCGACCTTCGCAGCGGTCGCGCTGATACTGGGGGGCGGCGGCCTGGTGGCCGTGAACGTCTTCGCCTCCGCGACGGAGTCCGGCAACGCCGCCGTCCCCCTGGGCAGTTCCGGAGTCGCGGCCACCGTCGACTGCCCCGACCCGACCGAGCGGCTCACGGCCGTTCCGGAGCAGGCGCGGCCCGAGGTCGACACCGAACTCGCCCACCTCGACGAGCAGGTGGCCGCCGCCTACCGACAGCTCCAGGAGGCCGCCCGCACCGCGGACGACGGCACCCTCGACGAGGGCGCGATCCTCGACCCCCTGAAGAGGGAGCGCACGGCGACGATCGAGCGCATCGCCGCCGCCGTCGACGAGGCCGGCGACCGCCCGAAAGGCCTGGACACCCTGGCCGAGTGCACCCTGCGCCGCACCGAGATCGCGTCGACCGCCGCGGGGAGCGGCAGCCCGGACCAGCGAGGCCGGGGGGAGCAACCGGGGCAGGGCCAGGGCCAGGAACAGGGTCGGGAGAACGGCAAGGGGGAGCAGGCCGGCGACGGACAGCAGCCGCCCGGCAACGGCGGGCAGGCGGGCAATGGCCCGGTGGCCGCGGACTACGTCGACATCAAGTCCGTGCAGCCCAACGCCGTACGGGCGCCCCGGCAGCGCAACGCCTCGACCGGCTCCTTCGCCACCAGCTGCGGAGTCAACGCCGAGGGCCTGTTCAACTCGGACAACCTGATCGCCGCCCCCGGCGTCGGCAACGGCGCCCACCACTTCCACGACTACGTCGGCAACCAGGCCAACAACGCCTTCGCGAGCGACGAGGACCTGGCCGCAGGCGACACCAGCTGTGCCGACCAGGGCGACAAGTCCTCGTACTACTGGCCCGTGCTGCGCCTCCAGAACGGCACCGTCGAGCAGGACGCCCAGTCACCCGGCGGCGGCGTCGAGGGCAACGCCGGCGAGATCGTCACGCCCGCGGAGGTCACCCTGACGTTCGAGGGCAACGAGCGCGGCAAGGTCACCGGGATGCCGCGGCTGCTGCGCATCATCACCGGCGACGCCAAGGCGTTCGTCAACGGCGACACCAACGCGAACGCGTCCTGGAGCTGCACCGGCTTCGAAGACCGGCAGCTGAAGGACAAGTACCCGCTCTGCCCCACGGGCAGCGGCGTGGTGCGCACCTTCACCTTCCAGAGCTGCTGGGACGGGCGCAACATCGACAGCGCCAACCACCGCACCCACATGGCCTTCGCCGCCGACGACGGCAGCTGCCCGGAGGGGTTCCGGCCCGTTCCGCGGCTGGTGCAGCGGGTCGTGTACGACGTGGCCGCGCCGAGTCTCGCGGACGGGGGCAGGACCGTGCCGCTGTTCGCCGTGGACTCCTTCCCCGAGCAGCTGCACAAGCCGGTCACCGACCACAGCGACTTCATCAACGTGTTCGACGAGGACCTGATGCGCGAGATGGTCGAGTGCATCAACTCGGGCCGCGAGTGCGGAGGGGACACACCCCCGGGGCCCGAGCCGGGCGAGGGCGAGGAGCAGCCCGGCGGCGACGACGACGGGCAGACCGCCGAGCCCCCGGCCGAGCAGACCGCCACGGCCTCGGCACCCGTGGACGACGGGAAGGACGAGGGCAGGGGCCCCGCCCAGGGCCAGGACGACGGGAGGAACGACGGCAAGGCTCCCGCCCAGGGCCAGGACGACGGCAAGGACGACGAGCGGCCCGGCCGTGACGAGACCGCGCCCCCGGCCACCGGGGCGCAGGACGCGGGCGCCTCCGCGAGCGCCGAGCCCAGGGCCGCGACGACGCAGGCCGACGCCCCGAGCGACGTGAGCGGCGCCGGGGCCGCACCGGAGAAGACCGGCAACACGGGCGACAGCGGCAACGGGGGCGGCTCCGGTGCGGCGTCCGCACCGCAGGCGCAGGCGCAGGGCGGGCTCGCCGAGACGGGCTCCGGGCTCGGACTGTGGCCCGCGGCGGTCGGAGGCGTGCTCTTCGCCGGCGGATGTGTCCTGCTGGTCCGTTCCAGGCGACGTGCGCTGTGACGGCTGTCGCGGCGGCATGACCGACGGTGGGCGGGGGGTGGCTTCCCCGCCCACCCGTCGGGTCGACATGCGCCGAGGCGTCGAACACGCCACCGCGCCGCGAGAACTGGCTCATTCGGGATGTTGCCAACCTCTTTTACCCGGGCGCAGCCTGTTCTGCGACGCTTTGGGAGCGCTCCCATCGGCGTCTGCGAAAGTCCAGTGCTGTCCCCCCACGCGAAAGAAGGGCATTCACGACGTGTCATGATCGCATCAATCGTGAGCCTGCCCGAAGGGCCCGCCGGGCGACGACTCTCGTCCTCGGCACCCTGACGGCGGCCCTGCTCACCATGATCCCCTGGAGCGGCACCGCCGTCGCCCACGGCTCGGTCGTCGACCCCCCCGCAACTACGGCTGCTGGGAGCGCTGGGGCGACGACTTCCAGAACCCGGCCACGGCCGACGAGGACCCCATGTGCCGGCAGGCGTGGCAGGACAACCCGAACGCCATGTGGAACTGGAACGGTCTGTACCGCAACGGCTCGGCGGGCAACTTCGAGGCCGTGGTCCCCGACGGCCAGCTCTGCAGCGGCGGCCGGACCGAGAGCCGACGCTACAACTCCCTCGACGCGGTGGGCCCCTGGCAGACCACGGACGTCGCCGACGACTTCACCGTCAAGCTCTACGACCAGGCAAGCCACGGCGCCGACTACTTCCTGGCCTACGTCACCAAGCAGGGCTTCGGCCCCGCCACCCAGGCCCTGACCTGGGACAGCCTTCAGCAGGTCGCCCGGACGGGCAGTCACGCGCCCAGCCAGAACTACGAGATCCCGGTGGGCACCTCGGGGTTGAGCGGCCGGCACGTCGTCTACACGATCTGGCAGGCGTCGCACATGGACCAGACGTACTTCCTGTGCAGCGACGTCGACTTCGGCTGACCCGAGCCGCCCCGTCCCCACCCCCGCCGGGCGCGCCGCGCCCGGCGGGGACACCCGTCGTACCACCGGCCGGGGTGCCGGATCAGACGTTGACGCCGAAGTCCGCGGCGATGCCCGCGAGACCCGAGGCGTAGCCCTGTCCGACCGCGCGGAACTTCCACTCGGCGCCGTGCCGGTACAGCTCGCCGAAGCCCCGAAGCCCCGAAGCCCCGAAGCCCCGAAGCCCCGAAGCCCCGAAGCCCCGAAGCCCCGAAGCGGGGGAGCGGCGCGCCCTGTTCGCCCACGAACGCGCTCATCTCGCCGCACGGCACCACCGCTACCTCCTCGCCGTCCGGCTCGCCGCGCTGGCCAACCCGTTCCTGCGCCCCCTGCGCACGGCCGTGTCCTACACGGCGGAGCGGTGGGCGGACGAGGCGGCCGCACGGGCGGTCGGTGACCGGCGCGCCGTGGCGACCGCGATCGGCAAGGCGGCCCTCGTCTCTCGCGGCACCCCCGTCGCCACCCTCGCCGGTCTCGCGGCGCCCGGCCCGGTGCCCCGCCGGGTGGCCGCCCTGCTGCGGCCCCGCTCCCGGCGTGCGCACCTGGCCCCCGGTGTTCACGTCGGTGGGCCTGGCGGCCTGGGCCGCGGCCGCCGGAACCGCCGTCTCGGCGATGTCGTCCGCGAACGCCGCCGTCACCATGTTCCTCATCCTGCGGGCCGCGACGCCGTTCTGAGCACCCCTTACTCCTTGACGGGCGATGGTGAGGAACCCCGCAGGTCACAGAGGCGTTGGTGAAATTTCCTCACTCGATCGGGTGAGGAAGCAATCCGGGCCGGGATCTGCTCCGGATTCCCCGTGTGAGGGAAGAACCGAGACCGTACCGACAACGGACCGCCGACTGACCCCGGACCCGGGTCGGCCGGCCACCACGTGAACGGCACCGCGTACTCGGCGGACCGCCGCACACCACCTCGGTTACGCACCACCACTTCAGTTCCGGATCACGACTTCGCGCCAACGCAGCCTTCGCGCTGCCTGTTATCAGGGAGATTCTCCATGAACGCCCGTATCCGTCGCTCCGCCGTCGCCGTCGTCGCGGCCGCCGTCCTGCCCCTGTCCCTGGCCGCCTGTTCCGACGACGGCGACAGCGGTTCCTCGGACTCCGCGCAGGCCGCCTCCTCGGCCCCCGCGGCTGCCGACGACCAGTCGGCCGACACGTCCGGCGGCACGGCGGACTCCGACGAGCCCTTCGGCCCGGCCTGCTCCACGGTGCCGAAGGAGGGCGCCGGGTCGTTCGACGGCATGGCCAAGGACCCGGTCGCCACGGCCGCCTCGAACAACCCGGCCCTGTCCACACTGGTGTCCGCGGTGAAGAAGGCCGGTCTGGTCGACACGCTCAACAACGCCGAGAACCTCACGGTGTTCGCGCCCACCAACGACGCCTTCGCCAAGATCCCGAAGGCCGACCTGGACAAGGTGCTCAACGACAAGGCGATGCTCACCGACATCCTGACCTACCACGTCGTCGGCCAGAAGCTCGCGCCCGAGGACCTGGAGAACGGCTCCTTCGAGACGCTGCAGAAGTCCAAGCTGACCACCTCGGGCTCGGACGAGTCCTACACGGTCAACGACTCCGCCAAGGTCGTCTGCGGCAACGTGAAGACAGCGAACGCCAACGTGTACATCGTCGACACCGTCCTCATGCCCAAGAGCTGACACACGACCCCGGGGGGCGGGTCGGGCAGTGGCCCGCCCCCGGCGCGGCGGGGGCGCTGTGGTAGCTTGCGCAAGCCAGTCGAACCCACCTGGTGGGTCAGGGAATCCGGTGCGAATCCGGAACTGACGCGCAGCGGTGAGGGGGACGGGCGGGACACGGGCCACTGTGCGGCGTACGCCGTGCGGGAAGGCGTTCCGTCCGGTCGAACCCGAGTCCGAAGACCTGCTGGCACCCGTGCCGCGTGCGGCGCGGGCCGCACCGTACGGACGGGCTTCGCGCATGAGCCCTCGACGCCAGAGGATCCTTCCTTGCCCGCAGCACCCCCCGTCGCCCCTCGGCGCCTTTTCCCTTCCCACCGTGCCCCGCGCGGCCCCGTACTGCTCCTGGCCGGCGCCCTGCTGGCCGTCGGCTGCGGCTCCGGCGCGGCCGGCGACGACCCGGCCGCCCGGGCCGACGCCGCCGGTTATCCACGCACCGTCCACGACTGCGGCCACGACGTCCGGGTCGACGCGCCGCCGCGCCGGGCCGTCTCCCTCAACCAGGGCACCACGGAGATCCTGCTCTCGCTCGGCCTCGCCGACCGCATGGCGGGCACCGCCACCTGGACCGACCCGGTCATGAAGGGACTGGAGAAGGCGAACGCCGGTGTCCCCCGGCTCGCCGACGACATGCCGTCCTTCGAGACGGTCCTGGACGCCGAACCCGACTTCGTCGCCGCCTCCTTCGCCTCCACTCTCGGCACCGGCGGCGTGGCCACCCGCGAACGGTTCACCGAACTCGGCGTACCGGCCTACCTGTCCCCGTCCGACTGCGCCGGCAAGGACAACAGCGGCGACGGCGACGGCGTCCGGTCCGAGGCCCTGAGCATGGACACCGTCTACGGCGAAGTCCGCGACCTGGCACGCCTCTTCGACGTCGAGCAGCGCGGCGAGAAGCTCGTCGCCGAGCTCGAATCCAGGGTGGCCAAGGCGACAGCCGGCATCGACGCCTCCGGTGTCAGCCTCATGTACTGGTTCGCCAACTCCACCTCGCCCTACCTCGCGGGCTGCTGCGGCGCCCCCGGCGTCATCACCCGCGCGGTCGGCGCCAGGAACGCCATGGACGACACCCACGAGGAATGGCCGCAGGCCGGCTGGGAGACCGTCGCCGACCGGGACCCCGACGTGCTGGTCCTCGGCGACCTCACCCGCAGGTCGCAGACGGCCGAGACGGCCGCGAGGAAGATAGAGTTCCTGGAGTCCGACCCCGTGACCAGGAATATGACCGCCGTTCGCGAGAAACGCTACGTGCTGCTCAGCGGGCAGGCCATGAACCCCACCATCCGTACCGTCGAGGGCGTGGAGCAGGTGGCGGCGGCGCTGCGCGAGTTCGGGCTCGCCAAGTGACGTCCGCGAGCCGGGCCGACTCCGTCCCCGGCACAGGCGCGGCCCGCCGTGCCCCTCTGGCGTGGGCGGCGGCCGGGGGCGTCGCGCTGTGCGCCTCCGTGGCCGTCGCCGTCACCATCGGCCCGGCGGACATCGGCGTCGCCGACGTGTGGTCCGTGATCGCCGCCCACCTCGGCGCCGGCACCACCGCCGGGGACGTGTCGCCGATCCGCGACGGCATCGTCTGGGACCTGCGGCTGCCCCGCACCCTCCTCGCGGCGGTGTGCGGCGCCGGACTCGCCGTGTGCGGGGCCGTGCTCCAGTCCCTGCTGCGCAACCCGCTCGCCGACCCCTTCGTCCTCGGCGTCTCCTCCGGCGCATCGACCGGCGCCGTCCTGGTCGTCGTGCTCGGCGTGGGCGGCGGCGCGCTGTCCGTCCCCGGCGGGGCGTTCATCGGCGCGGTCTGTTCCTTCGCGCTGGTGATGCTGCTCAGCCACAGCCTCGGCGGCACCACGGACCTGGTGGTCCTCGCGGGCGTGGCGGCGATGCAGTTGTTCTCCGCGCTCACCTCCTTCGTGGTCATGACCGCCGCCGACGCCGAGACCACCCGCGGCGTGCTGTTCTGGCTGCTCGGCTCGCTCGGCGGCGCGGGCTGGAGCGACGTGTGGACCACCGCCGCGGTCCTGGTACTGGTCCTCGCCGTGTGCCTCGGATACGCCAGGACCCTGGACGCCTTCGCCTTCGGCCAGGACGCGGCGGCCGCACTCGGCGTCCACGTGGCCCGCACCCGGCTGGTGCTGCTGTGCGCCACCGCCCTGCTCACCGCCGCCCTGGTCGCGTCGGCCGGCGCCATCGGCTTCGTCGGGCTGGTGCTGCCGCACGCGGTGCGGGGACTCACCGGCCCCGGACACGCCCGGCTGCTGCCGGTCTGCGCGCTCGCCGGCGCCGTGTTCCTGGTGTGGGTCGACACCCTGGCCCGTACCGTCCTCGAACCCCAGGAGGTCCCGGTGGGCGTGGTGACCTCGCTGATCGGTGTGCCGGCCTTCGTGCTCGTGCTGTACCGCACCCGGAGGGCACGGTGACCCTGAACGCCGAGCGGGTCTCCCGCACCACCGGTGGCCGGCTGATCCTGGACGGCGTCGACCTGAGCCCGCGCACCGGTACCATGACCGGGCTGCTCGGGCCCAACGGCTCCGGCAAGTCCACCCTGTTGCGGCTGCTCGCCGGCGTCCTCGCCCCGACCTCCGGCCTCGTCACCCTCGACGGGCGCCCCCTGGACCGGGTGGGCCGGGGGGACGTCGCCCGGCGCGTCGCCGTGGTGGAGCAGCAGACGGACACCCAGGTGGAACTGACGGTCCGGGACGTCGTCCGGCTCGGCCGCATCCCGCACCGCCGCGCCTGGGCACCGGCGTCGGCGGCGGACGAGGACGCGGTGACAAACGCCCTGGACCGCACCGGTCTGACGGGCCGGGCGGGCCGCCTCTGGCACACCCTCTCCGGCGGCGAACGCCAGCGCGTCCAGATCGCCCGCGCCCTCGCCCAGCAGCCGCGCGAACTCCTGCTCGACGAACCGACCAACCACCTCGACATCCAGCACCAGCTGGACGTGCTGGCCCTCGTAGCCGCCCTGCCCGTCACCAGCGTGGTGGCCCTGCACGACCTCAACCTCGCCGCGACGTACTGCGACCACCTCGTCGTCCTCTCGGAGGGACGGGTCGTGACCTGCGGCGAACCGGCGCAGGTCCTGACGGCGGACCTGGTCGCGAAGGTCTACCGCGTCGACGCCGAGATCACCCCCGCCGGCCCGGCCGGCCGCCCGCACGTGCGCTTCCTGGGCACGCTGCGGGGCTAGGAGCTGTACGGGCGATCATGCGACCGTCCGGGTCTGGGCCGCTGTGGTCATGGGGCGCCCCCTGCCCCCTGCGCGCCGCGGCCGTGCACCACCCGGGCCCGGTCGCCGCGCTGACGATCCTCAACCAGGTGCTCCACGAGCGCTGCGGCGGGAGTGACCCGCGCTACTGCACCGTCATCCTCGGCACGCTGGAACCGGACGCCGCGTCCGGGAAGGTCACCGTCCGACTCGCCTCGGGCGGCCACCCGCCGGCCCTGGTCCTGCGCGCCGACGACACGGCCGACTTCCTGACCGCGCCGGACGGCCCCCTTGTCGGCATCCTGCTGCCCACGGCTCGTTCGTCATCGCCACGACGGTCCTCGGCCCCGGGGACACTCTTTTTCTGTACACCGACGGCCTGACCGACGCACCAAGCCACTCCATGACCTGGCGCGTGATCGGAGCGTCCGGACCCTCTGCCGCGCGGCGCTGAAGCGGGCCGCACGGGAGGCGGAGCCGACAGGCCGTCTGTGCCTCCGCCCCATGACCACAACGACGACCCAGACACGGACGGTCGCACGATCGCCCGAACGGCTCCTGAAAGCGCGGTTGCGAGCGGCCGCTCGGGCGGGCTCAGTCGTCCGTCAGACCGGCGGCGAGCGTGGCCCCCAGCTCCCAGCAGGCCTCCAGGTCGGCCTTGCCGGGCTCACCGGCCACGCTCACCGCGGGCGCCGCACGCTGCCAGCCGAGACCGGTCGTGACCGACTCGATGCCGCGCACCGCGCCCGTGGTGTCGCTGCCCCCGTGCACCCAGTATCCGAAGGGGCGGCCGCGCGTCTCGTCCAGACAGGGGTAGTAGACCTGGTCGAAGAAGTGCTTGAGCGCGCCCGACATGTAGCCCAGGTTGGCCGGGGTGCCCAGCAGGAAGCCGTCCGCCTCCAGCACGTCGACGGCCGTGGCCGCCAGCGCCGCCCGCCGGACCACCCGTACCCCCTCGATCCCGGGCGCGGTCGCCCCGGACACGACGGATTCCAGCATCGCCCGACAGTTCGGCGACGGCGTGTGATGCACGATCAGCAAAGTGGCC
This sequence comes from Streptomyces sp. NPDC085944, assembly GCF_040686295.1. Classification (NCBI taxonomy): domain Bacteria; kingdom Bacillati; phylum Actinomycetota; class Actinomycetes; order Kitasatosporales; family Streptomycetaceae; genus Streptomyces; species Streptomyces sp. NPDC085944. The sequence continues at coordinate 202,125 of NZ_JBFBJX010000013.1, read as the reverse complement.
ACACCGGCAGCCTGCCGCCCGGCACCCCCCGACCGCAAACGGACACGATGGCGCCCGCGAGGTCTGCCCCCGCCGGCGCCCTACTCCTCGGGTGCCCCCGTCTCCGTCAGTTCGCCGTCGGCCAGCCGCAGCCAGCGGCCGACGCCGATCTCGCGCAGGAACCGCCGGTCGTGACTGACGACCACGAACGCACCCCGGTAGGAGTTCAGGGCGCTCTCCAGCTGGCCCACGCCGACCAGGTCGAGGTTGTTCGTCGGCTCGTCCAGGAGCAGCAGGTGCGGGGCCGGCTCCGCGCACAGCACACAGGCCAGCGTGGCCCGCAACCGCTCGCCGCCCGAGAGGAGGCCGACGGGCAGATGGGCGCGGGCACCTCGGAAGAGGAAGCGCGCGAGGAGGTTCATCCGCTCGGCCTCCGGCCGGTGTGGGGCGTAGGCCGTGAAATTCTCGGCGACGGTGCGTTCCTCGTCGAGCAGGTCGAGCCGCTGCGAGAGGTACGCGACGCGCCCGTCGGCACGCCGGATGTCGCCGCCCTCCGGATCCAGGTCGCCGTCGAGGAGCCGCAGCAGCGTGCTCTTGCCCGCACCGTTGGCCCCGGTCAGCGCGATCCGCTCGGGCCCCCGGACCGTCAGGTCGACGCCCGCCCCGGCGAACACCTCCCGCTCGCCGAGCCGGACCCGGAGCCCCTGACCCAGGAAGAGGGTGCGTCCCGCGGGGACGTCGGTCTCCGGCAGGTCCAGCACGATGCGCTGTTCCTCGCGCAGCGAACGCTCCGCCTCGTCCAGCCGTGCCTTCGCCTCACCGACCCGGTTGGCATGGGTCTGGCCCGTCCGGCCCGCGGCCTCCTGAGCCCCGCGCTTCATGTTGCCCGCGAAGATGCGGGGCAGCCCGGCGTTCTTGAGGTTGCGGGCCGCGTTGCTCGCCCGCCGGTCGGCGCGCTCGCGGGCCTGTTGCAACTCCCGCTTCTCCCGCTTCAGCTCCTGCTCGGCGTTGCGGACGTTCTTCTCGGCGACCTCCTGCTCAGCACGGACCGCCTCCTCGTACGCGGTGAAGTCACCGCCGTAGAAGCGCAGTTCGCCGCGGTCCAGTTCGGCGATGCGCTCCATGCGGTCGAGCAGCTCGCGGTCGTGGCTGACCAGCAGCAGGCAGCCGCTGTAGTCCATCAGCACGTCCTGGAGCCTGCCGCGGGCGTCCGAGTCGAGGTTGTTGGTGGGCTCGTCGAGGAGGAGTACGTCGGGCCGCTTCAGCAGTTGGGCGGCGAGCCCGAGGGAGACGATCTGCCCACCGCTCAGCGTGCTCAGCCGCCGGTCCAGCGTCAGTGTGCCGAGACCGAGACGGTCGAGCTGGGCACGGGTGCGCTCCTCGATGTCCCAGTCGTCACCGATGGTGGTGAAGTGCTCCTCGGCCACGTCTCCGGACTCCACGGCGTCGATGGCCCGGACCACGGCGTCGACGCCGAGGACCTCGGCCACGGTGAGGCCGCCCGTCAGCGGGAGGGCCTGCGGCAGATGGCCCAGGACGCCGGAGACCGTCACGGAGCCCGCGGTGGGCCGCAGCTCACCGGCGATCAGTTTCAGCAGGGTGGACTTGCCGGCCCCGTTGGGGGCCACGAGACCCGTACGGCCCGGGCCCACGGTGAACGACAGGTCCTCGAAGACGGGTGTGTCGTCGGGCCAGGAGAAGGACAGCTGGGAGCAGCGCAGAACGGCGTCGGACATGGAAACGACCTCGTGGGGACGAGGGGCAGGAGACAGACCTCTGCCCGGAGCGGAAGACACGAAAAAGCGAACGACGAGGAGGCCACTGCGGCGGCGTTCACCAACGCCCGCTGCGGCCTACCGGAACCGGATCTCACCCGGAGATGTCGTCGTCACCCACCATGTCCGCCACTCCTCACCGCACGATCAACGTCTCCACCAGCCTAACAGCCGGGCTCCCGCACCGGTCCGGGCGCCGGGTCGGCCGGGGTGCGCGGTGCGGTGTGGAGCACCGGCGGTTCGGCCGCGGCGAGGGCCCGGACGAACGGCTCGCAGGGCGTCGTCTGCGGGGCGAGCAGGTGGGTGACGGCCGCGGTCGCGGTGCGGTGCCACAGGGTGGGCAGGCGGAGCATGGCGTGGTCGCCGTTCGCCACGAGCAGCATGCCCGCCCGGGCCCCGGCGGCGCGGGCCCGCACGATGTACGCCGCGGACTCGGGGGGGTCGGTGACGCGGTCGCGGTCACCGTGCAGGACGAGCACCTCCCGGTCCCGCAGCTGGGCGACGGGCTCGCCCGGCGGACACCACGGCGCAAGGGCCACCACGCCGCACACCCGGTCGGCGCCCGCCGCACGCAGGGCCGCCCGGCCGCCCATGGAGTGGCCGAGCAAGATCACCGGCACGTCACCGACGAGGGCGCGCAGCTCCGCGAGGGCACGCCGGGTGTCCCGCAGCGGCTCGGCGGCGGTGCCGTTCCAGCCGCGGCTGCGATAGCGCACCTGGCCGAGAAGCACGTCGTCGCGAACGGTGGCCGCTTCCACTGCCCGCAGGAACGGGCGCATCCGCAGCGCCGCGAGCTGCCAGGGCCGTGCGGCGCCGCGACTCACCGCCCGGCCGCCGTGCAGCACGAGCACCGCCGCGCGGGCCCGGTCCGGCCGGCGCCGCACCCGAAGCGCCCCAGCCGTCGACGGATCGTCCTCAGTGCTCATGCCGGTCCCTTTCCCTCTGCTGCCGTGCCCTGCCCGCCTCAGATGATCCGTTGCCGCGCCGCTCCCGGACTGGTGGTCCTCCAAGCCGCCCGCGAACTGCTCCAATCCGCCCGGCCCACGGCTCCGGATTACCCAGGCAAGCGTTGATCACAGTGGGGTGGAGGAGCAGCGACATGTCGCGAGCGTCAGGGGAGGGGGCACGCCGTACCGCCGTCGTCGGCAGTGGAGTGGCGGGGCTGACCGCAGCGTACGTACTGGGCCAAGCCCATCACGTGACCCTCTACGAGGCCGACGACCGCCTCGGCGGGCACGCCCACACCCACGAGCTGCCTGCGTCCGACGGCCGGGTGCACCAGGTCGACTCGGGGTTCATCGTGCACAACCGCCGCACCTACCCGAACCTGCTGCGCCTCTTCAGTGAACTCGGCGTGGTCACCCAGGAGTCGGAGATGAGCATGTCCGTGCGGTGCGAGGGCTGCGGCCTGGAGTACGCCGGCGCCCGTGGCCCCGCCGGACTGCTCGCCCGCCCGCGCAACGCCCTGAACGGGCCCTACCTGCGCATGCTCGCCCAGGTGCCCCGCTTCCACCGAGCCGCCCGCCGACTGCTCGGCGGCGGCGCGGCCAACCATGACCTGACCCTGGGCGATTTCCTGGACCGCGAGGGTTTCACGCCGTACTTCCGGGCCCACTTCATGACGCCCGTGGTGTCCGCCGTCTGGTCCTGCGACGCCGCCACCGCCCTGCGCTACCCGGCCGCCTACCTGTTCCGCTTCCTAGACCACCACGGCATGCTCGCCGTCGGCGGCTCCCCGGTGTGGCGCACGGTCACCGGCGGCTCCCGCTCCTACGTCGACCGGATCGCCGAACGGCTGCCCGACGTGCGCACCGCCACCCCGGTCCGCTCGGTGTCCCGGCACGCGGACGGCGTGGACGTCACCGCCGCCGACGGCACCACCGACACCTACGACGATCTCGTCATAGCCGTCCACCCGGACCAGGCGCTGAAGCTGCTGGCCGACCCGACGCCCGACGAGAAGGAGGTCCTGGGCGCCTTCCGGTACTCGCGCAACGCCACACTCCTGCACACCGACACCGCCCTGCTGCCGCGCTCGCGCGGAGCCCGGTCCTCCTGGAACTACCTCCTGCCGTCCTGCGACGCGGGCGCCGACCGGGTCCGGGTCAGCTACGACATGAACCGGCTGCAGCGCCTCGACGCGGTCGACACCTACGTCGTCACGCTCGGCGGCGAGGACCGGGTCGACCCCGGCCGGGTGCTGGCCCGCATGACCTACGAACACCCCGTCTACACGCCTGAGTCGGTGGCCGCCCAGCACCGCCTGCCCGAACTGCGCACCGCGGTCACGGCCTACGCCGGCGCCCACCACGGCTGGGGGTTCCACGAGGACGGCTGCCGCTCCGGGGTGGAAGCCGCCGCGGCCCTCGGAGTGACCTGGTGACCCCCACCGCGACGGCAGGCCCGGGCCTCTACCCCTGCGAGATCGGGCACATACGCCTCGACCCGATCCGGTACACCCTGCGCCACCGCACCTACATGTGGCTCGTCGACCTCGATCACCTCCCGGAGCTGCCGCTCCCGCTCCGTCCGTTGGCCGGCTTCCGGGCTCGCGACCACTTCACCGGCGACGCCCCCTCGCTGCGGGCCGGCCTGGAGCGCTTCCTCGCCTCCCGCGGTGTCGACCTGGAGGACGGCCGGGTGCTGATGCTCACGCACGCCCGCGTCCTCGGACACGTCTTCAACCCGCTGACCTTGTACTGGTGCCACGGTCCCGACGGCACACCGCGCTGTGTGGTCGCCGAGGTGCACAACACCTACGGCGAACGCCACACCTACCTGCTGACTCCCGACGAGGCGGGCGTCGCGCACGCCGACAAGGACTTCTACGTCTCCCCGTTCCTCCCCGTCGACGGCGCCTACCGCATGCGCCTCCCGCCTCCCGCCGCCCGCCTCGAACTGACCGTGCGTCTGGACCGGCCCGGCGCCCGGCCGTTCACCGCGACCGTCCGGGGCACCCGGCGCGAGGCGACGCCCGGCGCCCTCCTGCGCCTGGCCCTGCGGCACCCCCTGTCGACCCTCGCGGTGTCGGCCGGCATCCGCCGCCACGGCATCCGCCTCTACCTGCGCGGCCTGCCCGTCCAGTCGCGCCCGACTCACCGCACCACGGAGAAGACCACATGACCGCAACCCACCCACACCCCGCCGCAGCGACCCCCGTCCCGTCGGGTCGCGGCACCCCGGTCGACCCGTACCGCTGGCCCGACGTCGCCGCCCCGCCCCGGACCTCCCGGATCCGCCGCGCCACCACGGCCGCCGTCCTACGCCGCGCCCTGCACCGGCTGCAGCTGCGGGTCCGGTTCGCCGACGGCGATACCGTGGGCCTCGGCGGTCCGCTGGTGGAGGTGCACGACCCGGACGCCTTTCGCGGGCGGATCGGTGCGCAGGGCCTCATCGGCTTCGGCGAGTCCTACATGGCCGGCGAGTGGGACGCCCCGGACCTGGTCGGCGCCCTCACCGTGCTCGCCGCCAACGCCGCGCAGCTGGTCCCCGCCCCGCTCCAGCGGCTGCGCGGCCTGTGGCACCAGCGACAACCCGCCGCCCGCCGCAACACGCCCGAGGGCGCGCGGGACAACATCAGCAGTCACTACGACCTGTCCAACGACCTGTTCGCCCTCTTCCTCGACGGCACCCTCAGCTACTCCTCCGCCGTCTTCCCCGCCTTTCCGGCCCGCCGCGAGTCGCTCGCCGCCGCCCAGCAGCGCAAGGTCGACCGGTTGCTCGACCTCGCCGGGGTCGGCGACGGCACCCGGCTCCTGGAAATCGGCACCGGCTGGGGCGAACTCGCCCTGCGCGCCGCCGCGCGCGGCGCCGACGTCACCTCTCTCACCCTCTCCCGCGAACAGCGCGACCGCGCCCTCGAACGCGTTCACGAGGCCGGTCTCGCCGACCGGGTCCGGGTCGAACTGCGCGACTACCGCGAGGAGAACGGCACCTACGACGCGATCGTCAGCGTCGAGATGATCGAGGCCGTCGGCGCCGAGTTCTGGCCGGTCTACTTCCGCACCCTCGACGAGCGCCTCGCCCCCGGCGGCCGGGCCGCCCTCCAGGCCATCACCATGCCGCACGACCGCATGCTGGCCGCCCGCCACACCCACACCTGGATCCAGAAGTACGTCTTCCCCGGCGGCCTGATCCCCTCCACCGACGCGATAGAGGCGACGGTCCGCGACCACACCGGCCTGCGCGTCGCCCGCCGCGACGCCTTCGGCGCCCACTACGCCGAGACCCTGCGGCTGTGGCGTGAACGGTTCACCGAAAGCGCCGCCGAGGTCGAGGCCCTCGGCTTCGACGAGACCTTCCGGCGCCTGTGGACCTTCTACCTCGCCTACTCCGAGGCCGGCTTCCGCGCCGCCTACCTCGACGTCCAGCAGTACCTGTTGACCAAGGAGGGCCCCGCCCGATGAGCACCGTCCGCACTGCCGGGACCGGCGCCGCCCACCGGCTCGCCGTGCTCGTCGAGAACGCGCTCGGCGGCCCGCTTCCCGTCCGGCTGCGCGCCTGGGACGGCTCCGAGACCGGACCCGCCGACGGCCCCGCGGTCGTCGTCCGCTCCCGGCGCGCCCTGCGCCGCCTGCTGTGGCAGCCCGGCGAACTGGGCCTGGCGCAGGCCTACGTCACCGGCGAACTGGACGTCGAGGGCGACCTGGCCGACGGCCTGCGCCGGATGTGGGCGGCCACCCGCGAACGCCGGCTTCACCCGCACCGTCCCACCCCGGCCGACCGGGCCCGCGCGGTCGGCACCGCCGTACGCCTCGGCGCCGTCGGTCCGCGCCCCCCGACGCCCGCCTCCCAGGCCCGGCTGCGCGGCGGCCTGCACACCAAGTCCCGCGACCGCGCCGCCATCAGCCACCACTACGACCTCTCCAACGACTTCTACCGCCTCCTCCTCGACGAGACCATGGCCTACTCGTGCGGAGTGTGGGCGGACGAGACCGCCGACGACGCCGACGCCCAGCGGACCAAGCTGGAGCTGATCTGCCGCAAACTGGGCCTCACCGCCGGTTCTCGGCTGCTCGACATCGGCTGCGGCTGGGGTTCGCTCACCCTGTACGCGGCCGAACGGCACGAGGCGCGGGTCACCGCCGTCACCCTCGCCACGGAGCAGGCGGCGTACGTCCGCGAACAGGTGCGCGAGCGCCGCCTGGAGGACCGCGTGGAGGTCGTGTGCCAGGACTACCGCGACATCACGGGCGGGGACTACGACGCCGTCTGCACCGTCGAGATGGGCGAGCACGTCGGGAACGCCGAGTACCCGGCATTCGCCGCCGCCCTGCACCGCAGGGTCCGCCCCGGGGGGCGCGTCCTGGTCCAGCAGATGTCCCGGGGACGCGACGCACCCGGCGGCGGCGCCTTCATCGAGGCGTACATCGCACCCGACATGCACATGCGTCCGCTGGGCGGGACGGTCCAGCTCCTGGAGGACGCCGGCCTCGAAGTGCGGCACGTCGAGTCGCTGCGCGAACACTACGTCCGCACGGTCGCCGCCTGGGAACGCACCCTCAAGGAGCGCTGGGACGAGTTCGTCGCGCTGGTCGGCGAGGAGACGGCGCGGGTGTGGCGGCTGTATCTGGTGGGCGGGGCGCTCGCCTTCGAGGAGCGGCGGATGGGCGTCGACCAGATCCTGGCCGTGCGGCCCACCGCCGAGGGAGTCAGCGGCATGCCCGCGACACCGGGGGAGTGGTACGAGCGGCTGGACCGCCCGTGAGCGGCTTCCCGTGGGGCGTGTTCGCCGTGGGTCTCGGCTGGGCCGCGGGGGCCGCGTTCGCCGTCATGCTGGCCACCTTCGCCGTCGCCGTGCGCAAGGGCGTGCACCGGGTCGTGGACGTGGCCTGGGGGCTCGGCTTCGCCGCCGTCGCCCTCGTGGCCTGCGTGGTCGCGGCGGCGGCCGGGGAGGGCGACGCGGGCCGCCGGGCGCTGGTGGGGGTCCTGACCGCCGTGTGGGGTCTGCGGCTGGCCGCGCACATCGCGCGACGCGGCCGGGGGCATGGCGAGGATCCGCGCTACGACGCGATGCTCGCCAAGGCCCCCGCCAACCGGAACCTGTACGCCCTGCGCATGGTCTACCTGCTCCAGGGCGCCCTGGTGTGGCTGGTGTCGCTGCCGGTGCAGGCCGCCGCGTACGGGCCGGGTCCGCTGTCGGCCCTGGCCTGGGCCGGGGCTGTGCTGTGGGCGGTGGGGCTGGCCTTCGAGGCCGTCGGGGACGCCCAGTTGGCCCGGTTCAAGGCGGACCCGGCCAACCGGGGCCAACTCATGGACCGCGGCCTGTGGAGCTGGACCCGGCACCCCAACTACTTCGGTGACTTCTGCGTCTGGTGGGGCCTGTTCCTGGTCGCCTGCGACGCGGGCCTCGCCGCCGCCGCGGTGTCCGTCGTCTCCCCGCTGGTGATGACGTACCTGCTGATCGGCGGCAGCGGGAAGCGGCTGCTGGAGCGGCGCATGGCGGGCCGGCCGGGATGGACCGCCTACGCGGCGCGCACCAGCGGCTTCTTCCCGCGTCCGCCGCGCCGGCTGGCGTAGGACTCGGCAGGGGGTGAGGGCCGTGACCCCCACCCCCTGTCAGGCCGGCATGCTCATCAGCGCGATCGGGTCCGACGTCGGCTGCTTCGAGCCACCGGCCGGCTCGACCGTGATGCCCACGCCCGCCGCACCGTCGACGGCACCCTCCATCAGCACCGCCTGGCTGGTGTCGTCACCGGGGTCCATCAGCCCGGCCGGGCGCATCGTGCCGTGGTCGTCGAACCAGAGCTGGTAGACCTTGCCCGGTGGGGCTTCCGCCATGCCGGAGGCCAGGAAGACCGCCCGGTCCAGGCGTTCGGAGACGACCAGTGTCCCGCTCGCTCCGTCGGCCAGTCGTGCCGTACGCGACTCGGCGTCCGGTGCGGCCAGCACCCCGGCGAGGGTCTCTGCCCGCCGCTCGGCCTGCGCGGCCCGCTCCCCGGCGTCCTGCGCCCGCTCGTACTGCCACACCGCCGTGCCGCCGAGTCCCGCCGCCGCGGCCAGGCAGGCGGCCAGCGCCCAGCGGGCCAGTCCGCGTCCCCGGGGCACGACCCGGCGCGCGGCCTTCTCCACGGTGCCGCCGCCCGGCGGGATCTGGCGCACGGTGGTGATGCGGTGCAGCACACGTTCCCTGAGCGCGGTGCCGGGCACGACCGTCGCGGCCAGCCCCAGCCGGGCCGTCGCGGCGGCGAACTCCCTGGTCTCCTGGTGGCAGTCGGCACAGTCCGCCAGATGGCGCTCGAAGGCGTCCCGCTCGTCGTCGGACAGGGCATGCAGGGCGTAGGCGCCCGTCAGGCTGTGCAGGTCCTCGGTGCGCATCACGCGCTCACCCCCAGGCAGTCGCGAAGCCGGATGAGCCCGTCGCGCAGCCGCGTCTTGACCGTGCCGAGCGGCAGCGCGAGCGCCTCGGCCACCTGCCGGTAGGTCAGGCCGCGGTAGTAGGCGAGGGTCACGGACTGGCGCTGGATCTCGGTCAGGGTGCGCAGACAGCGCCGCACCTGCTCCCGCTCCAGCCGGGTCTCGACCTGTTCGGTCACCTCGTCGTACTCGGGCGTCCGGTCGAGCAGGGCGGCCTTGTGGTCCCGGGCCGCGGCGGCCTCCACCGACCGGACCCGGTCCACGGCCCGCCGGTGGGCCAGGGTCAGGATCCAGTTGACCACCGTGCCGCGCTCCGGCCGGTAGCGGGGCGCCGTGCGCCACACCTCGACCAGCACCTCCTGCGCCACCTCCTCCGACTGGGCCTGGTCGCGCAGCACCGCCCGGGCGACCCCGAGCACGGACCCCGCCACCGCGTCGTACACGACGGCGAAGGAGTCCTGGTCGCCCAGGGCCACCTCACGGATCAGCTGCTGCAGATCGGGCCGGGCGGATGGGTTTCTGCCGATGTGTACGGCTTCCTTCACGACGGTTGCTCCAAAAGAACGCGACGAGGTGGGGGTGTCCCCGCGTAATCCGAGGCAGCACCGCCCGCGGATTGGTCAGGGGCCGGAGCGAGTCGCGGTGACCTCGCCCGACGCACACCCTCGCACGGTGAGGGGCGGGTAGAGTAAATGCCGTTCGCGTTCGATCGGGCTCCAGAGGAGCGGGACGACAGGGAGGTGAGGTTGATGACCGTGCTCGACGCCGCCCGTCGCGATGCCCGGATGTCCCTCGCGGCCTCCCTCGCGTCCCGAGCGGCGGCCTGACCCCGCCTCCCACGAACGCCAACCTCAGAAACGGATTCTCATTCCGCATGTCCTTTTTCCGTTCTTCCTGGAACACCCGCGCCGAGACCGGCGCCGACGTCCCCGTCATCCGTGACATCGTCCGGGCTGCCTTCCCCACGCCGGAGGAAGCCGCCCTGGTCGACGCGTTGCGCGCCGACGCCGGGGCGTGGATCGAGGGGCTGTCCCTCGTCGCGGTGGACGACGCCGGCCGTCCGGTCGGCCACGCCCTGCTGACCCGCTGCCACATCGGGGACAGCCCGGCGCTGTGCCTGGCGCCCGTCGCCGTGCGGCCCGAGCACCAGAGGACCGGTGCCGGCACGGCCGCCGTCCGGGCCGCGCTCGCCGCCGCCGAGCGCCTCGGCGAGCACCACGTCGTCGTCCTCGGACACCCGGAGTACTACCCCCGCTTCGGCTTCGGCCGGGCCTCCGCCCACGGCATCGGGCTGACCGTCGACGTCCCGGACGAGGCACTGATGGCCCTCACCCTGGACGCCGCCCACCCGCTGCCCGCGGGCACCGTCCGGTACGCGGCGCCGTTCGGCATCTGATCCGACCCGCCGGGTGGCGGCGGGAGCCTCTTCCGCCGCCACCCGGCATTTCCTCGGCACAACCCCTTGACCCGACGCCCGCGGTCCTTCACATTACTTGTTAATGCGCATTAGGTAATGCGCATTAACAGCTCACCGACGGAGCGACGGAGAGGAGTGGTGGTGGCGAAGGAAGCCGCAGGGCGGGCCAGGCCTGGGAGGGCCCCCGCGCCGGCCGGTCGCCGGGCCCGGCCGAGGCAGGCGGAGGTGGCCAGGCTCGCCGGTGTCTCGCAGGCGACGGTGTCCCTGGTGCTGTCAGGGCGCGACATCGCGACGGGCCGGCCGATCTCGGCGGACACCCGCGCGAAGGTCCTGGACGCCGCCCACAGCCTCGGCTACGTCCCCGACCCCGCCGCCAGCCGCCTCGCCGCCGCCCGCAACAACCTGCTCGGTGTCTTCAGCTTCACCGCGACGTTCCCGACCGACGTCCGGCACTCGTACTACCCCTTCCTCGTCGGCGTGGAGCAGGAAGCCGCCGCGCAGGGCTACGACCTGGTGCTGTTCACCGGGTCGAGCACCGGGGGAGCGGGCGCCGGGGGAGCGGGCGCGCTCAACCGGGTACGGCTCGCGGACGGCTGCCTCTTCCTCGGCCGCCACGCCCCCGCTGACGAACTGCGCCGACTGGTCGCCGACGGCTTCCCCGTCGTCCACGTCGGCCGGCGCGACGAACCGGAGGGCCTCGCCTGGGTGGGTGCCGACTACGTCAGCGCCAGCCGCGAGGTCGTCAGTGCGCTCGCCGGGCTGGGCCACCGGCGCGCCATCCTCGTCCGAGAGGACGACGACGCCCCCGCCTCCACCGACCGTGAACGCGGCTTCCTCGACGGGCTCGCCGACAGCGGCCTGCCGGCCGGCCCCGAGGCCGTGTTCCGCTGCGGCGACCCGCGCGGCGACCTCACCGCCGACCGGGTCCGTGCCTGGGTGGCCGACGGCGTCACCGCCTTCGTCGCCGAGGAGACCGACACCGGCGCCGCCTGGCGGGCCCTGCGTGCCGCCGTCGACGCGGCGGGCCTGGACTGTCCCGGCGAGGTGTCGCTCGCGCTGCTCGGCAGTCCGCCCGCCGACCTCGCGGACCAACCCGCGCCGATGGGCTTCGACATCCCGCGCCCCGCGCTGGGCGCCGAGGCGGTACGGCTGCTCGCCGCCCGCATCGCGGGCGGGCCCGCCGAAGGGACCCTCGTCGCCTGCGCCTTCAGACCCGGCGCGACCGCGGGGCCGCCCGCCTCCTGAACCGACCGCACCCCACCGCACCGACCGCACCCCCCAAGGAGCAACAGCGTGATACCGGAACCCGACATCCTCGTCGTCGGCGGCGGCCTCGGCGGCGTCGCCGCGGCGCTCGCCGCCTGCCGGGCCGGCCGCAGCGTCGTCCTGACCGAGGAGACGGACTGGATCGGCGGCCAGCTCACCAGCCAGGCCGTGCCGCCCGACGAACACCCGTGGGTCGAACAGTTCGGCACCACCGCAACCTACCGTCGCCTGCGCGAAGGCATCCGGCAGTACTACCGCCAGTGGTATCCGCTGCGCGCCGAGGCCGCCGCCCTCACCGACCTCAACCCGGGCGCCGGCCGGGTGAGCAAGCTCTGCCACGAGCCGCGCGTCGCACTCGCCGTCCTGGAGGGCATGCTCGCCCCGCACCGGGCGGCCGGGCGGCTCACCGTCCTCACCGAGCACCGGCCGGTGGCCGCCGAGACCGACAACGATGTCGTACGCGCCGTCACCTTGGAGGACCTCCGCGACGGCACCCGCCGCACCGTCCCCGCCCGCTACGTCCTGGACGCCACCGAGACCGGCGAACTGCTCCACCTCGCCGGGGTAGAGCACGTCAACGGTGCCGAGTCCCGGGCCGAGTTCGACGAACCGCACGCCCCCGACGAGGCCCAGCCGGGCAACCAGCAGGGCATCACCGTCTGCTTCGCCCTCTCCCACCACGAGGGCGAGGACCACACCATCGACCGGCCCGCCGACTACGCCTTCTGGCGCGACTACAAGCCCGACTTCTGGCCGGGACCGCTGCTCGGCTTCGAGGCCCCCGACCCGCGCACCCTGGAACCGGTGCCGCGTACCTTCGTGCCCAACCCGGACCTCGACCCGCTCGCCGTCAGCGCCGACCAGAGCGCGGACGCCGGCGACAAGGAGCTGTGGGGCTTCCGCCGCATCCTCGCCCGCAAGCTGCACACCGAGGGCGCCTTCGACTCCGACATCACCCTCGTCAACTGGCCGCTCAACGACTACTGGCTCAAGCCCTACATCGGTCAGGAGGCCGAAGCCCTGCGCGAGGCGCGGCAGTTGTCGCTGTCGGTGCTCTACTGGCTGCAGACCGAGGCGCCCCGCACCGACGGCGGCACCGGCTTCCCGGGGCTGCGGCTTCGCCCCGACGTGACCGGCACCGCCGACGGCCTCGCCAAGGCGGCCTACGTCCGCGAGTCCCGCCGGATCAAGGCCGTCACCACCGTCACCGAGCACGACGTCTCCATCGACCTGCTCGGCCCCTACGGCCGCACCCGCCACCGCGACTCGGTGGGCGTCGGCAACTACCGCATCGACCTGCACCCCTCCACCGGCGGCGACGGCTACGTCGACATCGGCTCCGTGCCCTTCGAGGTCCCGCTCGGCGCTCTCGTCCCGCGCCGGGTACGCAACCTGCTGCCGGCCGGCAAGAACCTCGGCACCACCCACATCACCAACGGCTGCTACCGCCTGCACCCGGTGGAGTGGAACGTCGGCGAGGTCGCCGGCGCCCTCGCCGCCCACTGCCTCGCCGAGGACGTCGAGCCGCACCAGGTGCAGGCCGAGGACAAGAGGTTCGAGGAATTCGCCGGGGTGCTCGACCGCGACGGCGTACAGCGTCACTGGCCCGACGTCAGGGGCTACTGAACGACCCCGCGCGCGGCGCGAGTTCGGGCGGGGCAGCACCACCTGCCCCGCCCGGTGACCGCCCGCGTGCGGACCGACCCAGCACAAGGAGGTGCCCGGACATGACCACCCACCGCATCCGCGTCGGCATCGACGTGGGCGGAACCTTCACCGACGCCGTGGCGGTAGACGCCACGACGCTCCGGCTCGTGGGCCAGGTGAAGGTCCCCACGAGCCACCATCACGAGGACGGTGTCGCACACGGCATCGTCGAGGCACTCGACCGGCTGCTGACACAGACCGGGCACGCACCCGCCGACGTGGCCTTCCTGGCACACGGCACGACCCAGGCTACCAACGCCCTGCTGGAGGGCGACGTCGCCACCGTAGGTCTGCTCGGCATCGGCACCGGTGGCGGAACGTACTTCACCCGCAGACTCGCCACCCTCGCCAAGCTCGAACTCACCCCGGGCAAACGGCTCCCGCTGCACTACGCCCACGTGCCCGACCCCGACGACGCCCCCGCCGTACGGGCCGCCGTCGACCGGCTCACCGCTGCAGGAGCGCAGGCACTGGTCGCCAGCGAACCCTTCGGCGTCGACCGGCCCGAGGGCGAGGAGGCGGTCGCCGAGGCGGCGCGTACCACCGGCCTGCCCACCACCGCCGCGCACGAGATCACCTCCCTGTACGGGCTGCGCAAGCGCACCCGCACCGCCGTCGTCAACGCCGCGATCCTGCCGCGCATGCTGGCCACCGCCGACCTCGTCGACGCCTCCATCACCAAGGCCGGTGTCACCGCACCGCTCATGGTGATGCGCTGCGACGGGGGAGTGATGTCTTTGGACGAGATGCGCCGCAGGCCCCTGCTGACCGTGCTGTCGGGACCGGCCGCCGGGGTCGCGGGCGCGCTGATGCAGGAACGCGTCAGCGAGGGCGTGTTCCTGGAGACCGGCGGCACCTCGACCGACGTCAGCGTCGTCAAGCGCGGCAAGGTCGCGGTACGGCACGCCGTGCTGCTCGGGCAGACCTCCTACCTCAACGCCCTGGACGTGCGCACCGTCGGCGTCGGCGGCGGCTCCATGGTGCGCGTCTCCGGCGGCCGGGTCACCGGCACCGGCCCGCGCAGCGCGCACATCGCCGGGCTGCCGTACGCCTGCTACGCCGACCCGGCGGACCTGCGGGACGCCAGGCTGACCACCATCAGCCCGCTGCCCGGCGACCCCGCCGACTACGCCGTCCTCGACGCGGCGGGCGGCCGCTTCGCGCTCACCATGACCTGCGCCGCCAACGCGCTCGGCCGGGTCCCCGAGGGCGACTTCGCCCACGCCGACCCCGACACCGCCCGCGCCGCGCTGGCCCCGCTCGCCGCCGCCCTCGGCACCGACGTGGACACCGCGGCCGCCCGGCTCCTGGACGCCGGCACCGACCAGGTGAAGTCCGTCGTGGACGACCTCGTACGCGAGTACCGCCTCGACACCGACACCGCCGTCCTGGTCGGTGGTGGCGGCGGCGCCGCCTCGGTCACCCCGCACCTGGCCGCCCGCACCGACCTGACCGGCCGCATCGCACAGCACAACGAGGTCATCAGCCCCATCGGCGTCGCCCTCGCGCTGGTCCGCGAACAGGTCGAGCGGATCGTGCCGGGCGCCACCCAGGAGCAGATCCTCGCGGTCCGGGCCGAGGCCGAGCGCGCCGTGGTCGAACAGGGCGCCGCCGCCGACGGCGTCGAGGTCGAGGTCACCGTCGACCCGCAGACCAACGTCGTGCGCGCCATCGCCACCGGCGCCACCGAACTGCGCACCCAGGACCGGGCCCACCGCGCCGACGACGCCGAACGCCTGCGGCTGGCCGCCACCAGCCTCAAGACCGACCCGTCGAAGGTGCACGTCCTCGCGGGCACCCCGGCCCACACCGTGTACGGCACCGAGGTCCACCGACGCTTCCGGCCCGTACGCCATCCGGTGCGCGTCGTCGACGCCGACGGGGTCGTCCGCCACCACGCGCCCGACGCCCGGGTCGAGGCGACCACCGTCGCCGCCGCCCCCGAGGTGCTCGCGGGGCTCGTCGCCGAACACACCTCCTACGGCGACGGAGGCGTGCGCGCCCCCGCGGTGCGCCTGCTGCTCGGCTCCCGCATCGCCGATCTCTCCGGAGTCCTCGACCCGCAGCCGCTGCTCGCCCTGGCCCGCAGCGAACTGCGCTCCCGCGCCGCCGACGAACCGGTGGTCGCCGTACTGGAGGTGCGCGAATGAGCGTGTCACAGGTCCCGGTGGCGGCCGACCTCGCCGCCACCGACGACATCGGCTGGGCCGTACGCCTGCTGGCCGCCACGCCGACCCACGAGCACCGCGACCCGGAACTGCTGCGCCGGTGGGCGCGGGCGGCCGACGCGTTCGGCTCCGCCCTGGCGCCCGTCGCGTGCCGGGCACGGATCGTGGAGCGCGACGGCGGAGTGGAACTCGGGCTGCTCGCCCGGTACACCTCCAGACCGCCCACCGTCGAGCTGTACACGGACACCATCGACCTCGCCGAACGGGTCGTCGACGCCCGCGGCTGGCGCGACTGGTACCCGCCCGGCTCGGTCCGGGCGGCCGCCCTCGCCCACGAGGCGGTGCACGTCCACCTTCACCACGGCCCCGCGAAGGCGGCCCTGAAGCGCGCCCTCGGGCACAGCGCCCTGCGCCTGGGCCGGCTGCGCGTTGCCGGCCACGTCGCCGGCGCCGAGGAAGTGGCCGCGCACGCCTATGCCCGCACCGTCTGCGGACTCGGCCGCAGCCCCCTGCTGCTGACCGCCGCCCTGGCCGCCGAGACCGAGGCCGAGACCGGGGCCGGGACGGCTCCCGGGACCACCCCACCACCCGCACGTGACGCAAGAAGAGAGAACTGACCCATGGGTGTCGTCATCCTCCTCGTCATGGCGGCCGGCGTCGCCGCGATGCTCACCCGCAAGCTGCCCACCGCCTTCGCGCTGGTGCTGCTCGCCGTGGTCATCGCCTTCCTCTCCGGCGCGCCCCTGACGGGCAAGAACAGCGTCCTGGACACGGTGCTCCAGGAGGGCGCCCCGGCGCTCGCGGCGACGATGGTCGCCATCATCCTCGGCTCCTGGCTCGGCAAGCTGCTCGACGAGACCGGCATCGCCGGCACCCTCGTCCGCAAGATCGTCGAGTTCGGCGGGGACCGGCCCACCGTCGTCGCCCTCGGCGTCCTCGCCGTCTCCGCGCTCGTCGGCACCGTCACCGGCTCGGCACCGGCCGCGATGCTGGCCGGCATCATCGGCATCCCCGCGATGGTCGCGGTCGGCGTGCCCAAGGTGACCGCCGCGGGCACGGTGCTGATGGGCATCGCGGTCGGCGTTCCCTTCGAACTGCCCGTCTGGCAGTTCTTCTCCACCGCCCTCGACCTGCCCGTCGACACCGTCCGCGGCTTCATGGTGAAGCTGTTCCCGTTCGCCCTGGTCGCCGCCGTCGCCTACGTCGTCATCGAGAACCGGCGGCGCGGCACCGAGCACGCCTGGTCGCTCAAGTCGGTCTCCGCGCGCCCGGCCCCGCGCCGCGAACGCCTCGGCGACGCGCCCTGGTACGCACTGCTCGCCCCCGTGGTCCCGCTGGTCCTGGCCCTCGGCCTGGACGTGGCCATCATCCCCTCGATGCTGGCCGGTGTGCTCTACGCGCTGGTCACCACCACCCGGCCCGGCGAGATGAACAAGCGGCTGCTGCGCACCCTGTACGGCGGCTTCGAGGTGGCCGCCCCGCCGCTCGCGCTGTTCGTGGCGATCGGCATCCTGCTCGCGGCCGTCAAACTACCCGGCGCGGTGGACGCGCTGGAGCCGCTGATGAAGGCGGTCAGCCCGCAGAACCCGGTGCTGTTCGTCATCGTCTTCACCGTGCTGGTGCCGCTGTGCCTGTACCGCGGCCCGCTCAACGTGTTCGGGCTCGGCGCCGGCATCGCGGGCGTCCTCATCGCCACCGGCATCTACCCGGCCGTCGCCGTCCTCGGCATGGCCACCTCGTACAACCAGGTCTTCGGCGTCGCCGACCCGACCAGCACCCAGACGGTGTGGGCCGCGCAGTACGCGGGCGTCAGCCCGCAGCAGGTCATGGTCCGCACCCTGCCCTACGTGTGGCTGGTCGCCCTCGGCGGCATGTGCGTCACCGCCGCCCTGTACCTGTGACACACCCGTACGTGTGACATCCCCCCTCACCCAGGAGTCGACATGCACGAGCCGCACCTCGACCGCCGTCTGTTCCTGAAGGGCACGGCCCTCACCGGCGCCGCCCTCGCGCTGGGCGCGACAGCCGCGCCCGCCGCCTCCGCCGCACCCGGCGGGTTCCCCGACTACACCTACGTCCGCACCCTGCTGACGCCGTCCCAGCTGGCCTACAACCCCACCGGCGAGATCATCTTCCCGACCGTCCGCGGCGTCTACGACCGGCTGCCCGCGAGCGGCCGGCTCGGCCGCTACTACCTCTACTACGCCCCGCACGACGCCCCCGGCGGCATCTGCCTGGCCTACGGGGACTCACTGGAGGGCCCCTTCACGGAGTACCCGCACAACCCGATCGTCTCCAACACGTGGTCGCCGCACTACTCCGTCAGCCACGTCTCCTCGCCGCACGTGATGTGGCACGCCGGGCGGAAGGAGATGTGGCTGTACTTCCACGGCGAGAACACCACGACCCGGCTCGCCCGCTCCGCCGACGGCATCCACTTCACCTACGACAAGGTCGTACTGAACACCTCGATGCTGCCGTCCGGCACCACCGAGACCTCCTACGCGCGGGTCTTCCCGCACGAACTGCCCTCGCGCGGCGCGCACTACGTCATGGTCTTCATGGTCAACAACACCACCAACCACCGCGACATCGGCTGGGGCTGGTCCGCGGACGGCCGCACCTGGACGTTCGCCCAGGAGCCCCTGGTCCGCCACGGCGACGTCGGCGCGGTGAACATCGGCGGCCCGCACCTGCTGCACCGGAACAACAGCACGTACGTCGTCTACAACAAGGACAAGGAGAGCGGCGGCGACCTGATGATCACCGAGGTCGGCAACGACTTCTCCCTCCGCAGGCACCTCGGCGTCTTCTACGACTCCCGGGGTTCCGCGCCGGAGAACGGCCGTGCGGCCTCCCCGTCGTTCGGCACCGACCACGGCGTTCCGTACATGATCTACGAGGCGGGGGAGCGGCTGGCGGGTTCGATCGCCATGGCCCGCGGCTGACCCCCGGTACGCCGCCGTACACGGCAGCGGGGCCGCACGTCCGGATCGGACGTGCGGCCCCGCTGCCTTCCCACCGGGTGCCTCAGGCGACCGGCGCCGGGTCCTTGCCGGCCGACGCCGTGGGGCCCTCGCCGTACTCCTCGGCCAGGCGCTCCATGCCGCTGGTGGTCTTCAGCGGCTTCTCCTTGACGAACACGACGGCGACCAGCGCGAGCACCGCGAACGGCGTGGCGATCAGGAACAGGTCGGCCGTGGCGACGGCGTAGGCGTGCTCGACGATCGTCCGCATCGGGCCGGGCAGCGTGGACATGTCCGGGACGCTGCCCTCGCCCGAGCCGCCACCACCCGGTACGGCGACGCCCGCGGCGCTGAGACCCTTGGCCATCTCACTGGCGACCCGGTTGGCGAGGACAGCGCCGAGGACGCTGACGCCGATGGTGCCGCCCATGCTGCGGAAGAACGACAGCACGGAGGTCGCGGCGCCGAGGTCGGCGGCGGGCACGTCGTTCTGGGCGGCCAGCACAAGGTTCTGCATCAGCATGCCGACGCCGACACCCAGGACGGCCATGTAGAGGCTGAGCAGGCCGAAGCGCGTCTTCGCGTCGATCGTGGCCAGCAGCGCGAGGCCGACGGCCATGATCAACGCGCCCGCCACCAGGTACCGCTTCCACCTGCCGGTCCGGCTGATCACCTGTCCGGCGACGGTGGACGACACCAGCAGGCCGAGGATCATCGGCAGGCTCATCAGACCGGCGACGGTCGGCGACTTGCCCAGGGAGATCTGGAAGTACTGCGAGAGGAAGACGGTCCCGCCGAACATGGCGACACCGACCAGGAGGCTGGCGACCGTGGTCAGGGTGACCGTGCGGTTCCTGAAGATGCCGAGCGGAATGACCGGCTCGGCGGTGCGGGCCTCGACGGACACCGCAGCGACCAGCAGCAGGACGCCGCCGACCGTCAGGGCGGCGGTCTGCCAGGACGCCCAGTCGAACTCGTTGCCGGCCAGCGACACCCAGATGAGCAGCGCGCACACACCGGCGACGATCAGGAGGGCGCCGAGCCAGTCGATGCGCACCTCGCGCTTGACGGTGGGCAGGCGCAGGGTGCGCTGCAGCAGGGCGATGGCGAGCAGCGCGAACGGGACGCCGATGAAGAAGCACCAGCGCCAGCCCAGCCACGAGGTGTCCACCAGGACGCCGCCGACCAGCGGTCCGGCCACGGTGCCCACGGCGAAGACGGCCCCGAAGATGCCGGCGTACTTGCCCAGCTGGCGGGGCGGGATGACGGAGGCCATCACGACCTGCGCGAGAGCGGTCAGACCGCCCGCGCCGATGCCCTGCACCACCCGGCTGAAGATCAGCAGACCGACGCCGTGCGAGAAGCCGGCCAGCAGCGAGCCGACCACGAACATGCTCAGCGACAGCTGGAGCAGCAGCTTCTTGTTGAAGAGGTCGGACAGCTTGCCCCACAGGGGCACCGTCGCGGTCATCGCCAGGAGTTCGGAGGTGACGACCCATGTGTAGGAGGACTGGCTGGCGCCCAGGTCGGCGATGATCGTGGGCAGCGCGTTGGCCACGACCGTGCCGGCCAGGATCGCGACGAACATGCCGGCCATCAGGCCCGACATCGCCTGGAGTATCTGCCGGTGGTTCATGGAGGTGGGCGGCGCGTCGGCGGGCGCCTCGGTAGCGGTCACGGAATCTCTTTCGGTTCAGGTCCTGTCGGGTCGCGAGCCCGGCGCGGAGGCTACGCGGAGGGTGCCGGAAGACCGGCGGCGAGGAGGGTGAACACCTCGTGGAAGACGTCGAGGAAGGCGGCTTCCTCCTGGTGTGCGGACCAGTGGTCCATGCTGGTGCGCACCGCGGCGCCCGCCACCGCGGCCAGCAGCCGCGGGTAGAGCCCCGACCCGGGGCCGGTCACGGACCCCGGCCCGGCTTCGGAACCCGGGCCGCTCGTGCCGCCGACCCCGCGCAGGCGTTCGGCGATGGCGTCGGCCAGGTCCGCCTCGGCCGCCATGTGGGCCCCGACGCCGCGCGCCAGGAGGTGCGGCGAGGCGTGCAGCACCTTGGCGTGCAGCCGCCACAGTTCGTGCTGCTGTTCCGCCTCGGCCAGCTCCGCCGCCATGGCCTCACGCAGGGCCTCCAGCGGGGACAGTCCGGCCGGTGCGTCGAGGACGGCACGCCGCATGCGCGCGCCCGCGTCGGCGTCGGCGTCGACCACCACGAAGGCGTCGTCGCGGCTGTCGAAGTAGTTGAAGAAGGTACGCACCGACACCCCGGCCGCGGCGCTGATCGCCTCGACGGTGACCTTCTCCGCCCCGTGTTCGGCGGCGAGCCGGACCGCGGCCTCGGCCAGAGCGGCACGTGTGGCCCGCTTCTTCCGCTCCCGCAGACCGCCCCCGGCGGCACTTCTCTCCGACATAAGTTGCATGGTATGCAAAGATGCACGGCATGCAAAATTGGCCCCGACCCCTCCGTGAGGGATCGGGGCCCGCCGTCGCAGCCGTGTCTCAGGCCGCCAGTCGCGCCACGGTCTCCTCGAAGGGGACGGCGCCCCCGGCGGGGCGGTTGGGCGGCAGCCGGGCGAGGACCGCGGCCATGCCGCAGGTGTTGGTCACCCCGGAGAAGACCAGTCCCGCGCCGGTCGCGCCGGACAGCCGGTGCGCGGGGCGCCGGAACCGGCCCGCCGCGAAACCGGCGGCGACGAGCGACCCGGCGCGAGGCGCACCTGCCGGTCCATGGGCCACGGCGCGCGCCCCGGCCGGACGCTCGACGGGGTGACCGGCCACCGCCCAGGCGCTGGTGCCGCCCTCGAGCGTGGCCGCCTCCATGCCCCGCCCCGCAAGGCGCGCGCAGCCCTTGGCGGACCGGTTGCCGCAGGCGCACACCAGCAGCAGCGGTCCCCGTGCGGCGGCCGCCCCGAGGGTGTCGGCGGCCTCGTCGAGGCGCTCCAGCGCAATGTTGTGCGCGCCGGGCAGGTGCCCGCCGGCGTACTCGCCCGCGGAACGGACGTCGACGACGGTGAAGTCGCCCAGGCGGACCGCCGCCTGTCCGGTGGGGTGGTCACGGCGGTGGCGGCCACGGAGGTGGCCGGTTCGATGGGGTGCTCACGTACGGAAACCTTTCTCGTTGCGGTCCCCCCAGCGCGGTAGAATACCCGTGGGGGTATGCGGGATCGGTTGTGATCAGGTGGACATCGGACGAAGGAGAGGGAGAAGCGTGGAACTCGACATGTCGGCCGACGAACTGAAGTCGGCGCTGAACCGGCTGCGGCGCGCCCAGGGACAGCTCGCGGGAGTCATCCGGATGATCGAGGAGGGTCGCGACTGCGAGGACGTGGTCACCCAGCTCGCCGCCGTCTCCCGGGCCCTGGACCGGGCCGGCTTCTCGGTCATCGCCACGGGACTGCAGCAGTGCATGACCAGCGACGACCCGGAGGTGCGGGACTCGGCGCAGATGCGGGCCCGGCTGGAGAAGCTCTTCCTGTCCCTGGCCTGACGCGCCCGGGCGGGACGGCGGATCACAGGACCGCCGTCGCGCCCATTGCCACGGTCACGGCGAGCAGCACGGCGCCGAAGGCGCGCCGCAGCGTCGCCGCGGAGAC
The DNA here is from genome assembly GCF_040686295.1 of Streptomyces sp. NPDC085944. Classification (NCBI taxonomy): domain Bacteria; kingdom Bacillati; phylum Actinomycetota; class Actinomycetes; order Kitasatosporales; family Streptomycetaceae; genus Streptomyces; species Streptomyces sp. NPDC085944. The sequence goes on along the minus strand of NZ_JBFBJX010000013.1, from coordinate 179,906 downwards.
CTTCGCGGTCAGCCGCCTCCCGTCCCAGACGTCCCGCGCCGGGCGGCCGCGGCGACGACGCGGTCGACGCCCCGCGGCGGGTCCACGACCACGGCCGAGCGGGGACCGCCCGCCGGGTGGCTGCGGTTGCCCAGTCCCTCGGTCTCCAGGACGTCGACAAAGAACCCTGTGCTCTCTCCTTCAGCTTTCGAATCACCCCCCGGGGGGTATCTCTCTGGTCAACGAATATACCCGGCAGGGGTATTCTCGAGTGGGTGGTGACGGCTTCGCGGGTCCGGCGCGTCACCGTTGCGGGCGCTGCCGCAGGACTTGGGCAACTCCTGTGTGCGGGCCTGAAGCTGGGGTATCCGGTGCACCAGCACGGTCGACACCGGGGTCGGCGCCGGTGACGACCGTGCTGTTCTCGTCACGCACCGTCACCCGCCCCTCCACGTACCGGCGCCCCGTGACCCGTTCGGCACAGGACGTGACCCGAACGGCCCTCTCGGGTACCCGCCCGGTCGGCGCAGGGTTGGGATGTGCACGGGCACCCGGTGCCCGCGCGCTCCGACCGGCTGTCCCGACACGGAAGGACCACCGATGTCCGCCGACACGCAGCAGGCGCCCACCGAACTGACCGAGGAGGAGCTCGCCGGCCTGGACGCCCACTGGCGCGCCGCGAACTACCTCTCCGTCGGCCAGATCTACCTGATGGCCAACCCGCTGCTGGCCGAACCCCTGCGCCCCGAGCACGTCAAGCCGCGGCTGCTCGGCCACTGGGGCACCTCACCCGGCCTCAACCTGGTCCACACCCACCTCAACCGGGTCATCAAGGCGCGTGACCTCGACGCCCTGTGTGTCTGGGGCCCCGGCCACGGCGGCCCCGCCGTCCTGGCCAACGCGTGGCTGGAGGGCTCGTACACCGAGACCTATCCGGACATCACCCGGGACGCGGCCGGCATGGCCCTGCTCTTCAAGCAGTTCTCCTTCCCCGGCGGCGTACCGAGCCACGTCGCGCCCGAGACGCCGGGCTCGATCCACGAGGGCGGCGAACTGGGCTACGCGCTCTCGCACGCCTACGGCGCGGCCTTCGACCACCCGGACCTCACGGTCGCCTGCGTGATCGGCGACGGCGAGGCGGAGACCGGCCCGCTGGCGACGTCCTGGCACTCCAACAAGTTCCTCGACCCGGTGCACGACGGCGCCGTCCTGCCGATCCTGCACCTCAACGGCTACAAGATCGCCAATCCGACGGTCCTCGCCCGCCTCCCCGAGACCGAGCTCGACGAACTGCTGCGCGGCTACGGGCACGACCCGATCCACGTCACCGGTGACGAGCCCGCCGCCGTCCACCGCGCGACGGCCCGTGCCATGGACACCGCCCTCGACCGCATCGCCGCGATCCAACGGGCCGCCCGCGAGGAGGGCGCCACCGGCCGCCCCCGCTGGCCCATGATCGTCCTGCGCACCCCCAAGGGCTGGACCGGCCCCGCCGAGGTCGACGGACTGCCCGTGGAGAACACCTGGCGCGCCCACCAGGTGCCACTGTCCGCCGTACGGAGCAATCCGGAGCACCTGGCGCAGCTGGAGCAGTGGCTGCGCTCCTACCGCCCCGAGGAACTGTTCGACGACGCCGGGGCCCCGCGGCCCGCCGTCCTCGCCGCCGTCCCCGAGGGGCCCCGCCGCCTCGGCGCCACCCCCTTCGCCAACGGCGGCCTCCTCCTGCGCGACCTGCCCCTGCCCGCCCTGGAGAAGTACGCCGTGCCCGTCGACGAGCCCGGCGCGAGCATGCACGAGCCCACCCGGGTCCTCGGCGAGCTGCTCCGGGACGTCATGGGCGCCACCACCGACCGCCGCGACTTCCGCCTCGTCGGCCCCGACGAGACCGCCTCCAACCGCCTCCAGGCCGTCTACGACGCCAGCGGCAAGGCCTGGCAGGAACAGACGCTGCCCGTCGACGAGAACCTGGACCGGCACGGCCGCGTCATGGAGATCCTGTCCGAACACACCTGCCAGGGCTGGCTGGAGGGCTACCTGCTCACCGGCCGGCACGGGCTGTTCTCCTGCTACGAGGCCTTCGTCCACATCGTCGACTCGATGGTCAACCAGCACGTCAAATGGCTGCGCGTCACCCGCCGCCTGCCCTGGCGCGCACCCATCGCCTCACTCAACTACCTGCTCACCTCCCACGTGTGGCGGCAGGACCACAACGGCTTCTCCCACCAGGACCCCGGTTTCGTCGACCACATCCTCAACAAGAGCCCCGAAGCCGTGCGGGTCTATCTGCCGCCGGACGCCAACACCCTGCTCTCCGTCGCCGACCACGCCCTGCGCAGCCGCGACTACGTCAACGTGATCGTCGCCGGCAAGCAGCCCTGCTTCGACTGGCTGTCCATGGAGCAGGCCCGCGTGCACTGCGCGCGCGGCGCCGGCATCTGGGAGTGGGCCGGCACCGAGGACGGCAGCCGCGAACCCGACGTGGTGCTCGCCTGCGCGGGAGACGTCCCGACCCAGGAGGTGCTGGCCGCCGCCCAGCTCGTCCGCCGCCATCTGCCCACACTCGCCCTGCGCGTGGTGAACGTCGTCGACATCGCCCGCCTGCTGCCCAGCGGCGAACACCCGCACGGCATGAGCGACTTCGAGTACGACGGCCTGTTCACCGCCGACAAACCGGTGATCTTCGCCTACCACGGCTACCCCTGGCTCATCCACCGGCTGGCCTACCGGCGCACCGGCCATCCCCATCTGCACGTGCGCGGCTACAAGGAGATCGGGACCACCACCACACCGTTCGACATGGTGGTCGGCAACGACCTGGACCGCTACCGCCTGGTCATGGACGTCATCGACCGCGTGCCCGGTCTCGCCGTGCGCGCCGCCGCCGTACGGCAGCGTATGGAGGACGCCCGGCTGCGGCACCACGACTGGATCCGCGAGCACGGCGTGGACCTGCCCGAGGTCGCCGACTGGACCTGGGACGGCGCGCGGTGACCGCGACCCCGTCGACCTGGGACTACGAACACTACGACGCCGCGCAGGAGCGGCTGCGCGAGGCCCTGTGCACCCTCGGCAACGGCTACTTCGCCACCCGCGGCGCGCTGCCCGAGTGCGCCGCCGACGACGTGCACTACCCGGGGACCTACGTGGCGGGCTGCTACAACCGGCTCACCTCCACCGTCGCGGGACGCGAGGTCGAGAACGAGGACATGGTCAATCTCCCCAACTGGCTGCCGCTGCGCTTCAGGCCCGCCGGGGGCGACTGGCTCACGCCCGACACCGCCGAGGTGCTCGACCACCGCCAGACCGTGCACCTGGACTCGGGTGTGCTGGAGCGCCGCACCGGTTTCGCGCTCGGCGGGGAACGCGTGCTCTATGTGCGTCAGTTGCGCCTGGTGCACATGGCCGACCCCCACCTCGCCGCCCTGCGCACCGAGTTCACCGCCGAGGGCGGCCCGGTCGACCTGGGAGTGGAGGCGACCCTCGACGGGGGCGTCACCAACTGCGGCGTGCCGCGCTACCGGGACCTCGACGGCCACCACCTCACCCACGTGCACACCGGAAGCGCCGACGAGGACACCGTGTGGCTGCGCTGCCGGACCCGCAGCTCGGACATCCGGATCGGCATGGCCGCCCGTACCGCAGCCGACGCGCCGGTCACCGCGGCACGGGAGCATCTGTGCGTCACCCAGCGCACCGTCCTGCGCGTGGAACCGGGCCGCACCGCCACCGTCGACAAGGTGGTGGCCCTGCACACCTCGCGCGACCCGGCGATCAGCGACCCGCTCCAGGCCGCCGTCGACCGGGTGGCCGAAGCCCCCGGCTTCGACGACCTGCTGGTCTCCCACCGCACCGCCTGGGGCCAGCTGTGGCGCCGCGCCGAACTGGAGGTGCCCGGCGAGGCCGGCAGCATCCTGCGCCTGCACCTCTTCCACGTGCTCCAGACCCTCTCCCCGCACACCGCCGACCTCGACGTGGGCGTACCGGCGCGCGGACTGCACGGGGAGGCCTACCGCGGCCACGTCTTCTGGGACGAGCTGTTCGTCCTGCCCTACCTGAACCTGCACTTCCCCGAGGTGTCGCGGGCCCTGCTGCACTACCGGCACCGCCGCCTGGAGAAGGCCCGCTCCGCGGCCCGCGCGATCGGCAGGCGGGGCGCGCTCTACCCCTGGCAGAGCGGCAGCGACGGCCGGGAGGAGACCCAGCAGCTGCACCTCAACCCGCGCTCGGGCCGCTGGCTCCCCGACCACTCCCACCTCCAGCACCACGTGGGCTCCGCCATCGCCTACAACGTCTGGCAGTACTGCGAGGCCGGCGGCGACGCCGAGTTCCTGCACACCAAGGGCGCCGAGATGCTGCTGCAGATCGCGCGCTTCTGGGCCGACTCCGCCACCTGGGACGAGCAGGTGGGCCGGTACCGCATCCGGGGCGTCGTCGGCCCCGACGAGTACCACGAGGCCTACCCCGGCGCCGACCGGCTCGGCCTCGACGACAACGCGTACACCAACGTCACCGCCGCCTGGGTGCTGTCCCGCACCCTCGAAGTCCTCGACGACCTGCCCGAGCCCCGGCGCCGCGAACTCGTCGAGCGCACCGCGCTGGACGACACGGAACTGGAACAGTGGGACAGCGTCTCGCGCACCCTCCACGTCCCCTTCCACGAGGGCGTCGTCAGCCAGTTCGAGGGGTACGGCGACCTCGCCGAACTCGACTGGGCGGGCTACCGCGAGCGGTACGGCGACATCCGGCGCCTCGACCGCGTCCTGGAGGCCGAGAACGACAGCGTCAACAACTACCAGGCGTCCAAACAGGCCGACGTCCTCATGCTGGGCTACCTGTTCTCCCCGGCCGAACTGCGCGCCCTCTTCGGCCACCTGGGGTACCGTCTGGACGAGGAGACCTGGCAGCGCACCGTCGACTACTACCTGGCCCGCACCAGCCACGGATCCACCCTCAGCGGGCTCGTCCACGGCTGGATCCTGGCCCGCGCCCGCCGCGCCGAGGCCTGGGACTACTTCCAGGGGGCGCTCAAGGGCGACGTCGCCGACCTCCAGGGCGGCACCACCGGGGAGGGCATCCACCTCGGCGCCATGGCGGGCACTGTCGACCTGGTCCAGCGCGGACTGACCGGCCTGGAGACCCGCGCGGGCGCGTTGTGGCTGGACCCGGTGCCGCTGCCCGAACTGTCGTCGTACGGCTTCTCCGTGCGCTACCAGGGCCACTGGGGCGTGCGGTTCCGGCTGGAGCACGGCCGGCTGGAGATCGCCGTGCCCGCGGCCGGACCGCTGCCGATCGACGTCCGGCTGCCGGACCGCGAGGTGCGCATCCAGCCGGGGGACACCTGCCGGCTGGTGCTGCCGGACTGACCGGGCCCGCCCGCCGGCCGGTCAGCCGGGCAAGGGGTAGGTCACCGTGCGCGGGGACCCGTCCGGCCTGCCGTCGGTGTAGGTCAGGGTGATCCGGGTGAAGTGCGACTGGCCCGTGCCCCCTCCCCCGCCCGTCGGCATGTCGAGCCGTACGGTCACCGGATAGGAGTGGAAGGCGCCCGCCGCGCAGTACGGGTCGCAGTCGTTGACGGCGTTCGTGCCCCGGCCCACGGCGGCCTGCGGGTCCCAGCGGAACCACCGCATGGAGACCAGGCGGCTGTTTCCGTCGCCGCAGGCGAGCACGTATGCCGCGGGACCGATCTGCGGCTGCCCGGAGCAGTCGATCAGTACCGGATCCTGCGTCTGCTGGGTCCGCGCCGCGGGCCCGGCCGACGGTGCGGCGGAGGCCGTGCCGAGGGGGACTGCCAGCGCGGCGGCGGCACAGAGTGCGACCGCTGCCCTCATCGGGTTCCTGCCCATGTCTGCTCCCGCCGTCTCGGGGTCGCTTGTCTCCGCTTTCCCCTTTCTCCGTTCCGACCGTACGACCGAGTCGGGGAACGCACCACTCGTACGGAGCAGCGTCGGGGGCACCCGGTTCGTGCGACAAGACGCCGATTGCATCCACCGTGTGGTCCTCGCGGCGGTCCGCAACCGCCGTCGGTGCCCCGGTGTCTCCAGCCGTCAAGAACGGCGACCCGACAAGGGGACCCGTCCAGGCGACCCCTCAAGTGGAGGACCGCGGTATGCACACGACGACTGCTCCGACCGCCACCGCCCCGACGCCCTCGCGCTCCCGCGACACGACGGGCGACTTCCTGCTCCAGCCGCCCAACCCCGCCGAGCGCGTCGCCTGCCGGGTCGACCCCGTCGACCTGCGCCGTCTCGACCTGCTCGCCCTGCTCACCACCGCCGGTATCGCGCCCTCCGCGGGGGACCGGGCCGCCATCGACCAGCTCAGCGTGCTCCCCGGCAGTGTGCACACGGCACTCCACCGGTGGCTGGAGCAGGCGTACGGGTTCTGCCGCTGAGGGCGCTCGGGCCGCGCGGGTCAGAAGTCCACGGGATCCCGCACCAGCGGACACGTCATGCAGTGCCCGCCACCGCGTCCCCGGCCCAGTTCCGCGCCCACGATGGTGACGACCTCCACCCGGGCCTCCCGCAGCAGCGCGTTGGTCAGGGTGTTGCGGTCGTAGGTGAACACCACCCCCGGTTCCACGGCGACGGCGTTGTTGCCGCCGTCCCACTGCTGGCGCTCGGAGGCGTAGGCGTCGCCGCCCGTCTCCACCACCCGCAGCTTCGGCAGCCCGAGGGCCTTGGCGACGACGTCGACGAAGGGCGTCGTCCCCTCGTCGACGACGTCGAACCCGGGGCCCCGGTCGCCGGGGCGCAGCGAGAAGGTGTGCACCGCGTCCATGATGCGCGGGTAGAGGGTCACCACCTCGCGGTCGGCGAAGGTGAAGACGGTGTCCAGATGCATGGCGGAGCGCAGCTTCGGCATCCCGGCGACGACGACGTGCTCGGCGGCCCCGTTGCGGAACAGGGCGGCGGCGAGCTGGGTGATGGCCTGCCGGGAGGTGCGCTCGCTCATGCCCATGAGGACGACCCCGTTGCCCACGGGCATGATGTCGCCGCCCTCGAGGGTGGCCTGGCCCCAGTCCTGTTCGGGATCGCCCCACCACACCGTCGAGCCCTTGAAGTCGGGGTGGAAGGTGTAGATCGCCTTCATCAGCAGCGTCTCGTCGTGCCGCGCCGACCAGTACAGCGGGTTGAGGGTGAGTCCGCCGTACAGCCAGCAGGTGGTGTCGCGCGGGTACAGGGTGTTGGGCAGTGGCGGCATCAGGTACGCGCGGGCGCCGGTGGCCCCACGGGCCATCGCGAGGTGCGGGGAGCGGAAGTCCTCCGGCAGATCACTGGTGGCGAGTCCGCCGACGAGGTACTCGGCCAGTTCCCTCGGCGAGAGGGTCTCCAGGTAGGCGCGGGTCGCGTCGACGAGGCCGACGCCGACCTGGTTGGCGACGATCTTCCGGTCCAGGAGCCACGCCTTCGCCTCGGGCATCGCCATGATCTGCGCCAGCAGGTCGTGCAGCTCCACCACCTCGACCCCGCGCCGGCGCAGTTCGCCGACGAAGGCGGCGTGGTCGCGCTGGGCGTTCTCCACCCACATGACGTCGTCGAAGAGCAGCTCCCCGGAGTTGGTGGGGGTCAGCCTCCGGTGCGCCAGCCCGGGGGAGCAGACCAGGACCTTGCGCAGCCTGCCGACCTCGGAATGGACGCCGAGCGAGGGCTGCACGGCGCTCTCATTGCTGGTCACACGGCCTCCTTGTGGCGGCGCAAGAAGCGCGGCAGTGTCCACTGTGCACCAGGTGGTCGCTTCGGGCATCTTGGTCAGCCGTGCGGGACGGGCACCCCGGCGGCGACCCGCCGCCCGGCCCGGGGATGCTCACTGAGCGGTGCGCAGATCCACGCCGCGCCGGGCCAGGCTGAGGACCCCCACCACGAGGAGCGCCACCCCGAGCAACTGCGGCAGGACCCACCAGTCGCCGCGCAGGTCCTCCCGGTACAGGACCACGCCGAGCAGGAGACTCACCGTCGCGTCGCCCAGGGTGAGTGCGGGCTGGGAGGCGACGAGCGGACCGCCCTGCATGGCGTGCTCCAGCAGGAGTACGGCGCACACCCCGGCCAGGGCGAAACCGTAGGTCTGCCAGGTGGTGAAGAAGCCGACGACGCCGTCGGCGTCCAGCACGCGCATGGAGTCCTTCATGAGCGCGGCCGTCAGCGCGTAGCACACCGCCGTGGCCGCGCCGAGGCACCCGGCGCGAGCCTTGCCGACGGGCCGTTTCAGGCCCACCGCCGCCAGCAGAACGGCCGCCCCCGCGCAGGCCGCGAGCGCCGGCATCCAGCGGTCCAGGGGCACGTCGGCCTTCCCACCGTCCGGCGACGCCGAGGCCAGCGCGACACCGAGCCCCACGACCACCCCGCCCACGGCGAGCCACACCGCCTCCGGCATCCGGTTGCCGGTCAGCAGCGAGGCCAGCAGCAGCGCCAGCGGAAGTTCCAGGACGAACAGGGGCTGTACGAGTGACAGCGGACCCGTCGCCAGGGCCACCGCCTGCCCGACACCGGCGACCACCACGGCCAGCATGCCGCCGAGCCACACGGGCCGCCGCAGCAGATCGAGGACGAGCCCGGGGCGGAAGCCCTGGGACTGCGGCACGCTCAGCGCCGCCCGCCGCTGCAGCACGGTGGCCAGCGCGTTGCTGAACGCGGCGAGGAGTGCGAAGAGCACCGGCAGTACAACACCCATCCACCGATACTCACCCCGTTCCGGCCCGGTCGCGCGCCGCGTCGGACCCGGGTGACGGATGACGGGACGGCGCCAGCGGCGGGGTGGCTCAGCTGCCGCTCTGCGCGGCCGCGGACTCGGCCGCGGGGTCCTGCTGCTGCGCGGGCGCCGGTGCTTCGGTGGCGCTGTAGTAGACCGAGGTGCCCTGCTTGGTGCGCTGGGCCTGGTTCTTGGCGACGAGTCCCTCGAGCGTGGTGCGCACGACCGTGGTCTTGACGGCGCGCCCGGAGTGGGCCTCGCCCAGCGCCGCGGTGACCTCGGCGGCGGAGCGCGGTTCCCGCTGCCCGGCGAGGTGCTCGCGCACCAGTTCCACCAGGGTGGGCCGACTGGGCGTCTTCTGCGCCGCGGACTTCCCGGCGGCCTTGGGCGCCTGCTTGGCGGTCGACTTGGCGACCGGCTTGGTGGTCGTCTTCGCGGGTGCCTCGGTGGCCGGCTCGGCCGCGGTCGTGGTGGTCGACCTGGTCGCCTTCTTGGCGGCCGGCTTCGAAGCCTTCCTGGCACCCGGCTTCGGGGCGGCGGCGCGCTTGGGCGCGGTGGTGGCCCTCTTGCTCCGCGTGCGCCCACCCTTGGCCGACTGCCCGGCGGTGCCGCCCCGCGGCGCCGGCACGGCGGCCGTCTCTGCAGCGGGCTCCGGTGCGGTGGACGACTGGGCAGGCGCGGTGATGCCGAGTGCCTGCTGCATGTTCACCAGCAGGGCGTGGTCGTGCTGCAGCGCGGCCAGTTGCTGCTGGAGAGCCGTGATCTCGGTGCTGACACGTTCCTGCTCCTTGACGTTGCGCTCCAGGTCGTCGTTGACCTGGGTGCTGTACTGCGAGGCCAGTTCCGTGGCGGACTGCATGGTGCTCTCGGACATGGTGGCGACTCTCCTTGGTTCACGGCCGTGAAGGCTGACATGCAGCCCCGGTTGTTGCCCTGTGCGCTGCCGAGTCGGTATACCACGTATGGTCGCTGTCGTGGTATGTGCCGCCGCAACCCAGTGCATGTGTTCGGACCGCGCAGAGCGGTGGTCACCCGCCCTCGGGCACCTCCACGATCTTCCCGTGCTCGTCGACGGTGTGCGTCTGCCAGTAGGTGTCCCACTTGTCACCCACGTGTTCCGGGACCTTGCCCTCGGGGTAGCGGGTGTAACCCTCGGGCGGCTCCTCGCCATTGGGCACACATGCCGAGCCGGTCCCACCGACGGACAGGACCGGGTACTCGCCGCCGCCGCAGGTGGCCTCCTCCATGGAGCAGCCGGTCAGGACGGCCGCGCCGACGGCACAGGCCAGGAGGAGACAGCGGACGGAACGGGTGGTGCGGCCGGCGGGTGCGGCCGGTGTCCGGTGAACTCGGTTGCTGGTACGCACGGTTGTCGTCTCCCTGTGGATGGCTCGTGCGGCAAGCGTCCCCCGGTGGAGGGAATCACCTCATGAGTACGGGTACTCAATCGGACGAGCCGTATGACTTGGTCCCGCCGCCCAGACGGACCACTTCGCGCGTGCTCGCCCGTGCCTCCCGCTCGGCCTCGGGCCACCGAGTGTGCGGCCGTACGGTGCCGCTCCTCGGCCTCGCGCCGGTTGCGTTCGGCCCGGTCGCGGTCCTCGTGCGCCGCCCGCAGCCGCTCCTCGTCGGCGGCCACCGTCTCCTGGACTCGGGCGAGTTCGTCGTCGGCCGCGCGCAGCGACTCCTCGGCGTCCGCCTGTTCCGCGCGTGCGTCGTGCAGGTGCCGCTCGGCACGCTCGGCCTCCCGTTCGGCCCGCGCGAGTTCCTCCAGCCCGGTGCCCGTCAGCCGAAGGCGCGCCGGTAGGCGTGCGGGCTGACTCCGGTGGTGCGTTTGAAGCGGTCACGGAAGGCCGTCGGGGAGCCGAATCCGACCTGGGCGGCGATGCGTTCCACGGAGTGCTGTGTGGTCTCCAGCAGGTGCTGTGCCTGCCGTACGCGGGCCCGGTGCAGCCACTGCAGCGGGGTGCTGCCGGTCTGCTCCCGGAAACGGCGGATCAGCGTTCGCGTGCTCACCCCGGCGTGGGCGGCGATGTCGGTCAGGGTGAGGTCGCGGGCGAGGTTCTCCCGCAGCCAGGTCAGCAGGGGTTCGAGGGCGGAGCCGCGGGGCACGGGCGTGCAGTCGTGGACGATGAACTGGGCCTGCCCGCCTTCCCGTTCCAGGGGCATCACCGACAGCCGGGCGGCGTGCGCGGCGACCGCCGAGCCGTAGTCGCGCCGGATCATGTGCAGGCACAGGTCGAGGCCTGCGGCGGCGCCGGCCGAGGTGAGGATCTGGCCGTTGTCGACGTACAGGACGCCCGGGTCGACGTCGATGTCCGGATACGCGTCGGCCAGGGCCTCGGCGGCGATCCAGTGGGTGGTGGCCCGCAGCCCGTCGAGCAGCCCGGTGGCGGCCAGCGGGAAGGTGCCCGAGCAGATGGACGCGATCCGGGTCCCCCTCCCGGCGGCCGTGCGCAGCGCGTCGTGGACGGCGGGGGAGAGCGGGTCGCTCGCGGCGGCCGTACCGGGGACGATGATCGTGTCCGCGTCCCGCAGCCCGTCCAGACCCCAGGGGGCCCGCAGGGTGAAGGCGCCGGCGTCGATCTCGGGGTGCTCCGCGCACACGCGGATCCGGTAGCCCGGGCTGCCGTCGGGGAGCCGGGTGCGGGCGAAGACCTCGAGCGGGGTGGACAGGTCGAACGGGATCACCTGGTCCAGCGCGAGAACGGCGACGGTGTGCATGGCCGGAAAGTACCTCTTCGCAGGAGTGCGGTCGGTACCGGTGGCGTTTTCCCGGCGGAAGTTGTCACTCCTGCCACGGGACGTTCCGACCGTGTTCCTGACGCGCCAAGCGGTTTGCCTAATGCTATTAGGTCTATGCATAATTGATGAAGGAATGAGTAGAGCCGTAAGACGCACCACCGCCGGAGGCGACATGAACACCACGGACGACTGGATCACCACGCCGATCACCCCTGACCTCCTGCGGGGCGCCCTGGACCTGGAGCGGACGGAGCGCGGTCTGCTGCCCCACCGGCTGCCCGCCCGCGCCCGTGCGCAGAACAACGACGGACAGCTGGCCATGGCCGAGTCCCAGCCCTCCGGCGTACGCCTGGCCCTGCGCACCCGCGCCACCGCCCTCGAACTGGACACGCTGCCCACCAAGCGCGTCTACGCCGGAGCTCCGCCGCGCCCGGACGGCGTGTACGACCTGCTCGTGAACGGCCGTCCGGCGGGCCGGGGCAGCGTCGCGGGCGGGAACACCCTCACCATCGACATGACCGCCGGCACGGCGGGCCTCGAGTCCGGTCCGGCCGGCACCCTGCGCTTCACGGACCTGCCCGGGGGCAGCAAGGACATCGAGATCTGGCTGCCGCACAACGAGACCACCGAACTCGTCGCGCTGCGCACCAACGCCCCCGTGGCGGCCGCCCCGGACCCCGGCCGCCGGGTCTGGCTGCACCACGGCAGCTCGATCAGTCACGGCTCCGACGCCGCGAGCCCCACCACCACCTGGCCCGCCCTCGCCGCCTCCCTCGGCGGCGTCGAACTGATCAACCTGGGCCTGGGCGGCGGCGCCCTGCTCGACCCGTTCACCGCGCGGGCCATGCGCGACACCCCGGCCGACCTGATCAGCGTCAAGATCGGCATCAACGTGGTCAACGCCGACCTCATGCGGCTGCGTGCCTTCGGCCCCGCCGTGCACGGCTTCCTCGACACCGTCCGGGAGGGCCATCCCACCGTTCCCCTGCTGGTCGTCTCACCCATCCTGTGCCCCGTGCACGAGGACACCCCCGGCCCCCTCGCCCCCGACTTCACCGACGGCCGCGTGCGGTTCGTCGCCACCGGCGACCCCGCCGAACGCGCGAGCGGGAAGCTGACCCTGAACGTCATCCGGGACGAGCTGTCCCGGATCGTGACGGAGCGGGCCGCCGAGGACGAGAACCTCCACCACCTCGACGGCCGCGCACTCTACGGAGAGGCCGACGCGGCGGACCTTCCCCTGCCCGACGGCGTCCACCCGGACGCCGCCACGCACCGTCTGATCGGCGAACGGTTCGCCGAGGCGGCCTTCACCGAACGGGGTGCCTTCGCGAGCTGAAGCTCACGGGCCGGGGTACTTGCGGCCGGGCCTCACGCCCCGACGACGACCGAGGCGAAGCGCCGGGCCACCTCGCGCCAGACCGCCTCGGCCGCGGGCTCGTCGAGTCCGGCCCGGCGGACGAGTTCCACCGGGTCCAGCCCCCGGGCGCGGAGCCGGCCGGCGTCCCACGCCGCGACCCGGTCCGCCCCCGCCTCGGGGTGGAACTGCACGCCCCACGCCCGCTCGCCGACCCGGAACGCCTGGTACGGGCACCGCTCACTCGCCATGAGCCATGCGGCGCCGGGCGGCAGTACGGTGACGGCGTCCACGTGCTGCTCGACCGCCGTCACCCGCTCCGGCAGTCCCCGCAACAGCGGGTCGGCGCCGGCCTCCGGCCGCAGCGTCAACGGCGTGCTGCCCACCTCGGGCTCGCCGTGCCCACCGCGCACCGTGCCACCCGCCACCTGGGCGAGGAGCTGCCCGCCCAGACAGATCCCGAAGACGGGCGCCTCCCGGTCCAGCGCCTCGGCGACCAGTGCCCGGGTGGGTGCGAGCCAGGGCGCGCGCTCGTCGTCGTCGGGCAGGTAGCCACCGCCGAGCACCATGATGCCGTCGTGCTCCGGACGCCGGGGGAGCGGCGCACCGGCGTACGCGTGCACCACGTCCAGTGCCACTCCGTCCGCGACCAGCCAGTCGCCGAACCGGCCGAGCCCGCCGCCGCGATGGTTCTGCACCACCAGGAGTCGTGACATCTGCCACCCCGCCTCACCTCGCCGGCACCGGAGCCCGCTGCCCGGGAAGCGACGGGCCGCAGGGCACCCACCGTGTCACAGACTCGCCGCCCGATGGGTCGGGTCGACGTCGAGGACGGTCAACCATCACGTGGCCGCCGGTCAGTCCGGAGGCGGCCATGGCGCGCAGGGCGGCGGCGAGCCGGTCGCGAGGCTCCTCACGGGTGGGCTGCGGCGCGACCCGCTCCACCAGGTCGCAGGCGGCGTCCTGGCGTGGCAGCCCGGTGGGCCTGCCGTCCGCGTCGCACCCCACCTCGGCCGTCGCCTGGGCGAAGGCGTGCGGCCCGTCCACCCCCGCGAGTTCCAGCGCACGCCGGCTGGCCGGCATCGAGTGCGCGTCGAAGAGCAGCAGCAGCGCGGGCAGGCCTCCAGTACGGCGTCGAAGGGCGCCACCTCGACCGGGCGGCCGGTGAAGACATTGGGGTCCGACTCCCGGCCGTGCAGCCGGGCACCCGCGGGCAGGTCGCGCACCGCGTCGGCCAGCGGGCCCGCACCTAGTCGAGATCACCGCAGCCGGACAGGTCGAGGCCGTGGGTCGGCTCGGTGCCCGAGACGGAACGGATGCGGCCGTCAACCCGGCCGGTGCGCTCGCCCTGGCCTGAGGCGTCACCGCGGCGGCCCTGAGCGTCGACCTGCACCGGACCGGTCGCCCGCGCCCCGGGCGACATCGATCTCTCCCTGCCGTCCGGCACGGTGGTGGCCTCCGCGCTCTACGCCGTCCCGGCGCGCGGCGGCAGGACGAGGGCGGCGACGCCGTCGGGCTGACTCAGCGCCGCGCCAGGTACAGGGCCACGGCCTTGTGCAGCACCTTGTTGAGGGGGAAGTCCCACTCGCCGAGATACTCCACGGCCTGTCCGCCCGCGCCGACCTTGAACCGGAGCAGTCCGAGCAGGTGGTTGCCCTCGTCCAGGGTGTCGGTGATGCCGCGGAAGTCGTAGACGGCGGCGCCCAGTTCACGGGCGTCGCACATCATCCGCCACTGGAGGGCGTTGTTGGGCTGCACCTCGCGCCGACGGCTCGTGGACGCGCCGTACGAGTACCAGACGTGTTCACCCACCCTCAGCATCGTGGCGGCGGCGAGCACCTCGCCGTCGTGGTGGGCGAGGTACAGGCGCATGCGGTCCGGGTCCTCGGCCGTCAGCGCGGTCCACATGCGCCGGAAGTAGGCGAGGGGGCGCGGCACGAACCGGTCCCGCTCCGCGGTCTCCACGTACAACTCGTAGAAGGTGGCCAGGTCCTCCCGGTCGCCCCGGACGACCTTCACGCCGGCCTTCTCGGCCTTCTTGACGTTGCGCCGCCACTGCTGGTTGAAGCCGCTTCGCAGGTCCTCCTGCGTACGTCCCGCGAGCGGCACCTGGCACACGTACCGCGGCTGGCCCGCGGCGAAGCCGTCCTCGCCGCCCGCCTCGGTGCGCCGCCACCCCATCGCGCGCAGCCGCTGCGCTACGTCGTCCGCCCCCGGCTCGCGCACCGTCGCCTCCACGTCGCCCAGCCGCCGCGCCCCGGGGTCGGAGATGGCCGCCTTGACGGCGTCGGCGCTCCAGCGTCGTGCCACCACCGGCGGCCCCATCCGCACCGTGAACGCACCGCGCTCCCTCAGGTGCGCGAGCATCGGTTCCAGCCATCGCTCCAGACCGTCCGCCGTCCAGTCGACGACCGGGCCCTCCGGCAGATAGGCCAGGTACCGCTTCAGCCTCGGCAGCGGCCGCAGCAGCACCAGCCCCGCGCCCACCAGTTCGCCGCCCTCGTCGAACCACCCCAGGCTCTCCGCCCGCCAGTCCGGCTTCACGTCGCCCCAGGCGGGGACCTGCAGGTGACTCACGGACGGCCGGGCCGCGACGAAGCGCAGGTGCTCCTCGCGGGTGATCGGCTTCAGACGAAGACTCATGGGGCGTCCCTCGGTTCGGCTGTGGTGCGGCTCGCTGCGGCGTCGTGCGACGGTCCGACGGGGGAGACGGCCGAGGTGCCGGCCGCGGTTGCCGTCCCGCACCTCACAGGGAACAACGGCCGCGGCCGATCCGCGCGCTGTCGCCCGGCCGCCCACCCGTGTGCTGCGTCCGGCGCGCGGAGAAGCGAGCCGGATGGCAGCGTGGCAGGACCGCGCGGTGCGGGCGGTACGGGCTGGACCGGGCGGTACGGGCGGGCACACAGGGAGCGGACGGCGATGGCACGGGCGATCTGGACGGGCGTGATCACCTTCGGGCTGGTCTCGGTGCCCGTCGGCCTGTTCACGGCGACCGAGGACCACACCGTCCACTTCCACCAGCTCCAGCGCGGCACCTCGGACCGGATCCGCAACCGCCGGGTCAACGAGCGCACCGGCAAGGAGGTCGACGCCGCCGACATCGTCAAGGGCTACGAGGCGGGCGAGGGCGAGTACGTCGTCGTGGAACCCGAGGAGCTCGACGAGATCGCGCCGGGACGCTCCCGCACCCTCGAGATCACCGACTTCGTGGACCTGAACCGGATCGAGCCGGTCTACTTCGGCCGCACCTACTACCTGGCCCCGCGCGGCAAGGAGTACCTCAAGATCTACGCACTGCTGCGCACTGCCCTCGCCGAGGCCGGCAAGGTGGGTGTCGCCACCTTCGTCATGCGCAACCGGCAGTACCTGACCGCCCTGCGCGCCGAGGAACGGGTGCTGCTGCTCCAGACGCTGCACTGGGCCGACGAGGTCCGCGACCCGGTCGAGGAGCTGCCGGAACTGCCGTCGGAGCGGGTGGGCCGCGGCAAGGAACTGGACATGGCGCTGCGACTCGTCGACGCCCTCAGCGGCGACTGGGAGCCCGCCCGCTACCGCGACACCTACCAGGAGAAGGTCCGCGAACTGGTCCGGGCCAAGGCCGAGGGCGAGGAGGTCGCCGTCGCGCAGGAGGCGCCCGAGGCCACCAACGTCGTCGACCTGATGGACGTCCTGCGCGGCAGCCTGGAGCAGGCGAAGGACACCGGCGGCAAGCAGGCGGCGGCCAGGTCCAAGAGCCCCGGCGGCAAGCGGGCCGCGTCCACGTCACGGAAGGCGGAGGCCGAACGGCCCGCCAAGCCCCGGAAGAAGGCCACCGCACCCTCCCGAAGCGAGCTGCGGGAACTGAGCAAGGCCGAGCTCTACCAGCGGGCCACCGAGCAGGACATCGCGGGCCGGTCGAGGATGAGCCGCCAGGAACTCGTCGACGCGCTCGGCGGCAGCGCCGGCCGCGGCCGCCGGAAGAAGAGGACGACCGCGGCCTGAACCGCCGGACCGCGCCTCAGCTGGTGCTGAGCATGCCCTCGCGCAGCCGGGCCAGCAGCCGCGAGATCAGCCGGGACACGTGCATCTGGGAGACGCCGAGGCGCTCGCCGATGTCCTTCTGGGTGAGCTCCTCCACGAACCGCCAGTGGATGATCTGCCGGTCGCGTTCGTCCAGCTCGGCGATCATCGGAGCGAGGGCGTGGAAGTCGTCCACCAGGGCCAGGGCGGCGTCGTCGGCGCCGATGAAGTCCGCGAGCGCGGACTCACCGTCCTCGCTGCCGTTGATGGTGGCGTCCAGGGAGGCGGAGTTGTAGCCGTTGGCCGCCAGCCGGGCCTCGACGACCTCGTCCTCCGGCAGGCTCATCAGCTCCGAGAGCTCCTGCGTGGTGGGGTTGCGGCCGAGGCGGCTGCGGAGCTCCTCGGTGGCGCGGGCGAGCTGGACGCGGGCCTCCTGGAGGCGGCGGGGCACGTGCACGGCCCACGAGGTGTCCCGGAAGAACCGCTTGATCTCGCCGACGATGTAGGGCACCGCGAAGGAAGTGAACTCGACCTCGCGGGTGAGTTCGAACCGGTCGATGGCCTTGATCAGGCCGATCATGCCGACCTGGACGATGTCCTCCATCTCCTCCGGTCCGCGGCTGCGGAACCGGCCGGCCGCGAAGCGGACCAGGGACATGTTCATCTCGATCAGCGTGTTGCGGGCGTACTGGTACTCGGGCGTACCCTCCTCCAGCACCGTCAGCTGCTCGAAGAACAGCTTCGACAACTCCCGCGCGTCCTTGGGCGCCACCTTGGACGGGTCCGCGATCTCCGGCATCTCCGCCGTGGCGTGCTCGGTGGCCTGCGCGGTCGTCGTCATGATGTGCCCTCCCGGTTGATCGGTCGTCGTTGTCACCTTGTCGGCCGACGCACGGTCGCCTACCCCGAGTCAGACGGCGTATGCATGGCGAAGCGCCGAAACGGCCGGAGAGGGCGCGGGGAGGGCTCGGGGACGGTGCCCGCGCCGCCCGGCGGCGGGCGCCTCACAGACCGAGACAGAAGCGGACCGCGGTGCCCCCGTCGGTGGTGTGCACCCGCACCAGGTCGGCGACGTAGTGGACGAGCAGGAGGCCCCGGCCGCCGATCTGACCGGGCTCCGCGGGCCGGCGGCCGGCGAGCGGATCCGTCAGCCGCCCGCCGTCGCGGACCTCGCACACCACCTGTCCCGCCTCGGCCCAGACCGCCAGCGTTCCGCCGCCGCCGCCGTGGACCACGCTGTTGGTGGTCAGCTCGGACACCGCCAGTTCCGCGTCCTGCAGCCGCCGCCCGGCCAGCCCGAGCGAGGCCGCCCGGTCGACCGCGAAGCGGCGCGCCTCGGGCAGCTCCCCGGCCCTGAAGGCGAGGACGCCGGCGTCGGGCGGGCGGGTGAGCGGCTCGTTGTAACGGGCGACGACGGCACGCCAGTCGTAGGCCTCGCTGGCCCGCGCGTCCCCCTGGGCGATGACCGTCGGGTGGGTGGCCAGGGCGTCGGCCAGGACGTTGGCGGCCAGCCGGGTCTCGTCGTACGGGCACAGGATCGTCGTGGGGCGGCCCGCGAACGAGGCGTTGATCAACGCCTCGTGCTGGGCGCACGCCGGGTATTCCGCGGCGCTGCGCCCGGCCCAGACCGGCTCGCCGACGATCCGCACCCGGACCCGCGCGTGCGCGTCGGCGAACGCGCGCAGCACGCCCGGGATGATGCGCCCCGGATTGCGCCCGGCCTCGGTCATGTCCAGGAAGGTGACGTCCCGCGCGTCCGCGCCCAGCCCGCCCCGCACCAGCTCCAGGTTGGGGCCGGGCACGGCCACCGCCACCGGCTCGCCCGCGGCCAGCCCCTCCCGCACGAACGCCACCGTCCGGTCCGTGTACTCGGCCTCCGAGCGGTAGAACAGCGCCAGGTGGGTGAATGTCTCCTCGGTGGTCGGCGTGCTCATCGCGGCGCCACCTCGATCCGGTGCAGGGACGGCCAGAAAAGGTCCAGGACCCGCGGAAGCTGCGGGGGCGGGCGCTCCACCACGACCCGGCCGACGGGCAGCCCCATGGCCGTGACGGCCAGCGCCGCCACCCCGGCCACGTCGACGAACCGCACGCCGGACAGTTCCACGTAGGACACGTCGGTGTGCTGCCGGGACAGCTCGGTCAGGGCCTTCTCCCAGGACAGCCGGGTGCTCACGTTGATCTCACCGCTGGCCCGGATACCCGTACGGCCGGACAGCGGGCCCACGTCGAGCACCGCGCCGGTCCGCACACGGGCCGGGCCACCCGGAGCGTCTGCGCCGTCCACACTCGATCCCCCTTCGGAGCTCCGCCCGGCACCCGTCCGCCGCCCGGGCACTCCTTCCGGCCAGGCAGCCTATCCCGGATCCGCTTCCGTACGCCGGTGAGGGGACAAACAGGCGACAGCCGGGCGAAGCGGGGAACACGACAGAGAGCGCGTCCTCGGAAGGGAAGAACAGGCATGTTTGAAGCCGAAAACATTCGTGACTGGCGCGGCCTCGACGTCGTGGACTACGACGGCCGCAAGATCGGAACCCTGGAGTCCATCTACTTCGACACCCTCACCGACCGGCCCGCGTTCGCCACGGTCACGATCGGCCTGCCGACCCGCCGGCGGCTCGTCTTCGTGCCGGTGGACAAGGCCACCGTGGGGCCGCAGTACGTGAAGGTGACCTACGACAAGTCGCTGGTCAAGGACGCCCCGGGGATCGACCCGGACGGTGAGCTCGCCGCCGAGGACGAGGGAGCGGTCTTCGCCCACTACCACCTGCCCTACGAGCAGGGCAGCCGCGGCGAACGTCGCCTCGGCCGGCGCTGAGGCGCCCCGGGGGCCGTGTCCCGGCCGCACGGGCGGGACACGGCCCCCGGGGTTCGGACGACCCGGTTACGAGACGTCCGCGCCGCGTGCCGCCGCCTCCGTCTCGGAGGTGGCACTGCCCGTGGCGAGGGTGCCGCCCGCGCTCTCGAGATGGGCCCGCACGAACCACTGGAACTGCTCCAGGTCCCTGAGCTGCCCGATCAGCAGGTCCTCCGTGGCGGTGTCGATCTTGCCGGCCTCCTCGACCGCCGCGCGCATGCCCTCGACCACGCCGGTGTACACCACGTCGAGCGCGCCGAGATGGGCGATGGCGTCCGCCCGTCCGATGGAGTAGTCGTCCCACTTGCGCTCGGCCACCAGCGCCCCTGGGGTGCCCTGGGCCACCCCGCCGAGCGCGGCGATGCGCTCCGCGACGTCGTCGGCCATCTCGCGCACCTGGTCCACCTGGGGGTCGATCATCTCGTGGACCGCGATGAAGTGCGGACCCACCACGTTCCAGTGCACGTGCTTCAGCGTCAGGTGCAGGTCGTTGAGGGCGTGCAGGCGCAGCCGAAGCACACCGATCAGCCGCCCGGCGGCCTCGCGCTCGATGCCGGGGACCGTGTACTTCGGGGTCAGGTCGTGCGTCATGGCGGACTTCAGCTCCTCATGCGTTGTGTATGTCGTTGCTCGTGCACGAATGCCCCGTATCGGCACCGGCAGACATGCCGGCCGGCGTCGCGATCAGGACGGCGGCGCCGGCAGCGGCATCGCACCGAGGGCGCGCGCCGCGTGCACCAGGTTGGACGCCATGGCCCGGCCGGTGGACACCGACCAGTCGTGGCCGCGCTCGTCGTCGAGGAAGTCCGGACCGGGACCGGGGCCGAGGTGCCAGTAGGTCCAGGCCTGGCCGGGGACGGTGTAGCCGATGTCCGCGAGCCCGCCGCTGATCTCGCTGATGACATGATGGGCGCCGTCCTCGTTCCCGGTGACCAGGACGCCCGCGACCCGGTTGTAGGCGACCGGGCGGCCCTCGTCGTCGGTCTCACCGAGCATGGCGTCCATGCGCTCCAGCACCCGCTGGGCGACGGACGACGGGCGGCCCAGCCAGGTCGGCGACGCGACGACCAGGATCTGCGAGGCCAGCAGCTTCTCGTGCACGCCCGGCCAGTCGTCCCCGTCGCCCATGTCGGTCTCGACCCCCGGTTTCAGATTCAGGTCGACGGCCCGGACCACGTCCACCTCCGCCCCGTGACCTTTGAGCGCCGCGATCACGGTGGCGGCGAGCGCCTCGGTGTTCGACGGCTGGGGCGAGGGTTTGAGGGTGCAGTTGATGACGAGTGCGCGCATGCCTACCCCTGTTCCCCGGCCGGACCGGCGCTATCGTCGGCCGTATGGCTGACGAGTGCTTCCGGCATCCGCGGCTCGCCGCGCTCTACGACGTGCTCGACGCCGACCGCGGCGACCTCGATGCGTACCTGCGTACGGCCGACGAGTTCGGCGCGAGCAGCGTGCTGGACATCGGGTGCGGGACCGGCGTGTTCGCCCTGCTGCTGGCGGAGCGCGGTATGGACGTCGTCGGCGTCGATCCCGCCGGGGCCAGTCTCGACGTGGCCCGTAACAAGCCGGGCGCCGACCGGGTGCGCTGGATCGAGGGCGACGCCGCCGCACTGCCCCCGCTGCGCGTCGACCTGGCGACCATGACGGCGAACGTCGCCCAGGCGATCACCGGCCGCCACGAGTGGCAGGCGACGCTGCGCGGCGCGTACGAGGCCCTGCGGCCCGGCGGACACCTGGTGTTCGAGACGCGGGACCCGGCCCGGCGCGCCTGGGAGGAGTGGACCCGGGAACACACGCACCAGGTCGCTCGGATTCCCGGCACGGGCCCCGTGGAGAGCTGGTGCCGGCTCCTGGACGTGAGCGGCCCGCTGGTCACCTTCCGGTGGACCTACGTCTTCGCGGCGGACGGCCAGGTGCTCACCTCCGACTCGACGCTGCGCTTCCGCGAGCGGGACGAGGTGGCGGCCGACCTGACCGGACAGGGGTACGTGGTGCGCGAGGTGCGCGCAGCCCCCGACCGCGAGGGCCGGGAGTTCGTCTTCGTCGCGCGACGCCCGGAGGCGGACGGACACTGACGCCACCGGCACCGCGGCGACCTCCGCAACCCGGCAACCAACGCCGCCTCCTCACTGCCCGGCCGCCCTCCTGACACGGCACCCTCCGGGCGGCCACCCTCGCCGCATGGCCCGTTTCCAGCACACAGTGACCCTCGCCCCCGTGCCGCGCCGCTGGTTCGAGGCGTGCGTCGCCACGCTGCACGACCTGGCCGAGGACACGGAGGCCGAGGACGCGAACGCCGAGGCAGCGCGCCTGCGGCTGCCCGACGGCCGCCCGCTGCCCGGACTGGTGCTGGCACAGGGCCGGCATCTGCGGCCGGGCGCGCGGTACCGGCCCGTGAACGAGGAGAGCGGGGAACCGGACGCGGACCAGTGCGTCACCGTGCTCGCCTGGGACCGTCGCCGACAGACCGCGCTGGAGGTCGTCACCGTCGACGGCGGCCCGGACCACCCGGTCCGACTGGACTGCGCCCTCACGCTCACGAGCGCCGAACGGCCGCGCGAGGCGTCGCTGTCGGCGGCGCTGACCCCGAGCGGCGGCGAGCGGGACAAGCACCTGGGCGGCACCGGACGTGTACACCTCGACCTGGACGGGTGGTGGCAGGCGACCGGCCAGGGCCGTCACCCGTCCCGCGCTCCCCTGACCGGAACCCTGACGCACGCGTTCGCCCGCGTCGGCGTCACGGTCGTGCCGCGCCCCGCCCCGGACGGACACTGGCTGGTCACCGTGAAGATACGGGCCAGGGGCCGCTCCTTCGCCCGCCCGCTCGTGCCCCTCGCCGCCGCGCTGCTGGGACGCCGCGCCCGGCGGGCCTGCGCCGAGTCCCTGGACCGGGCCGCGGCGTCGTGGAACGCCCAGGTTCCCGCACTCGTCGGCAAGGACGCTGAACGCCTGCGCGCCGAACTGACCGACGCACTGCTCGGCGCGCGAAGGGCGCACACGGGAAAGGAGTGAGCCCTGTACGCGCCCCCTTTGCGGTGCGGACAATTCCAGTGACCGTGATCACCCGGCGGAAGACGAGGTGTCGTCCGGCCGCCGACTCCCGGGAAGCAGGTCGATCGCCATGCTGCTGCGTCAGCCCACATCCGTGTCCGAAGCACAGGAGTGCATGGCGCAGGGGGCGGTGCCCATCGGCGGGGCCACGCTCGTGTGGGCCACCTGGCAGCGCGACGGCTTCCCGGAACTGGCCATGTCGCTGCGCGCACTGCCGGAGGCGAACACCGTCGAACCCGAGTCGCTGGGCGCGGCCGTGGTGCTGCACCGCATAGACGACCGGGTACCTGAGGTGCTGCGCCGGGCGGCGGGCTCGGTGGGCACCGGAGCGGTACGCCGGACGGCCACCGTCGGCGGCAACCTCGTGGGCAGCAGCCTGCGCTGCCTGCTGCCCGCTGCCCTCGTGCTGGACGCCCGCGCCACGGTGCTGGGCCCGGACCGCCCCTACGAGACCGATCTGGCCGAGGTGATGGCGAAGCGTCACCTGATGCTCGGCCTGCGCTGGCGCACCCCCCTGGCCAGCGGCTACCGCAAGCAGCCCGCCGAAGCCGGCGGCCCGCCGCCGCTGGTGGTCGCCACCGCGGTGCACACCGACGGCGACGGCAGGCGGCGACTGCGCGTCGCCGTCCGGGACGGCTACGACGTGCTCAGCGAGAGCGCCACCTGCGACGCGGGCGCCGACGAGGCCCTGGACGTCCTGGAACGGACGGACGTCGGCGCCCTGCCCGCGGGGGCCCGGGACGTGGTCCGGGAGCAGGTCGCCGACATCCTGGGCGCCCTCGCCGGCCGCTGAGACGACGGCCGGCGAGGGCGCGGGTGTGCGCGTCAGCCGTTGGCCAGGGCCTTGACACGGTCCAGCGCCCCGTTGAACTTGTCGTGGTCGCCGACGGTCGGCCCGGACGAGGTGTACTGCCACATGGTGTGGAAGTCCCAGCCGGCCGGGAGCGCCCCGACCGTCGAGGCGTACCGCGCGATCCACAGCGGGTTGCTCGCGCCGAAACCGCTGTAGTTCCCGGTGCACTGCGTCCACCAGTTGGTGGACGTGTAGATGGCGGCGTGGCGGCCGGTGCGCTCCTTGTACCGGTCCAGGAAGGCCCGGATCCAGCTCACCATCTGACTGTGCGTCCGCCCGTAGCAGGTGGCCCCGTACGGGTTGTACTCGATGTCCAGGACGCCCGGCAGCGTCTTGCCGTCCTTGGACCAGGCCCCGCCGTGGTCGACGAAGTAGTCCGCCTGGGCGGCGCCGCCCGCGGTGTCCGGGGTCGCGAAGTGGTACGCGCCGCGGACCATGCCGACGTCGTACGAACCGCCGTACTGCTGGGCGAAGTACGGGTTCCGGTAGGAGGTCCCCTCGGTGGCCTTCACATAGGCCCACTTCACACCGCTGTTCCAGAGGGTCGACCAGGCGACGTTGCCCTGGTGGCTGGAGACGTCCACCCCCTCGGTCTGGGCGACGCGGGTGCCGACGGGCCGGCCCTGGACGCCTTCGTGGGCGAGGACGCCCGTGCCCATGTGGGCGGTACCGCGGGCGGGCGTCCGCGTGTCGTCGGCCGAGGCCGGGACGGCGGACAGCGTCAGGAGGAGTGACTGGGCGGCGAGGATGATGCCTGAGGTGAGCAGGCGTGAGTGGCGTTTCGCCACGGCTATGGGTCTGCGCATGGCATCCATCCGAACCGGAGTCGGGCCCCACCGCATCCCGCGTTCGTCCAGACGGTGCTGCCGGGCGGTCCGCTCCGGCGAACCTCCGCTCCGAGAAGAACGCCAGTACCACATCGCTGCGTTCGATTGGCGAGATGTCGGAAAAGTTCCCTCCTCGGTGGGGTCTGCGGTCGGTCCGGCATGGGAGGCCAACGCGCTGACTAGCATGAGCCGCAGGCCCACCGTAGTGATCACCACGCACCCGGTGGCACGGCTCCGGCCCGCGGCCGCCCCAGGCCGACCGGCCTTCTCCCCGCTCTCAAGGACCCGAGGGACCGCGGAATGTCAGTGTCTGCACCCCCCACGCCGCCCAGGACGCAGCAATCCGGCCGCTCCGTCCCGGCCGTCCCGCTGCTCGTGCTCCCGGCCGCCGCCGCAGCCGCGGGCGCCGCCTGGGCGGCCGCTCCCGACACCGCCCGGAGCTGGACCGCGACCCTCGCCGTCACCTCCTGGCTGTGCGTCGCACTCTCCGTGGGCCTCGGCTCCCACCTGGTCGGACGGGCACGCCGGACGGCGGCGGCCCGGCGGACGGAGATCAGCGCCCTCAAGGGCCGGCTCGCGCAGGAGAACGCCGGCCTGATCCACCTCGTCAACGTGGCGCTGCCGGGCATCGCGCAGCAAGTCCGCGACGGCACCGGCGCGGAGGAGGCCGTCGCCAACACCGCCCCCGCCTCCGGCCCCCACCTGCGTCAGGTCGTACAGAGCTTCGCCGTGCTGGTGCAGGACGCCGTGCGGCACGCCGCGGACGCCGAGTCCCGGCGGCAGCAGGCGGTGCACGAGGCACGCACGAGCGCCGCCGAGCTGGAACAGCTCACCAAGAGCACGCTGCCCGCCGCCGTGGAGAAACTGCGGGACGGCACCTCGGCGGAGATCGTCCTGTCCGAGCTGGAGTGGCCGCGGGGAGCGGGGCCGCGCGCCTGCGCCGAGCTGTTCGTCCGGGAACTGGCCCACAGCGAGCGCCGCACCGCCGCCGCGCAGGCCGCCTCCGCCAAGTCCCTCAGCCGTGTCCAGGCCAAGGCCGTCAGCATGCTCGCCGACCTGAGGGACATGCAGGATCGTCACGGCGAGGAGGTCCTCGGCGATCTGCTGCGCCTGGACCACAGCACCTCGCAGCTCGGCCTCATCACCGACCGGCTGGCCCTCCTGATGGGCGGACGCTCCAGCCGGGCGTGGAACAGGCCCATCGTGATGGAGAGCATCCTGCGCGGCGCCGTCGGCCGGATCGCCGCCTACCAGCGGGTCCGGATGCACTGCTCCACCGACGCCGCGATCTCCGGCTACGCGGCCGAGGGCGTCATGCACCTGCTGGCCGAACTCATGGACAACGCGGCCAACTTCTCGCCACCCATCGACGAGGTCCACGTCTATGTGGAGGAACGTACCGCCGGAATCGTCGTCACCATCGAGGACAGCGGGCTGAAGATGGCCGACGCCGCCATGCGCCACGCCGAAGAGGCGGTCTCGGGGCGGATGAACGACCTGGCCTCCCTCCAGGGCACCCGCCTCGGCCTCGCCGTGGTGGGACGGCTGGCCGCCAAGTACGGCGTCGGAGTGAGCTACCGGCCCTCGTCGCGCGGCGGTACGGGCGTCGTCGTCCTGGTGCCGCCCCAGCTGCTCGCCCAGCAACGGGACCCGGGGCCCGCGCCGGCCGGCCGTACGTTCGGCGGTGGCGGCGGCTACGCCGTCCCCGGGCCCGCCCCCACCGCGGAAGCCCCGGCACACGCGCGGCGTGTCCCGGACGTCCGGCCGGTGGACCGGGCCGTGCTGCCCGAACAGGCGGCGCCACCCGGACCCGCGGCGGCCACGCCGGGCGGACTGCCCGTTCGCTCCCCGGGCCGCACCATGGCCGAGGCCGAGCGTGAACGGCGTGACCACCACCGGCGGCCCGCCGACCCGGCGGCGTCCGCCCAGCGCGACGCCGGGGCCAGCTTCGGCGCCTTCCACCGCGCACGGCGGTCCGCGGGGGCCGCCGGGACACCGGAGCCCGAACCGCCCGCCCGGGACTAGGGACCGGGCCCATGCCCGTACCGGCACACGCCTCGCACCGTACGGCGCTGGTCGATTCCCCCGCTCCGCCATTCGCCCCTATCGCTCGTGCCGCTCGTGAGATTGGAGGAACGGGCCGGTGACCGCAGCACCGGGAACCACCGGCCCCGCACCCACCATGCAGACCACCGACAACAGCCTCACCTGGCTCCTGCAGAACCTCCTGGACCGCACCCCCGGTACCCGCCACGCCCTCGTCCTGTCCCGCGACGGCCTCAAGCTCTGCTGGACCGAGCACCTCACCCTGGACCGGGCCGACCAGCTCGCCGCGATCTGCTCGGGCATCCAGGCCCTCGCCCAGGGCGCCTCCGTCGAGTTCGGCAACGGAACCGGCGGCGTACGCCACTCCATGACCGAGTTCCACGGCGGCCTGCTGTTCATCGTGGAAGCGGGCGAGGGCGCCCACCTCGCCGTCGTCGCGGTCGAGGACGCCGATCCCGGTGTCGTCGGCCACCAGATGACCGAGCTGGTCGAGCAGATCGGCGACCACCTGAGGGCCGAGCCGCGCCACGCCGTCCCCGGGGGCAGCTCGTCGTGACGCGCAGGCCCGTGGACACCGGCGCACCCGACCGGCTCTACACGGTCACGGGCGGGCGCAGCCGTGCCGACGACTCGTTCGACCTCGTCACCCTGGTGGTCGCCGAGTGCGGGCCGACGGCCGGCATGCAGTCGGAACACGTCCGCATCCTCGACCTGTGCCGGCACCCCACGGCCGTGGTCGAACTCGCCGCCGAGCTGGCCCTGCCGATCACGGTGGTCCGCATCCTGCTCGGCGACCTGCTGGCCACCGGCAGTATCACCGCCCGCCACCCGCGCCTGGGGCAGACCGCCGCGTCGCACCCCGATACCGCCCTGCTCCAGGAGGTGCTCCATGGACTCCGCAACCTCTGACCCGACGGCCTCCGCGGTCCCGCACACGGTCACGGAAGCCCTCGCGCCCTTGAGCCGCACGCCGCTGACCGACGCCGCGGAGACCGGGCTGAAGATCGTCGTCGTGGGCGGCTTCGGAGTCGGCAAGACCACTCTCGTCCGCTCCGTGAGCGAGATCCGGCCGCTCAACACCGAGGAGGTCATGACCCAGGCCGGGGTCGGCGTCGACGAGACCGGCTCGGTCACCGCGAAGACCACCACC
Source organism: Streptomyces sp. NPDC085944 (assembly GCF_040686295.1). NCBI lineage: Bacteria > Bacillati > Actinomycetota > Actinomycetes > Kitasatosporales > Streptomycetaceae > Streptomyces > Streptomyces sp. NPDC085944. Next base: position 152,360 of record NZ_JBFBJX010000013.1, on the reverse strand, counting down.
ACGGTGGCCTTCGACTTCGGCCGCATCAGCCTCAACGACCGCATGGTGCTGTACCTGTTCGGCGCCCCCGGTCAGGAGCGTTTCTGGTTCCTGTGGGACCGGCTCTTCTCCGGCACCCTCGGCGCGGTCGTCCTGGTGGACACCCGCCGCATGGACGACTCCTGGTACGCGATAGACCGGCTGGAACACCATCGCACCCCCTTCGTGGTGGCCGTGAACCGCTTCGACGACGACACCGCCCGGCACTCCCTGGACGAGATCCGGCTGGCCCTCGCGCTGCCCGACCACGTGCCGCTGATCGACTGCGACGCACGGGTGCGGACGTCGGGCAAGAACGTACTGGTCACCCTCGTGGACCACCTTTACCAACTGGCCCTGGCCCGGGAGAGCGCATCGTGACCGAACTGGACCCCTCACCCCACCCCGTCGCCGCGCCGGGATGCCCCGCGCACCCGGACGCCGTGCCACTGGCGGGGCTGGAGTACCAGCAGACCCCGTCGGAGCTGTACCGCGGACTGCGCGCCGAACACGGCGCCGTCGCACCCGTGCTCCTCGACGGCGACATCCCCGCCTGGCTGGTCCTCGGCTATCCCGAGGTCAGCTATGTGACCAGCCACGACGACCTGTTCGCCCGGGACTCGCGCCGCTGGAACCAGTGGGGCAGCATCCCGCCCGACTGGCCCCTGCTGCCCTACGTCGGGCATCAGCCGTCCGTCCTGTTCACCGAGGGCGAGGAGCACCGGCGGCGGGCCGGTGTCATCACCCAGGCGCTCGCCGGCGTCGACCAGTTCGAACTGGCCCGGGACTGCCGGCAGCTCGCCGACCGGCTCATCGCCGCCTTCGCCGGCAGCGGCCGCGCCGAGCTGATGAGCGGCTACGCCCACCCGCTGCCGATGATCGCCGCCGTGCGCATGTGCGGGATGCCGCACAGCGGCGCCGAGACCCGGCAACTCGTCGAGGACCTGCGCATCTCCCTCGACGCAGCCGAGGGCGACGACCCGGTCGCCGCCTACACGCGCGTGGGCGAGCGCATCCACCGGCTGGTCCGCCACAAGCGCGAACGCCCCGGACCCGACGTCACCTCCCGGATGCTGACCCACCCGGCGGGACTGACCGACGAGGAGATCGTCCAGGACCTGATCTCCGTCATCGCCGCCGCCCAGCAGCCCACCGGCAACTGGATCGGCAACACGCTCCGCCTGCTGCTCACCGACGAGCGCTTCGCCCTCAACGTCTCCGGCGGCCGCCTCAGCGTGGGGGAGGCCCTCAACGAGGTGCTGTGGCTGGACACCCCCACGCAGAACTTCATCGGCCGCTGGGCCGTGGGCGACACCCAGCTGGGCGGCCGGCAGATCCGGGCCGGCGACTGCCTCGTCCTCGGCCTCGCCGCGGCCAACACCGACCCGCAGCTGTGGCCCGAGGCCCATGTCGGCGCCGAGAACTCCGCGCACCTCTCCTTCAGCAACGGCGAACACCGCTGCCCCTACCCGGCGCCGCTGCTCGCCGACGTCATCGCCCGCACCGCGGTCGAGACCTTGCTGGAACGCCTCCCCGATCTCGTACTCGCCGTCGAGCCGAGGGAGTTGAACTGGCGTCCCTCCATCTGGATGCGCGGTCTGACGACGCTGCCCGCCGTCTTCACGCCCGTCGTGGCCTGACGCGTACGGCCCCTCAGGCCGCGGGGGTGAACCGCACCGGCAGTGACTGCGGGCCCCGGGTGAACACGCCCCGCTCCACGACCTCGAACCCGTCCTCCGTGCGCAGGTCGGGCAGGGCGTCGAGGAGCTGCCCCACCCCGGTCTCGACCTCGGCCTTCGCCAGCAGCGCCCCGACGCAGAAGTGCCGTCCCAGCGCGAAGGCGAGATGGTCGGCGGCCGCCGAGAAGGCGGTCGGGGTGGTCAGATCGTCGCGCATGATGTCGAAGCGGTCCGGGTCGCGGTAGCGGTTCTCGTCCCGGTTTGCCGCGCCTATCAGGCAGGTGACGGTGGCGCCGGCGGGTATCGTCCCGCCGCTGAGCGTGACGTCCGTCGCCGTCTGACGCATGATCATGTGGACCGGCGGGGTGTAGCGCAGCGTCTCGGCGAAGGCCCGCGGGATCAGACTCCGGTCCTCGCGCACGGCCGCCAACTGCTCCGGGTGGGCCAGCAGGTTGGCGAAGATGCCGGCGATCGCCTTGTCGGTGGTCTCGCCGCCTGCCGCGAGCAGCAGGCTGCAGAACGCCTTGATGTCCTCGTCGCTCATCCGCACCCCGTCCACCTCGGCGGCGCACAGCGTGGACAGCAGGTCGTCGCCCGGCTTCTCGCGGCGCTCCCGGATGACGGGGATCATGTACTCGGCGAACTCCACGCGGGTGCGCGCACCGGCGGCGGCGACCTCCTGGTCCCCCGAGAGGTTGCCCAGGAAGGCGATGACCGACGTGTACCAGCCGTGGAACCGGTCGTGGTCGGCCTTGTCCAGACCCAGCATGTCCGCGATGACGTTGACGGGGAACCGGGTGGCGTAGTCGGCGACCAGGTCGGCACGTCCCGTGTGCCGGAACGCGTCGATCAGCTCCCGGGAGTTGCGCTCGATCACCGGCAGAAAGCGCTCCTGGAGGTCGGCCCCGCGGAAGGCCGGGGCGACGAGCGCGCGCCGGACCGCGTGCTCCCGGCCGCTCAGCTGGAGGATCGTCCTGCCGTGCACGGGCTCGAGCTGCCAGTCGTAGTTCTCCGTGGTGAACTGCCCCGCACGGTCCTTGAAGACCCGTTCCACGTCCTCGTAGCGCGAGACGATCCAGCTCTGCGTGGCCTCGTGCCGGATGAGGGGCGCGCTGTCCCGCATCGTCCGGTAGGCCGGATACGGGTTCGCCGCGAACTCGGGGGAGAGGATGTCGGGGACCTGCTGCGCGGTGGACATGAGGCTCCTCGGTCGACAACGGCCTTGTCCCACCAGGCTATTGACGACATGGTGTCTCCGACAGACCGCGCGGCGCGGCGGTCGTGGCCGGGTCGGGTCTCGGCCGTCCGAGAAGGCCGCCCGCGCGGTCCTCTTCGTCGAAGACTGCCCCCGGTCGCGCTTGCGGTCGGGAGCGGGCGTCGAACTCGCCCCGCACCGCGAAGAGTTCGGACAGGCCCGCGCCCACCGACAACTCGCGCGGCTCCGCTCCCCGCCGGAACAGCCGGGCGTCGCGCTCGCCGCCGAGCACGGCCCGCTCGCCCTCGACCCGCAGCCAGGACCCCTCCCGCAGGCCCAGCACGGGCACGTCGTTCTCCTCCGGGAACTCCCGAAGCCGCTCCTCGCGGGTCTCGCCCTTGTGCGTCGAGGCGGGGTCCGGGTCGAGGTAGTGCGGATTGATCTGGAACGGGACCAGCCCGAGCGTCTCGAAGGACGGCGGCTCGACGATCGGCATGTCGTTGGTGGTGCGCAGCGAGGGCGCCGCCATGTTGGTCCCGGCGCCGGCCCCCATGTACGGCAGCCCGCCGGCCACCGCCTTGATCAACGCCTCGCGCAGCCCCGTGCGGTACAGCGCGGACAGCAGCCGGAAGGAGTTGCCGCCGCCGACGAACACCGCGTCCGCCTCGCCGAGCCGCGCGAGCGAACGCCGCCCTCGTGCACGCCCCGCACCTCGATTCCGGCGCCGGACAGCGCGCCACGCACGCGGGCGGTGTAGGCGTCGTGGTCGGCGAGCGCGTACGGCACGAAGGCGAGCCGGGCCCCGGTGGGCAGGAAGGCGGTCGTCGCCCGCATCCCCGGTGTCGACGCCTCCCGGGGGCGCTGCTGGTCCACGGCCATCTGGACGTCGTACCGGCGGACGCGGCCGAGTGGCAGCTGCCGCCGTTCTCCGGCGAGATCCGGGACGGCTACCTGTGGGGACGCGGCGCCATCGACATGAAGGACACGGTGGCCGTCACGCCGGCCACCGCCCGCCACTTCGCCCGCACCGGCACCCGGTCCGCCCGCGAGATCGTCCTCGCCTTCCTCGCCGACGAGGAGGCCGGCGGCAGGTTCGGTGCCCACTGGCTGGTGGAGCACCGGCCCGAGCTGTTCGAGGGCGTCACCGAGGCGATCGGCGAGGGCGGCGGCTTCAGCCACGCTCTGGACGACACCCGGCGCCTCTACCCGATCGAGAGCGCCCAGCGCGGCATGGCGTGGCTGGAGCTGACGGCATCGGGTCGCGCCGGACACGGCTCGTCCCCCAACGACGAGAACGCCGTCACCGACCTCGCCGAGTCCCTCACCCGCATCGGCCGGCACACCTTCCCCGTCCGGCTGATCGAACCGGTGTGTGCCCTGCTCGCCGAGCCCGCGCGCCTCCAGGGGGCCGACCTCGACCACGACGCCGAGGACCTGGACGCGGAGCTGGCCAAGCTGGGCCACGTGGCCGACTTCATGCAGGTCGTGCTGAGCGCGTGCCGCTGCAGGGCCTGCGCTTCGGGGTGCGGGTGATGACGCGGCTGCGGCAGGAGTGCTGACCGGCACGGCCCTCGGGAATGCCCCCGCCGCCGTCCGTGTTGTGAGGCGTGACTGACATGCGCGGGACAGAACGGCAGCCCGCGCCGCGGTCGGAAGGAGCACCATGGCACGCAGCACCGCACGCCCGGTCGTCAGGCTGAAGTCGACGGCGGGCACCGGCGTCACCTACGTCACCCGCAAGAACCGCCTCAACGACCCCGACCGGCTCGTCCTGCGCAAGTACGACCCGGTGGCGGGGGAGCACGTGCCGTTCCGCGAGGAACGCTGAACGGCGCCGAGAAACAGGAGGAGGCAGTCGTGAAGGTCCGCAACTCCCTGCGCGCCCTCAAGGCCAGGCCCGGCGCCCAGGTGGTGCGCCGCCGTGGCGTGACCTACGTGATCAACAAGAAGGACCCGCGCTTCAAGGCCCGCCAGGGCTGAGCAGCCGCGCTCGACGGCCCGGCCCCCGCTGCCAACGGGGGCCGGGCCAAGGCGTGTCCGTTCGGATACGCGGCCGGTGTCAGTCGGTCACGTCGACGCCGTACCCCCGGGCGAGGGCGCCGAGGTCGTGGTCGTAGCCCTGCCCGACGGCGCGCAGCCGCCAGCTTCCCCCGCGCCGGTAGATCTCCGCCAGGAGCATCGTGCGCTCGGTGGTGGCGGCGTCCAGCGTGGCCTGGGCGAGGGCGGCCGCGCCGGCGCCGGGGCCGGAGACGATGTGCAGGGCGCCCACGTCGCCGAAGGCGGGGGAGCCGTCGATCGCGGCCGCGACGACGACCTTGCGGGCCGAGGGCGCAAGCGTGGCGAGGTCCACGCTGACGGTCTGCTCCGTCGGCCCGTCGCTCAGCAGCCGCACCGTGCCGCCCGGGTTCTCCGGGGCGCCGTAGAAGACGAAGTCCTCGTCGAAGGAGACCTGCTCGTCCTCGTCCAGCACGAACGCCACCACGTCGATCTCGCACGCCGTCTGCTGCGCCCAGGAGGCGGTGACGGTCCAGCGGTCCGCCGGTCCCCGGCCCTTCGGCAGGGGAAGGTCGACGACGCCACCGCGCGGCAGCACATGGGCGGCCGCGCGCCCCTCTCCCGCCCCGGCCGCCTCCGTGACCACCGGTGCGACCAGCCACGCGGCGTCATGGACGGGCAGGAGCAGCGCGGTGATCCTGGCAAGTCGGCGGTCGCTTCGGCCGCCGTCGAGAACGACCACGTCGGTGACACCGGCGGAGAGGTTGATGGCCGCGGCCCCGCCGAGTTCGACGACGCGGGTGCGGGCGGCCACCGCGTCGGGGTGGGTGCCGCCGAGTACGAGGACGCGGCGCCCGGTCAGTGGCCCGCGCGGCTTCGCGGAGCGCTTCGTGCCGGGCTTCGGACCGGCGGCCTCGCCCGCCGCGGGTTGGCGCGGCGTCGGCACGGCCGAGAGCCCGGGGGAGAGCGCGGTCGCGGGTTCCGGAGCCGGTGCGGGACCCTGGGCCGGCTCGGGTCCCCCGACCGGCGGGGGTCCCTCGACCGGTACGGCTTGCGGGGTCGGCGGCGCGGGGTGCGGGTACTGCACGGGTTCCAGGGCCACTACTACGGGATGCGAGGGCGGCACGGGTTCCGGGACCGCCGCCCCCTCGTGCGGGGTGCCGGGGCGGACGTCGCCGAGCAGCCGCAGGAAGACCGACTCGTCGATCACCGGAACGCCCTCGGCACGTGCCCGGCGCGCCTTGGCCGAGCCCCCGGAGGGCTCGTTGGTGACCAGGGCACTGGTGTGCCTGCTGACCGAGCCCATCATGTTCAGGCCCGCCGCGACGCCCCGCAGCATCAGGTCCGCGCGGGCGGTACCGGTCTCCCCGGTGACGGCGACCTTCATGCCCTGCACCAGCGGCCCGCCCGGGGTCAGCCGCCCCGGGTTGCGGAAGGCGCACGGCGTCTTCGGCGGCTTCGGTGCGAACCGCGGGTCCTGTCGCGGCGGGCAGGCCACCAGGGGCAGCGGCAGGTCGAGCCCCGCCGCCGCCCGCAGCGAGGCGCGCAGCACCCCCGCCAGCACCCGCGTGTCGTCCAGCGCGTCGTGCGCCTTGAGCCGGGGCACGCCGTAGTGCGCGGCGAGCGTGCCGAGCTTCAGGTCGTCGGTCGGCGGGTCGATGCGCCGGTTCAGGGCCAGGGTGCACAGCCGCCTGGCCACGGGCAGCCGCAGCCCGGCCCGCGCGAACTCGTGGGCGAGGAAGTCGTAGTCGAACTGGGCGTTGTGGGCGACCAGCACCCGGCCCTCCAGCAGTGCCCCGATCCGCTCGGCCACCTGCCCGAAGGCGGGCGCCCCGCGCAGCCGCTCCGCCGTCAGGCCGTGCACGTGCACCGGCCCCGGATCGCAGCCCGGGTCCAGCAGGGTGGACAACTCGCCGGTCTGCTCGCCGTCCGGGCCCAGGGTCACCACGGCCACGGACAGCACCCGGTCGCGGCGCGGTACGAGGCCGGAGGTCTCCACGTCCACCAACGCCCATTCGAAGGCGTAGTCGCACAGGTCGGACAGATCGGAGGGGGCAGACGTGAGAGACATGAAGGAAGGATGGAGGCATGTCCACAACTCCTTCAACTCCAACGCCCATTCCTCCCGTTTCGCGTCCTTCTCCGGCCACGTCGCACATCTCCCGGCCCGCCCTGACACACTGCTGAGCGCGTCATCCGCCCCGCTCACAGGAGGACTTCGTCATGACCGAGCAGCCGCCGGCCCGCGTCGCCGGGTACGAGCGCCGGTTCAACACGCTCTTCGCGCAGTACTTCGACACCCTGGGTACGACCCTGGACGCTCCGTCCTTCAGCCGTTTCACCCCGGACTGCGTCGAGTTGCTGCGCGACCTGTCGCTGCGCGGCGGCAAGCGGATGCGGGTCGTCCTGCTGCACGAGGCCGCGCGCCTGGTGACCGCCGAGGCGGTCGAAGGGCTGGACGCCGCCGCACTGAGCGTCGAACTCCTCCAGACCCACGGCCTGGTGCACGACGACCTCATCGACGACAGCGCCACCCGCAGGGGCGGCCCCACCACGTACTACGCCTACCGGGAGAAGTTCCCCGGGCATCCACGCGCCGCGCTCGCCCTCACGGTGCTCGCGGGCGACCTCGCCCTGGCCCTCTGCCTGCGTGTGCTCCTGGAGGCCGAGCTTCCCACCGAGGTGCGCCAGGCCATGGTCGAGGTCCAGACCCGGGCCGCGGCCGACACCTTCGTCGGCCAGATCGTCGACCTGGAACGCGACTTCAGTGCCGCACCCCCGGGCGACGACGTCCTGCACGCCGTCGCCGACCACAAGTCGGCCCGGTACTCGGTCCTGGCACCCCTGCGTCTCGGACTCCTGGCCGCGGGCGAGCAACCGGACGCGCACGAACCCGGGTTGAGCCACTACGCACGCCTGCTCGGCATCTGCGGACAGATGCGCGACGACTATCTGGACCTGTTCGGTGACGCGGAGGCGATGGGGAAGCCGACCGGCACCGACATCCGCGAGGGCCGGCACACCTACACCGTGGTCCGTCTGCTGTCCGCCGTCAGCGGCGCCGAGCGGGACTTCGTGCGCCGGGCCCTCGGCGATCCCGCCTGCACACCGCGGACCGTCGCCGAGGTCCGCGCGATCGGCGAGCGGGCCGGTGTCGCCGACCGGATGCGGGCCGACATGCGGCAGTACGCCGAGCGGGCCCGCCTGGTGGCGGAGAGCTGGCGCCCGCGCTGGCGCGAGGACGCGGTCGCCTTCTTCGAGCAACTGCCGCTGTGGAGCGTCGAACGGGCCGCGTGATCCGCTCACACCCCGGCCGGCCGGAGCGCCGCGGGCTCCCGGACGCAGGACGGCAGCCGGGCGGGCCGTCCGGGCCGCTCACCACGTCCGACTGTCAGTGGCACCTTCTACGGTTCTGTCAGTGGAACCCGCGGAACACGCCGCGGGACCGACCGGGGAGAGGTCTGCCATGTCGAGGACGTACCTGGAGCTGTCGCAGGACGGCGGGGGCGCGCACAAGTTCTACGAAGTCACCGTCCAGGGACAGGTCGTGTCGGTGCGCTACGGCCGGATCGGCGCCGCCGGGCAGACCCAGACCTCCACCTTCCCCACCGCCCAGAAGGCCGAGGCCGCCGCGGCCAAGAAGATAGGCGAGAAGATGCGCAAGGGCTACGAGCCCGCCGTGCAGGGCCAGCGCGCGCCCCGGGCCGTCACCCGCCGGCAGGTGGCCTCCGCACCCTCCACCGCCCGCGCGGTCGCCCCGGTCCTGTGGCGGTTCCGCACCGGCTCCGCCGCGTTCGGCATCCACATCGACGAGGACAAGTGCTGGGTGGGCAACCAGGCGGGTGACGTCTACACCCTGGCCCACGGCGGCGAGGTCCTCGCGCGCTACCAACTGCCGGACGGAGTCAAGTGCCTGGTCGCCGACGACTTCTGGATCTACGCCGGCTGCGACGACGGCCGGGTCTACGACCTGTCGTCCAAACTGCCCTTCGCCGCCTACGACATCGCCGCCGACGTGGACATCTTCTGGCTCGACATCCACGAGGGCGTGCTGAACGTCGCGGACCGCGCCGGCCGGCTCACCGTCATCGACCACGAGGACGAGCACCAGTGGTCGCGCGGCGGGCGCGGTGAGCACGCCTGGATGGTGCGCGCCGACGACCGCGCCGTCTACCACGGGCACACCCGCGGCGTGACGGCCCACGCACCCGACGGCGGCACCGAGGTGTGGCACACCCCCACCCAGGGGGCCGTCCTCTTCGGCTGGCAGGAGGACGACGCGGTGTACGCGGGCACGGCGCGCCACACCGTCCAGCGGCTGTCCAAGGCGACCGGCGTCATCGAGGCGACCTACCACTGCGACAGCCCGGTCTACTCCTGCGCCACCTCACCCGGCGGCCGGTTCGTCTTCGCCGGTGACTCCGCGTCTTCGGTGTACTGCTTCGACCGGGACGGCACCCGCCTGTGGAAGCTCGGCACCGGCGGCGGCTCCGCCCTGTCCATGCAGTACCGCGACGAGCGGCTCTTCCTCGTCACCACGGACGGCTCCCTGGTGTGCGTGGACGCGAGCGAGGCGGCGGTCGCGGCCGCGCAGCAGGGCTCGGTTCCCGTCGCCCGCGACGTCAAGCTCGCCGCCACCCTGCCGACGTACGCGCCGGCCACCGCGGTCGCCGCCGTGGCGACCGTGACCGCGGCACCCGCGGGCTCGGTGGTGGTCGAGTGCGTCCAGGAGAACGGCCGTACCCGCATCCACGTGGTGTCGGAGGGGTACGACCACTCGTGGAACGTCCAGTTCCCGAGGGCGATCAGGGAACCCGGCGCGCGGTACGTGGTCGACGCCCTGCACGCCGCGTCGGGCGGCTTCTACCGGGTGCGCGGGGACATCAGGCGCCTCCAGTGACGGGAGAGCGGCGTCAGGCGATGGAGGCGGCGACGACGGCGGAGACCGCCAGGTTGCACGACGCCGTCACCCACACCGCCGGGTGCGGCTCCGGCTCGACCAGCGTCGCGCCCAGCCGCCCCGGGGTGATCAGGTCGACCACCAGGAAGGCCAGGGCCATCATCACGAGCCCCAGCAGCCCGAACACGGCCGTGGACACCAGACCCTTGCCGAAGTCCTCGTAGGTCGTCCATATGGAGGTGAAGACGATGCCGCCGATGCCGAGCAGCGCGGAGCTGAGCACCAGGGCGGCGTTGCGGTTGCGCTGCTCCCAGATCTGCCGGCCGAGCTTTCCGGGCGTCAGCAGGTCCACGAGGACGATGCCGAGGACCAGGAGGACCAGCCCCAGGCCGCCGTAGGCGGCGGCCCGGCCGAGTCCGTTGACGATGTCGGTCATGGCGTTGCCGGCTCCGTAGCGTGAGGGATCGCGCGCGTCGGATCGCGAATGATCGTGGTCAAGGCGCTGCAAAATGTAGCGCACCTGCCAGGTCGCTCAAGAGGCGGTCCGCAGCGCGCGGTTGCGCCGCACGGACGACCAGAACGACGCACCGATCAGGACGACGCCGACGAGGCCGGTGATGATCTCGTTGATCTGGTACTGGATGGTGACCAGCAGGATCAGCGACAGCGCGCCGATGGCGTAGTGGGCGCCGTGCTCCAGGTAGACGTAGTCGTCGAGGGTGCCCTGGCGGACCAGATAGACGGTCAGGGACCGTACGTACATGGCGCCGATGCCGAGGCCGAGGGCCATCAGGACGATGTCGTTGGTGATGGCGAAAGCGCCGATGACGCCGTCGAAGGAGAAGGACGCGTCCAGGACCTCCAGGTAGAGGAACATGAAGAAGGCCGCTTTTCCCGCCAGCTGGACGGGGGACCCGCGCCGCCCCGCCCGTTCCGCCTTCTCCTGCGCCTCCTGTTCGCGCTCCTCCTCGTGCTCGAGCCGTTGCTCGAAGAAACCGGAGAGGCCGCCGACGACCATGTAGGTGACGAGGCCGGCGACGCCCGCGAGCAGGACGGTCTCGGCCTCGTCGGCGTGTGTGCCGCCGTGCTGGTGGGCGTGGGCGCCGAAGGTGGTCGCGGAGACGAGCAGCACGATCAGGGCGATGCAGACCGACAGCATGTCGACGCTGCCGAACCTGGCCAGCGGACGCTCCAGCCACTCAAGCCACTTGATCTCCCGGTCCTCGAAGACGAAGTCCAGGAAGATCATCAGAAGGAACATGCCGCCGAAGGCGGCGATCGACGGATGGGCGTCGGTCACCAGTTCCTGATAGCGGTCCTTGTCGGTGAGCGCCAGGTGCACCGCGTTCCACGGACTCAGCCGGGCACTGATCGCCACGATCACCACGGGGAAGACCAGCCGCATCCCGAAGACCGCGATCACGATGCCGACGGTGAGGAAGATCTTCTGCCAGAAGGCGTTCATCTTCTTCAGGATCCCGGCGTTGATCACCGCGTTGTCGAAGGACAGGGAGATCTCCAGGACGGAGAGAATCGCCACGATGCCGAGGGCGGTCCAGCCGTCGTAGAGCACTCCGGCGGCCAGGCCGAGGGCGGTGACCACGAAAGCCCAGCGGAACGTCTTCACAAGCACCGGCAACTCATTCCTGTCGTCGCACTGATACGGGGCGGCATCCCCTGCCAGTGCCCGCCACGCACGTTTACTACCACGTCCGTCCGGCGGCACCCGGACAGGCGTTCCGGACGCCACCCGTCAGCGGCGGCCATCCAGAGTGGAGCCACTCGTTTCCTTGAGTCGTTCGTGTTCCAGGGAGTAGGTTCGCCCTCATGACGGCATCCCGGAACTCCCGGAATCCGGCCACCGCCGACGAGCTGCGCGGGGCGGGACTGCGGGTGACCGCCGCCCGCGTCGCGCTGCTCGAGGCCGTCCGGGAGGGCGACCACCTCGACGCCGAGGCCCTCACCTCAGGGGTGCGCCGACGCGTGGGGCACGTCTCCCTCCAGGCCGTGTACGACGCCCTGCACGCCCTCACCGCGGCACGGCTCGTACGCCGTATCGAACCACCCGGCAGCCCGGCGCGGTTCGAGGGACGGGTCGGTGACAACCACCACCACGTCCTGTGCCGGTCCTGCGGCACCCTCGCGGACGTCGACTGCGCCGTGGGCGACGCGCCGTGTCTGACGGCCTCCGACGACCACGGCTTCGTGATAGACGAGGCCGAGGTCATCTACCGGGGCCTGTGCCCCGACTGCTCCACCCCCGGCAGTTCCCCAGCACCGTGATCCGCCCCGTTCGGAAGGATTCCCATGTCCGAGAACCACGACGCCATCGTGACCGACGCGAAGGCCGAGGAGACGGGCGGCTGCCCGGTCCCCCACGGACGCGCCCCGCACCCCACGCAGGGCGGCGGAAACCGTCAGTGGTGGCCGGAGCGGCTGAACCTGAAGATCCTCGCCAAGAACCCCGCCGTCGCCAACCCGCTGGGTGAGGAGTTCGACTACGCGGCCGCCTTCAACGCCCTCGACCTGCCGGCCGTGAAACGGGACATCGCCGAGGTGCTGACCACCTCGCAGGACTGGTGGCCCGCCGACTTCGGCAACTACGGCCCGCTGATGATCCGGATGGCCTGGCACAGCGCGGGCACCTACCGCATCAGCGACGGCCGCGGCGGCGCGGGCGCCGGCCAGCAGCGCTTCGCCCCGCTCAACAGCTGGCCGGACAACGGCAACCTCGACAAGGCCCGCCGCCTGCTGTGGCCGGTCAAGAAGAAGTACGGCCAGAACCTCTCCTGGGCCGACCTGCTCGTCCTCACCGGCAACGTCGCGCTGGAGACGATGGGCTTGGAGACCTTCGGCTTCGCCGGCGGCCGCGCCGACGTCTGGGAGGCCGAGGAGGACGTCTACTGGGGCCCCGAGACCACCTGGCTCGACGACCGGCGCTACACCGGCGACCGCGAGCTGGAGAACCCCCTCGGCGCCGTCCAGATGGGCCTGATCTACGTCAACCCGGAGGGCCCGAACGGCAACCCGGACCCGATCGCCGCCGCCCGCGACATCCGTGAGACCTTCCGCCGCATGGCGATGAACGACGAGGAGACCGTCGCGCTGATCGCCGGCGGCCACACCTTCGGCAAGACCCACGGCGCCGGCCCCGCCGACGCCGTCGGCGACGACCCCGAGGCCGCCCCCATGGAGCAGATGGGACTCGGCTGGAAGTCCACCCACGGCACGGGCAGGGGCGGCGACGCCATCACCTCCGGCCTGGAGGTCACCTGGACCAGCACGCCCACCGAGTGGGGCAACGGCTTCTTCAAGAACCTCTTCGAGTTCGAGTACGAGCTGGAGCAGAGCCCGGCCGGCGCCCACCAGTGGGTGGCCAAGGACGCTCCGGAGATCATTCCCGACGCACACGACCCGGCCAAGAAGCACCGCCCCCGGATGCTCACCACCGACCTGTCGCTGCGCCTCGACCCGATCTACGGGCCGATCTCCCGCCGGTTCTACGAGAACCCGGAGGAATTCGCGGACGCCTTCGCCCGCGCCTGGTTCAAGCTGACCCACCGTGACATGGGCCCCAAGTCCCTGTACCTCGGCCCGGAGGTGCCCGAGGAGACCCTCATCTGGCAGGACCCGCTGCCCGAGCCCCAGGGCGAGGCCATCGACGCCGAGGACGTCGCCGCCCTCAAGACCAAGCTGCTGGAGTCCGGCCTGTCCGTGGCGCAGCTGGTGTCCACCGCCTGGGCCTCCGCGTCCACCTTCCGCGGCAGCGACAAGCGCGGCGGCGCCAACGGCGCCCGCATCCGCCTCGAGCCGCAGCGCGGCTGGGAGGTCAACGAGCCCGACGAGCTGGCCCAGGTCCTGCGCGTCCTTGAGGGCGTCCAGCGGGACTTCAACGCCGGCGCGGGCGCCAAGCACGTCTCCCTGGCCGACCTGATCGTCCTCGGTGGCTCGGCGGCCGTCGAGAAGGCCGCCAAGGAAGCCGGATTCGAGGTGGAGGTCCCCTTCGCCGCGGGCCGCGTGGACGCCACGGAGGAGCACACCGACGCCGAGTCCTTCGAGGCGCTCGAACCGACCGCCGACGGCTTCCGCAACTACCTCGGCAAGGGCAACCGGCTGCCGGCCGAGTTCCTCCTCCTCGACCGGGCCAACCTGCTCACCCTGAGCGCGCCCGAGATGACCGTCCTGGTCGGTGGCCTGCGGGTGCTGGGCGCCAACCACCAGCAGTCCCAGCTCGGCGTGTTCACCCGGACGACCGGCTCGCTGACCAACGACTTCTTCGTCAACCTGCTCGACCTGGGCATCACGTGGAAGTCGACGTCCGAGGACCGGACCACGTTCGAGGGCCGCGACGCCGCCACGGGTGAGGTCAAGTGGGCCGGCAGCCGTGCCGACCTGGTCTTCGGCTCCAACGCCGAACTGCGGGCGCTCGCCGAGGTCTACGCGAGCGACGACGCCAAGGAGAAGTTCGTGCACGACTTCGTCGCCGCCTGGGTCAAGGTCATGAACCTGGACCGCTTCGACCTGGCCTGATCCGCCTCGTCCTTCCAGTCCCACGGCCGCCGGACGGGCCGGTGCCGGCACCAGCGGTACCGGCACCGTCCGGCGGCCCCGGCGGTCCCTGCGAGGGGAAAACCGGTGGTCACGGGCAGCGCGCCGTGCTGGGATGGCCCGATGCTCAGTGACGCACCGGTGGCCGTGGACCGGGGGCGGTACCAGGACACCGTCACCCCGTGGGAGGAACCGGCCTGGCGCGCCGAGGTCCTGGACTGGGTCCGGTCCGGGCTCACCGCCCGCGGGCTGCGGCCGACGGGGCAGTGGCGGGTGCGGCTGCGGCCGTGGTCCGTCCTGCTGCGGCTGTCCGTCCGGGGAGGCGACGCGGTCTGGTTCAAGGCGAACCCGCCGGGCAGCGCCTTCGAGGGCGCGCTGACCGCGGCACTGGCCCGCTGGGTCCCCGGGCGCGTCCTGGAGCCGCTGGCGGTGGACACCGACCGGGGCTGGTCGCTGCTGCCCGACGGGGGACCGCGGTTTTGCGAGGTCCTCGCACGGGAGACGGTCACCCCCGGCGCGTGGGAAGAACTCGTGCGCCAGTACGCGGCCGTGCAACACGCCCTGACCGTGCGGGCGGGAGAGATCGAACGCCTGGGTGTCCCCGCCGTCCCCGTGCGCGCGCTGCCCGGCGTCCTCGACCGGCTCGACGACACCCCGCTGCCGCACCGGGACCGGGTCGCGCTGCGGGACCTGCGCCCCCGCCTGCTGGACTGGTGCGCGGAACTCGACGCCTCATGCGTCCCCGACTCCCTCGACCACGCCGACCTGCACGAGGGGCAGTTGTTCCGTCCCGCGCCCGGCAGGTTCACCTTCTTCGACTGGGGCGACGCCGTCGTGGCCCACCCCTTCGCGGGCCTCGTCGTCCCCGCCCGCCGGGCCGCCGAGCACCACGGTCCGCACGTGCTGCCGCGCCTGCGCGACGCCTACCTCGAACCCTGGACCGACTCCGGCCGTACGGCGGCGCAGCTGCGGCGGGCGGCGAGCCTCGCCTGGCGGCTCAGCGCCCTGAACCGCGCCGCCGCCTACGGCCGGCTCTTCCCCACCGCATCCGGTGCCGCCGGTGCCGCGACGGCCGCGGCGGGGGCACGCTGTCTGCTGGAACTGCTGGACGAGCCGCCCTTCTGAACCGGTCCCGGCCCTCGTCGCGCGGGCCGTTGTCAGTGCCGGATGCGAGGCTTCACGCATGGATGAGGTGGAGTTCATGCGCGGCAGGGTCTACGGCGCCGACCACGACAACCCCGGGCCGCGCGCCGGACGCGTGTACGCGCATCTGGTGGGCGGTCCCCTGGACGGTCTGCTCCTGGACGTCACGGACCTCACGGAACAGGAGCGCGGCCGCGCCGTGGCACTGGCGACGGAGATAGGCCGCTACGGCCCGGGCGGCCGCTCCGCCTACGCCCCGAGGCCGGGGGACACCCGCCGCTTCGACTGGCGGGGCGACGTGCCCTGAACCGGTACCGCCCCCGTCTGCGCGGTCAGCGCCGCCAGCAGCCAGTCGTGCGCCGTGCCCGGGGTCGGCTCCGGCCGCCCGCCCGGCGCGGTGTGCACCTCGGCCACGAGCTCCCAGTAGCCGTCCAGACGTGGATCGGCGGCGAGCTGCCCGGCCAGCCGGCGCCGGAAGTCCGGGGTGTCCCGCACCCCGTACGCACTCGTGTACGCGCCCACGAAGCCGTCCAACGCCTCACCCGGATGCGGCTCCCGGCCCCGGCGCAGCTGCGCCCCGGCCAGCTCGTACGCCTCCGCGAGCGCCGCGTACAGCACGGCGGCCCCCCGCGCCCCGGCGGCACGGTGGGCCTCGGGCTGGGGCTGGGCGGTGCCCGGACACGGGGCGAGGGTGAGGGCGTTGAGGCGGGCGAAGGCCAGGACCTGGGCCGGAGAGGGGTCGTCGGGCGGCTGCGGGACCGCCACGTCCAGGAAGGCCCCGGCCGACCGGGCCGGCATCCGCGCCGGGAGCCATCCGCGCCAGAACCGTACCAGCGGCGCCGTGCTGGGCGGGACGGACACGGCACCGATCAACCGCAGTCGGTCGGCCTGCTCACCGGGCGGCGACTCCGACACCAGCCGCAGTGCGGCCTCCCGCCAGCGCAAGGCCCTCAGCTCCGAGCCGACCTCACGCAGCCGGCCCGCCACCGCGGCCTCCAGTGCCCCGCCCGACCCGCTCCCGCCGCCCGCCGCGCCGTCCGCGTGCCGCTCGTCGAGGATCCTCCGCACCTCGGGAACGCCCAGGCCCAGGGCGCGCAAGGAGCGGATCAGCCGCAGCCGGTCGAGTGCCCCGGGACCGTAACGGCGGTGCCCTCCGGCGCTGCGGGACGCCTCCGGCAGCAGACCCCGGTCCGAGTAGAAGCGGACCGTCTTGACGGTGACACCCGCGCCCTCGGCCAGCTCGCCGATGCCGCACAGGCCGTCGTGGGACGTGAACACTTGAACCTCCCTCAGGGGGAGTTCCTACGGTACCGGCGACAGCGGGCCGGTGATCGGGCCGGGCCGCCACGGACGGAGGAGAGAGCAGACCATGACCGCGTTCATCCTGGTGTCGGGCATGTTCACCGGCACCCACATCTGGCAGGACACCGTCGCGCGCCTGACCGCGGCGGGCGCCGAGGCGCACCCGGTCGCCCTCACCGGCCTCGACGGACCGCGCGCGGCCGGCGACTCGGCCGTGGACCTGGAGACCCACATCGCGGACGTGCTCGCGGTGGTCGACTCCGTGGTCGGTTCCGCGGGCGGGTCCGAGGGCCGGCGGATCGTCCTGGTCGGCCACGACTACGGCATCCACCCGGCGGTCGGTGCCGCCGACCGGTGCGCCGAGCACATCGAGCGGATCGTCTATCTGGACTCGGGCCTGCCGAGGGACGGCGTCCCGGCCCTGGCCGCCGTACCCGACCAGTCCCTGCGCGACCGTCTCGCCCGAACTCCCGAAACCGCCGGGGCGGACGAGACGCCGGGCCTGCTGCCGCCCCCGACGTTCGACGAGTGGCCGCGCTGGGGCAGCACCGCGGGAGTCCCCGACGCCGCACTGGACCGGCTCACCGCCCTCGCCGCGCCCCAGCCCCTGGGCACCCTGCTCCAGCCGCTGCGGCTGACCGGCGCGGTCGCCCCGGTGCCCACCACCGGCGTGCTGTGCACGGGCAACGGCACGAGCATCGAGCTGGTGCAGATGCTGGTGCGCCTCGGCGACCCCGCGCTGCGCGCCCTGACCGACCCCCGGGTGACCTTCTTCGAGCTCCCCACCGGCCACTGGCCGATGCTGTCCTGCCCCGCCGAGCTGACGGACGTGCTGCTGCGGGCCGCGACGGGCGAGGGACACCGGCTGGAGCCGGTCGACGACGCCGAGGGGCCGGGACACCTGCGGCCGTTCCTGATGGACGTGCCCGACGTCCCGAGGGAGCGGCACGGGAACGTCGACCTCTACCTGCCCGACGCCGGGGAGCCCCGCCCCGCGGTGGTGTTCGTGCACGGCGGTCCGGTACCCGCCGACGCCCGGCCGACCCCCAGGGACTGGCCCGGCCTGACGGGGTACGCACGGTGCGTGGCCGGGGACGGAGCCGTGGGCGTCCTCCTCGACCACCGCCTGCACGACCTCGGCGACTACGAGCGGGCCGCCGCGGACGTGGCCGCCGCCGTGGAACTGGCGCGGGCCGATCCGCGGGTGGACGGGGACCGGATCGCGCTGTGGTTCTTCTCCGGCGGTGGCCTGATCGCCGCCGACTGGCTGGACGCGCCCCCGGCGTGGCTGCGCTGCCTGGCGGCCACCTACCCGGTCCTCGCGCCGCTGCCGAACTGGGGGCTGTCCGAGACCCGCCTGCGACCGGTGCGCGCCGTGGCGAACGCGGGCGGCCTGCCCGTCGTGCTCACCCGGGTGGGGCTGGAGATGCCGGAACTCGCCTCCACCGTCGAGGAGTTCCTGGCCGCGGCCAAGGACCGCGGGGCGGACGTGGAGGTGATCGACGTGCCGAACGGCCACCACGGCTTCGAGACCATCGACGTGACCGACGAGTCGCGCGCGGCGGTGCGGCACGCGCTACGCACGGTGCTCGGCCACGCCTTCGGGACGGGGACGCAGCCCGGGTCCGGGGCCGGGACACCGTGACGGCGGGCGACGCGCCACCAATCCGTCCGCCGCCCGGTGCCGGATTACCGTCGTGAGCGACCACGACAAGACTCCACGCACCGCGTCGGCCAGCACCTGGACCCGCCTCCCGCTGGGGGCCCTGAGCGGCCTCCTGGCGGGGGGCGCCGCCCTCGCCGTCGCCGAGTTGGCGGCGGCCGCGGTGCGCCCGCAGGCCGGGCCGGTCGTCGCGGTCGGCGCAGCCGCCATCGACCGTACGCCGGCCGCCGTGAAGGACTGGGCGATCCGCACCTTCGGCAGCGACGACAAGCTCGTGCTCCAGCTCGGCATCCTCGCCGCACTGACCCTGTTCGCCCTGGCCCTCGGCGCGCTCGCCGTCCGGCACCGGCGCACCGGTGCCGGGGGAGTCCTCGTCTTCGGAGTCGTGGGCGCCGCGGCGGCCCTCGGCAGGCCCGACTCCACCGGTGTCACCGACGCCCTCCCCTCCGTCCTGGGGGCGATCGCCGGCGCGGTGCTCCTGTACGTCCTCGTCGGCCTCCTCCCGGCACCGCGCCGGACGGATCCGGGGGAGCGGGGCGAGGGCTGGGACCGGCGCCGTTTCGTCCTCGCCGCGACCGCCGCGGCCGCGGCCTCGGCGGGGGCCGGCGTCCTGGGCCGGGCCATGAGCGGCGCGGGCGGCCGGGAGGCGCTCGCCTCACGCGAGAACGTCACCCTTCCGCCGCCCGGCTCCCCGGCCCCGGCGGTGCCCCGGCGGGCACAGGCAGGGGTGCAGGGGGTCAGCCGCTTCATCACCCCCAACGGCGACTTCTACCGGGTCGACACCGCCCTGGTGGTGCCCAAGGTGGACGCCACCGGCTGGCGGCTGCGCATCCACGGCGACGGTGTCGCCCGGGAGAGGACGCTGACCTTCGACGACCTCCTGCGGCGGGAGCTGATCGAGCGGGACATCACCCTCACCTGTGTGTCCAACGAGGTGGGCGGCCCCTACGTCGGCAACGCCCGCTGGATCGGCGTCCGGCTCGCCGACCTGCTGGACGAGTGCGGCGTCCGGCCGCCGTCGAAGGGCGGCCCGGCGGACCAGCTCGTGGCCCGCTCCGTGGACGGCATGACCATCGGCAGCCCGGTCGAGGAGGTCATGGACGGTCGCGACGCCATGCTCGCCGTCGGCATGAACGGCGAGCCCCTGCCCTTCGACCACGGATTCCCCGTCCGCATGCTCGTGCCCGGCCTGTACGGCTACGTCTCCGCGTGCAAATGGATCGAGGACATCGAGCTGACCACGTTCGACGCCTACGACGCGTACTGGGTCGAGCGCGACTGGGCCCGCGAGGCACCGGTCAAGACCCAGTCCCGGATCGACACCCCGAAACCGTTCGCCCGGCCGAAGGCGGGCACGGTGATGGTCGCCGGAGTCGCCTGGGCCCAGCATCGCGGCATCGACAAGGTCGAGATCCGCGTCGACGACGGACCCTGGCAGGAGGCCACCCTCGCGGCCGAGGACTCGCGCGACACCTGGCGCCAGTGGTCGTACGCCTGGCAGGCCACCAAGGGGAGCCACAACCTCACCGTGCGGGCCACCGACCGCACCGGCGAGGTGCAGACCGAGAAGCGCACGCGCACCGTGCCCGACGGCGCGAGCGGGTGGCACTCCGTGGTGGTGACGGTCGACGGGTGACCCCGCGGGCGCGGCCGCCGGGCGGGGACCAGCCCTGCCCGAGCCGGCGGGGCAAGCGTTTTCTGTCCCGCTTATTGACGTGTACGCGGCGGCGCCAGTTTCATGGTGGTGCATGTGGGAGCGCTCCCATGAGCTGCTCGCCGTCCGTGTGTCCGCACTACCCGCCCTGGAGTCGCCGTGCGCAGAGCAAGACGCGATACACCCCTACCGAAGACGCTCCCCGCCCGCCTGCTGACCTCTCTGGCCGCCCTGATCGGGCTGGTCGTCGTCGGGGCCCTCTTTCCGGGGTCGGCGCTGGCCCAGTCACCCGGCACCCGTTCGGCCGGCGTCGCGCCGGCAGCTGCGCAGGCAGTCGGCCTGCATGTCGGCGACGGCCGCCTCCTCGAGGCCAACGGCAACGACTTCGTCATGCGCGGGGTCAACCACGCCCACACCTGGTACCCCGGCGAGACGCAGTCGCTCGCGGACGTCAAGGCGCTGGGCGCCAACAGCGTCCGGGTCGTCCTCTCGGACGGGTACCGCTGGAGCGAGAACGGTCCCGGCGACGTCGCCGCCGTCATCGAGCAGTGCAAGGCCAACCGGCTGATCTGCGTCCTGGAGGTGCACGACACCACCGGATACGGCGAGGACGCCGCGGCCGGCACCCTCGACCACGCCGCCGACTACTGGATCGGCCTCAAGGACGTCCTGGCCGGCCAGGAGGACTACGTCGTCGTCAACATCGGCAACGAGCCCTGGGGCAACACCGACCCCGCCGGCTGGACCGAGCCGACCACGGCGGCCGTCAAGAAGCTGCGCGCCGCCGGACTCCAGCACACGATCATGGTGGACGCCCCCAACTGGGGTCAGGACTGGCAGGGCGTCATGCGTGCCAACGCGCGGACCGTCTACGACGCCGACCCCACCGGCAACCTCGTCTTCTCCATCCACATGTACAGCGTCTTCGACACCGCCCAGGAGATCGCCGACTACCTCAACGCCTTCGTCGACGCGAGACTGCCCATCCTCGTCGGCGAGTTCGGCGGCCCCGCCGACCAGTACGGCGACCCTGACGAGGACACCGTGATGGCCACCGCCGAGCGGCTGGGCCTCGGCTACCTCGCCTGGTCGTGGAGCGGCAACACCGACCCGATCCTGGACCTGGCGCTCGACTTCGACCCGAGCAGGCTCAGCGACTGGGGCGAACGCATCTTCCACGGCGTCAACGGCATCGCCCGGACCGCGAAGGAGGCCACCGTCTACGGCGGCGGCGCGCCCGGCGACACCCGCGCCCCGACGGCACCCGGCACCCCGGCCGCCACCGCGGTCACGGACACCTCCGTCACCCTCGGCTGGACCGCCGCCACCGACGACACCGCGGTCACCGGCTACGACGTCGTCCGGGTCGGCGACGGTACCGAGACGCGGATCGCATCCTCGACGACCACCACCGCCACCGTGACCGGTCTCACCGCCGGCACCACGTACACCTTCGCCGTCTACGCCCGCGACGCGGCCGGCAACCGGTCCGCCCGCTCCGCCGCCGTGGAGGTCACCACCGACGAGGGCGGCGGCACCCCGGGCGCCTCCTGCTCCGTCGGATACCGCGTCGTGGGCGAGTGGCCCGGCGGCTTCCAGGGCGAGATCGCCGTCCGCAACACCGGGAGCGCCGCCGTCGGCCCCTGGACGCTCGCGTTCGCCTTCGCGGACGGGCAGAGCATCACGAACATGTGGGGAGGCACCGCCACCCAGAACGCGGGCGCGGTCAGCGTCGCCCCGGCCTCCTACACCTCCACCATCCCGGCCGGCGCCACGGTCACCCTCGGCTTCACGGCGCGCAAGGGCGACACCAACACCGCCCCGGCGGCGTTCACGCTCGACGGAGCCTCCTGCCTCACCACCTGACCGAGGGCGAGGGCAGGGCGCGGGTGAGGAACGTCACCACGACACCTCACGGACGTCGGCCCGGCTCTGCGGCTGTGTCGTCGCGGTGATCTCCGAGCGGTGGCGGCTCGCCGCGAACGTCACCTTCAGCGTCTGCGGCGCGCTCTGCTCCGTACTCACCGTGAAGCCCTGGTTCGGCACCGCCGAGATCAGGCACACCCCGCCGCCGCCGAACCGCACGGTGGCCTTGCCGCCCTCGGACGGCACCGTGTAGACACCCGCCCCGCCCTCCTCGCACCCGGGGCCGTCCCCGGCCCCGGGAGACCGCGGGGGAGTGGTGCGGGCGCTCGGCGTCGGCGCGGGAGTCGGGGTCGGCCCGGGCGGCTCCTCGCTGGTGCGGGACGGCGTCGGGCGGGGCGCCCGGCTGGTGGGCGACGGGCTGGTGTGCGACGGGCTGGGAGTGGCCGTCACGGTCTTGGACACCGTCGGCCGGGGCGGGGCCGGGAGCTCCTTCGGCGCCGTCTGCGCGACCGGTGCGGTCGGCCGGGTCGAGCCCACCACGAAGCTGATCGTGATGATGACGGCCGTGACACTGGCCGCCGTGCAGGACAGCCAGATGATCAGGTAGCGCAGGAGGCGGGACACGACACCATAGTGACGGACCGGCTAACGTGCCTGCCCATGGCCTCCGTACTTGTCGTCGAGGACGACCCTGTGATCCGGGCCGCGCTGATCGAGGTCCTCACCGGACACGGCTACGCGGTGAAGACCGCACACCAGGGTTTCGAGGCGCTGCGCGACATCACCCAGAGCCCGCCGGACATCGTCGTGCTCGACCTCGGGCTGCCCGACCTCGACGGACTCGACGTGCTCAGGATGATCCGGGGGATATCCCGCGTCCCGGTGCTGGTCGCCACCGCCCGGGACGAGGAGTCCGAGATCATCAGGCTGCTCAACGCCGGGGCCGACGACTACCTGGTCAAGCCGTTCTCCGGCGGTCAGCTCGCGGCCCGGCTCGCCGCCGTACTGCGCCGCTCCGTGCCCGCCGACCTCCCCGCCGCCCGGCCGCCCGTCCTCCGGGTCGCCGACCTCCGCATCGACCCCACCGCGCGCACCGCCCACCTCGGCGGCCGGGAACTCGCCCTCACCCGGCGGGAGTTCGATCTGCTCGCCTACCTGGCCGCCAACGCCGACCAGGTCATCTCGAGGCAGCGCATCCTCACCGAGGTGTGGCAGCAGCCGTACGTCGAGGACCAGACGGTCGACGTCCATCTCTCCGCGCTCCGCCGCAAAATGGGCGAGAAGGCGCGAAAGCCCCGCTACCTCCACACCGTGCGGGGCATCGGCATCAAGCTGGTCAGCGCGCCATGAGACGAGCCCTCGCCGGGATCGCCCTGGCCGTCACCTCCATGGTGGCGCTGTCGTTCCTCATCCCGCTCGCCCTCCTCGTCCGGGAACAGGCCCGCGACCGGGTCACCACCGCGGCCGAACAGCGTGCCGCGGCCCTCTCGCCGGTGCTCGCCCTCACCACCCGGCGCGCCGACGTCCAGCAGGCCGTCGCGGAACTCGGCTCCTCCGACCAACTGGTCGTACGACTGCCCGACGGCACCTTCGTCGGGACGCCGCACGCCTCCGAGGAGGCGCTCGACCGGGCCGTACGGGGGCGCGAGACCCTCGCCGTCGACACCCCCGACGGCTGGGCCTACCTCCAGCCCGTCGTCCTGCGGGGCGAGCGGATCGCGGTCGTCGAGGCGTACGTGCCCGCCGCGGACCTCACCCGGGGCGTCGCGGCCTCCTGGGGCGTGATGGCCCTGCTCGCCGTCGGACTGGTGGGCGGCTCGGTGCTGGTCGCCGACCGGCTCGGCGCCCGCGTGGTCCGCTCCTCCCGGGGCCTGAAACGGGCCTCCCTGGCCCTCGGCTCCGGCGACCTCGGCGTACGGGTGGCACCGGACGGACCGCCCGAGCTGCAGGAGGCGGGAGCGGCGTTCAACACCATGGCGGACCGGGTCGTCGACCTGCTCGCCGTCGAACGCGAACTGGTCGCCGACCTCTCGCACCGGCTGCGCACCCCGCTGACCGCGCTCTACCTGGAGGCCGACCGGATGGGCGCGACGCCGAGCGCCCAGCGGGTCACGGAGGCGGCGGGGCAGCTCGAGCGCGAGCTGGACTCGATCATCGCGGCGGCGCGCACGCCCCTGGCGTCGGCGCAGCTCGCCGGGTCCGGGCCGGGCACGGCGAAAATGTGCGACGTCGCCGAGGTGGTCGCCATGCGCCTGGACTTCTGGTCGGTCCTCGCCGCCCAGCAGGAGCGTCCGTTCGAGCGCTCCCTCACCCCGCGTCCGACGCCCGTGGCCTTCCCCGAGGACGACCTCGCCGCCGTCGTCGACGCCCTGATCGGCAACGTCTTCCGGCACACCCCGCAGGGCACCCGCTTCCTCGTGCGCGTGGAACGGCGTGAGGCGCACGTGCACCTCACCGTGGACGACGCCGGACCCGGGGTGGCGGATCCACAGGCGGCACTCACCCGGGGCGTCAGCGTCGGCGGTTCCACCGGGCTCGGCCTCGACATCGTGGCCCGGGCCGCCCGTACGGCGGACGGCGAACTGACGATCGCCCGCGCACCGCTCGGGGGCGCGCGGGTGACGGTGTCGTTCGCGCTGGCGGACGCGCCCGTGCCCGGTGGCGGTGCACGCTGAGGGCCCGGTGGCGGTGCCCGCGGAGGGGCCGTGCGCGCGTCGAGCCGGTCGGCGTCAGCGGCCGGTGCCGAAGTCCTGCGTCCACCAGGGGCCGCCGTCGCCGAAGTGGACGCCGACGCCCAGCTCCTTGAAGGAGCAGTTGAGTATGTTCGCGCGGTGGCCGGGGCTGTTCATCCAGGAGTCCATCACCGAGGCGGCGTCCGCCTGGCCCCGGGCTATGTTCTCGCCCAGCGTCGACCACCGGTAGCCGGCGGCCTCGACGCGGCTCGCCATGGTGGAGCCGTCGGGACCCGTGTGGGACATCACACCGCTGCTCGCCATGACGTCGCTGTAGTCGTCCGCGGCCCGGGTCAGCCTGTCGTTCGCGGTGACCGGCGAGCAGCCCGCCGCGGCCCGCTCCTCGTTCACCAGCGCGAGGACCTGCGCCTCGGCCCCACCGGTCGCGCCGGCGCCCGAGCCGGACCCGGAACCGCCGCCCGACCCCGAGCCGCTGTCCCCGCCGGACGAGTCCTCGCCGCCCGACCCGTCGCCGGCGCTCTTCGTGGTGGCCTTGACGGGACCCTCGGAGGCCGGTGCCGGAGCCTTCGCGGCACTGGTCGTCGGGCTCGCCGACTTCTTGGGCTTCTTCTTCGGCTCGGCGCTCTCGCTCGGGGAAGCGCTCGCCGTGGCGCTCGGGCTCGCCGACGCGGACGCGAGCGGCGCCGCACCGCCCGCCGCGTCCTCGGCGTTGGGCGCCGGGTCGGCGGCGTCCGCGGTGACCCGGTCCGAGGCCCCGTCGTTCTCGCCGTCGGTGACGGCCAGCGTGATCCCGACGCCCGCCGTCAGGGCGACGGCGCCGAGGGCCAGCGCGGTACCGCGGGTCCTGAGCCCGCCGCGGGGACGGGCGTGGGAGCGGGACGGGCGAGCGGCTCGGCGGGAACCCATGCGCAGGACACCTCGGCTTGTCGGTCGGCTGACGGAGTCCCCGTACCCGGTGGACGCGAGTGCGCCCACCGGGACTGTGGGGGGTGTTCGAGAGCGTAGGACGCGACCGGCGTGAAAACGGCCGTTCGAAGGTCATCTTCAGAAAGCCTTAAAAGAGCCGCCAAAGTCCGTTGAGGAAGTACGGCACCACCACTGGCCCCTTACGCACCCGCCACCCGCCACCCTCGGTCCACGGCGGGGCGCTTCACAGTGAAAGGAGGACACGGGTGCCCACAGGGCCCCCGGACGTGCCCCCGACGCTCCGCCGTCACCCCGGCCCCGGCGATTGCCGCCCCGGACGGCCGGACAGCCTGTCGGCGTGCAACCGGCAGATCGCCGGACACCACCGGTGCGCCCGGGGGGCCGGGTCCTCCCGCCCACCACCTCCGGGCGCACCGTGCACCGACCGAGGAGGAACCGGACATGCCGTCCACCGCCGATGCATCACGGCTGCTCGACGAAGTACGTGACCTGCTGGCCGCCACGGTCGAGGACCTGACCGTGGAGGAGATCCATCCCGACTCCTCCCTCCAGGACGACCTGGGTGTCGACTCGCTGGCCCGGCTGGAGCTGGTCGCCGCCATCGAGGACCGCTGGCAGATCGAGGTGCCCCACGAGCAGGCGGAACGGCTCACGACGGTGCGGCAGATCGCCGCCCACCTCGCCGCCGCCGTCGCCGCCCCCGCGGGCGGCACCGCGTGAGCCCACGGCACGCGGCCGACCCGGCCCCCGAGGAGCGGGCCGCCGTCGTCACGGGGCTGGGCCTGACCACCTCGCTGGGCGGCGACGTACCCACCACCTGGCTGGCCCTGCTGGACGGCGTGTGCGGCGTCGAGCGGGTCGACTTCGGGGAGCCGGACGGGCCCGCGCAGGAGTACCTCGCGGCCCCGGCCGCCGTCGACCCCGGGACCGTTCTGCCGCCCGCCAAGGCGGCGCACTGCGACCGTGCGGCGCAGTTCGCCCTCGTCGCCGCGCGGGAAGCCGTCCGCGACGCGGGGTTCACCGACGTGTCGGCGCTCGCCGCGGACGGCTCGCGGGTGGCCGTGGTCGTCGGGGTGGGGCTCGGCGGGATCACCAGCGTCCTCGAGCAGGACCGCCGTCTGCGGACGCAGGGCCCGGGACGGGTGAGCCCGCGCACCATCCCGGTCATGCTGCCCAACCACCCGGCCGCCGAGGTGGGGCTGCTGGTCGGCGCCGAGGCCGGGGTGCACGCCCCGGTCAGCGCGTGTGCCTCCGGGGCCGAGGCCCTCGCCCAGGCCCTCGGCATGATCCGGGACGGCCGCGCCGACATCGTGGTCGCGGGCGGCGCCGAGGCCGCACTGCATCCGCTCGCCCTGGCCGGGTTCGCGCGGCTGCGGGCCCTCTCCCGGCGCCACGACGACCCCAAGGGAGCGTCCAGACCCTTCGACGCCGACCGCGACGGCTTCGTGATGGGGGAGGGGGCCGGCCTGCTCGTGGTCGAGAGCGCCCGGCACGCCGCCGCCCGCGGCGCCCGCGTCCACGGCCGGCTGACCGGCGCCGGCATCACCAACGACAGCCACCACGTGGCCCAGCCGGCGCCCGGCGGAACGGGCTGCGCGGCCGCGGTCGACGCCGCGCTGCGCGACGCGGGTCTCGCTCCGGACCAGGTCGGGCACATCAACGCCCACGCCACCTCGACGCCGCTCGGCGACCTCGGCGAGGCGCGGGCGCTGCACAGCGTCTTCGCCAAAGGCGTGGACGACATCGCGGTGAGCGCCACCAAGGCCGCGTTCGGGCACACCCTCGGTGCCGCCGGAGCCATCGAGGCCGTCCTCACCGTCCTCGCCCTGCGGGACAGGACCGCACCGCCCGCGTGCAGTCTCGAACGGGTGGACCCGGAGATCGGCCTGAACGTCGTCGGCCGCGACCCCGCGGCACTGCCCTCCGGGCCCCTCGCGGCCGTCACCACCAGCATGGGATTCGGCGGGCACAACGTGGCGCTCGCCGTCGCCTCGTGAGTGACGGCCGCCCGGCCCCCGCCGGCGGCACACCGCGCACCGTGCTGATGTGCCCCGGCCAGGGGGCCTACCTCCCCGGCGCCCTGCGTCATCTGGGCGAAGTCCCCTCCGTCGCCCGGGTGCTGCGGACGGTGGACACCCGCAGCACCGCGCTCGGCGGCCCCCGAGCGCCCGTCGCCGGCCTCCTCACCGACCCCGGCGCACCCGAACCCGGCCGGCTCGTGCGCACCGATCCCCTGGGCTTCGACCTGGCCACCTACGCCGCGGTGGTCGCCTGTGCCACCGTCCTGCTCGACCTCGCCGCGCCGCCCGTCCACGCGGTGCTCGGGCACAGCGTGGGCGACCTCGCCGCGCTCACGGTGACCGGCGCCATCACTTTGGAACAGGGGGTCCGGCTGCTGCACGTCCGCGACCGGCTGCTGCGCGAGGCCGCGCTGCCCGCGGCGGGCCTGCTGGCCACGGACCTGACCGCCGAGCAGGCGGCGGACCTGCTGAGCGCCGAGGACCTGCCACAGGTGCGGATCGCCGCCCGCAACGCCCCCGGCCAGACCGTCCTGGCCGGTCCCGACGACCAGTTGGCCGCCGTCCGGCACACCGTCGTAGCGCTCGGCCGCCGCGCCACCCCGCTGACCAGCCGTACGGCCTACCACCACCCGCTGCTCACCGAGGTGCACCAGGCCTTCCGGCGCCTGCTGCGAGCGCAGCCCGTCGCGCCGCCCACCCTCGCCGTGTACACGGCCACCAGGGCGGGGCCCGCCCGCACCCCGGCCCACCTGCGCACCGTGGCCGCCGCCCATCTCACCGAGCCCCTCGCCCTCCCCCGCACCCTGCACGCGATGCGCCGCGCCGGTTTCACCACCTACCTCGACAGCGGCCCCCGGGCCCTGCTCGGCACCCTCGCCAGGGCCGCCCTGCCCGGCTGCACCACCGCCGCCCCCTCCCGCACCCCGGCCGGTCTCGACCGCATCCGCCACCGCCTCGCCACCGTCCTGCCGTGACGATGGCCCTTGACCCCGCACGGACGGCGCGCGTACATGAGGGGGCCGGGAGTGGCCCGGCTCACATGGCGTACCGAGGTCGGCGCCGACACCATGGTCTCGTCACCCGGCAGGCTGAAGGGATCAAGAATGTTCCGCAAGGTGCTGGTCGCCAACCGCGGTGAGATCGCGATCCGTGCGTTCCGTGCGGGCTACGAGCTCGGCGCGCGCACCGTCGCCGTCTTCCCGCACGAGGACCGCAACTCGCTGCACCGGCTCAAGGCCGACGAGGCCTACGAGATCGGGGAGCAGGGGCATCCGGTGCGCGCGTATCTCTCCGTGGAGGAGATCGTCCGCGCCGCGCGCCGTGCGGGGGCCGACGCCGTCTACCCGGGCTACGGGTTCCTGTCCGAGAACCCCGAACTCGCCCGCGCCTGCGAAGAGGCCGGAATCACCTTCGTCGGACCCAGCGCCCAGATTCTCGAACTGACCGGCAACAAGGCCCGTGCCGTGGCCGCCGCCCGCGAGGCCGGCGTACCGGTGCTCGCCTCCTCGGCGCCCTCCACCGACGTGGACGAACTCGTGCGCGCCGCCGACGAGGTCGGCTTCCCCGTGTTCGTCAAGGCCGTCGCGGGAGGCGGCGGGCGCGGCATGCGCCGGGTCGAGGAACCCGCCCAGCTGCGCGAGGCCATCGAGGCCGCCTCTCGCGAGGCCGCCTCCGCCTTCGGCGACCCCACGGTCTTCCTGGAGAAGGCGGTCGTCGAACCCCGCCACATCGAGGTGCAGATCCTCGCCGACGGCGAGGGCGACGTCATCCACCTCTTCGAGCGGGACTGCTCGGTGCAGCGCCGCCACCAGAAAGTCATCGAGCTGGCGCCCGCGCCGGGCCTCGACCCGGCCCTGCGGGAGCGGATCTGCGCCGACGCCGTGAACTTCGCCCGGCGGATCGGCTACCGCAACGCGGGCACCGTGGAGTTCCTCGTCGACCGCGACGGCAACCACGTCTTCATCGAGATGAACCCGCGCATCCAGGTCGAGCACACGGTCACCGAGGAGGTCACCGACGTCGACCTGGTCCAGTCCCAGCTGCGCATCGCCGCCGGCGAGACGCTCGCCGACCTCGGACTCGCCCAGGAGGACATCACCCTGCGCGGCGCGGCCCTGCAGTGCCGCATCACCACCGAGGACCCGGCCAACGGCTTCCGCCCGGACACCGGCCGGATCAGCGCCTACCGCTCGCCCGGCGGTTCCGGCATCCGGCTCGACGGCGGCACCACCCACGCCGGTACGGAGATCAGCGCGCACTTCGACTCGATGCTGGTCAAGCTCTCCTGCCGGGGACGGGACTTCACCACCGCCGTGAACCGGGCCCGGCGCGCGGTCGCCGAGTTCCGCATCCGCGGCGTCGCCACCAACATCCCGTTCCTCCAGGCGGTCCTGGACGACCCCGACTTCCAGGCGGGCCGGGTCACCACCTCGTTCATCGAGCAGCGCCCGCACCTGCTCACCGCCCGGCACTCCGCCGACCGCGGCACCAAGCTGCTCACCTACCTCGCCGACGTGACCGTGAACAAGCCGCACGGTGAACGCCCCGAGCTGGTCGACCCGCTGACCAAGCTGCCGGCCGTACCCGCCGGTGAACCCCCGGCCGGCTCCCGCCAGTGGCTCACCGAGCTGGGCCCGGAGGGCTTCGCCCGCCGGCTGCGCGAGTCTCCCACCATCGGCGTCACGGACACCACCTTCCGCGACGCCCACCAGTCGCTGCTCGCCACCCGGGTGCGCACCAAGGACATGCTCGCCGTGGCGCCCGTCGTCGCCCGCACCCTGCCCCAGCTGCTGTCCCTGGAGTGCTGGGGCGGCGCCACCTACGACGTCGCGCTGCGCTTCCTCGCCGAGGACCCGTGGGAGCGGCTGGCCGCCCTGCGCGAGGCGGTGCCCAACATCTGCCTCCAGATGCTGCTGCGCGGCCGCAACACCGTGGGTTACACGCCGTACCCCACCGAGGTGACCGACGCCTTCGTGCAGGAGGCCGCCGCCACCGGCATCGACGTCTTCCGCATCTTCGACGCCCTCAACGACGTCGAGCAGATGCGGCCCGCCATCGAGGCCGTACGGCAGACCGGCACCGCCGTCGCCGAGGTCGCGCTCTGCTACACCGCCGACCTGTCGGACCCGTCCGAGCGGCTCTACACCCTCGACTACTACCTGCGGCTCGCCGAGCGGATCGTGAACGCCGGTGCCCATGTGCTGGCGGTCAAGGACATGGCCGGACTGCTGCGCGCCCCGGCCGCCGCGACCCTGGTGTCGGCGCTGCGCCGGGAGTTCGACCTGCCGGTGCACCTGCACACCCACGACACCACCGGCGGCCAGCTCGCCACCTACCTGGCCGCGATCCGGGCCGGCGCCGACGCCGTCGACGGTGCGGTGGCGTCCATGGCCGGGACCACCTCGCAGCCCTCCCTGTCGGCGATCGTGGCCGCCACCGACCACACCGAGCGGCCCACCGGCCTGGACCTCCAGGCCGTCGGCGACCTGGAGCCCTACTGGGAGAGCGTCCGCAAGGTCTACGCCCCCTTCGAGGCGGGCCTCGCCTCCCCGACCGGCCGCGTCTACCACCACGAGATCCCCGGCGGCCAGCTCTCCAACCTGCGCACCCAGGCCATCGCGCTCGGCCTCGGCGACCGCTTCGAGGACATCGAGGCCATGTACGCCGCCGCCGACCGGATGCTGGGCCGCCTGGTCAAGGTCACCCCGTCCTCCAAGGTCGTCGGCGACCTCGCCCTGCACCTGGTGGGCGCCGGCGTCTCCCCGGCGGACTTCGAGGCGGAACCGGACCGGTTCGACATCCCCGACTCCGTCGTCGGCTTCCTCCGCGGCGAGCTGGGCACCCCGCCCGGCGGCTGGCCCGAGCCGTTCCGCACCAAGGCACTGCGCGGCCGCGGCGAGGCCAAGCCGCTCGCCGAACTGTCCGAGGACGACCGCACCGGACTGGAGAAGGACCGCCGGGCGACGCTCAACCGGCTGCTCTTCCCGGGCCCGGCCCGCGAGTTCGATACCCACCGGGCCTCGTTCGGCGACACCGGCGTCCTCGACAGCAAGGACTTCTTCTACGGGCTGCGCCCGGGCAAGGAGTACACCGTCGACCTCGACCCCGGCGTGCGGCTCCTCATCGAACTGCAGGCGATCGGCGACGCCGACGAGCGCGGCATGCGCACCGTGATGTCCACCCTCAACGGTCAGCTCCGCCCGATCCAGGTCCGCGACCGGTCGGCGGCCACCGACGTCCCGGTGACGGAGAAGGCCGACCGGGCAGACCCCGGCCACGTCGCGGCGCCGTTCGCCGGCGTGGTGACCCTCGCCGTCGCCGAGGGCGACGAGGTGGAGGCCGGGGCGACCGTGGCCACCATCGAGGCGATGAAGATGGAGGCGTCCATCACCGCGCCGAAGTCCGGCACGGTGACCAGGCTCGCCATCAACCGCATCCAGCAGGTCGAGGGCGGCGACCTGCTCGTCCAACTCGCCTGAGGAACCGGGCTTTCGGCCCGGCGGGCGACGTGCCCCGCACCGCTGCGGGGCACGTCGTCGTCTCAGGGGAACTGGACGACCTTGGACGGCACGGTGTCCGTCCCCGACGTGGCCGCGCCGGTGTCGTTGATCACGTGGCGGTACTGGCCCATGCCGCCGAGCGAGATCACCTGGAGGTTGCGCATCCTGATCCCCGGCTTGACCGGCACCTGGAAGCCGTGGTGCTGGACGATGGCCGGGTCGGCGGTGAAGTTGCAGTAGCTGCCCAGCGCCACCGCTTCGTGCACGTCCACCGAGTCGGCGACCTTGTAGGCCGCGTAGCCGACGATGCCGTCGTGGGTGATGGCGGCTTCGTTCGGTGCGTCGTAGGCCTTCTCGTTCTGGAAGAAGACGGTCCGTCCCCGCTCCCCGCTCCAGTAGACGTCGTACTTGTTGAAGTGCTCGACGAACAGCCCGGTGGCGAGGACGTCGTCCCCGTTGACCCGCAGGCCGTAGTCGGCTCTGTTGGTCTCCCACCCGACGCCCTCGCCGTGGTCGGCGCGCCAGATCCAGGTGTGATCGATGAGCACGTCGTCGCTCTCGACCACGACGGAGTCGGTGGCCTTGCCCGGTCCCGCGCCGCCGACGCGGATGAACACGTCCTGCATGGTCGTGGGGTTGGCGGAGTGGTCGGCGTTCCCGTCCGGCGTTCCGATGCGCAGCAGGGTGTCGGAGTTCTGCGGACCCGCGTCGATGAGGAAGCCGGCGAGCCGCACGCCGTCGACGTCGGCCACGTGCATGGCGTCGACGCCGCCGTCCGGAATGATCGTGGCCAGACCGAGGCCCAGCACGACGGTGTTGGCGCGGTCGACCTCGATGGTCCGGTCGATGTGGTACACGCCGGGCGTGAACAGCAGGTTGAGGCCCTGGTCGAGCGCGGCGTTGATGGTCGCCGCCGTCGCGCCGGGCTTGACGACGTAGAACTGACTCAGCGGCAGCGAGGTGCCACCCGCGTTGGCGGGCCAGGAGACACCGCGCGCGTTGGTCCGCTTGGCGGGCACCCGCACCTTGTACTCGTTGCCGTCCAGGTAGAGGAACGGCTTCTCGCGCGAGATCGGAGTGGTGTCGAGCGTGGTGTACGGGCCGGTCTCGAAGTTGCCTGCGGGAGCGCCCTCGACGCCCGTGAACGTCATGTTCCAGACGCCGTTGGTCCAGCCGCCGACCGAGCTGTCCCGGGTGTACCACTGCTGCTGGGAGTAGGGGCCGACGGTGCCGTCGATCTTCGAGTCGGCGATGTAGCCGCCGGAGGCCCAGCCGTAGCCGTTGGGGGCGAGGTTGAGGCCGCCCTTGACGTGGATCCGGCGGAAGGGGGCCGCCTGGGCGACGGCCCAGCGGTCGGTGCCGTTGGACGGTGTGATGGCGAGGTTCTCGGCCGAACGCCAGAAGTTCTGCGTCGCGTTGCCGTTGAACCAGCCCGCGTCCACGGTGACGTCACCGTTGATCTGTGTGTCGTCCGGGTTGAGGCCCAGGCCGGAGATCGAGGTGTAGAAGCCGATCTGCGCGTTGATCCCGTTGTACGTGCCCGGCTTCAGCAGGAACTGGTAGCGCCCGCTGCCGAACTGGTTGGACTCCTGCTGGGCGAAGACCTGGTCGAACTTCTGCTGGAGGTTCGGCGTGGAGGGGTCCACGACGATGACGTTCGGCCCCAGGTCGCCGCCGCCCTCGACCGGGGGAGTGCCGGTGGTGCCGGTGTGCACGGCGACCTCCCACAGCGAGTAGCCGTAGCCGGTGGCGCGGGCCGTGCCGAGGACGCGGACGTAGCGGCCAAAACCGCTGACGGCGTAGGAGGACTTGCCCCCGGTCGCGCCCGTGACGCTCTTGAGCGTCTGCCAGTTCTGCCCGTCCGAGGAGGCCTCGATCCGGAAGTCCTTGGCGTACGCGGCCTCCCAGTTCAGATCCACCTTGCACAGGTCCCGTACGGCGCCGAGGTCGACCCGCACCCACTGGGGGTCGGAGGCCTGGCTGGACCAGCGGGTGCCGGGGTCGCCGTCGAAGGCCGCGGCGGCGGGCGTCCCGGCGTTCTCGACCGAGGAGGCGGCGGCGGGCCTGCCCTGAGCGGCGTTGGCGCTGTCGCACGAGCCGCCCGGCGTGGTGCCGCCGGTGGTGCCGAAGACCTGGAACTCCCACAGGGAGTAGCCCCAGGGCGTGGCCCGGTGGACACCCTGCATACGGACGTAGCGGCCCTGCCCCGAGACGTCGAGCGTGTCGGTGCCGCCGTCGCCGCCGGTGACCGTCTTCGCGTCGGTCCAGGTGCTCCCGTCCTGGGAGAGCTGGATCTTGTAGTCCTTGCCGTAGGCCGCCTCCCAGTCGAGCACCACGCGGGTGACGGAGGCGGTGGTGCCGAGGTCGACCTGGAGCCACTGGTCGTCGCTCGCGGCCGACGACCACCGGGTGGTCGTGTCGCCGTCGACGGCGTTGCCGGACGGTGTTCCGGCGTTCTCGGCCGAGGACGACGTGGCCGTCCGGTCCTGGGAGAGGGGGGTGTCGGCCGCGGTGGCCGTCATCGGGGCGGGAAGGGTGACGAGCGCCGCCGTGGCGACGAGCGCGACACCCAAGGATCTCAGTCTCATACGGGTGCTTTCTGGGGATGCGGGCAGGATCGGTCAACCGCGCCATGCAGCGGCTTAGTTCAAGGTGTGATTTAAGTGGTGAGTAATCGATCCGGCAAGACTCCGGACAGGACTTGTCAGTGCCGTGCTGAAGAATGCGGTCCATCGAGATCAACACCGGCCGGACCGGGTAGGCGTTCTCGAGTCACTGACCTGAAAGGGCCACAGCCGATGCCGCTCACCGCCGCCGTCCGTCCGCACTCCGCCGACTCGGGCGAAGCCCGGCGCCGCGCGAAACTCGGTGCCGCCGAGGCCGAGGTCCTGCGCATCGTCACCGACGCGCGGACGCCGGTCTTCGTCACGGTGCGCGCGGACGGGCGGCACAGATACAGCTACTGGCGCCCGCTCGACTCCGTCACCGGCCGTGGCGGCTGCTATGTCGCACTGCCGACCGCCGAGTGCGACACGCTGCACGCCGCGGGCCGGATATCGCTCGGCGAGCCGCTCGCGGACCCGAACCGGATCACCTACCGGGTCAGCGCCACCCGCACCCCGCCGGCGCCGCCGCGCGCCCTGCCGGAGCGGGCACGCGCGGCGTGAGGCCGGTCCTTGTCGCACGGTGCGCGGGGGCGGACGGAGCCGCATGGCGCGGCACACGGCCGTCGCGTGCGCGGCGCACCGCGGGTCAGTGTTCGAGCGGGGTCCGCAGCGCGGGGTCCGACGCCGCCCGCCACACCTCGGGCAGCTCCCGCTGCCGGGCGTCGGCCCCCGCCCGTTCGAGACCGTGCAGCAGCCCCCAGGTGAACGCGGACTCACCCGCCCCGTGGGCGGCCACCGCCAGCCCTCGCAGTGTGTCCTGGGCGACCACCGCGTCCTGGTGCTCGCCGAGCAGCACCTGAACCGCCTTGGCGCGCGCGCCGAGCCGGGCGACCGGCTTGCCGAGCGCGGGACGCGCCACCTCGGCCGCGTAGCGGAGCTTCTTGGCCGCCTTGCGGGCCTCGTGCAGAGCCGTCTCCCGCGACCGGCCCGCAGGCTGCGCCAGGGCGAGCTCCATCCGTCCGGCGAGACGGCCGTACTCCTCGAGCACCGCCCGGGCCATCGTACGGGCGGGCTTCCGCGCGGCCCCGGCCCGCAGGGGCGGTCGCCGGACCAGGGCGTCCAGGGCGTCCAGCAGGCGCAGATAGCGGGCCGTGGCCAGAGCCTCCCGCGTACGGGACCGCGCCTTGCCGCCGTGGGACACCTCCCAGACGCGCAGCCGGGCGGCGACGGGACCCAGCACGAGTTCGTCCGGCAGCTCCGCCAGCGCGGCACCGATGCGTTCGCCCAGCACCTCCTGATCGCGCGCCACTCCCAACTCACCCGCCAGCCAGCGCAGTTCCGCGCGCACCGGATCGGTGACCCGCCGGTCGAGCACCGACCGGTAGGAGCGCAGGCAACCGCGCAGCCGTCGGCACGTGACACGCATCCGGTGCACGGCGTCGGGCAGGTCGCCCCGGACCGCCGGATCCAGCGACACCAGCCTGTCGGCCTGCTCCCTCACGTACGCGAGCACGTACGCCCCGGGAGACCCGGCCACCACTTCCGGGCGACGCTCCGGCACTGCCCCCGCCCCCGCCCCCGTCTCCCGCAGCGCCCGGGCGAGCTTGGACGGGCTGCCGGCGCGGACGATCCCCTTCTTCCGCAGCTTCTTCTCGACGACGTCCAGCAGCCCGGCGTCGACACCTTCGGCGAGTTCGACCTCCAGTTCGCCCCACTCGGCGCGCCCACCGCCGGACGCCGCCGCGTCCGCGCGCACCTCGTCGAGGCTCAGCTCGGCGAGCACCCCGCCCTCCGCGTCGCGCAACCGCCGCACGGTACGGGTGGACCGGATGCTTACCACAGGACGCAGCTCGGCGCCCCGCGTGCGGGACAGGGCCAGCTCGCGCAGCGACTCCGGCACCTCGTCCGAGAGCGGCGCCCACACCTCCTCCCGGGTGTCCCCGGCCAGGGGCAGTTTCAGGTGCCAGCCCGCGTCCGGACCGCCCGTACGACGGCGCAACGTGGCCGAGGCCCCGGCGATCCGCAGATCCTCGGTGTCGTGGTACACCGCGTCCAGTTCCTCGGGCCCGGCCGTGGTGACCGAGGCGACGGGACCGACGCCGGTGAGGTCGGGCAGCCCGGCGACGCCGCCGGAGGGTGGCTCGTACTTCCGCTCTGTCTCGCGCTTCGACTGGGTCATGCTCAGTGCTTCGACACGATCCGCCGGATCAAACCCCGTTCGCGACGACCCAGGGGCGCGGATCCGTGTAGTACCCGTCGAGGATGACCTCGAAATGCAGGTGCGGGCCGGTGGACAGGCCGGTGGAGCCGACCCGTCCGATCGGGGCCCCGGCCTCCACGGTCTGCCCCACGGCCACCCCCAGCGAGGAGAGGTGACTGTAGGTCGTCTCCACCCGCTTGCCCTGGATCGTCCCGTGGTCGATCACGATGCGGTTGCCGTACGCGCTGGTGAGCGCGGCGAACACGACCCGGCCCCGCCGCGCCGCCACGACCTGCGCGCCCTGCGGCGCGGCGAAGTCCACACCGGTGTGCAGCTTGGTGACCCCCGTCAGCGGGTGCTCCCGCGACCCGTAGGGCGAGGTGATGGCGAGCGGGCTGACCGGCGCGGTCAGCAGGGCGCCGGCCGCCCCGCCCGCACCGCCGCCGGAGTCCTCACGGTCGAGCGCCTCGTAACGGGGCATTAGGGCCTGGACCTCGTCGAGGTACGTCTTCGCCGCCGACGGTACGCGCCCCGCCTCCGTGACGGCGTCCTCCCCCACGGCGTACGCGGCCAGGGTCAGCTCCACCAGGTCGCCGTTGATCCTGCCCTCGGTGCGCAGTTCGGTCACCTTCCCGGCCAGCGAGCAGTCCCGCCGACCCAGCGCCATGATGGCGTCCGCCGGGTCGCGCGGCGAGGACCGCCCGTTGCCGTCGTCGTCCTTGCCCCAGGTCCGCCACTCGTCGTCGGTGAAGGCGGCGATGCCCTTCTGACCGGAGAGTTCGTCGGAGTCGTCGCTCCAGCCCGAGAGCTGGTCGATCTGCGCGGCGAGCACGGACGGCTCGAGGACGGTGCAGGCCGAGGCCGCCTTGCGCAGCCAGGGGAGGTACGAGGGGTCGATGTCGACCGCGGCGGACGCATCCGTGGCGGAGTCGTCGTCGGACCCCGGGCTCGGCAGCCCGCCCAGCGCGAGGAAGGCGGCCACACCGGTGACGGTCACCAGAGCCGGCAGCAGCAACAGGGTGACGGGCCCCGGCCCGCGGCGCTTGCGCCTGCGGGGTTGCTCCGCCTGTCCCGGCTGTTCAGCAGGGGCCGGCTGCGTCACGGTCAGCCGCTCGTCGTTCACCTGGCCGCTCGCCGGGACGTGATGCTCACCGGGGGGACACTAGCGCCGCCCGCCCGCAGGCGTCAGGAGCCTGCGAGGCAGAATCAGATGCCCGAACGGGCAGGCCGGGCGGCGCCCGGCGGCGCGATCGTCACCCCTCGGTCGCCCCGTCGCACTCGCGTCCGGACGACGGTGGCGTGGGGCGGACGGCGAGGACCGCGATGTCGTCGACGCTGTCCGCCCCCAGGCCGATGAGCAGCTCGTCGCAGAACACGTCCAGGGGCTCGTGGGCCAGATCGGCGGCGTGCCGGCGCAATCGCTCCAGCGCGTCGTCCAGGGGCTCGTCGCGACGCTCGACGAGGCCGTCGGTGTACAGCAGCAGCGTCGAGTGGGCGGGCAGCGCGTCACGCGCCGTGCCACGGGCCGCGTCGGGGTCCATGCCGAGCAGCAGCCCGGCGCCTCCGTCGAGGTAACGGGCCCGCCCGTCCCGGGTGACCAGCAGCGGCGGCAGATGGCCCGCGGAGGAGTGCGTCAGCTCCCAGGGTCCGTGCGCGGGGCCCTTGACCAGGCCGTAGACGCAAGTGCCGGTGGCCTCCCGGTAAAGGCTGTGGTTGGCCAGGTCCAGCCGGCGCAGCACCTCGGCGGGCGGCTCCTCGCGGTCCACGGCGATGCCCCGGAGCATGCTGCGCAACTGGCTCATCGCGATGGCCGCGTCCAGGTCGTGCCCCGCGACGTCCCCGATGATCACCGCGGTGTTCCCGCCGGGCAGCACGAAACTGTCGTACCAGTCCCCGCCGACCTGCGCGGTGGTCGAGGAGGCGGCGTAGCGGGCGGCCAGCCGCAGCCCCTCGACCTCCGGCAGCACCGGCAGCAGCGAACGCTGGAGCCGTTCGGCGATGGAGCGGGTGTCCCGGTACAGGCGGGCGTTGTCCACCCCCAGCGCGAGACTGTGCACCAGGTCGTCGACGAGCGTCAGGTCGTCCTCCGTGAACGGCGGGCCGCCGGGCGCGCGCGCCAGGGTGAGAGCGCCGAAGATCCGGCGGCGGGCCCGCAGTGGGGCCACGACGGCGCTGCCCGCCCCCAGTTCGCGGAACAGTTCGACGTACGACCGGTCCAGTGCGCTCCCGGTCCGGGCCGGCTGCGGGGCGTCCGTGAGCAGGAGCGGCCCGGCGCCGCGCAGCACCCGGGCCAGCGGACCGCGCGACTCCTCGGAGACTTCCGACAGCGCCCCCTCGTACGCCCCCGGGCGCAGGGCGCGGGGGTCGCGGTGGACGACGCAGGCCCGGTCCACCCGCGCGTCGGCGTTGTACAGGTCCACCACACACCAGTCGGCCAGCCGCTCCGTCAGCAGGCGGCCCGCCCGCTGCAGCCCTTCGTCCAGGTCGAGCGTGTTGTTGAGCTGCGCCCCCAACTCGGCCAGGAGGGTGAGCCGGTCGAGCGCCGACAATTCGCCCCGGGCACCGGCCGCCCGGGCACCGGCCTCCGGGACGCCGGGCGACCGGCCGCCGTCCGGCTCCCCGATCGCCGCCTCCCTGATCCTGCCGGGAGCCCTCGGCCCGTCGAGGAACGTGGTCGCCCGCGGGACGAGCTGTGCGACGAAGACGGTGCGGCCGTCGGCCGTCTCCTGGGCCTGGATGTACAGCCGGACCGGCACCAGCCGTCCGCTGCGGTGCAGCGCGGGAAGCGGCACGGAGCGTCCCACGACGCGGGTGCGGCCGGTGAGCAGCATCGAGGTGAACGCGGCGGTGTGCCGCTCGCGCAGGTGCTCGGGGACGAGGGTGGTCAGACGGCGGCCGACGAGGTCGTCCGGTCCCCAGCCCAGCAGGTCGGCCGCCGCTCCGTTGGCCGCGACGATCCGGTTGCCCTCGTCGGCGGCGACGGTCGGCATCCTGCTGGCCCGCACCTGACCGACGTCCCACGGCACGAGTTCGGCGGAGCTGATCTCCGGCTCGCGGGGGACCACGGTCCAGGCGGCGGGCGGCGCCCCGGTCAGCTGCCCGGCGATCTCGTCGAAGAGCCACTCCTGGAAGGCGCGCCCGCGGGGCAGCGCCGGCAGAGTCAGCAGCCGTTCCTCCCGGGCCCGCTCCTCGGCCAGGTCGAGTACGCGGCGCAGCGCTCGCACCGCGGGCACGGCGTCGGGCGGCAGCGGAAGGGGCAGGGTGCGCAGCCCCGACTCGGGAACCGGTACCTCCAGCGCGGCCGTCATCCCGGCACTGATCATGTTGTTGACGTCGTTGGCGGCTGCGAGGTCCTCGGGCGCCACCCCGAGAAGGTCTCCCGCGGACGCGGCGAGGATCAGCTCGCGCAGCACCACGTGCCGGTGCTGCCGGCCCGCCGCCTCCAGGGCGGTCGGCACGTCGACGAGCGTCACCGTCGCCTCGGCGGGGCGCGGCGGCAGAGCGGTCTCCCACCCGGACGACGGCGGCGGCGGACCGTCGTGCCACAGCTCGAACCACACCGTCTTGCCCGCGTCACCGCCGTCCGCCCCGTACCGCGAGGCCAACTTCTCCACCAGAGTCAGCCCCTGTCCCGTACCGGCGTACGGCGTAAGGCGCTGTGGCACGAGTCCAAGGCCGGGCCGCCGGTCACCGACCCCTACCCGCACCCGGCCGTCGAGGCGTGACACGCGCACCTCCACCTCGGTGCGCGCGTGCAGCACCGCGTTGGTGACCAGCTCGCTCACCAGCAGCTCGGCCGTGCCCACCAGGTCCGAGGCGGCGCCCCGAAGCGCGGCACGTACGAACCGGCGGGCCGCCACCACGTTCGTCGGCCCGCCGGGAAAACGCCGTGACACCGCTGCCGGCGGTGGATCGGAGCAACCCATGACCCCAGTCTGTGCCCCGCACGGCCCGCCCCGCAGCGTGCGCCGTCCCGGCGCGCCCCGCTCCCGCCGGCACTCCTGTCCGCCGGTCGGGTGACGGGAGCCCGGTGAAAGGCGGACACCCGGGCCGAGTCGCGGTCGGGGGCGGGAGTCGACGGTGCTCGGTACGACGCCGGGTCTGGCAGGCGGCCGGTTACTCCGATAGCTTGCTGGTGCGGCCCCGCGTTCTCCCCCGTACGCGGGGCCGCACCAGTCGCCCGCGCGGCGGTCGGCTCAACGGGCGAGCGCGCCCCGCAGCCCGGGCTGCAGGCGGTCCCCGTGGGCGCGGACCATGTCGTCGCACAGCTCCCAGATCTCCTCGACCCTGAGCGTCGCCGCCGTCGCGGGGTCGGCCATCGCCGCGTGCCGGATGTGCCGCGGGTCGTCCTCCACGGCCGCCCGCACCACCAGGTCGGTGGTGCTCAGATAGGCCCGGTTCAGGGCCGCCAGCTGCGGGGGCAGCGCCCCGGCGCGGGTGGGCTGGACGCCCGCGGAGTCGACCAGGCACGGCACCTCGACGGTGCCCCGGGCGGGCAGGTTCTCGATCAGACCGTGGTTCGGCACATTGCCGTAGACCGTGCGGGGGGTGCCGGTCACGATGCTGTGGATGATCTGCGGCGCGTACTCCATGGTGCCCTCGACCGTGAGCGGCGCCCCGCAGGCCAGCGCGTCGCGGGTGCGCTCGTACTCGGCCACGTTCTCGTCCACGATGCCCAGGTAGGCACCGACGGGCAGCCGCAGCCGCTCGATCTCGCTGTCGTGGTGCAGGTACCAGGGCACGTACTCGCAGGAGTGCTCGCTGGTCTCCGTCGGGTAGTGGCCGAGGCGCCGGTACATGTCCATGCGGACCCGGCGGCGCAGCTGCGGGTCCTCGGCGAGGAGGGCGTCGAGGCGCGGGTGGAGGTCCTCGCCGCCGTGCTCCAGACGCAGCACCCATGCCTGGTGGTTGACGCCCGCGGTCCGGTAGGTGACCTCCTCGTAGGGGACCTTCAGCAGTTCGCACAGGCCCTGGACCGTCCAGTAGACCGAGTGGCACAGGCCCACCACCCGCGTCAGGCCGGTGGCCTCGGCGAGGTACTGGACGTTCATCGCCATCGGGTTGGTGTAGTTGAGCAGCCACGCGTCCGGACAGACCTCGGCGATGTCCTGCCCGAGCGCCGTGAGCAGCGGGAAGGTGCGCAGCGCGCGGAAGATGCCGCCGACGCCGAGCGTGTCGCCGATGGTCTGGCGCAGTCCGTAGCGGGCCGGCACCTCGAAGTCGGTGCGGGTCGCCTCGCCCATGCCGACCTGCACGATGTTGATGACGAAGTCGGCGCCGACCAGGGCCTCGCGGCGGTCCGCGTGCGCGGTGACATGGGGCCGGGCGCCGCGCTCGGCGGCGATGTACTCGGCGGCCGCCCGGGCGGTGGCCAGGCGCTCGGCGTCGATGTCGTGCAGCGCGATGTGCGCGGACTTCAGCTCGTCGAACGCGAAGAGGTCGGCGAGCAGACCCTGGGTGAAGACGACGCTGCCGGCTCCGACGAAGGTGATCTTGGGTGCGGTCGGGTGGGCGGTGCTCATGCGGGGTTCTCTCCGTTGCGGGTGACCTGGGCGAACGCTTCGTCCCAGGTGGGCTGGGCGGTGGTGCCGCCGTGCGCGCGGGTGGACAGCGCGCCGCAGACGGCGGCGAGTTCGAGGGCCTCGGGCAGGGCGAGCCCGGCGAGCAGCGCGGCGACGAAACCGGCGTCGAAGCTGTCGCCGGCGCCCACCGTGTCGACGGGGCGAGCGGGGATGCCGGGCGTGCCGAACAGGGTGTGCCCGTCGTGGCACAGGGCGCCCTCGGCGCCGTTCTTGACGACGACCGTCGGCCCCCGGCCGGCGAGCGCGGCGGCGGCCTTCCCGAGGTCCGGGCCGTCGAGCCCGGCCAGCCGCCGTGCCTCGGCCGCGTTGGGCAGCAGGTAGTCGGTGTGCGGGAGTACGGCGTCCAGGCCGGCCCCGTCCCAGCGGCCGGCGGGATCGTCGTTGGTGTCCAGCGACGTCGTCGCACCGTGCGAGCGTGCCGTGCGCAGCAGGTCGGGCAGACCGGTGGCGAGCGCGGGCAGCAGGAAGTACGACGCGGCGTGCACGTGCCGGGCGGCGGCGAGCAGCGGGGCCGGGACGTCCGCGGCCGTCGTGGCCGGCAGCGTGCCCGGGGCGGTGACGATGGCACGGTCGTCGCCCCGGGTGAGGACGACGGTGAGCGGCGTCGGCAGCCGCGGATCGACGAGCAGGGCGCCGGTGTCTACGCCGTGTGCGTCGAGGGTGTCGCGGACGTAGCGCCCGGCGTCGTCGTCGCCCACGCGGCCGGCGAACGCCACCCGCAGGCCGAGGCGGGCCGCGCCACACGCCATGATCGCGGCGGAGCCGCCGAGCGTGAGGGCGCCGTCGGGGACGAGTTGTTCGCGCTGTCCGAAGGCGAGGGGGGCGTCTAGGGGCCCCACGACGACGTCGGGATTGGCGTCGCCGACGACGAGCAGGTCGAGGCTGTGCGGCATGGGTCTTCCCTGGAGTGAGGGTGGACGGCGGACGACGGGCGGTCGGTCAGCCCTTGAGTCCGCTGGAGGTGATCGACTGGATGAAGGTCTTCTGCGCGCCGAGGAAGGCGAGCAGGACCGGCAGCACGGTGATGACGTTGCCCGCCATCACGGCCGCCCACTGGGTGTGGTGCTGCCCCTGGAACGTGGTCAGCCCCAGTTGCAGCGTGTACTGCGTGTCGTGGTTGATGGCGATCAGGGGCCAGGTCAGGTCGTTCCACGTGGTCAGGAAGGTCAGGACGGCCACCGTGGCCAGCGCCGGACGCGACAGCGGCAGCACGATCCGCCACAGCACCCGCAGCCGGGAACAGCCGTCGATCCAGGCGGCCTCCTCCAGCTCCCTGGGCAGCGAGAGGAAGAACTGCCGCAGCAGGAACACCGCGAACGGCGTGACCAGGGACGGCACGATCAGCGCGCCCAGGGTGTCGATGAGGCCGAGCTTCTTCATCACCAGGAACGTCGGGATCATCGTCAGCTGGAACGGCACCGCCATGGTGGCCAGCATCAGCCCCATGAGCACCCGGGAGCCCGCGAACCGCATCCGGGCGAAGGCGTACCCGGCCAGCGAGCCGAGGACGAGGTTGGCGGCGACCGTGACGGCGGAGACGATCAGCGAGTTGACGAACCAGCGGGGGAACATCGCGTTGCCCAGCACGTATCGGTAACCGCCGAGATCGATACCGGACGGCCACAGGGCCGGCGGGAACCGGTTGATCTCCGCGTTGCTCATCACGGAGCTGAGCACCAGCCACACCAGCGGCACCGCGAAGACCAGCGCGAGCGGGGCGAGCAGCAGGTGCCAGGGGCTGAACGGGAGCCGGGGACGGCGCCGTTCGGCGACGGCGGACTGGGTCGCCAATGCGTTCGTGGTGCCCGGCCGGGCGGAGGTCGCCGTCATGAGCGGGCCCCTTCGAGACGGTGGCGTCCCCGACGCCGGACGAGACGGACTGCCCCCGCGACCAGGCCGAGGGCGACGGCCAGGACGTACGCGGCCGAGGCCCCGTACCCGGCGGTGGCGTTCTTGAAGGCCTGCTCCCAGATGAAGTAGACGACCACCGTCGTCGAGCCGAGCGGGCCGCCCTTGGTGGTGACGTACACGAGGTCGAAGACCTGGAGGGACTGGATGGCCTGCCACAGCACCAGGAAGACGGTGACCGGGGTGAGCGTGGGCAGCGTGACGTGGCGCAGCAGGTGCCGGCGTCCGGCCCCGTCGAGACGGGCCGCCTCCATCAGCGACTGCGGCACGTCCTGGAGGGCGGCGAGGTAGACCACGACGCAGAACCCGGTGCCGCTCCACAACGTGATCGCCACCAGCACGAGCAGCGCCTGGGAGGGATCGGACAGGAAGCCCTGCGAGGAGACGCCGAGGCGGTGCAGCACCGAGTTGGCCGCGCCGAACTCCGGGTCCAGGATGAAGGAGAACAGCACGCCCTGCGCGGTCGCCGAGAGCACGAACGGCACGAAGATCAGCGTGCGGTAGAGACCGACGAGGCGGATGCGCCGGTTCAGCACCAGGGCGAGGGCCAG
Source organism: Streptomyces sp. NPDC085944 (assembly GCF_040686295.1). Classification (NCBI taxonomy): domain Bacteria; kingdom Bacillati; phylum Actinomycetota; class Actinomycetes; order Kitasatosporales; family Streptomycetaceae; genus Streptomyces; species Streptomyces sp. NPDC085944. Next base: position 107,410 of record NZ_JBFBJX010000013.1, on the reverse strand, counting down.
GCCGAACAGCAGGCTCAGCGGCACGTACAGCACCGTGTAGAGCAGGGTGTTGCGGACCGCCTGGCTGAAGTTCGGGTCCTGGGCGAGGGCGCGGTAGTTGTCCAGGCCCACCCAGCGGCTGGGCGTCACCAGGTCACTGGCCTGGAAGGACAGCAGCAGCGACCAGACGACCGGCACGATGCTCAGGCCGAGGACGATCAGGACCGCCGGTGAGACGAACGCCCAGGCGGTGCCGGTTTCGCGGCGGCGCTTGCGGCGCAGCGGCCGTGGGTCCGGCGGCGGGCCCACGACGGTGAGGGGGCGGGGGAGGCGCGGCATGGCGGTGTGGCTCCTCAACGCGGTATGAGCAGGGCGGCGTTGGCTTCGTCGGCGCAGGCACGCAGCGCCTTCTCGGGGGTGCTGCGCCCCAGGAGCACGGCGACGATCGCCTGCCCCAGTGCCTGCGAGACCTCCGGGTACGCCGGGTGCACGGGGCGTACCCGTGCCGTCTCCAACGCCGTGGTGAACACGTTCAGGCCCTCGGTGCGGGCGACCTTGTCCTGCCAGGCGGGCAGGGCCTCGGTGCGGCGGCTGAGCGGGAGGCTGCCGGCCTCGATGTCCCAGCGCACGTCCTGCTCGGGCCGGGCCAGCCAGTTCAGGAAGGTCCGGGCGGCCTTCGACCGGGCCTCGCCGTTGTCGAACACCGTCCAGGTGTCGGGCCCCGAGATGGTGACCGGGCGCCCGCTGAAGGAGGGAAGGGGGACGACGTGGTAGTCGATCCCGGCGGTCTCGATGTCGGGCAGTTGCCACGGCCCCGTGACCACCATGCCCATGCGGCCGGACTGGAACACCTGGTACATCTGCTCGCTGCCGGGCTTGGGATCGACGTACACGCTCTTGTCCCGGGCCAGTTCGGCCACCACCCGAAGCGCCCGGGCGCCGGTGCCGGCGAAGCCGATGCCCTTGCCGCCGCCGTCGACGACGTCGCCGCCCAGGTCCCAGATCAGCGGCCACAGCCGCCACACGGTGTCCTCGTCGCCCGTGCCCGGCCAGCCGGTGCCGAACCGGCCCCGGCCCGACTCGGTGAGCGTGCGGGCCGAGGCGACGAAGTCCTGCCACGTCCAGCCGGCCTCCGGCAGCGGCAGACCGGCCTCGCGGAACAGTTTCCTGTTGCAGACCACGGCGAGCGAGTCGAGCACCGCGGGTGCGGCCCGGACCCTGCCGTTGAGCGTGACGGCGTCCCTGGAGGCAGCCCAGTAGCTCTTCCACGGCACGGGTCCCGACCCGACCGTGTCGGTGAGGTCCACGACCTGTGGGCTGCGGGCCACCCGGGCCAGGTCCGACCCGAAGATGTACGCGATGTCCGGGTAGGAGCCGGCGGCGAGGGCGGCCGTCACCTTCTGCAGCATCACGTCGGCGAGCACACCGCCGCCCAGCTTCACCCTGATCTTCGGGTGGGCCCGCTCGAAGTCGGCGACGAGCCCTTCCAGGGCCTTCTTCGCCGTGTCCGCCTGGCCGTGCCAGATCTCGACGGTGACCGTGCCGTCGGCCGCGACGCCGTCGTCCGGACCGGTCCCGCAGCCGGTGACCGCGGTGCCCGCGAGCGCCGCGAGCGCGGCGCCCCCGCCGGCCCGCAGCACGCCCCTGCGCGAGGGGCGCGCGGCACGTCGGACCGCATCCATCTGTACCTCCAAGGACTTCACTGGCCGTCGGGGGGTGTCAGCAGGTCTCACGGACGTAGCCGCTGCTGCCCTTCGGCGACACGTCCAGGTCGCGCCGGACGATGCTCAGCTCGTCGCCGAAGCCCGCGCACGCCTTCGACAGGCCCTTGGCGGTGTACTCGATGACGATCACCCGGTCGCCGAACGCGGCCGTGTAGTCGCCGCACTCGTCCCACTCGCCGCACTCCTCGGCGACCGCGAAGTCCAGCCCGTTCCGCTCGCGGTTCGGGGCCAGTTCGACGGTGTTCTTCTGCCCGATGGCCAGCCCGTCGGAGTGCGCGCGCTCCGCGAGCAGCTTGATCAGGCCCTGGGCGTCCGCGGCGTCCAGCAGGTCGCCCGCGCGGGTGTAGCTGTCGTAGTTGTCCGGCTCGACGGCCTGGAAGCCCTTGTCCGCGCAGCCGTCGATCCACGTGCCGACCTTCGCGGCGATGCGCTCGCGCTTGTCGGCGGTGCGGATGTCGAGGAAGGCCTCGCCCCAGTCGGTGTCGTAGACGACGTCGCCGTTCTCATCGCGCAGCAACAGGTCGTCGTCCCAGTCGCCCTCGGCGCCGGGCTGGGCCTGGAAGGCGTTGACGTAACAGATGTTGTACAGGCCCGGCGCGGGGGAGGCCGTGTGGTCGCGGCTGACCACGTCCACGCCGGCCGGCGCGGTGTAGGCGCCGCCGATCTGGTAGTCGAAGCCCGCGTGCGCGGGGGGCGGGGAGTAGGCGGCCGCTTCGGCCCGGGAGCTGCCCGGGACGAGGGCTGCGGCGGTGACGAGAACGGCGGTGGCGCCGAGGCCGGCCAGCACCGGCTTCCTACGGGTGTGCACCTGCGTACGGCTCATGGTTCGAGCTCCGGAGGGGTGGTGGGCACGTCCCCGCCTCGGAGGCGCGTGGCCGTCCTGGCGACTCAGTCCGGGCTTCTGGCGCGAAGCCAGCTACCGGCTGGGCGTACCTCTGCCGCCGATCACACGACATCGGCGTTGATCGGGAGTAAAGCGACCGGATCCAGAGCCTGTCAAGGGTCCGAAACGAGAGAGCGTGTGCGTGAAGATGATCGGAAAGAGGTTTTTCCATGCAGTTTCAATCATGATGCGTCGGTCCCCGGCTGTCCGGGAACGATGGATGCGTGCCAGGCGGGAGCCGTGATCGCACGGCTCCCGTGGGGCTGGTAGCGTCGCGTGGTCGCGGCGGGCGGCGCGAGAGAGGTGTCGGTGCGTGGGACAGCGGCAGGACCGTGAGTGGGTGGCGATGACGCCGGGCGACTTCGACCGTGACGCCCCCCTGGTCCTCAACGTGAGCACCGGGCCCGCCACCGTCCCGGCGGAGCCGGACGAGTACGGCACCGCCCCCCTGTTCGGCGAGACGGCACCCGACGCCGGCACCCGGCGCCGCAAGAGCCGGGGACGGCCTTCGGCGGCCCAGGAACCGCTGTTCTGACCGTCCCCGCACGGGTGCCTCCCCGCCAGGGACAGGAGGCGGGCACCTCGTCCACGAACCCGGTGCCGGCGGTGCGGTACCCGGCGACCTTCGCGGCTACCTCGGCCGGGGTGAGCACCTGGTCCTTGACGTGCAGGACGTAGTCGACCTGCTGGTCGTAGGCGCGCGGCGCCGTCGACGTCTGGCCGTTCAGGTCGATCAGCCACTGGTTGAAGCTGATCGACATCGGCCGCTCGGGCAGGAACCGGGCGTCGTGGGTGCCGAACACCTGTCCGTCGACGTAGTACGTGATGGCACTGTCGTCGATGGTCACCACCAGCTCGTGCCAGCCGGCGTAGCTGGTGTGCTGCTCGGAGTGCTGGTTGAGGCCTGCCAGGGGCCGGGTTGTACGTCTCCCAGGAGGTCGTGCAGGGGATGTCGGCCGTTTGGCCCCCCATCCGCCGTTCGGCAGGTACCCGAAGTCGTACGCGGCGTAGTCGTCGGCCATCGGCGCCGTGAGGTCGTTGACGGTGAAGAACGTCTGCACGAGCCGGTCCCCGTCGTGGCCGGACTCGGGCGTGTCGGCGAACCTGACCCGCGCGGCGTACGTGCCGTTCCTGAACTTCATCGACTTGGTCGAGACTCGGTCTGCGTGGTGGAGGCGCCGGTGCCGGCCGTGGAGGTCCCACTACGTGGCCCGCCTGCGCCGCGAGCATCTGGGCAAGCGGCACGACGTCCGGGTCGGCGAGGCCGTGCAGTCCATCGGGCCCACCGTGGTCACCCGTGCCGAGGCCGACCTGCTGGACGTGCCCGAGCTCTCCCAGGCGCTCCTCTTCGAGCGCCTGACCACCGACATCCGGGGGCGGCCCGTCGAGTACGTGCACCCCCTCTACCGGGGCGACCGCTACCGCATCGTCTCCCGGCTCACCCTGGGCCCGCGCGACCAGGCGCCACCACCCGGCGACGGACACCACCCGGGCATCCCGCCGGGGGACTTCACCACCAACGACCCCGTCACGCTTTCCACGCGCGGAGTGGTGCAGGACGGGATGCAGCGGCACCGCCCGCGGCCCTCCCGGTGCGCGGAAGTGCTCGGAACGGCTGCGCATCGAGCACGTATTGACATGTCACGGCGGAGCCCGCAGAGTCATGCCCCGAAAGTGTTCGACAGCTCGACAGTTCGACGTTGCCCGACAACGCCCGACCGCGCCCCGACCGTGATGCGAACGCCACGAGGAGTGTTGCCGTCATGTCCCGAACGCCCGCTGTCTCCCGCCGCCTGCTCCTGGGCTCCGCGGCCGTCACCGGCGCCCTCGCGGCCGGGTTCGGGGCCGCCGCCCCCTCCGCCGCGGCGTCCGAACAGGCGCCCCGCCGCAGGCCCGGCCAGAAGTCGATGATCGGTGTGCCCTTCGCCGCCCGCACAACCGTCCGCGTCGGCATCATCGGTCTCGGCAACCGGGGCGGGAGCATGATCACCGGCTGGGCGGCCGTGCCCGGCTGCACCGTGACCGCCGTCTGCGACATCCGCGCCGACCGGGCCGAGCGCGCCGCCGACCGCCTGGAGAGCAAGGGCAAGCCGCGCCCCGCCGCGTACGGCGGCTCCGCCGAGTCCTACGCGCGGATGCTCCGCCGCGACGACATCGACCTCGTGTACATCGCCACGCCCTGGGAGTTCCACTACGAGCACGGCCGGGCCGCGCTGCTCAGCGGCAGGCACGCCGTCGTGGAACTCCCCATCGCGACGGAACTGCGCCAGCTGTGGGATCTCGTCGACACCTCGGAACGCACCCGCAGGCACCTGCTCCTGGCCGAGAACTGCAACTACGGCCGCAACGAGCTGGCCATGCTGAAGGCGGCACACGACGGGCTGTTCGGCGACATCACCAACGGCCACGGCGGCTACCTGCACGACCTGCGCGAACTGCTCTTCTCCGACACCTACTACACGGACTCCTGGCGCCGCCTGTGGCACACCCGCAGCACCGCCTCCTTCTACCCGATGCACGGTCTCGCCCCGATCGCGGCGGCCATGGACGTCAACCGCGGCGACCGCATGACCACCCTGCGTGCCACCGCGACGGCCCCGAAGGGACTCGCCGACTACCGGGCCCGCTTCGTCCCGCGCGATCACCCCTCCTGGAAGGAGACCTACATCAACGGTGACCTGGTCACCTGCATGATCGAAACGGCGAAGGGCAGGACCGTCCGGGCGGAGCACGACGTGAGTTCGCCCCGGCCCTACAGCCGGATCAACACCCTCGCCGGCAGCCGCGGCATCGTCGAGGACTATGCGGGACCCGCCCCGACCGGCGCCCGCATCTACGTCGAACCGGACCACAGCGGCCACACCTGGCGCGACTTCGAGGCCTACCGCAAGGAGTACGACCACTGGCTGTGGCGGAAGGTCGGCGACGACGCCGCGAACAACGGCGGCCACGGCGGCATGGACTACGTCCTGCAGTGGCGCACCGTCCAGCTGATGCGCGCGGGACTGGTGCCCGACATCGACGTCTACGACTCGGCCGCCTGGTGCTCGCCCGTGCCCCTCAGCGTCACGTCACTGGCCAGGGGCGGCCGCCCCGTCGAGATACCGGACTTCACCCGGGGCGCGTGGCGGGAGCGCAGGCCCGGCCTCGACTCGGAGCCCACCGACATGCCGCCCGTCGGCTGAGCGCGGCACACCGGCCGCCGCGCGGGCCGGAACGCCCTACTGCGCCAGGACCTCCTGCGGGCCCATGACGACGACCGGCTCCTTGTCCGGGTCCAGGGTGGTCAGCAACGTGCGCATGTGCTCCTCGCTGAGGGACACGCAGGCGTTGGTCGGCCCGTCGTGGTCCACGTGGAGCCAGACGCCGCCGCCCTTGTCCTCGCCCAGGGGGCGCGTCCTGTCCAGCGGGGTGGTGCCGGGCACCCGGTTGTAGTCGATGGCGATCACGTAGTCGAACGACCCCTCCAGGGGCTCGCCCAGATGTCCGGTGCCCGACACGGAGAACGCCGGATCCTCGTCGTAGGGGAGCAGGGTGCCCGGGTCGGGCAGCCTGCCTCCCGCGTCGCTGAGGCCGAAGACGCCGATGGGCGTGTGCAGGTCGCCCGCCTCGTGGTCGTCGGTCCAGCCGCGCAGGCCGTTGTGGGCGGGCCACGGACCGGCGACCGCCCGCCAGCCCTCGCCCGGATAGCGCTCGTAGAGCACCACCCGGGCCTGCGACGAGTCCTCGGTCCCGCCCGTGACCACCACGGCCTGCCGGGTGCCGGCCGGGAGACGCTCCCGCACGGCCGGCCCGACGCCGGGCAGTGGACGGGGGAAGGAACGCGGGGGAGCGGGGCGCGGGGCCGCGGAACTCGCGGGTGCGGGCGCGTCCTGCGAGGAGGCGCCCGAGGGCTCCCGGGTGCAGCCGGTCGCCAGCGCACCGGTGCACATGACGGCGCCGATCACCAGGGCCAGCGCTTTCCTGACGGTCATATCGATCTCCGACTCCGTGGGTGGACTCTCCATAGCTAGACCACTTCCGGAACCGGGTTGTGCGGCCGCCTCGCCGTCTCCCTCGGATGGCGCAGCGCAGACCCGCACTACGGTGTCCGAGGGGGCGAGCTCGGCAACATGGTTGGCGCTCACCCCCCTTACTCACTGGTGGGGCTCGGACATGCCGTGTAGCGTCAGCAGCAGATGTCGTGGTTCGCCCAGACCGCCCGCGCCGGAGTGCGGGCGGTTTGCTGTGCAATGCCGGAGGACCAGGACGACCACCTCCGGGTTCGCGCGGTGCGGATCCGATAACGGCTGAAAGGCAAAAGGCATGGCCAGCGGAACCGTCAAGTGGTTCAACTCTGAAAAGGGCTTCGGCTTCATCGCGCAGGACGGCGGCGGCCCCGACGTCTTCGCGCACTACTCCAACATCAACGCCACGGGCTACCGCGAGCTGCAGGAAGGCCAGGCCGTCACCTTCGACATCACCCAGGGCCAGAAGGGCCCGCAGGCGGAGAACATCACCCCCGCCTGACCGGGGAGATCGTCCAGCGGGGCGGGCCCCCGGGAAGCGCTGGTTTCCCGGGGGCCCGCCCTGTGGCACACCGCCGCCCGCGGTACGCGCACGGCCGTCAGGGAACGAGACGGAAGAAGTCCAGCAGGGCCGCCGTCAGCTCGGCGGGGGCATCCTCCTGGACCAGATGGCCCGCGTGGGCGATCGGCTCCCACCGGGCACCGGGGACGAGACCGGCGAGCTCGCGTCCCTTGGCCACCGGAATCCACGCGTCGTCCTCACCCCAGCAGACCAGCGTCGGGACCTCGAGACCGGCGTACCGGTCCTGTACCTCGTCCGTGTACCGCTGGTCCGCCTGGGCGATCTGCCGATAGAAGGCCGGCTGACCCGTTTCGCCGAGCCAGGGCTCGACCAACCGGTCCAGGACCGCCGGGTGCAGCCCCGGACCGCCGGTGGAACCCACGTACTCGCGCACCAGCGCGCGGTGCAGCGCCTCGGGCAGCTGCCCGAAGACCTCGGCGTTCTCGCGGACCAGCCGGAAGAACGGCGACCCCCAGGGCGCCAGCGCGACCGGGTCGACCAGGGCGAGCGCTCCGTAGTCGGCGCCGTGCAGCAGATGCGCCCGCAGCGCGACGGCGCCGCCGAAGTCGTGGGCGGCCACGAGTGGACGCCGAAGCCCCCAGTGATCCAGCAGCTCCGCGAAGACCCGGCCCTGCGCCGCCAGGGACACGTCCTGCCCGTCGGACTTCTCCGACAGCCCGTAGCCGGGCATGTCCCAGACGAACACCTGGTGGTCGCGGGCCAGCGAGCGGGCCACCGCGCGCCAGACGTACGAGGAGAAGGGCGTGCCGTGCAGCAGCACCAGCGGGCGCCCGTCCGGAGCGCCCAGCCGGTTCCAGCGGACGGTGCCCGAAGCGCTGGGGAACGTCTCGGGCAACGGCCATGCGGACATGGTGCGGCTTCCTTTCGGTGCGACTCGGTACGGCGCGGGCCGGGGGGTCACGGCTTGCGGGCGAGTCCGCCGTGCTCGCCGATGAGTTCCGGCTGGTCGGCGCCCGCCTCCGGACGCCACTGGGTCACCGGGACCACGCCGGGCTCCACCAGCTCCAGACCGTCGAAGAACGCCGTGATCTGGTCGACGGTGCGCAGGACGTACGGTGCGGCGCCACTCTCGTTGTAGGCGTCCTGGGCCCGGTCGAACTCCGGGTCGATGCCGCGCGAGCCGTCGTTGACCGAGAGATAGCTGCCGGACGGCAGGGCGTCGACGAGCCGGGCGGCGACGGACCGCGCCCGGTCGTAGTCGGGGATGTGGCCCAGGATGTTGCTGAGGATCAACGCGATGGGCTTGTCGAAGTCCAGCGTCTCGGCGGCCGCCGCGAGGACGGTGTCGGGGTCGAGTACGTCGCAGTCGATGTACGAGGTCGCGCCCTCGGGGGTCGAGTAGAGCAGCGCGCGGGCGTGGGCGAGGACCATCGGGTCGTTGTCGACGTAGACGATCCGCGCCTCCGGCGCGATGCGCTGGGCGACCTCATGGGTGTTGTCGGCGGTCGGCAGTCCGGTCCCGATGTCGAGGAACTGCCGGATGCCCGCCTCGGCGACCAGGTGGGTGATGTTGCGGCGCAGAAAGGCGCGGCTGCTGCGGGCGACGGTGACGATGCCGGGGAAGACGGCGGTGTAGGCGTCGCCGGCCTGCTCGTCGACCGGGTAGTTGTCCTTGCCGCCCAGCCAGTAGTTCCAGATCCGGGCCGAGTGCGGCACAGACGTGTCGATCTTCTGCTGTGCGGCGTGGGCGGGGGTCGAGGGGTCGCTCATGGGTGCGGTCCGTCTTTCAGCCGAGGCGTGGGTGCTTGACCACAACCTACGTCGCAACGGCCTCTTCCTGTACACCGGTTAACCGACCGGACCGGTCAGGCCGCCCCACCTGTGACCGCGGCGCCGAGTGTGTCGACGCACTCGGCGATGAACTGTCGCAGCGTCGGCTCCCCGGGCCCGTGGATCCAGCGACCGAAGGCCACCTTGAGCACGGCGATCGCCGCCTCGGCGGTCAGCCGCGCCGTCAGGTCCGCCACGCCGCGGTCGCGCAGCGCGCCGGTGAGCGCACCGGAGAGGGACGCGAGCTTGATCAGCTCCCGTTCCCGCAGTTCCGCGTTGGCGTCGATGACGCTCTGCCGCAGGCGGACCAGGTCCCCGCGCTCCTCGAAGACGTCCGCCGCGGCGTCGAGGGCGGCCACCGCCGCCTCCATCGGCGTCGCGGCGGGGGGCGCCGCCGCGACGGCGCCCACGCAGAGCTCCTCGAGCCTGCCGGAGCCGGCGAAGAGGACCTCCCGCTTGTCGGCGAAGTGCCTGAAGAACGTCCGCTCCGTCAGCCCCGCACGCCTGGTGATCTCGGCCACCGGGGTCTGTTCGTAGCCGCGCTCCACGTACAGCTCCAGCGCCGCCTGCTCCAGGCGGCCGCGCGCGTTCGGCTCCCATCGACCCATGCCGCGGAGTCTACGCGAGGGCAGCCACTGTCATGACCCGGTGGCCGCGACGGCCCCCGTCTCCCCGTCGCCGAGGCCCGCGACGGCCAGCGGCCGCTCGCCCACCCGGAGCCGGGTCACCCCGCCGACGTCGACGACGCTCAGGCCGTTCCCGCAGCCGTCGCGGGTGACGCCGCCCGAGGCATAGGCGGTGCGGCCGTCGGCCGACAGGGCCACGGTTTCGTGCGCGTCCAGGGGGATGACCCGTTCGTCGCCGTCGGGCCTGCGAACGGTCAGGGACGGGCCGTCGTCCTCGGACGGGACGATGGGGCCGGTGCCCACCACGTAGAGCGCCAACCGGTCCGCCGAACCGCCGCACCGTCCACTGGTCCGTCGACCCGCCGCCCGCCCGCGCGGACGCACCGGTCAGCCGACCGGGAACGGGGGCCGCGCCGCCGACGCGCCCAGAGCGGCCGTCTCCGCCGTGGTCGGCGTACGCCGTCCGGTGCCGATCAGCAGCGCGTCCCGGTCGGTGAACGACGCGGGAAACGTCGCCGCGACGCCCCCTTCCAGCAGCTCCCGCGAGCGCCTGAGCCCTTCCGCCGGCGGTCCCACCGCGTCCGGGACGTGCGCGATCAGGTCCAGATGGTGCAGCGTCCACTCCAGGACGTACGCCGAGAGGTGGTCGCCCGCCGTGAGCACCTGGTCCTGGGTGCCGACCCGGCCGGCGGGATCCGCGAGCGCTGCGGCCCGCCCGGCGGCGGAACCGACGTCGTCCAGGTGGAACCCGAGCAGCCCCGGCTGCTCGTAGGCGGCGGCCAGCCGGACGGTCAGCGCGTCGAGCGGGTCGTTGCCCGTCGGCGGCTCGACGACCCGCCAGTAGGTCACCGCGTTCCGGGTCGGCTCCCCGGTGGAAGGGGTGGCCAGGGTGATCAGGACGTCCTGGGCGTCGATGACCAGGTGGCACACCAGGTCACGGACGAGCCAGCCGGTGCAGCCGGACGGCCGGGCGAAGTCCGCGTCGGAGAGGTCGGCGACGGCGGCGAGCAACGCCGACCAGGAACGGGAGAAGGCATCCACGCCCGACAGCCAACACCAACGCCCGCCCCCGCGCGACCGGATTCGCGGTGCCACCGGACGCCGCCGCGAGGACGGCGCCGGCCGTGGCCGGCGCTCCGGAACGGCGAGGTCAGCTCTCGGGGACCTTGACCCAGTCGAGCGTGCGCTCCACCGCCATCTTCCAGCCCGCGTACCCCTTTGCGCGCTGCTCCTCGGACCACTGGGGCTCCCAGCGCCTGGACTCGCTCCAGTGGGTGCGCAGTTCGTCGGTGTCCCGCCAGAAGCCCGTGGCCAGTCCCGCCGCGTAGGCGGCGCCCAGGGCGGTGGTCTCCGCGACGACGGGACGGCTGACGGGGACGCCGAGGACGTCCGCCTGGATCTGCATGCAGAGGTCGTTGGCCGTCACACCGCCGTCGACCCGCAGCACGTCCAGGTGGACCGAGGAGTCCTGCTCCATGGCCTCGACGACGTCGCGGCTCTGGTAGCAGATGGACTCCAGCGTCGCACGGGCCAGATGAGCGTTGTCGTTGTACCGGGCGAGGCCGACGATCGCGCCCCGGGCGTCGGAGCGCCAGTACGGGGCGAAGAGGCCGGAGAACGCCGGGACGAAGTACATGCCGCCGTTGTCCTCGACGGTACGCGCGAGTTCCTCGCTCTCGGCCGCGGTTTTGATGATCTTCATCTGGTCGCGCAGCCACTGCACGGCGGACCCGGTCACCGCGATGGAGCCCTCCAGCGCGTAGACCGGCGGGTTGTCGCCGAACTGGTAGGCCACGGTGGTGAGGAGGCCGTGCTGGGAGCGGACCAGTTCGGTGCCGGTGTTGAGGACCAGGAAGTTGCCGGTGCCGTAGGTGTTCTTGGCCTCGCCCGGGGAGAAGCAGACCTGGCCGACGGTCGCCGCGTGCTGGTCGCCCAGGACCCCGGTGATGGGGACGGCGGCGCGCAGCGGCCGGGAGGTCCGGGTCGTACCGTACGCCTCCGGGTGCGAGGAGGGGTTGATGGTGGGCAGCATGCTGCGCGGGATGCCGAAGAAGCCGAGCAGTTCGTCGTCCCAGTCGAGCGTCTCCAGGTCCATCAGCATGGTCCGGCTCGCGTTGGTCACGTCGGTGGCGTGGATGCCGCCGTCCGGGCCGCCGGTCAGGTTCCACAGGACCCAGGAGTCCGTGTTGCCGAACACCGCGTGTCCCTGTTCCGCCGCTTCGCGGACGCCGTCGACGTTCTCCAGGATCCACTGGATCTTCCCGGCGGAGAAGTACGTCGCAGGCGGGAGCCCGGCCTTGCGGCGGATGACGTCGCCGCGGCCCGACCGCTCCAGGTTCGCCGCGATGGCGTCGGTGCGGGTGTCCTGCCAGACGATGGCGTTGTAGTAGGGACGGCCGGTGCGCGGGTCCCAGACCACCGTGGTCTCCCGCTGGTTGGTGATGCCGACGGCCGCCAGGTCGGCCCCCGACAGACCGCCGTTGCGCAGGGCGTTCTGCATCACCGAGTTGGTGCGCTCCCAGATCTCCACCGGGTCGTGCTCCACCCACCCGGAGCGGGGGAGGATCTGCTCGTGCTCCAGCTGGTGCTTCGCGACCTCGTTGCCCCCGTGGTCGAAGATCATGAACCGGGTGCTGGTGGTTCCCTGGTCCACCGCGCCGATGAAGTCCGCCATGTTCGCTCCGTCTCTCCGGCCGGTGTCGGTCCTGGTTCGGGCACCTCATCGGACAGAATAAGACGGGTTACGGCAAACCGCACATAAAGGGCGCGAGGGGCGCCGTGGCCGCCGGTGACGGCGGCGCCGCCACCGGCCGTGGGTCAGGGCGCGATCGGCAGCCGGCGCTTGTGGTCGGTCTGCCGGTAACGGGTGACGATCGTCTGGAAGGTCTCCTCCTTCACCGGCTTGCCCTCCAGGAAGTCGTCGATCTCGTCGTACGTCACTCCCAGGGCGTCCTCGTCGGCCTTGCCGGGGTCGAGGGTCTCGAGATCGGCCGTCGGAACCTTCCGCACCAGCTCGGCCGGAGCGCCCAGCGCCTCTGCGACGGCGCGCACGCGGCGCTTGGTGAGACCCGTCAGCGGTACGACGTCGGCGGCGCCGTCGCCGAACTTGGTGAAGAAGCCGGAGACCGCCTCGGCCGCGTGGTCGGTGCCGACGACCAGGCCGCCGTGTGCACCGGCCACGGCGTACTGCGCGATCATGCGCTGCCGGGCCTTGATGTTGCCCTGCACGAAGTCCTGGTGGCGGGCGTCGCGGAAGGCCACGTCGGCGTCGAGCAGGGCGTCGAGTGCCGCGTCGCTGGCGGGCTTGATGTCCACGGTCAGCACGTGGTCCGCCTGGATGAACGAGAGCGCCAGCTGGGCGTCGTGCTCGTCCGCCTGGACCCCGTGCGGCAGCCGCATCGCGTAGAAACGGGCTTCGTGCCCGGCGGCGCGGGCCCGCTCCACGGCGAGCTGGCACAGCCGGCCCGCGGTGGTCGAGTCGACCCCGCCGCTGATGCCGAGCACGAGGGCGCGCAGACCGGTGGAGGTCAGCCGCTCGGCGAGGAAGGCCACTCGGCGCTCGATCTCCCCCTCGGCGTCGAAGGTCTCCGCGACCTCCAGCTCCCGGGCGATCTCCTTCTGCAGGGCGATGGACGCCGGCTCGCTCAATTCCGCTCCTTGTTCGACGGGCAGGGTGTTTCCGGTTTCAGCCTACCCAGAGGCGCCCGCGGCAACGGCCCGCCCACCGGATCCTTGGAACGGGCGGTGCGGGGCGGCCTTGAGAGACCGCCCCGCACGGCGTGGGTCAGTGCAGCGGTTCGATCCGGATGTCGCGGAACCGGACCTTGTTGCCGTGGTCCTGGAGCCGGATCGCTCCGGCGGCCGGACTCTCGGCCCGGCCCGCCGCGGTGGGCCCGTCGAGCGCGACGTCGTCGTGGACGGTCCGGCCGTTCCACACCACCGTCACCCGCGCGTCGGCGGTCTTGGCGCCGTTCTCGTCGAAGCGGGCGGCACGGAAGACGATGTCGTAGGTCTGCCAGGTCTCCGGGGCCGTCGCCGCGTTCGTGTCGGGTGCCTTCTTCAGATAGATCGCCCCGGCCTCGTCGGTGTCCGGGGTGGTGTCTCCGTAGGAGTCGAGGATCTGCAGCTCGTAGCGGTCCTGGAGGTAGATGCCACTGTTGCCGCGGTCCTGGCCGGTCACGTCGTCCGGCAGCAGCGGCACCCGGAACTCCACGTGCAGCCTGAAGTCCTGGTAGGCGTCCTTGGTGCGGATGTCGCCGCAGCACACCTCCATCGACCGCTCCTCGGCCGGCGGCCAGGCCACCTTCCGTCCGTCCGTGTGCTGCCACTGCTCCTGCGAGGCGGCGGTGCCGTCGAACAGGGCGACCCGGGCGCCTTGGCGGTGCACGGTGATCAGGTCGAGGTTGACGTGGCCGGTGTCGCCGGGGTCGTAGCGGTAGGACACCGTGTTGCGGCCGGCGCGCAGCCGCACGCTCTCGGTCCGCGTGGACCAGGTGTCCCAGTCCCCGGTCGAGGGCAGCACGCTCTGGCGCACCTTCTTTCCGTTGGCGTAGAGGGAGAGCGACTTGGTGCCTTCAAAGGGGTTCGGGCCGTTGGAGTAGCGCAGGTTCACGTCGTAGGTGCCGGGCCTCGGGACGGTCACGTCGAACGTCGTGGTGACGTCGCCCTCGGTGGCGTAGCGGTCGACGAACCCGCTGCCGGAGTAGCCGACGTGGTCGGTGTTGACGCCCGCCTTCCCCGTCAGCCGGGCCTCCTCGGCCTCGTACAGGGTGGGCGCGGGCGGCTGCTTGCCGGGCATCTCGTTGAGCGTGTACCAGGCCTCGGTGCTCCACAGCGTCTCGCCGGAGGCCGAGTCGAAGGGGCGCGGGGAGCGCACGTGCACGACGCGGTCCGGCTTCAGGCCGTCCAGCCGCAGCCGGACCGTGCGGCCGTCGTCCGAGAGCGTCGCGGACCGTACGGTCAGCTCCTCCTCGGCGATCTTCGGGCCGCCGTAGTCGGAGGTCGGCGTGTAGCGCCACTGCTCGGCCTCGTAGCCGGCCGCCAGGCCGGCGGCCGTCTCCTCGGACACCGGCTGGGTGTACGTCAGGTCGAAACCGCCCGGCACGGCCCGCATCTTCTGGACGTCGAAGGTGTCGCCGCCGTTCGGCGTCAGCTTCTGCAGACCGAACTTCAGCTTGCCCGCCTGGCCCCAGTTCCCGTCGGCGCCGAGACCACCGGTGTAGATCGCACCGTCGGGGCCCAGGGAGACCCGGTTGACGCCCGCCTCCAGGCCCTGCGTGTAGCGGAAGACGGCGCCCTGGTACTGGCCCTTCACCTTCTCCAGGTAGGCGCGCTGCAGCCCGCCGTAGGTGACGTCGCCGATCAGCATCTGGCCCGCGAACCTGCCCTTGGTGAGGTACAGCGGGGTGGAGGGCGAGTTGCCGATCTCGTTCTGCGGCAGCCACAGCACCGGCTCGGTGACGGGGGAGTCCTCGAAGGGCCCGGCGGGCTCGGTGTAGTGGTTGAAGAAGCGGTCCTGCTTGATCTGGACGAGCTTCGAGGCGGGCAGCCAGCCGCCCTGGTTGTCGGTGGCGAAGAGGCCGCCACCAGGACCCCAGCCGATGCCGTTCGGGGTGCGCAGCCCGCCCGCGATCGGCGTGATCTTCCCCGTCTTCTTGCTGACCTTGTACGTCGTCCCGCGGTTCGGCGCGGGCTGCGGGGTGGTGGTCGCGCCGCCGAGGTCGATGGCGACGGAGAGGTTCACGTAGAAGTAGCCGTCGCGGTAGAGCAGGCCGAACGCGAACTCGTGGAAGTTGCCGCCGTAGGGCCAGGTGGCGACCGTGCGGTACTCGTCGGTCACGTCGTCGCCGTCGCGGTCGACGAGCCGGGTCAGCTCGTGCTTCTGCGAGACGTAGAGCGAACCGTCGACGTACTTGATTCCCATGGGCTCGCGCAGCCCGCTCGCCACCTTCTCCACGGTCACCTGGTCGCGACCGGTGTCACCGGTGACGTTGTCCAGGAGGTACACCTCTCCGGCAACGTTGCCGGTGCCGCCCCAGGTGCTGATCGCCAGGCGGCCGTCGGGCAGCCAGTCCATGCCGGTCACCTGCGGTTCGAAGCCCTCGGGGCGCAGGTCGGTGAGGTCGAGGTCGGGGCGCACGGAGGTGAGCGGCAGACCGTCGCCGGGGGTGTCGCGCCCGGCCTCGCACTCCTTGCGGCCCGGCGCCGTCACCCGCACGACCCCGGCGTCGGTGCTCAGCGCCTCGGTGGGTACGACGGTGAACGCGCTCTCGCCCGGCGGTATCCAGGACAGCTGGAGCTGCTGGCCGCCGCCGCGGTCGAAGTGCTCGATGCGCAGCGGGTGCGCGCCCGCGGTGAGTTCGACCGTGCCGTCCTTGGGCTCCGCGCCGTGCAGTCCGTCGTGGTCGATCACCGTGGCGCCGTCCAGGGTCAGCCGGGAGCCGTCGTCGCTGACCAGCCGGAACACATAGGTGCCGTCGCGAGGGGCGGTCAGGTAACCGGACGCCTCGGAGACGAAGTTGTCGGCGACGCCGCCGAAGTCGGCCGTGGTGGACCAGTCGACCGTCGGCATCAGCTTGTCGTGGTTGGGGGTCTGGCCCGCCTTGAGGGTGCACAGTTCGTCGAGGGGCGTCTGGACGTCGAACACGCGCAGCGTGACGCCGGGTTCCTGCGGCGGGATGTCGGCGGGGGCCGCCGGGGAGGCCGAGGCCGCCGGAGCCGCCCAGACACCGCCGATCGAGACGGCCGACGTCAGCAGGAGGATGAGGTGTCTTCGGACACGCGATAACAGCCGTTGGCGCATTGGTCCTCCGGAAGGTGGGGACCGGACCGTGCCGGAAATCGCTCCGGTCTTGTGCGGTGGGACGGGTGTTCCGCCGTCAAGGTAGGAGACTTCCGCTTGACATGTCCATACTTTGTCATCGGTGTGTTCAAAGTTCCGGACGGTCAGCGGCCCCTGCGCACCCGGGCCGCCGCGCGGGCCTCCGCCGCCTTGCGTGCCTCGGACGCCTTGCGCGATCCCTTGGCGGCACGGCCCGGGCGGGTGCCCATCCCGCGGAAGGGCGCGTTTGCGGCCTCCTTGTCCCGGCCGGCCGGCGGGCGCTTGGCGCCGGTGAGGTCCGTGAGCTTCTGCTCGCCGGAGCGCACGGGCGTGACCGTCGGCCGGATCCCGGCCTCGGACATCATCCGGTTCACCTCGCGCCGCTGGTCGGGAGTGACGAGCGTGACCACGCTCCCCGCCCGGCCGGCGCGCGCCGTGCGTCCGCCGCGATGCGTGTAGTCCTTGGCCTCGGCCGGCGGATCGACGTTGACGACCAGGTCGAGATCGTCGACGTGGATGCCCCGCGCCGCGACGTTGGTGGCCACCAGCACGGTGACCCCGCCCTCCGCGAACCGGGCGAGGGTGTGGGTGCGCTGCGGCTGCGACTTCCCGCTGTGCAGGGCGGCCGCGGACACCCCGGCGGCGCGCAGGTGCCGGGTGAAGCGGTCGACGCCGGCCTTGGTGTCGAGGAACATCAGCACCCGGCCGTCGCGGGCGGCGATCTCGGTCGCGGTCGCGTACTTGTCGGCGGGGTGGACGAGCAGTACGTGGTGCTCCATCGTCGTCACCGATGCCGACGCCGGGTCGACCGAGACGAGGACCGGGCCGTGGAGGTGGTCGCGCACCAACTGGTCGACGTCGTGGTCGAGGGTGGCCGAGAACAGCAGCCGCTGGCCGTCGGAGGGCACCTGGTCGAGGATGCCGGAGACCTGGGGCAGGAAACCCATGTCGCACATCTGGTCCGCCTCGTCCAGCACCGTGATCCGCACGCGGTTCAGGTGGCAGTCCCGGCGGGTCACCAGATCGGCCAGCCGTCCGGGCGTCGCGACGACCACTTCGACGCCGGCGCGCAGCGCCTCCACCTGCCGGTTGATCGACAGACCGCCGACGACCGTGGTCAGACGCACGTCCAGGGCCCGCGCGTACGGCGTCAGCGCCTCGCTCACCTGCTGGGCCAGTTCCCGGGTCGACACCAGGACGAGGGCAAGAGGCCGCTTCGACTCCGCGCGCCGGCCGGCGGTCCTGGTGAGCAGGGCCAGCCCGAAGGCCAGCGTCTTGCCGGACCCGGTCCGCGCCCGGCCCAGGACGTCCCGCCCGGCCAGCGCGTCGGGCAGGGTCGCCGCCTGGATCGGGAACGGCTCCGTCACCCCGAGGCCGGTCATCGTCTTCACCAGCGCCGGTGGCAGCCCGAGGGCGTCGAAGGATGCGGTCGGCTTCGCGTTCATGGGGGACCTTTCTGATCAGCCGCCCGGAACGCGCCCGGGTCCGTACCCCTCGGTACGGACCCGGGCGCCTCAAAGCGTGGCGCCATTTTACCAGCGCGGGCCCCGGGGCCGGTTTCACCGGCGGGGGCCCGGCCCCGGGGCCGCGCCGGCTGCGCCGAGCACCGTCCCGACGGCTCAGCGCGCTCCTTCCGACTCCGGGGTTGAGCCGCGTCGCGCCGCCTGAACGCGGCGGTGGCTCCACACGAGCAGGGCGAACAGTACGAAGCCGGAGATGACCAGGCTCGCCCCGGTCGCCCACCCGGAGTACGGCAGCTCGGAAACGAGGCCCCACACCACCCCGGCGGCCAGGAGGAACAGTCCCACCAGCACCGAGCCCGCGATGCGCCACCCGGAGGCGACGCTCTCCTCCGCCGCGCGCATCGCCCGGACGCGGACCGGGGCCACGAACCGGTTCAGGGCCGGAACGGCGCGCGCCAGCAGCACCACCCCGGCGAACACGAGCAGCAGGCCCGGCCCGGGCAGCACCAGCAGGGCGACGCCGATCAGCAGCAGGACGGCCCCGAGGACGCCGAGGGCGGTCCGCCGGATCGACTCGACACCCCGCGCCATGGCGCCCCACTCTCCTGCGGTCGGGAAAGGACTCCGCTTCCGTCGGCGTGCCCAACCTTAGGCAGCAATCGGACCGGGGGCGATTCCGGCGCGGACCCGCAGCCGGGGCCCCGCGAGGTGTCCCTGGGCCGTTCCGCCCGGCCTGTCCGTCAATGCCCCCTGCGCAAGGGGCAGTTGTGGGCACGCCCCATCGACGTGCGGGGACTTCGCTGCTAGACCTGCACCACCCGTACCACCTGCACCCGCCTTACAAGGAGGAGCAAGTGAGACCACGTCGCGCGGCCGTGCGAACCGCATCGGCACTCGTCGCCGCCCTCGCCCTGACCGCCGTACTCGGCGGCCCCGCCGTCGCGGCGCACGAGGCGGAGGCCGGGCCGGCCGCCACCGGGACCGGCCCCGTCACGCACGAGCAGAACGACCGCGTTCCGCAGGGCTCGGTCTGGACCCAGCACTACTTCCCGTCCTCCGACCGCTCCGGCACCCGCCTCCACGCCGACGTCCTGCTGCCCGAGGGGCTGAAGCGGAAGGAGAAGGTGCCGGTCATCCTGTCGATCGGCCCGTACTTCGCCCACGCGGGCCAGACCGGCCCCGAGGGCTGGACCCACACCGGGCCCTCCGCCCGCTTCCAGGACTTCATCGAGGGCACCGACCTGTTCGACCGGGGCTACGCCTTCGTCATGGTGGACCTGCGCGGCTTCGGCGGCTCCACCGGCTGCCTGGACTGGGGCGGGCCCGGCGAACAGGCCGACGTGAAGGCCGCGATCGACTGGGCGGCGAAGCAGCCGTGGTCCACCGGCGCGGTCGGCATGTACGGCAAGTCGTACGACGCCGTCACCGGCCTCATCGGCAACAACCTGGACCAGCGCGCGCTCAAGGCCGTCGTGGCCCAGGAGCCCCTGTGGGACATGTACCAGTACATCTACTCCAACGGGGTGCCCCGCCCGAACGTGACCGGGACCGCCGGCGCGTACAACTCCATCGCTTCGATGCCCCCGATGGCGGACGACGATTCCCGGTACCGCGCCGCCGCGCGCTACGAGGAGAGCCACCCGGAGTGCCTGACCGAGAACTCGGCCGGCTACCGGATAGCCGACCAGTCGGACGAGCACTGGACCTCCCGCGACCTGGCGAGGATGGCCAGGGGCAGCGACACCCCGCTCTTCGTCACGCAGGGCTTCATCGAGAACAACACCAAGCCCGAGGAGATGGAGGAGTACCTCGACAACCACCGCGGCCCCGAGCGCGGGTGGCTGGGCCAGTGGGACCACGTGCGCGGCGGCGACCGCGTCGAGGACGGACGTCTGGCCATGGGCCGTGAGGGCTGGTACGAGGAGACTTTGTCCTTCTACGACCAGTATCTGAAGGGCGTCAGGCCGACCGTGCGATACCCGGCCTACGCCGTCGAGGACTCCACCGGCGCCTGGCGGGCCCAGCGCAGGTGGCCCGTCGGCGAGCGGTCGGTCACCGTACCGCTCGGCGGCGGCTCCTACGTGGACGACGGCGGAGCGTCCGCCCGCGCGGCCCTGACCGCGTCCGGAGGCCCGGCACCGAAGGCACCGCCGCAGCCGACCGGCGAGTGGGACATGGAGAACGCGCCCGCGACCGAGCAGCGGACCCCGCCCGGGCTGGCCGCGGAAGCGGCGAAGCGGCAGCGCGCCGGTGAGGTCGCCTCCAGCTTCTTCGTCTGGTCGAAGCCGCTGCGGAAGGACACCCGCGTCACCGGAACCCCGCAGGTGTCCCTGACGGCCCGCGGCGAGGGCAACGTCATGCTCAAGCTGTACGACGTCGCCCCGGACGGCACCGCCGTCATGTTCGACGAGCAGGTCTCCCTGGTGAAGTCCGGCCGGATGAGCCTCGACCTGAAGGCGACCGACTGGACCCTGGCCGCCGGGCACGTCCTGGCCGTGGAGATCGGCTCCATCCAGACCGGCTCCTGGCGCGACACGCCGTCCGGCGAAACCGTCGAGGTGAGGGGAGCGAAGCTGCGGCTCGCCCTGGACGACCCGGCCGACGACGTCGCCACCCCCGGCGACCGGTCGCCGTACCTGGACACGTACCTGCGCCAGTACACGGTGAACCTGCCGGCCGGCCCGGGCACATTCTCGGTGGTTCCGCGCGGCCGGTCGTGACAAGCTGTGCTCCTGTTGTCCGAGCCCAGGAGGTCGTCATGACGGAAGAGTCTTCACCGCAGGCAGGTTCGGAACCGGCGGAGGGCGAGGGCGCCACCCTGACGCCGGGCGCCGACGGTCAGTACGACCTGAAGGACAAGTTCCGGCAGGCACTGGAGCGCAAGCGCGGCAAGCAGGCGGAGGCCGCGGCCCTCGCCGCCACCTCCGACGTGGCGAAGATCCGGGGCGCCCACGGCCCCGCCGCCAGTCAGCGCTCGTTCCGGCGCAAGAGCGGCTGAGGCCGCGCACGACCGCAGCACACAGGGCCCGGCCGTGGCAGCACGGCCGGGCCCTGTGCGCGGCGAAAGCCGGGGACCGGCCGGGGAGTTCAGGGGCGGGCGGTCAGATAGCCGCCCATGGAGGTGAAGTACTCCGGCGCGGCCGACTCCCGTCCGTCCTGCGTGCGCACCCGCGTGACGGCGAGGCCGTGATCGCGGCCCCGGCGCGCGTCGGCCCCGGCGACGATCACCACCCCCTCGCCCTCGCGGTAGAAGATGCGGCCGGGCGTACCGCCGTAGCGGCCCTCGGAAACGACGGCGGCGAGGGTTTCGAGCCGCCTGCCCTGGTGCTTCGTCGCCTGCCCCTTCGGTGCCCCGGGCGAGCGCATGTACCGCACCGGGGACCTGGTGGCACGGCGCCAGGACGGGAACCTGACCTACCTCGGCCGCAACGCGGTGCTCGCCGCCGCCGTGACCCTCACCGCGGGATGGCTCGCCTTCGAGGGACGGATCAACATCGGTGAACTGATCATGGCCGTGGGCCTCGCGCAGTTCATCATGGAACCGCCGACTGGGTGCTCGTCCTGGACGACGGCGTCGTCACCGCCGAGGACACGCACCGGGGCTTGCCGGCCACCGACGAGCAGTACCGCCTGGCAGTGACCGGATGACCGGCCGGCCCGTTGACCGGGTGCCCCGGCGCCGGATGTTTGGTCCGGCGCCGACAGGAAAGGGGCTCTGTGATCACCGGAGGTGACAATCCGGTGCAAAGCGTGTGGAAACCCGACCGCAAGGAGGTATCGATGTCCTCGAAACGACGTCGCAAGAAGAAGGCCCGCCGCAAGAACGGCGCCAACCACGGCAAGCGTCCCCAGAGCTGAGGACGTCCCGGCGTCGGGGGTGGGCGGCAGCCGTGCCGCCCACCCTCACGTTCCGGCCGCGCCGTCCGGCGCCAGTACCCAGGCCACGTCCCGCAGGAGCGCCTGCCGCCAGCCCGCCCTGTCGTGGCCCGACGCCGACCTGGAGACCCGCACGGTCGCACCGGCCCGCCCGGTGAGGTCCTCCACCCGAGCGCAGTGCGGGAGCATCCGCCCCTCGTGCTCGACCACGGCGAAGGCCACCCGCAGCCCGGACAGATCGGGGCGCCCGCGCAGCCGGGCCGCGAGGGTACCGCCGAGCGGGCCGCCCAGCGGGTCCGCCAGGTCCACGGCCTCCGGGGTCCACCACACCGACGGCGACTGGCAGGCCACCCGCGACACCGGACCGGGGAACTCCAAGGCCGCGTAGAGCGCGCTCAGCCCGCCCAGACTCTGCCCCGCGACCACGAGTCGGTCCGCGTCGGCGGGCACACCGCTCTCCGCGACGAGGGGCGGCAACTCGTCCCGCACCGCCTCCCACAGCTCGGGGCGGCAACCGAACTGGGCCGCGCGGTCCCTGGCGGGCAGGAACACCAGCGTGACCGACGGCGTCTCACCGCTCGCGACGGCCAAGTCGAACGCGGTCGCGGCCGGGTGCAGATACAACCAGTCGTCCCCTTCGAGCAGCAGCACCGACGGTCCGCCCCCGCCCGCCGGGTGGACCCGCACGGTACGCCGCCCACCGAGTTGGCTCGTCCGGCGCAGCCGGGTGCGGGGGAGGGGCAGGACATCGTCGGGGCCGACCGCCGGCCAGTGCGGCTGGGGCGGCGCGTCCGGGGTCGCGGCCACGGACCGCCCGCCCCGGCCGGGTTGCACGGGTCGGCGTACGCGGCGTCGCCCACCAGGAACCGGTACGTCACCCGCAGCGGGTCGGCATGCGCACCAGCGCGTACCAGCAGTCCGTGGCACCCCAACGGCGCAGCGGCACCGGCTCCGACCAGTTCTCGAAGCCGACGGCCGCCGCCTCGGACCCGCGCCGCAGGAAACTGGACGGACCTGCGCCCCCGTTCCCTGGCCGAATCCGCCGATTCCTGACCGGCACCGCCCGCGCCGCCCATTCCCGGCCATTTCCGCTTCCGTGCAATGCGTCTGACGGGGCGTCGGGCAATTACCCGCAGAAACAGAATTCCGCGGTTCTGTTAATTTTTGCGCTGCTCACCGATCTTGTCATGGGCGCGCCCGACTAGGAAAGTTCTCCATGCGGACAGGGCCTTCTCTGCTCTCGATCCGCACTTCCCCCACAAGCCGTCGCAGGCGGCTGTCCGGAAATGGAGAAATCATGCTTCGTCTACGCGCGATCATGGCGTCGGGTGCCGCCGCGGCGGCGCTGGTCGTCTCCTCGGGCGCGGTCTCGGCACACGGCACCACCGGGGCGGACTCGCCCGCGTCCGGCGGAAGTCACCAGGCGCAGATGGTGCGCGCTCTCGGCGACTCGCTGGGGATCAGCGACGCGAGCGCCGCCCGGCGACTCGACTCGCAGGCCCGTCAGCAGTCGGTGCTCGCCGCCCTGCGTTCCTCCGGCGTCGACCCGCGCGGGGCCTTCTTCGACGGCGACGGCCGCTTGACGGTGAACGTCACCGACGCCAGCACGGCCCGTGAGGTGGAGGCCGCCGGGCTCGAAGCACGCATAGCACGGCACAGCGCCCGCGAACTGGACGCCGTCAAGGAGGCGCTCGACAAGGCCGCGAAGCAGGAACTGCCCACCGGCGTCCAGGGGTGGGGTGTCGACCCCGTGCAGAACAAGGTGGTCGTCCAGGTGCGCGGCACGGCGACGGCGGCCGACCGGGAGTTTCTGAACAGGGCCGCGTCCTACGGGTCCGCGGTCGCCGTACAGGACAGCGACGGCAAGGCCGTCTCGATGGCCGGCACCATCTACCCCGGCAGCCGGATGGACTACGGCAACCACTACTGCTCGGTCGGCTACGGCGCCCGGGACTCGTCGGGCCGGCAGGTCCTGGTCACCGCCGGACACTGTGTCGAGAACCTGCCCGACCTGTACTACGACGGCTCGCACTTCGCCAAGGGCACCACCACCCGGTTCCACCACGGGCGCAGCAGCATCGACATGGGCCTCGCCTCGGTCGACGCCGGCACGACCGTCGCGCCCCGGGTCGGCACGTGGAACAACGGCGGCGCCATCGCCGTCGAGGGCAGCCGGCGGGCGCCGGTCGGGTCCGACGTCTGCAAGTCCGGCGCCACCTCCGGCTGGACCTGCGGCTCCATCAAGGCCTACGACTACTCGGTGACGTACACCGACCCCGGGCAGCCGGCCACCCTCGTGACCAACCTCGGGCTGAGCAACGCCTGCGACCTGGGCGGGGACAGCGGCGGCCCCTGGATCTCCGGCAACCAGGGCCAGGGCCTGACCTCGGGCGGCCTGACCGACAACCGGTGCAACGGCGTCTACGGGCAGGGCACCTCGTACTTCCAGCCGCTGGACGACGCACTGCGGTACTACGGCCTGAGCCTGAACACCGCCTGACCGACCGCAGTCCGCGCCCGGCGCGACGCTCTCCCCAGGCGCCGCGCCGGGCCGGTGGACCGCCCGTACCCTGTGGTGGTCCACGACGGCAGGGCAGCCCCGCTCACCGGCGGCGGCAGCCCTGCCGGCCCCCTGGCAGAACCGTTCGGGAGCCGTCGATGAACCAGCGGGACGATCGGCCGGAGACAGACCGGCCCGAGGAGGCGCGGCGCGCGGACGAACTCACCTTCGGCGAGGCCCTCCACCGGGCGCTGAAGGTGCGCGGACTGTCCCTGCAGCGTCTGCACCACCACCTCGGCGAACGCGGCCTCTCGGTGAGTCCGGTGACCTTGAGCCACTGGCAGCGGGGCCGCAGTCAGCCCGAGCGCCGGCAGTCCCTGCGGGCGGTGGCGGAGATCGAGGTCATCCTGAACCTGGCGCCGGGAACGCTGCAGACACTGCTGGCCCACCGGCGCCCGCGCGGGAGGGCGCTCGCCCCGACGAACCGTGTGCCGGACGCCCTCTCGCGCGTCCTGAGCCCCGGCGCGCCGCTCGAGCGGGCCCTGGGAGTGGACGCCTACCGGTTCAACGAGAACCTCCTCACCCTCTCCGTGTCGGAGACCGTGCACCTCGACGACCGCGGGTGCATCGAGCGCTACACGGTCAACCACGTGGTGCGCGCCACCCGTGACGACGTGCGGCATCTGACGGCCCACCACAACCTGGACGATCCCGGCACGCCCTCCGTGCAGGTGACCGTCAACTGCGGGCGCCTGGAGGCGCTGTGCTTCCGTCAGGAAGTCAGTTCCGCGGTATTCGACGTCGGATTCGGACGGGCCCTTCGGCGCGGCGAAACCGCGATCATCGACTACACCCTCGACATCGGCCCGCGGTGCACACCCTCGAACCATCACGAGCGCACCCTGCCCGTTCCGGTCCGGCAGTATCTCCTGCACGTCTTCTTCCATCCCCGGCACCTTCCGTCGGCCGTGCACGGGTACTACCGCAACAACTCGGAAGCGGAGCGGGTGGAGATCCGCCCGCTCGGCCTGGACGCGTCCCACAGCGTCCACATACTGCCCGCGAAATGCCAGGCCGGAATTTACGGAATCGCCTGGGGCCGGCGGGAGGACGCCGGGCCCCACGTGCGGCCACTGCAGCCCTCAGCCGACTGACGCCTACCGTCGACGACGGTCCGCGTCCCCGCCGGGAGACACCGATGCTTCGATCCCGCTTCCCCCTGGAAGCCACCCCCGCCACCGTCCGCGCCGCGCGCAGGAGGATCGCCGCCACCGTGCGGTCGTGGGGCGTCCCGCTCTCCGAGGACCAGCGCGTACGTCTCGAACTGGTGGCCTCGGAACTGCTGACCAACGGCCTGCTGCACGCGGGGGGACGGCTGGCCGTGGAGGTCGTCCTGGACGAGCACCTCCTCGTCGTCGAGGTGTCCGACAGGAACCCGGCCCTGCCCCGGCGGCGCCGTGCGGACCCCGATGCCGAAGGGGGACGCGGGCTCGCCGTCCTCGACGGTCTCTGCGTCCTGCGGGGCGCGGAGGGCACGGAGACCGGGAAGCGCTGCTTCGCGGTCGTGGACCTGAACGCCCCTGTCCGGCACGAGGGGGCGGTGCCGCTGGTCGCCCTCGCCCGCGACGACGCCGAGCACGAGCGGTGGTCGCTCACTCCGGCCGGGGTACGGCTGCTGGGAGCGCTGCTCCCGGGGCCGGAGCGACCGACCCGGTCGTGGACGGCGTAGCGCGGGATCCACCGGCCCACTTGCCAGGCTGGAGAGCCAGGAGGAGCGCCGTCTCGACACCAGGGGGCGACTCCTCGGCCACCGGCTGCCGGACGAGGGCGAGACGGCCCGCCCGGAGATCGACCGGGGCCAGCTGCGGGACCTCCTGCTGCGGTCGCTCGACGCCGGGACGGTGCGCTGGGGGCGCGCACTGAAGTCGGTGAGCGGTCCGGCCGACGGGCCGCGGACCCTGACGTTCACCGACGGCAGCACGGTGGAGACGGACCTCGTCGTCGGAGCGGACCGCGCCTTCTCCCGCGTCCGCGCGGCGGTGTCCGACGCCGTTCCGCGCTACACCGGGGTCGGATTCCTGGAGGCGTGGTTCGACGCCGTGGAATCCGCGCATCCGGAGCTGGCCGAACTGGTCGGCCGGGGCAGCGCCCACGTGGCCGACGGAGCAACGGGGGCTCTTCGCGCAGCGCACCAGCGGCGGCCACCTGCGCGTCTACCTCATGCGCCGAGTCCCGCAGGACTGGATGGCGGCGAGCGGCCTCCGCCCGGAGGTCACCGAGGGCATCCGGGCGCGGCTCCTCGCCGAGTACGCGGGCTGGTCGCCGAACATACTCCGCCTGCTCACCGAGAACGACGGCGCCTACGTCGACCGCCCGCTCTTCGCCCTGCCGGTGCCGCACACCTGGCGGCACACGCCGGGCGTGACCCTCCTGGGGGACGCCGCTCACCTGATGCCCCCGCTCGGCGTCGGAGTCAACCTGGCCATGCTCGACGCGGCGGAACTCGCGCTCGCCCTCGCTCGCTCGGCCACCGTCGACGACCCCGTGCGCACCTACGAGAAGACGATGCTCCCGCGCTCGGCCGAGATCGCGGGGATGCTGGAGGGCGGGGCGGGGTTCCTGCTGGAGGAGCCGGACGCCGAGGACCTCGCGCGCCACCCCCTCGCGGCCGAGCGGGCCGGTGGGCGCGAGGGGGCGGGCGGGTAGGGCAACGCCTGGCAGCTCCGGGCCGCCGTGGGTGTCTGGAGGCAGGGGGCGGCGGAGGGGGAGCGACCACGCACCGCGAGGGGCGTGGCCGCTCCCGGACTGCTCCGCCCGGCCCGTCAGCCGGCGACGTTGACGTCGATGCAGGCGTAGAACGCGTTGGAGGTGTCGGCGACGTTCCAGACGGCGAGGACCTTCTGCTGCCCGGTGAGCCCGCCGAAGTCGACCTGGTGGTTCACGACCGCGTCCGGCTTCGCGCCACCGTCGTCGAACAGCGCGATCCGCCGACCGCCGACGTAGTACTCCCAGGTGCTGGTGGCGTGCTGTGCGGTCAGCCGCCACGAGAAGGTCGTGGTCTTCGACACCGGGGTGACCTGCCACCCCTTGCTGTCGTCGTCCAGCTCCGCGAACCGGCTGTTGCCGCCGCTGCAGCTGGTCAGGCCCTTGGGGCCCTCGACGCTCTGGGGCTCGTACGTGATGTCGCCGCAGGACACCGTGCCCGCCGCGCACTGGGCCTGACGGCTCGGCGGGTCGGAGATGTAGCCGTGAGCGCTCGCCGAGGAGGCGGGCAGACTCACGGCCACGACGGGGGCGAGGGCCGCGCCGATGAGGGCAGCGGTCTTCCGGCGTGCGTGCATGGGGAACTCCTTCACTTCCTGCCGTCCCGGGGCCACGCGCGGCCGTGTGTGGGGGGCCGCGCGCATGCCGAGTACGGCCTCTCGTGGGTGGGGCCAGGAGGCGCGAAGGCGACGCGCACTCACCGTCCTCGCAGGGGTGGGGGGACCCCGGCAGGGCTCAACTCCGCAAACGGAGCGGTGAGTTCTGTTGGACTAGACCATACAAGCGGTCGGCGTGACCGTGTCAAGAGTGTGAACTTCGACCCGCCCTTCCCGGGTGCGCCCGCGTTCCGCGCGGTGGACCTGCTCGCCCACCCCGGGTTCCGGCGGGAGTTCCGGCCCCGGGCGGTGTCGACGGCACTGGCACTGGCCCGGGTCGCCGCCGGGAAGCGCGCCGCCTGTGTCACCGACGGCACCGGCCTCACCGAGAGCGTGCACTTCGCCGCGGGCATCGCGCTGTGCCGGGCGGCCGGCTGTGTCGTCACCGGAGTCGGCGGCGGCCCGGTCGGCCCCAGGGGTCGGGGCCTGGTGGCGGCGGCCGACGCGGAGCCCCACGGGCTGTTGCTGTCGCTGACACGTGAGCCACTCGGCGCCGGCCCCGAGCGGCGCGGATAGGGCCGACCGGGTAGAGGATGCCCCGTTCGGTGCCGCTCGCCCGGGAAACGGTCTCGGCGCTGCTAGTTTCGCCAGCCGTCGGACAAACGCGGACGTCTCGGTCAGAGGCGGGCATCGCTTGCAGAGGGAGTACGGGTGACTGGTGTGCGCGAGGAAGCGTCGGGGACGGGCGCCCCGTTCGGGCGAAGGACCTTCATGGCGTCGGCCGTCCTGACGGCAGCCGTACCCGTCACGGCCGCCGCACCCGCCTCGGCCGCCGCGCCCGTTCGGGCGGCCGGGCGACCCGAGGGCGCCGTGTCCGGCTGCCGGTCCGTGGCCCGGCTGCTCGCCGTCCCCCACGGCGGCCGCGGTGTCGACTGGCTGCGCGAGGCCCTGCAGGTCGCCGTGGCCCTCGAACTCGCCACGATCCCGCCCTACCTGTGCGGATGGTGGTCGGTGGGGGACCGCACCAGTCACGTCGCGCGCCTCATTCGGCGCATCATCGGCGACGAGATGTACCACATGGGCGTCGTCTGCAACCTGCTGGTGGCCGTGGGCGGCCGGCCGCGGATCACCGACGCGGCCCTCGCCTACCCGGGCCCGCTGCCCGGCGGGGTGCGCGACGGGGTGAACGTCTACCTCTCCGGCCTCAACAGGCCCTTCGTGCATGACGTGATGATGGCGATCGAAGCCCCCGAGGCGCCCCTCGCCCGCGGCTTGAACGGCTCGCCCAGCATCGGCCACTTCTACGACGACCTCATGAACGCCTTCCGGTCCGCGGCGCCCGAACTGTCGGCCCGGGGGCAGCTCTCCCAGCACATCGGCTCCGACGTCCTGGAACCCGTGACCGACCTCGACGGAGTCGAGCGGGCCATCGAGATCATCAAGGAACAGGGCGAGGGAACCACCAGTTCCCCCGAGGACGCCTTCGGGGACGACTACCCTGCCCACTACTACGCCTTCGGCGAGATCTACCACGGACGGCAACTGCGCCGGGAGCACGACGGCTGGCGGTTCATCGGCGCCCCCGTGCCCTTCCCCGACGCGCGCCCCATGGCACGGGTCCCGGCCGGCGGGTGGCCCGACCCGTCGGAGCGTGTCCAGGGCCTCCTCGACCGCTTCGACACCGCCTACGCCAAGGTGCTGAGCACACTCGAAGCGGCCTGGGCCGACGGCGAGGCACGCACCCTGCGCTCCGCCGTCCGGACCATGGGCGGGCTGGAGGCGCCCGCGCTCGAACTCATGGAGATCCCCGTCCCGGGAGCGCCTGGCACCTACGGCCCCCAGTTCCGGCCGCCGCACGCCTGACGCCTCTGCGCGGGACGCCTGTCCCACGCGTGACGACGGCCCCGGGGGTCAGTGGTTGCCGGTGAGGGTGCCGCCGAGCCTCTCGCGCATGACGGTGCTGTGCTCGTTGAGGCCGACGATCTCGGCCTGCTTGCCGCGCTGCGCGTACTTGGTCTCGATCGCGTCCAGGGCGGCGACGGACGAGGCGTCCCAGATGTGGGTGGCGGACAGGTCGATGACCACCCGGTCGGGGTCGCCGGCGTAGTCGAAGCGCGAGACCAGGTCGTTGCTGGAGGCGAAGAACAGCTCGCCGGTGACGGAGTAGACGACCTGGCCGCCGTCGGGGTCGGTGACCGAGGTGACGTCCGCCAGGTGGGCCACCCGCCTGGCGAAGACGACCATCGCGGTGACGGAGCCGACCACGACGCCGATGGCCAGGTTGCTGGTGGCCACCACGACCGCGACGGTGACCACCATGACGAGGATCTCGCCGGCCGGCATCCGCTTGAGCGTCCTCGGGGCGACGGAGTGCCAGTCGAACGTCGTGAACGACACCATCACCATCACCGCGACCAGGGCCGCCATCGGGATGTCGGACACGACCGGACCGAAGACGATGCACAGCACCATCAGGAACGAGCCCGCCAGGAACGTGGACAGGCGGGTACGCGCGCCGGACACCTTCACGTTGATCATCGTCTGGCCGATCATGGCGCATCCGCCCATGCCGCCGAAGAAGCCGGTGACGATGTTGGCGATGCCCTGCCCGATCGACTCGCGGGTCTTGTTGGAGTGGGTGTCCGTGATGTCGTCCACCAGCTTCGCCGTCATCAGCGACTCCATGAGCCCGACCAGCGCCATGGCGAGCGCGTACGGGGCGACGGTCGTCAGCGTGTCGAGGGTGAACGGCACGTCGGGCAGCCCCGGCACCGGCAGCGCGTGGGGCAGCTCCCCCTTGTCACCGACGGTCGGTACGGCGATGCCGGCCGCCACGGTGACGACGGTCAGGACGACGATGGAGACGAGCGGCGCGGGCACCACCCGGGTGATCCTCGGGAAGAGCACCATCAGCACCAGGCCGCCCGCGATCAGCGGGTAGACGGGCCAGGGCACGTCGGTCATCTCCGGCACCTGCGCCATGAAGATGAGGATGGCCAGGGCGTTGACGAAGCCGACCATCACCGAGCGCGGCACGAACCGCATCAGCCTGGCCACCCCGAGCGCGCCGAGCACCACTTGGAAGACACCGGCGAGGATGACCGCCGCGACGAGGTAGCCCAAGCCGTGCTCGCGGTTCAACGGGGCGATCACCAGGGCGACGGCACCGGTCGCCGCGGAGATCATCGCGCGGCGGCCGCCCACGATCGAGATGGTGACCGCCATGGTGAAGGCCGCGAACAGGCCGATCTCCGGGTCGACCCCGGCGATGATCGAGAACGAGATCGCCTCCGGGATCAGGGCCAGGGCGACGACGAGTCCGGCGAGGACCTCGGTGCGCCACACCTTCGGGTCGGAGATCCAGTCGGGCTTGAGGCCGCGCAGGCGCGCGGCGGGGGAGAGTGCGGGAGCAGACAAGAGGGAGGTACCTGTCGTGGTCGGGCACGCCCGGCAGCGAGGGGGCGTGCAGGGAAGCGCGAGGGCCGCGCGGTGGTGGACCGAGGGAGAAGAGCACGGCGCGCCGTCGGGAACGGCCGCCGGCTCAGGGGCGAAGCGTCACGGCGGGCAGACGGCGGTGCGGGGCATCATGGGCATGCGCTCGCACTCTCCTGCCGACGTCGGTCTTGGCCGGGGGCTTCCTCGGCCCCGGCAATGGCATGGTGGACCGGGTCTCCCGCATCGTGTCGGGTCTCCCGCACCATAGAGTGCCGAACGGCACAGCGGCCCGGCACCCGGGCAACTCTACCCTAACGTTACGGTAGAGATCCAAGCCGTCGCGGTGGCGGCGGGACGGACGACGAGGAAGGCGCAGCGTGAGCGGCGGGCACATGCAGATCGGCGAGGTGGCGGCCAGGACCGAGTTGTCGCTGCGCACGATCCGGCACTACGAGGAGACCGGCCTGGTCGTCCCCTCCGCCCGCTCACAGGGCGGCTTCCGTCTGTACACGGAGGCCGACGTCGCCCGCCTGATGGTCGTGCGCCGCATGAAGCCGCTCGGCTTCACCCTCGACGAGATGCGGGATCTGCTGGAGGCCACCGACCGTCTGGACCGAGGCGACGGCCCGCTGCCGGCCGACGAGCGCGAGCAGCTCCTGGAACGCGTCCGCGACTTCGAACGGGCGGCCCGGCAGCGGGTCGCCGACCTGCGGACCCAGCTGGCGCGGGCCGAGGAGTTCGCCGCGACGCTGGCCGACCGCCTGGAGAGCGCGACGGCTCCGTAGGCGCGACGGCCGCGCAGCCGCGTCGGCTCCCGCGGGGCCGGGGCGCGCCGCCGGACGCGCTCGCGGCTACTGGCCCTGCATGATCTGGATGAGATTGCCGCAGGTGTCGTCCAGGACCGCCGTGGTGACCGGCCCCATCTCCATCGGTTCCTGGGTGAAACGCACCCCGAGTCCGCGCAGCCGCTCGTACTCCGCCCGCACGTCGGCCACGGTGAAGGAGGCGGCCGGAATGCCGTCCTGGGCCAACGCCGTCCGGTACGGACCCACCGCGGGATGACCGGAGGGCTCGAGCAGCAGCTCGGTCCCGTCGGGAACCTCCGGCGAGACCACCGTCAGCCACCGGTCCCTTCCGGAACCCACGGGCACGTCGTGCTTCTTCAGAAAGCCCAGCGTCTCGGTGTAGAAGCGCAGGGCATGGGCCTGGTCGTCGACGAAAACGCTGGTGAGCTGGATCTTCATGGAAGCTTCTCCGGTCGTGGGTTCCGGGCCGTCGGGTCACGAGGTGCTCGGGCGGGCCGAAACCCTCCGGGACACCACTTCCCTGTCAAGTGCCCGCGTGCCCGGCAAAACGCCAGGACCGCGCCGCCGGAGCAGCTGGTCCATGGGGTCCATTCAACGTCGATGCGCCGCCGGACGGCGAGCGCGTGCGCCTTCACGGCGGAGTTCACCGGCTTCCGACTGACCCGTACTCCTGACCGGAACGGGTGAAAAATGTCGAATGTCGATTTCCGGCGTAGGGTGGCTGGCGCGGAACCGTCTTTCGCGCGGAAGGAATGGCAATGGGTACGGTCACCACCTCCGACGGCACGGACATCTTCTACAAGGACTGGGGGCCGCGCGACGGCCTGCCGATCGTCTTCCACCACGGCTGGCCGCTCAGTGCCGACGACTGGGACAACCAGATGTTGTTCTTCCTCTCCCACGGCTACCGGGTCATCGCCCACGACCGGCGCGGTCACGGACGCTCGGGCCAGCCCTCCGGCGGCCACGACATGGACACCTACGCCGCCGACGTCGCGGCCCTGACCGACGCCCTCGACCTGCGGGACGCCGTGCACATCGGGCATTCCACCGGGGGCGGCGAGGTCGCTCGCTATGTGGCGCGCGCCAAGCCGGGCCGGGTCGCGAAGGCCGTACTCGTCAGTGCCGTCCCCCCGGTGATGGTGAAGTCCGAGACCAATCCCGGCGGGCTGCCGATCGAGGTCTTCGACGAGTTCCGCGCGGCCCTGGCCGCCAATCGCGCGCAGTTCTACATCGACGTGCCGTCCGGCCCCTTCTACGGCTTCAACCGGGAGGGCGCGACGGTCTCCCAGGGGCTGATCGACCGCTGGTGGCTGCAGGGCATGACGGGCGCCGCCAACGCACACTACGAGTGCATCGCGGCCTTCTCGGAGACCGACTTCACCGACGACCTCCAACGGATCGACGTCCCCGTCCTCGTCGCGCACGGCACGGACGACCAGGTCGTGCCCTACGAGGACGCGGCGCCCCGGTCGGTGGAACTCCTGCCGAACGGCACCCTGAAGTCGTACGAAGGGCTCCCGCACGGCATGCTCTCGACCCACCCGGAGATCCTCAACCCCGACCTCCTGGCCTTCGTGAAGTCGTAACCGGGCATGATGGCAACCGGCGGACGGTTGCCGAAGGAGTGGGGGAACGAACATGCGCATAGCGGTGATCGGGGCGGGCGGAGTCGGAGGCTGCTTCGGAGCCCGGCTGGCCGCGGCGGGGCACGAGGTCACCTTCGTGGCCCGCGGCAGCCACCTCGAGGCCATTCGCCGGTCGGGCCTGGTCGTGCGCAGCCCGCTGGGCGACTTGCGCATCTCGCCCGACTCCGTCGTCGCGAGCGTCTGCGAACTCGGCCCCACGGATCTGGTCCTCGTCGCCGTCAAGTTGTGGGACACCGAGTCCGTCGCCGAGCAGCTCAAGTCCTCCGCGGCGCGCGACGCGACGGTGCTGTCCCTGCAGAACGGGGTGCACAAGGACGCCGTCCTGCGCGACCGCCTGGCGGACGAACAGGTCCTGGGCGGCGTCTGCTTCATCTCCGCCTTCATCGAGGAACGGGGAGTCGTCAGGCACAACGGCACCCTGCAGAAGGTCGTGCTCGGTCCCTACGGGCCGGGCTCGGCGGAGACCGGCCGGGCCGTGCTCGCCGCCTTCCGGGACGCGGGAGTCGACGCCGAACCCAGCGACGACATCGAGCGGGTGATCTGGGAGAAGTTCGTCTTCCTGGTGGGCCTGTCGGCGACCACGGCGACCGTCCGTCAGCCCGTCGGCGTCATCCGCGCCAACGAACGGAGCCGTCGACTCCTGTACGACGTCATGGCCGAGACGGTGGCCGTGGCGCAGGCGTCGGGGGTGCGGCTGGACAGCGGCTTCGCCGAGGACCGGCTCGGCTTCTGCGACACGCTCCCCGCCGCCATGACCTCCTCCATGCACAACGACCTGGAGAAGGGCAACCGCCTCGAACTGCCCTGGCTCAGCGGGGGCGTGGTGGACCTCGCCGACCGGCTGGGCGTTCCCGCGCCGCGCAACCGGACGGTGGCCGACATCCTCGCGCCGTACGTCCTCGGCCGCCCGGACGCCGTTTCCTGACCGGGGGCGGTGGAGTCAGGCAGCCGCCAGTGCCTCGTGCTTCCAGAACCCCGAGAAGGTGATGCGTTCCTTCGGCAGGCCGAGGCGGTGCAGGTGCCTGCGTCCCTCGGTGGCCAGGGTCGACTCGCCGACGACGAAGGCGTATCCCGTCGTGTCGGCACGGGTCAGCCGGCGCAGCTCACGCAGCGCGGCGGCGCCGGGGACCGAGGCGCCGTCCCGCCGTACGACCCAGGAGACCGTCACGCCGGCCGGGGCGTCCAGGTCGCGGCGGTCGCCGTCGGTGGGGATCTCCTGGATGAGCCGCCCCACGGCGCCTCGGGGAAGTGAGCGCATGATGCCCGCCGTGGCGGGCAGTCCGGTCTCGTCGGCCACCACGACGATCTCCGAGGCGTCCTGCGGGCAGTCGAAGAGGATGCCCTGGTCGAGCAGGGCGAGTGTGTCCCCGGGGCGGGCGTCGCAGGCCCAGATCGCGGCCCGGCCCTCGATCTCGCCGGTGGGCCCGCGGTGGACGACGAAGTCGATGTCCAACTCGGCGGTCCGCCCGCGGTAGTCGGCCACGGAGTAGTTGGCGCAGTGCGGCCGCTCCTCCTCCGGGATCGCGAGATAGGGCTGCCACCACTGCGAGCCCGTGAACTCCGGCAGACGCAGGTCGCGTTGGTGGGGGAGCGGGAAGAACAGCCGGAACCAGTGGTCGTACCCCCGCCACGGGAAGCCGTCCAGTCCCGGCCCGGAGACCGTGACGCGCTGCATGGACGGGGAGATCCGCTCGGTCCGCACGACACGGGCGCGGAACATCTGCGGGTGCTGGGGCGTGAGCCGTCGAACCTTCGCCATGTAGGTAAGGCTAGCCTAAATTATGTTCGATTCCGAGTGCGTGATCTCCGCGCCCGGGACTACGAGTCCGTGATCTCCAGGCGTGCGCCCCGGGTCCGGTCCGACGCCGGGCCCGTCTCCAGTTCCACCACCCCCGGCTCCACGAGGAGGCGGAGGTCGCGCCCCACCGACGCCAGCGTGTCCGGACCCACCTCGAAGACCGCCTCGGCCTCCTCGCCGGGCGCGATGCTCAGCCGGACGAAGCCGCGCAGCTCGCGCACGCGCGGCCAGGACGTGCTCCCGGACAGACGGCGCACATAGAGCTGGACCGTCTCCTCGGCCGTCCGCGCCCCGGTGTTGCGGACCGTGACCCGGCAGGTCAGCCGCGGGACCCGCACGCCGACTCGCGCGTGCGAAAGGCGCGGCGCCCCGTACGCGACGCTCGTGTACGACAGACCGTGCCCGAAGGCATGCAGCGGCCCGGCACTCTGGTCGACGTACCCGCGAAAGCGGTGGTCCTTCCTGTTGTAGTAGACGGGCAGTTGGGCGGCCGACCGGGGCACGGAGACCGGCAGCCGGCCGCGCGGCTCGGCGTCCCCGAACAGCACCTCGGCCACGGCACGGCCCCCGCGCGGACCCGGATACCAGGCGCTCAGCACCGCCGCCGCGGGCGCGTCCAGCTCGGGTAGGGCGTGCGGGCGGCCCTGGACCAGCACCACCACGACCGGGGTTCCGGTCGCCGACACCGCGGCCAGCAGGGCCCGTTGCCCGGGCGGCAGCGTCAGGTCCGCGAGGTCGACACCTTCGCCGCAGGTCATGCCGGCCGGCGTTCCCGAACCGGTGACGGCCGCGCCGTTCACGTCGAACACCGTGTCCGATGAACGCGCGCTGGAACCGCCCAGCACCAGCACGGCCACGTCGGAGCCGGCCGCCAGTGCCACGGCCGCCGGGACGTCCGACACGTCGTCACCCACCAGACCGCATCCCCGGCCGTGCACCACCTCGGTGCCGGGCACCACCGCCGCGCGGATGCCCTCCAGCACCGTGACGCCGCTGCCCGGCCGCTGCGGTGCCGTGTAGTCGCCGATCTGCTGCGCCAGGGAGTGGGCGTTCGGTCCGAGGACCGCTATCCGCCGCACCGCTCGGGACAGGGGGAGCACCCCGCCCGTGTGGGAGAGCAGCGTCACCGACGCGCGGGCGACGCGCTCTCCCACCTCGGCCGGATCGGGGAGGCCTTCGGTGACCTCTTCGGCCGACGGCAGTGGCGCCTCGAACAGGCCCAGGCGGAACTTGAGCGCGAGCACCCGGGCCACCGCGGCGTTCAGGGCCGACTCGGAGACCAGACCGCGTTCCACCGCCTCGCCCAGCCGGGTGAAGGAGGCGTCCCACAGGCTCAGATCGCACCCGGCGTCCAGCGCCAGCGCTCCCGCCGCCACCGGGTCACCGGTGAGCCGCACCAGCCGGTCCACCGCCGTGCCGTCCGCCATGACGACGCCCTCGAAGCCCCACTCCGTACGGAGCAGGTCGGTCAGCAGGTACCGGTTCGCGACGCAGGGCAGACCGTCGAACTCGTTGTACGCGGCCATCACCCCGGCCGCA
Source organism: Streptomyces sp. NPDC085944 (assembly GCF_040686295.1). Classification (NCBI taxonomy): domain Bacteria; kingdom Bacillati; phylum Actinomycetota; class Actinomycetes; order Kitasatosporales; family Streptomycetaceae; genus Streptomyces; species Streptomyces sp. NPDC085944. The sequence continues at coordinate 70,593 of NZ_JBFBJX010000013.1, read as the reverse complement.
CCGGCGGCCACCCCGGCCCGCGCCGCCGCCAGGTGCACCTCGTGCAGTTCGCGCGGCCCCAAATCCGTCGCCGCGCTGTTGCGCCCGCCGACGGTGGCGCCCTGCCCGGCGAAGTGCTTGAGGACCACGGCCACCCCCGCCCGGCGCGCGCCCTCGACCAGGGCCTCGGTCATCCGCGCGGCGAGGTACGGGTCCTCGGCGAAGCACTCCTCGCTGCGTCCCCAGCGCGGATCGCGCACCAGGTCGAGGGCGGAGACCAGCGCGATGTGCGCGCCGCGCGCCCGCAGTTCGGCGGCCGCCCCGGCCACCGCGTCGGCGTACAGGTCCGGGTCCCAGGTGGCACCGACCGCGAGGTTCACCGGGAGCACCGTGGCGTCCAGCGCCTGGTGGCCGTGCGGCATTTCCTCGACCAGCAGCACGGGTATGCCGAGCCGGGTGTGGTCCATGACGTGCCGCTGCACGTCCGCCGCGGTGCGCGCACCGTCCTCGGCGTCGAGGCCGTCCGCGAAGCCGACGCCCGACCAGGTGTCGGCCCGCTGCAGCCCGTACAGCGCGCCCATGCCGTCGAAGGCGGCCACCTCGGCGCGAAAGGCGTCGGTGAGCCGGTGCCCCTGCCCGGCGCGCTCGTAGGCGTCCCAGCCGTACATGCGCTGGTTGACCTGCCCGACCTTCTCCGCGAGGGTCATGCGGCCCAGCAGGTCACGGACGCGGTCCGGCACCGGCGCGGCGGGGTCGCGGTAGCGGGGGAGGGTCATCGCAGCTCCAGTACGGCGACGCCGTACGCGTCGAGCGCCACGTCCTCGACCGGGCGGCCGTCGGTCAGCTCGTGCAGCTTCCCCTCGGCGTCCGGACGGACCACGAGCGGCTCCGGGCTCTGGCTGACCAGCCACACGAAGCGGCGTCCGTCGGCGTGGACGACGACGTCCGCCGAGACGTGCGGATCGGCGACCGTGACGGGTCGGCGCACGCCCGCCACCTGCGCAAGCGCGGCGTAGAGACGGTGGGTGGCATCGGGGTTGACGCGCGCGGTGCGGGCCGCCATGTGCTCCAGCGGATAGGTGACCAGCACCGTCCGGCCCACCCCGGTCTCGTGGACGATCAGGGCCGGCCGCCCGTGTGCGTCCACCGCCACGACCCGGCCCGCGCGCGCCGCGACGGGCAGGTAGGCGCGGCTGTCCTCGTTCCCGGCGACCGGGAAGCGCAGCACCTCGCCGGCGCGCAGGCCGCCGAAGTCCTCCGTGAATGTCATCTCCAGCACGTCGTCCTCGATCGGCTCGGCGACGCCGTAGGACAGCTGCAGCTCCACGCCGAAGAGTCCGTCGAGATCGTCGAACCAGGGGCCGCGGGTGACCGGGTGTTCGCCGGAGCAGAAGGACAAGTACACGGTGGCGCCCTCGGCGGCCCGGCGGGCCAGCTCCCTGCGGGTTCGGGTGGTGAGCTGCCGGGTGGCGGGAAGCAGGTAGAGCGATGCCTCGCCCGGCAGTCCGTCGGCCTCGCGGGTGAGGGCCACCGGCAGGTCGGCGGCGTGCGCGGTGACGTAACCCTGGTGCAGGGACGTGAAGATGAGCGGCCGGTCAGCGGGACGGCTGTAGGGATAGCCCCGTTCGAGGAAGGCGGGGACGACGAGGGCGGCGTCCGCGTCCGTTCGGGAGCAGCGCCGGAAGTCCACGGCCCTCAACACCTCGGCGAAGGCAGCCAGTTCTCGCAGCGGCTCCTTGGGCGCCCCGGCGGAGTCGGTGATGCCGAAGTGCATCTCGAAGGGGTGGTGATCGTAGGGGGACTGGTCCCACAGGGCGTCGTAGTCGGTGTTGTTCCAGGCGAGCCAGCCGGTGGCGCCGCCCAGCAGCGAGTTGTGCAGGGTCTGCCGGTAGAAGACGCCCGCGTTGGCGGCCGAGACGGTGTCGGTCGACAGCCCGAACTCCTCCAGTACGACGGGTTGCCCGGTCACCGAGGCCAGCTCGCACTCGAACGCGGCCCGGTAGTGCTGCCGCGGCCGGTCGGTGTCCGAGCGGTACACGTGCGGGCCCACGAAGTCGACGTACTCGGCCGTCTCCCGCAGCGAGAACCCGTTGTCACGTCCGGTGACCTCGATGCCCCACGCGCCGTCGCCCAGCGACACCGGTTGCGTCGCGCCCGTCGCCCGCACCGCGTTGCACATGGCCTGCGCCCACGCGGTCACCACGTCCGAGGACGGCGGGTCGACCTGGTGGATGCGCCCGTATCCCGGCATCTCGTTGGTGATCAGCCAGCCCGTGACCGCGGGGTGGTCCTTGAAGCGACGTGCCATGCGGGAGACGAACCACGCCTGCCGGCCGACCATCCACACGTCCTCGTACAGGTCTCGGTTGCCGCGCCAGGCCGGGTCCCAGTTCTCCCCGGACATGTGACCGACGATGAACGTCGGTATGGTCCCCATGCCCGCCTCCGTGTGGGCGTCGAGGAAGTCCTCGAAGCGGGCGCACAGTTCGTCGTCGATCCGATGCGGCTCCGGGTGGAAGTCGGGCCAGTAGAAGAAGGACCGGGTCGTGTTGAGACCGTGGTCGGCGAGCACGCGCAGTTCCTCGCGCACGGTCTTGGGGTCGTAGTTCCGCCACATCAGCGGGCCGCCGGTGCGGGACCAGAAGTTGGCGCCGAGCCAGGGCAGGACGTCGGTCTGGTGGGTGAGCTGGGCGCTGTGGCGTCGCATGGTCCTTCTCGGGTGGTGGGGGTGCGGATGGTGCGTGGCGGTCGCGGGCTGTCGCGGCCGGTGGTGGTCAGGTGGGGGCGGGCCCCGTGGACTCGCGGACGACCAGGCGCGGTAGTTCCGCGAGGGAGGTGTCCTCGACCTCCTCGCCGCACAGGGCCAGCAGCATGCGGGCGGCGGCCGCCCCGACCCGCTGCACCTGCTGGTCGACCGTGGTCAGCCGGGGATGGAGCCAGCTGCCGAGCGGCAGGTTGTCGTAGCCGACGACGGACACGTCACGGGGCACGGTCAGTCCGGCGCGCTGCGTGGTGCCGACGCCGCAGACCGCCATCGAGTCGTTGGCGTACACGATCGCGGTGGGCCGGTCGGCACAGTCGAGGAGCGCCTCGGTGGCGCCCACGGCGCGCCGCTCGCTGAAGTCGGTGGGCAGGACCGCGAACGGGCGCAGGCCCGCCTCGCGCAGCGCCTCCTCGAAGGCCGCCCGGCGTACGCGTGTGTGCTGGAGCTCGGGCGGCCCGCTGACGTAGGCGACGCGCCGGTGGCCGAGGCCCAGCAGGTGGGCGACGGCCTCGGCGATCCCCGCGCCCTGGTCGCGCAACCCCACCCGCGGGACGACGGCCGTGTCGTCGGGCGAACCGAGCAGGACCGCCGGCAGCCCGAGGCGGGCGAGCAGCGCGGGCCGGGCGTCGTCGTCGCGGGCGTCGGTGAGCACGGCGCCGTCCACCCGGCCCTCGGCCGCGAGCCGCTCGTACAGCGCGTTCTCCTCACGGTGGCTGCTGACCAGGTGCAGCAGCAGACCGTAGCCGCGGGGCGCCAACTCGCCCTCTATGCCGGTGATCAGTTCACTGAAGTGGGGGTCGGAGCCCAGTACGTCCGTGGGGCGACGCACCACCAGGGCGAGACTGCGGGTACGCGCGTTGCGCAGCGCCGCGGCGGAGGCACTGGGCGACCAGCCCAGCTCCAGCGCGGCGTCCAGGATCCGGCGGCGGGTCGCCTCGGAGAGCCGGCCCTTGTTGTTGAAGGCCTGGGACACGGCGGCGGTCGAGACCCCGGCCGCCGCCGCGACCGCCTTGATCGTGGGCCGGCGCCCGGCCCGCTCGGTGGACACGTTCACATCTTCACCGCCCCGCTGACCAGGGCCTGCTGCATGCGCTTCTGGAGCAGGGTGTAGACGACCCACACCGGCACCAGCGTCAGCACCGTGCCCGCCGTCAGTACGCCGTAGTCCGTGCCGGTGATCGACTTCAGCGTGGGCAGGGCCACCTGGACCGTGCGCTGCGCCGGGTCGGGGCCGATGATGACCAGCGAGTACAGGTACTCGTTCCAGAAGGTCAGGAAGTTCAGCAGCAGGACGGTCGCGATGCCCGGCAGGCACATCGGCGTGTACACGTGCCGCAGCACCGCGAAGGTGGACGCCCCGTCCAGCCGGGCGGCCTCCTCCATCTCCGGCGGGACGGTGCGCATGAACTGCACCAGGATCACCACCGACAGCGGCAGCGCCGTGGCCGGCAGGAACAGCACCATGAAGATCCGGGTGTGGAACAGCCCGGTGGCCGCCGCCAGGAGGAAGGTGGGGAAGAGCGCCGCGAACGTCGGGATCAGGAAACCCAGCGAGAAGACCTTCTCGACCACGCCCGCCAGCCGACCGGTGGACCGCGCCAGCGCGAACGCGGCCGGGATCGCCAGCAGCAGCGTGAGTGCCAGCGAGAACACCGTCACCAGCGCCGAGTTGACGACCGCGAGCCCGAGGTCGGCACTCTCGAAGGCGGTACGGAAGTTGCCGAACCCGAACGAGGCGGGCGGGGCGAAGGGGTGCGCGAAGATCTCGTCGTTCGACTTGAACGCCGAGGCGAGGAAGTAGTACAGCGGGACGACGAGCAGCACCGCGTACGTCCACACCAGGATGTGGGCCGGGAGCCAGCGCTTGCCGAGCTTCATCAGTGCTGCTCCGATCAGTAGTTCTGGCGGAAGACGCGGCGGATCGTCAGCAGCCCGACGAGTCCGGCGAGGAAGAGGATGACGCCGACGGTCTGGCTGTAGCCGAGGTCGGCGGCGATGAACGCCTTCTGGTAGACGAGGAACGACAGGGTGGTGGACGACGTGCCCGGACCGCCCTGCGTGAGCAGCAGCACGTGCTGTGCGGAGCCGAACAGCGTCCACAGGAACTGGAGCATCGTCACCACGCCCACGTAGTCGCGGATGACGGGGAAGTGGACCGACCACATCGTCCGCCAGTGCCCGGCCCCGTCGAGCTGCGCGGCCTCGCCCAGCTCGTCCGGCACACTGCCCAGCCGGGCGGCGAACAGGACGGCGGTGAAGCCGATGCCGGCCCAGATGTCCAGGGCGATCAGACACGCCAGCGCCGTCGAGGGCGAGGCCAGCCAGGCGTCGGCGAGGGAACCGAGACCGACGCTCTCCAGCCCGCCGTTGAGCAGGCCGTCCGGGGAGAGGGCCGCGTAGAAGACCATCGCCTTCGCCGGCGTCGAGATGAGCCCCGGGATGAAGAGCAGGTACCGCAGGACCCGGTGGCCGGGCGGGCGCTGGGCCACGTAGTACCCCAGCATGAACGCGCAGACGATCATCACCGGGACGGCGACGGCCAGTTGCACGGCGGTGTTGCGCACCGCGTCCCAGAACACCGGGTCGTCCAGCACCGCCCGGGCGTTGTCCAGCCCGGCGAAGGACACCGGCTGGAGCATGCCCGGCCAGTGCAGGGCCGCGATCACGAAGATGGCGAGCAGCGGCCCGACCATGAAGACCAGGTACCACACCAGCGCGGGCACCGCGAGGACGGTGCCGCCCTGCCGGGGCCGGCGCGCGGCCGGGGCGGGGGAGGCCGGCGGGGCGGACCTGCGGGCCGCGCTCCCGTCCGGCGTCGTCGTGAGCGTCGTCATGCGGTGACTCCCGGGGAACGGGTGGAACGGGGGAGGAGGACCCGGGCGACGGGGCCGGGGCTGTCCGGGCGGCTCATGCGGACCGGTACGCGGACTCGAGGGCGGCGCGCACGCGGGCCGCACTGGTGCCGCGGGTGAACGACGTGCTGGTCGCGGTGATCAGCGGTTGCGCCGCGGCGGGCGGCACGTACACGTCGGGCAGCAGCACCTGGCTCACCTCGGAGCCGAGCCGCTGGGCCGCACCGACCAGCGGGAAGTCGGCGGAGACGGCGTCCGTGCGCAGGGCCATGTCCCGGCCGCTCTCGGTCACGAACCGCGCGACGACGTCCTCGCGGTACATGAACCGCAGGAACTTCTCGACCTGCTCGATCTTGCGGACGCCGTTGGGACTGATCCAGAAGCCGATGAGGGTGTAGGCGCGGATGACGGTCGGACCGTCGTGCGCCGCCCCGTCCGCGAGCGGCCAGCCGCCGACCTCCGTGTGCCGGGCCACCTTCTCGGGCACCTTGGCCAGCGCGGAGGACATCGCCGACTGGACGGCCGCCTCCCCGGTGTTGAACTGCGTCGTCATCGAGTCGGAGGTGAGGCCTTGGGCCTTGTCCGCGAAGACGCCGGCGTCGCGCAGGTGCGTGAAGTACTCGATGCCCCGGCGGGCGCCGCGCCCGGAGAAGTCACCCGTGGAGTAGACGTGCCGGGCCTCCTCCTGGGACAGGAAGGTCTGGATGATCTGCGCCAGCAGCTTCTGTCCGGTCCAGTCGTTGCCGCCCACGGTCACCGGGGCGATGCCCTTGGCGCGCAGCCTGCGGGCCGCGGCGATCAGTTGGTCCCCGGTGGTGGGGATCTCGCCGACCCCGGCCCGGTCCAGCAGGGCGCGGTTGTAGGCGACGGGCCAGTTCGTGGCGAAGTAGGGAAAGGCGCGGATCCGGCCCTCGTCGTCCGTCCAGTCGGCCAGCGCGGTGGGCAGGATCCGCCCGCGCAACCCCCAGTCGTCGAGGTAGGGCTTGACATCGACGGTCGCGCCCACGTCCGTCCAGGCCAGCGTCTTGTCGTAGAGGTTGACCATCACGACGTCGGCCTCCTTGCGGGCCAGCCGTGAGGTCTCGTACACCTGGGCGAGGTCGTCGCCGTTGATCAGGTTCTTGACCTTCACCCCCGGGTGCTCCTCGCGGAAGCGGTCCACGGCCGCGAGGTACGTGGGGGAGCCGGGGGCGGTGGTGCCGAGCTGGGTGTGGACGACGAGCGTGTCCGGGTCGGAGTCCGCCGACGCCAGCGACGAGCAGCCGGACAGAGCGGGCAGGGCCGCGGCCGCGGCCAGACCGGAACCGGCGGCGAGCAGTTCGCGCCGTGTCAGCGATGAGCGCACAGGGGTGGTCTCCAACCAAGCGGTTAACGATTGGTTAATCGATGTACCTCGTGAGGTGCGAGGACCATATGGAGTGCGGGGACCACGGTCAAGGGGGTGAGGCGAGGAGATTGCGTACGGGCGAGCGGCGCGAGCTGCCTGGTCAGGCCGTCGCCGCGGCTGCGACGGTCAGGCCCAGCCGGTCCGCCACGGTCGTGAGGGCCGGTCCCAGCGGGAGTGCGATCCTGGTGACGGCCAGCCGGTCCCCGCGCGTGGCGTCCCGGTTGACGATCAGAACCGGTTTGCCCGCCTCGGCCGCCTGGCGGACGAAGCGGAGTCCCGACATGACCGTCAGCGACGAGCCGAGGACCAGCAGCGAGGACGCCGCGCGCACCAGCTCGCGACAGTGCTCGACGCGGCGCGGCGGCACGTTCTCGCCGAAGAACACCACGTCCGGTTTGAGGATGCCGCCGCACACCGTGCACGGCACCACCCGGAAGTCCCCGACCTGCTCGTCCGTGAGGTCGGCGTCGCCGTCCGGGTTGATGCCGGCGGCCACGGGCGAGAAGCCGGCGTTCACCTCCTCCAGCCGGCGGGCGAGTTCGTGCCGCGGGCCGAAGGCGCCGCAGGACAGGCAGACGACCCGGTCCAGGCTGCCGTGGAGCTCCACGACGCCCTCGCTGCCCGCGGCCTGGTGCAGACCGTCGACGTTCTGGGTGATCACACCGGAGAGCAGACCGTGCCGCCCGAACGCCGCCACCGACCGGTGCCCCGCGTTGGGCCGGGCGCGGCCGAAGGTGCGCCAGCCGAGGTGACTGCGCGCCCAGTACCGGCGGCGGGCGTCGGGCGAGCCGGTGAAGTCCTGGTAGGTCATCGGCGTGTGCCGGCTCAGGCTGCCGCCCTCACCCCGGTAGTCGGGGATGCCCGACTCGGTGGAGATGCCCGCCCCGCTGAGCACCAGCACGCCACCGGCGCGCAGGGCGTCGGCTACGGGCGCCAGGTCCGTGGTGCCCGGCGGCAGGTCCGCTCCCGGGGTCCAGCTCAGAGTGGGGCGCATGCGCATGCGGCAAGGGTACGGAACGCGCCGCCGTTCCCGGCGCCACGGGCCGGCACTGCCCGCCGTTCCCGGCGCCACGGGCCGGCATCGCCCGCCGGCCCCGCGCGCCGCCGGCACGCGGAGCCTGTCCGGCGCCGGACGCCGTGCCCCCGGTGGGCGAGGGCCCCCGCCCGGCGCCGCTTCCTCGGTGGGCGAGGCGCCCCACCCGCCGTCCTGTTCCCGGCACGACGGAGGTCGCGGGCCGCTGCCGCCCGTGCTTCCCGGCATGACCCATACCGCCCACCCCGCGCTTCCGGCGTGACACCCACCCCTGCGCCGCCCCGGCCCCGGACGGCTCCGGCATGACCTTTCGCGTCCCGGGTGACAGACTTGGCACTGTCCAGGGGGCCGAGAGGCCCTGCCGGGAGAGGCGGCCTGGCGGGGAGTGGTCGATGTTCCGCAAGCGTCCCGCACCTGACGGCGAGGAGCTGCTCGCCCGGCTGGCCGCGCTGACCACACAGGCGAAGGAGCTCGCCGAGCTGCGGCGCTCCCAGGTCGAACTGGCGATCGCCCTGCAGCGGGACATGCTCCCCGCGGACCTCCCCGCCGTACCCGGCATCCACCTGGCCGCGTGCTACTCGCCCGCCTACGCCGGACTCAACGTGGGCGGCGACTGGTACGACGCCTTCACCCTCCCCGACGGCCGCATCGGCCTCTCCGTCGGCGACGTCCAGGGCCACGCCATCGACGCCGCCGCCTTCATGGGCCAGGTGAGGGTCGGGCTGCGGGCGCTCGCCTCCATGACCAGCGAGCCCGGCGACCTGCTGGCCTGTACGAACGAACTGCTCCTCTCCCTCAACAAGGACCTGTTCGCCACCTGCACCTTCATGCGGTACGACCCGGCGACCGGCCTGCTGGAGAGCGCCCGGGCCGGCCACATCCCGTGTGTCCGGGCCACCGCGGACGGCAGGGCGGAGGTCTGCCGGGACGAGGGCGGACCGCCGCTGGGCGTCATGGGGGGCACCGACTATCCCGTGACCCGGTACCGGCTGGGTACGGGCGGGGTGTTCGTCCTGGTCACGGACGGCGTGGTGGAGGGGCCGTCCCTGAGCGTCGACGAGGGCCTGGAAAGGGTGGTCCGGCTGGCGAGTCTCGCCGCCGCCGTCGGGATGGAGGCCCACGCGCTGGCGGCCGCCGTACTCAAGAACGCCGCGCTGATCGGGCACGAGGACGACGCGGCCGTGCTCGTCGTCGGCCATGACGGGCGTTCCGTTACGCCGTAGGACGCTCCCGCCTCGCCCGCCCGGCGGCACCGGTGTCTGATGGCTGCTGTGGTGGGTATCCGTGCATGGCCGCGACCGGTCGTCCTCGTCTGTGCCACGCTGCTGGTCGCCGGCTGCTACTACGCGGCGGGGCGGCTCGGGCTGGCCCAGCAGCTGACCGCCGACGGGGCGGTCGTGACGCCCATCTGGCCGCCCACCGGCCTCGCGGTCACCTGCCTGCTCCTGTTCGGGCCGTGGTGCGTGCCGGGCATCGCCCTCGGCGCGCTGCTGGTCATCGTCTCCCTGGGAGCCCCGGGGATCGAAAGCGTCGGCATCGTGGCCGGCAACACCACCGCCCCCGTCTGCGCCTGGCTGATGCTGCGCGCGGTGGGCTTCCGCGTGAGCCTGAGCCGCCTGCGGGACGGACTGGCGCTCGTCTTCCTGGGGGCGCTGACCGCCATGCTGATCAGCTCGTGGGCGGGCGTCGGCATGCTCGTGCTGTCGGGCAAACTGCCCACCGACCATCTAGGGATCGTCTGGCTGGCCTGGTGGGTCGGCGACGCTATGGGGGTTGTCCTGGTCACCCCGCTGCTGCTCCTGTTGTACCGCGCCCGCCTGCCGCCGCTGTCCGTGCGCTGGGCCGAGGCCCTCGGGCTCACCGCGGCCGTGTGCGTCCTGGTGCCGCTGATCATGTACAGCTCGGTGAGTGTGCTCTTCCTGGCCTACCCGATCCTGATCTGGTCGGTGCTGCGCTTCCAGCTGGCGGGCGGTATCCCGTGCGCCCTGTTCGTGTCGGTGATGGCCACGGTCGTGGCCGGGCAGGAGGCCGGGTCCTTCGGGAAACTGACCGAGATCGAGACGATGATGAAGCTCCAGGCGTTCAACGGGACGCTGGGACTGACCGCGCTCCTGCTCTCCGCGGTGATCAGCGAACAGCTCCACACCAGACAGTCGGTGGAACTGGCCTGTCAAGAGCTGGTCGAGGCGCTGCAGCACCTGAACGCCGGCGGCTCCGGCAGTCCGGGGCCACGCGAAAAGGACGTCCCGTGAGCCCGGCGGCGTCCCGCCGCCGGGCGCGGGGAGGTCAGAAGTCGTAGTCGTCGATGTTCCCGGCGTCGAAGACCGTCGGGTCGCCGAGGGTGATGACGCCGTTCTCGCCGAGCTTGAACCAGCCCATGTCGCCGGCGAGGAACATCTGCCCCTCCCGCCCGGTGATCTGCCCCGAGGCGAGGGCCACCGCGGCGTGACCGGCCAGCTCACCGAGCTTGGCCGGGTCCCACAGCAGGAAGGCCTCCACCGTGCCGTCCTCGATGTAGGGGCGCATGTCGTTGGGTGCGCCGAGCCCCGTGAGCTTCACCTCGCCCTTGTGCGACGACTGGGAGAGGTACTTCGCGGCCGCCTTGATCCCGTTGGTGGTGGGGGAGACGATCCCCTTCAGGTTCTCGTGGTCCCGGAGCAGTTCCTCGGCCTTCTGGTACGACTTCTCCGCCTGGTCGTCCCCGTAGACGACGTCCACCAGCCGCATGTCCTTGTACCGCGGATCCTCCAGCTCCTTCTTGATGGAGCCGATCCAGGCGTTCTGGTTCGTCGCCGTCCGGGCGGCGGACAGGATCGCGATGTCCCCCTTGTAGCCGGTCTGCTCACCGAGCAGTTCCAGCTGCCGTACGGCGATGTCCTCGGCGCTCGCGGGAGAGACGAAGGCGTAGCGGCACTCCGGCTTCGTGTCGGAGTCGTAGGTGACGACCTTGATGCCCTCGTCCATGGCCTGCTTCAGGGCGTCGCACAGCGCGTCGGGGTCCAGCGCCGAGACCGCGATGGCGTCGACCTTCTGCTCGGTGAGGTCGTCGATGTGGGACACCTGCCCGGAGGCGTCGGCGCCCTGGTCCGTGCCCACTTCCTTGAACGTCGAGCCCAATGACTTGACGGCGCGCTCCCCGCCCCGGTCGGCGACCGAGAAGTACGGCGTGTTGACCTGCTTGGGAAGGAAGCCGACGGTCAGGCCCGTCCTGGTGGGCGCGTTGGGGGAGGCCTCGGCGTTTTTGGCGTTCTCGGCGTTCGCCGTCGTGTCGCCGCCCGCCGAGCCGTCGCCGTCCCCGCACGCGGCGGTGAGAAGACTCAGGGAGGAAACGGCGGCGACGAGTACGGAGGCACGGCGTGAGGGGGTCTTGTGCATGCGCTTCTTTCGCGTGGGGCCGCCCTGGCGTGGGGGCAGGGGCAGGGGCACTGAAAGGATTCAATGAAGCTTGACCGGACGTTAGGCAGAAAGATCGTCACGGTCAATGCGCTTGCGGGAAACAGTTCTTGGGTCCGCGGCCGGGACCGGTGCCGAGGAGGAAGAGCCGGCGCGGCCCGAAGACGTCGATGAGCCGGCCGACGACCGGCTGCCCGGGCGAGGTGGCCGGATAGAGGGCGGAGACCGGCCAGGCGGTCTGCGAGGCGGGCGCGTCGAGCGCCCTGCCGAGCGGCACCGGGGCGACCGCGACGATCGTGGAGTTGATCGGGTTCGGTACCGAAGCGAGCAGCATCGGCGGCAGCAGTCCCCGGTCGAAGCCGGGATCTCCCGCTCCGACCGCCGGGCCCGCCTTCGCGTCAGTCACGGGTCAGTCGCTCCAGGACGGCCATGGCCGCGATCACCGCGCGCCGCTCCTCCTCCGTGCACCTGGCCTGCAGCCGGTCGGCGAGCCATTCCGTCCGGACCTGCCGCCCTTCCTCGACGCGGCGCACGCCCTCGGCGGTCAGCGTGAGCAGCAGGCGGCGCCCGTCGTCCGGGTCGGGGTGCCGCTCGACCAGTCCCATGGAGGCGAGCGCCGTCACCGTCGCCGTCATCGACTGGTGGCGGACGCCTTCGGTGGCGGCGAGCTCGCTGGCCGTGACGCCTCCCGTGTCGGACAGCCTGGCCAGGACCGAGGACTGACTCAGGGTGAGGTCCTCGGCCTCGGAGGCCTTCAGGATGCGGCGGCGCAACCGGCTGATGACGGCACGGACCTCGCGCGACGCCTGGACGGCCGACGGTGAGGGGCTCGCGTTCTCGTTCATGGCTCCAAGTTAATGTCCACAGTGCAGACTGTACAGCCTTGGCTGTACATGTCGACGAAAGTGTGGGTGACGGGTGCCGACTGCGCACGGGGTCCGCGCGACCGCGAGGTGATTCGCTCACGCTGCAATGACTTGCCCACGACAAGTCGGGCGATCCATCATGCGACGGCCGGTGTGCGGGCAACTCCCCTACCTCGCGGGCGGGTTCGGCCCACGCACCCGGTCGGCCGCGCCCTCCCGGTGCCCGTGCGGCCGCCACGCCACACCCCCCACGGGCACCGGAGAGAGCGGAGCATCCCACATGCCCTCCGGACTCCCCGCCAGACGTGCGCGCACCGCACTGCGTGCGACGACCGTCGCGGCCGCCCTGGCCCTGCCCCTGACCGGCCCTCCGACCCCGGCCGCCGCCGCACCGTCGGCCCCGCCCGGCACCTGCGCCAACACGGCGTTCGCCCGCGCCGCCGAAGCCCACGACGTCCCCCGGGACCTACTGGTCGCCGTCCCGGACTGGGGCTGGGCCTACTACCTGAGCCTGGTCCAGGGCGACGACGCCGGCGCCACCGGCACCCCCTTCCCCACCTGGGGGAGCGACGTGAGCATCCGTCAGCAGCCGACGACCGGCTCCGCACGGGTGGCGAGTCTGCCCGGACCGACGACCGTCCGCGTGGCCTGCCAGGTCCACGGCGGCCTCGTCGAGTACGACGGCTACAGCAACGACGCCTGGTCGTACCTGCTCGACCGCGGCGGTTACGTCTCCAACATCTTCATCGACGTCGACGACGCCTGGCTCCCAGGAGTGCCCACATGCTGACCCCTTCCTCCCGGCGCCGCGGATCCGCCCCGCGCCGCAGACCCCGCACCATCCGCGCCCTGACCGGCACCGTGTGCCTGCTCGCCCTCGCCGGTACGGCTCTCGCCGCCGCCCCCGCCCCGGCCGCCGCCGCCCCCGCCCCCGCCCCGGCCGCCGACGCCGCGGTCCCGCCCGCCCCGGTGTCCTGGCGCGCGGACCTGTCCCGGACCGGTGCCGACGACGTCAACGTCCGGTACGACGCGGGCGCCCTGCGGGTGCGGGACGGCTCCGTCAGCCCCGCCTCCCTCGGCCGGGACCGCGGCTACGCCTCCGCCGTACTGGAGGCGCACCACGTGGACCGGCCCGTGAACCGGGTCGCCGTGGACCTCGACGCGACGGTGCCCGACGCGGCGAGCGTCGACGTCGACGTGCGCGGACGCACGGCCGGCGGCACCTGGACCGAGTGGCGGCGGGCGGCGGCCGGCGCCCCGGCCGAGCTGCCCCGGTACGTCGTCGACGTCCAGGCCCGGCTCACCCTGTGGAACGCGAAGGGCGAACCCACCGCGGCCGTACGGGCGGTGACCCTGACGGCGCACGACACGGGCACCGAGCCCGCCGAGCCCGCGCCGACGACCAGGGCCTCCGCGTTCTCCGCCCGCGTCTACGCCACCCGCGAGGGCCTCGTCGGGCACACCACCGCCAACGGGCACGTCATCCAGGCCAACGACCACTTCGTGGCGCTCCCCTCCCGCCGCGCCCTGTCACCCAACGGCAGCGGCCAGTACTCGGTGCAGGTGTGCGGGCCGGCCCGTTGCGAGACGGCGCCCGTGTGGGACGTCGGCCCGTGGAACACCCACGACGACCACTGGAACCCCTCCTCGGTGCGCGAGCAGTGGAAGGACCTCCCGCAGGGTCTGCCCGAGGCGCAGGCAGCGTACGAGGACGGCTACAACGGCGGACGCGACGAGTTCGGCCGACAGGTCGCCAACCCGGCCGGCATCGACCTCGCCGACGGCACCTTCTACAACGTCGGCCTGAACGACAACGGCTGGGTGACCGTCACCTACCTGTGGACCGAGGGCGGCGGCGGCACCACGTCGTTCCCGACCTGGGGCACCGACGTGAGCATCCGGCAGCAGGCGACGACCGCGTCCACGCGCGTGGCGAGTCTGCCCGGGCCCACGACCGTGCGAGTGCGGTGCCAGGTCCACGGCCAGCTCGTGAACTACGACGGCTACAGCAACGACGCCTGGTCCTACCTGCCCGACTACGGCGGTTACGTCTCCAACATCTTCATCGACGTGGCCGACGCCTGGCTCCCGGGCGTGCCCACCTGCTGAGCCTCCAGCAGGGCGGACCCGAGCGCGGTGCGGCGGTGCAGCACCCGGTTGCCCTCGCGCCGGGTGCTCACCAGTCCCGCCTCGCGCAGCACGGCGGCGTGCCGGCTCGCCGTGGAGGGGGCCAGGCGCAGCGCACCGGCCAGAGCCGTCGTCGTCATCGGCGCCTCCAGGGACTCCAGCATCCAGGCCCGGGAGGTGCCGATCAGCTGTGCGACGGACGGCCCGGCCGCCCCGGCCCGCGACCGCGGGAGCCAGCCCGGCTCCGGGTCCAGCGGATGCACCAGCACGTGCGGCAGTGACTCGTCCACCAGGGCCAGTGGGGTGCGTACGCAGAAGAAGGCGGGCACCAGCGTCAGCGGGCGCCCGCCCAGCCGCAGCACCCGGGACTCGGGGTAGGGGGCGGTGAGCCGGGTGCCGTCCGGCCGCCGCCAGCCCGGCAGTTCCGCGTAGCTCCCCAGCAGCGCCTCCGCCCCGCCGGCGAGCGCCGCCTCGGCCCGGCGGGCACGGTCCTCGCCGGCCCGGGCGTGGATCACGGACAGGTACGGCGCCACGGCGAGCGCGTGGTATCGCCGCAGCGTGCCGCCGAGCCACCGCAGTGCCGCCGACTCCCCGGTGGCGACCCACCGTACGCTGCGCGGCACGGGGCGGTGCGACTGAGCACCCAACCGGGTCAGTTCTGCGACGAGACGGCGCCGAGGCGTCGACTGCACCCGGTCGACGGCGTCCTCGAGACCGAGGTCGCCGTGACCGGGCGTCAGGAAGTCGGGGAAGTAACCGACGGCCGGACACAGGGGCATCAACGCCCTGACGTCGTCGGCCAGTTGGGACCGGCGGAGGGCCCGGCGCACCTCGCGCCGCCAGGGGCCGTAGGTCAGGGACTCCTGGCCGTTCTGCAGCAGTTGGAGGCTCAGCACCGTCTCCCAGAGGGCGTCGGTGCCGCGGGCCACCCGTAACCGGGCCAACGCACCCCGGTCGAAATCGACTTGAAGCACTGACCCCACTCCACTCGCATCCCGGCGGGTTCTCGCGGAAGAAGCTGACCACGCAGTCGTGCGGTGCGAGACGATGGTGCCCGAGGTCTACGCGCGTCCGCCAGAGCCCGCGGAGAGCCGGTGACGGAACCGACCGCACAATGGGCACATGACTGCCTCCTCCACCCGGGCCGCCGCGCGGGACGACCCGAAGCGGACGCGTCTCGCGGCGGCCGGGGCCGCAGCCGTGATCGTCGGTGCCGGACTGACGCTCAGGGCCGTGGCGACGGGAGAGGTGGCCAAGTACGGCGGCGACGCGCTGTACACCCTGCTGCTGTTCGCCCTCGTCCTCGTCGTGGCGCCGGGGACGGCACCGATCAGGGCCGCCGCACTCGCCCTGGCGGTGAGCTGGGGCGTGGAGTTCCTCCAGCTCACCGACGGGCCGGCGCGTCTCGCCCGGCAGAGCACGGCGGCGCGTCTGGCCCTGGGGTCCACCTTCAACGCACCGGATCTGTTCTGGTACGCGGTCGGCGCGGTGACCGGCCCGCTGGTCGTCAGGCGACGGTGAAGCGCACCGGTGTCCCGACCGCGGCCTGGGCCGCCGCCGCGAGGGCGGGCTCCGGGACGACCGCGATCACCGGGTAGCCGCCCGTCGTCGGGTGGTCGTGCAGGAAGATCACCGGGCGGCCGTCCGGCGGGACCTGTACGGCGCCCAGGACCATGCCCTCGCTGGGCAGTTCCCCCGTCGACGTGCGCTGCAGCGGCGGCCCCTCGGTGCGCAGGCCGATGCGGTTGCTGTGCGGGGAGACACGGTAGGCGGCCGAGGTGAGCGTGCGCAGCGCGGCCGGGGCGAACCAGTCGGCGCGGGGACCCGGGCGCACCGGCAGGACCAGTTCGGCGGGCGGCCCCGGCCAGGGTGCGGCGACGGCCAGCGGCACCGGCGCCGGGGGAGCGCCCACCGACACGACGTCACCGTCGCGCAGGGGGGCGGGGCCCAGCCCCGACAGGAGGTCCGTCGAGCGGCTGCCCAGGACGGGTCGGGCGGCGACGCCGCCCGCGACGGCGACGTACGAGCGGACGCCCGCGGTCACCGTCCCGACGTCCAGGACCGCGCCCGCCGGCACCCGCACCGGGGAGCCCCAGGCGGCCGGCCTGCCGCCGACCGTCACCGGGCAGGGCGCCCCGCCGACCACGACGGCGACGTCCCGGTCGGCCCGCAGGGCGCAGCCGGTCACCGTCGTCTCCAGGACGGCGGCGTCGGGGTCGTTGCCGAGGAGGCGGTTGGCGAGCCGCATCGCGGGCGCGTCCAGCGCGCCGGAGCGGGGGACGCCCAGGTGGGCGTGGCCGGCGCGGCCGGCGTCCTGCACCGTGGTGAGCGCACCGGCGCGCACCGTCGTCAGCCCGGCCGTCATGCCCCGGCCTCCGGGCTCGTTCCGGCCGCGACGCCGGCGCCGGTCGTGGCGCCGTCCGCCGTGGCGCCGTCCGCCGGGACGCCGGTGGCCGTGACGGCGTCCGCTGTGACGAACCGCACGCGCGTCCCCGGCGTGAGGAGCGCGGCCCGCTCCCGCGCCGGGTCCCACAGCGGACGCGGGTCGGGCATGGTGCCGATCAGCTGCCAGCCGCCCGGAGTGGCGCGGGGATAGACGGCGCTGTAAGGACCGGCGAGGGCCACCGCGCCGGCCGGCACCCGGGTCCTCGGTGTGGACCGGCGCGGGACGTGCAGCCGGGGCGGCAGCCCGATGAGATAGCCGAATCCGGGCGCGAAGCCGCAGAACGCGACCCGGTAGGTGTGCGCGCGGTGGCGCGCGCCGACCTCGTCCGGCGCGACCCCCCACAGGGCCGCCACGTCGGCCAGGTCCGGTCCGTCGTAGCGCACGGGGATCTCCACCACGTCGCCCGTGTCGTCCGCGACCGGCGGCACCTCCCAGCCGGCGACCGAGCGGGCCAGCGCCCGGGGGTCCGCCACCCCGTCCAGCAGGACGGTCCGCGCCCCCGGCACCACCTCGGTGACCGGCGGCAGCGTGCCGGCGGCGCGGCGGCGCAGCACCTCGGCGTGGAAGGCCGCGGTGTGCTCGGCGTCGGACAACTCGACGAGGAGGGCGTGGACGCCGGCGGGACGCGCCGTGAGGGACCGGGCACCGCTCATGCGAAGGCCCCGATCCCGACCCCGGCGCTCTCCAGCGCCGCACGCACCCGGGCCGCGATCCGGGCGGCGTTCGGGGTGTCGCCGTGCACGCACAGGGAGCGGGGGGTGACCGAGACGGTCGTGCCGTCCACCGACTCGACGGAGCCCTCCACGGCGAAGGCCACCGCACGGCGTACCACCGCGTCCTCGTCCGTCACCACCGAGCCCGGCTCGCGGCGGGGGACCAGGGTGCCCCGCGCGGTGTAGGCGCGGTCCGCGAAGGCCTCCGGGACGCCGGTGAGCCCGGCGTCCGCGGCGGCCGTGAGCAGCCGCGAGCCGGGCAGGCCCAGCACCGGCAGCGCGCCGCTCGCCAGCCGTACCCCGGCCACGACCGCACGGGCCTGCCCCTCGTCGTGGACGGTGCGGTTGTAGAGCGCGCCGTGCGGCTTGACGTAGGCGACCGTGGCCCCGGCGGCCTCGGCGAAGACCCGGAGCGCGCCGATCTGGTACGCAACCTCGGCCGTCAACTCGTCGGCGGGTACGTCCATGGCGCGCCGTCCGAAGCCCGCCAGGTCGCGGTAGGACACCTGCGCCCCGATCCGCACCCCGCGCTCCGCGGCGAGGTCGCAGACGCGGCGCATCACCGAGGGGTCGCCCGCGTGGAATCCGCAGGCGACGTTGGCGCTGGTGACGACGGAGAGCAGGGCGTCGTCGTCGGTGAGGGTCCAGCGGCCGAAGCCTTCACCGAGATCTGCGTTGAGGTCGATCACCCCTTGAACGTAGACGATCGTTGAACAATCCGACAAGAGACTCCCGGCTTGTCCGATTCCGAATCGGTGAGGATTCACCTCTTGTTAGATCGTTCAACGATCGCTAGTGTCCGTGCATCTGCCACGTATCTGGAGCTATGGTCCCCGGGACCGATGAGTCACGTTCCGAAGCTCCGGATCCGTGCCCTGCCCCCTCATGCCTGAAGAAGGCCACCGAATGATCGTTCTCCTCGGTGTGGTCGTGGTGATCCTCGGATTCGTCACGCGCCGCAACCCCGTCCTCGTGGTGGGCGTCGCCGGTATCGTCACCGGACTGCTCGGCAAGATGGACCCGCTGGAGGTCCTCGCGGCCTTCGGCCGGTCCTTCGCCGACAGCCGCTCGGTCACCGTCTACGCCATCGTGCTCCCGGTGATCGGGCTGCTCGAGCGCTACGGCCTGCGCGAGCAGGCCCGCAATCTCATCGGCCGCCTGGGCAAGCTCAGCGCCGGCCGGTTCCTCACCGTCTACCTGCTGGTCCGGCAGGTCACCGCGGCCTTCGGCCTGAACAGCATCGGCGGCCCGGCGCAGACCGTGCGGCCCCTGGTGGCACCGATGGCCGAGGCCGCCGCCGAGCGCTCCACCGGGGCCAAGCTGCCCGACAAGCTGCGCGAGAAGGTCCGCTCCTACTCGGCCTCGGCCGACACCGTGGGCGTCTTCTTCGGCGAGGACTGCTTCATCGCCATCGGCTCCATCCTGCTGATCACCGGCTTCGTGAACTCCACCTACCACCAGGACATCGAGCCGACCCAGCTCGCCCTGTGGGCGATCCCGCTCGCCGTCTGCGCCTTCCTCATCCACGGCGCCCGGCTGCTGCTCATGGACAGGCAGCTCGAGCGTGAGATGGCGCAGGCCGCCGCCGAACACGACCTTCCGCTTCCCGAGGGGGCCGACAAGTGATCAAGGTCGAATGGCTGTACTGGCTGATAGGCCTCGTCTTCGTGGTCATGGCCGTGCAGATGGCCGCGGACCGCAGCAACCCCAAGCGGTGGACGTCCGCCGCCTTCTGGGGCCTGCTCGGACTCACCTTCCCCTACGGCACCGGCGTCGCCAACGCCACCGCGGGCAACGGCGGCTGGACCCTGCCCGCCGAACCGCTCGGCGTCGCCGTCCTCGCCCTGATCGTGCTGGCCGGCTTCAACTTCCTCGGCAAGGGCGTCCCGGTCACCACCACCGGCGAACAGCGCGAGGCCGCCGCCTCCCGGCTCGGCAGCAAGATCTTCATTCCCGCGCTGACCATCCCGCTCGTCGCGATCGTATGCGCCTCCGTACTGGACGAGTCCGGCCTCTTCGAGTCGGGCAAGGCCACCCTCCTCGGGCTCGGCCTCGGCTGCATCGCCGCGCTCGTCGTCGGGATGCTGGTGACCGGCGAGAAGAAGATCTCCGTCCCGATCCACTCCGGCCGCTCCATGCTGGAGGCGATGGGCTCCGCCCTGCTGCTGCCCCAGCTTCTGGCCGTGCTGGGCTCGATCTTCGCCGCCGCCGGGGTCGGCGACCAGGTCGGGGACATCATGAACAAGGTCCTGCCCGACGACTCCAAGTACTTCGCCGTCGTCGCCTACTGCGTGGGCATGTTCCTGTTCACCGTCATCATGGGCAACGCCTTCGCCGCCTTCCCCGTGATGACCGCGGCGGTCGGCTGGCCGGTCCTCATCCAGCAGATGCACGGCAACGAGCCCGCCGTCCTCGCGATCGGCATGCTGGCCGGCTTCGCCGGCACCCTCTGCACGCCGATGGCCGCGAACTTCAACATCGTCCCGGCCACGTTGCTCGAACTGAAGGACCAGTACGGGCCGATCAAGGCACAGCTGCCGACGGGCATCGCACTGCTCGGCTGCTGCACGGTCATCATGGCGCTCTTCGCCTTCTGACCAGCCGCCCGGCGACCGCCGACCCGGGCCCGCCGGCGCCGGCACCCGTACGACCCGACCCGCAAGGCAAGGAACGCCCATGACCCGTGTCCTCATCACCGGCTTCGCCCCCTTCGGCGGCGAGCGCGTGAACCCGTCCTGGCAGGCGGCGTCCCTGGTGGCCGACGAACCCCCCGCCGGGCTCACCGTCACCGCCGTCGAACTGCCCTGCGTCTTCGGCGAGTCCCTCGACGCCCTGCGCGAGGCGATCCGGGACCGGGCGCCCGACCTGGTGCTCTGCCTGGGCCAGGCGGGCGGGCGCCCGGGCGTCACCGTGGAGCGGGTCGGCATCAACGTCGACGACGCCCGCATCCCCGACAACGCCGGCGGACAGCCCATCGACGAACCGGTGGTCCCGGGCGGCCCCGCCGCCTACTTCTCCACCCTCCCCGTCAAGGCGTGCGTCGCCGCGATGCGCGCGGCGGGCGTCCCGGCCGCCGTCTCCAACACGGCCGGCACCTTCGTCTGCAACCACGTCGCGTACGGCCTCGGCCACCTCCTCGCCACCGAGTTCCCCCACATACGCGGCGGGTTCGCGCACGTGCCCTGGGCCCCGGAACAGGTGCCCGACGGCACCGCGCCCGCCCTGCCGCCCGCCACCGTCGCCCACGGCCTGCGCGCCCTGCTGTCCACCGCCGCCCGCACCCCCGCCGAGCAGGACCTGAAGGTCACCGAAGGAGCCACCCACTGATGCCGCTGAGCGCCCACGCGGCCACCTTCGCCCAGCTCGCCCTGGCGAACATCACCCGCGAGTACCCCAACTTCCCCGCTCACCTGATCACCTCGGCCGACGAGCACCTCGAACCCCGCTGTCTGCACCCGGCCTTCTACGGCGCCTACGACTGGCACTCCTCGGTGCACATGCACTGGCTGCTCGTCCGTCTGCTCCGCCGGCACGGCGGCACCCCCGTGCTCCCCGGCACCGAGGCGGTCCTCGAAGTCCTCGACCGGCACCTCACCCCCGCCAACCTCGCCACCGAGGCCGCCTACCTGCGCGACCGTCCCTCCTTCGAGCGTCCCTACGGCTGGGCGTGGCTGCTCGCGCTCGCCGCCGAGTGCCGGGCGCACGGCGGCGCGGAGGGCGAGCGCTGGACCGAAGCACTGCGGCCGGCCGTGGACGCCGTCGACGGTCTGCTGGCCGACTGGCTGCCCAAGGCCACCTATCCCGTTCGGCACGGCCACCATCCCAACAGCGCCTTCGCGCTGAGCCTCGCCCTGGACTCGGGCGAGCTGTCGGACGGGACCGACCGGGCCGTCCGGGACCGCCTGCTGAGCTGGTTCGCCGACGACCACGACGCGCCCGCGCACTGGGAACCGTCGGGGCAGGACTTCCTGTCCCCGGCGCTCACCGAGGCCGACGCGATGCGCAGGGTGCTCGCACCCGAGCGGCTCGCGGCGTGGCTGGACCGCTTCCTGCCCGGGCTCGGCACCGGCGCTCCCTGCGCACTGCTGGACGTGCCGGTGGTCTCCGACCGCGCGGACCCGCAGATCGGCCATCTGCTCGGCCTGACGCTCAGCAGGGCCGCCGCGCTGCGCTCCCTCGCCGAGGCGCTGCCCGACGGTCCCATCCGCGCCCGCCTGGCCGAGGCGGCGGCCGCACACCTCACGGCGGGCCTGCCGGCGGTGGAGCGCGGTGACTTCACCACCGACCACTGGCTGGCGACCTTCGCCGCGCTCGCGCTCGATCCGCCGGCCTCGGCGGCCCCGCGCCCCTGACGTCGCGTAGCCCGGGGCGTCAGTCCTCCGGGCGCAGGAGGCCGCGCCGGTATGCGGCCACCAGGTGCCGCGGAACCCGCAGCGTCACCCCGTCCGTCGTCACGGGCACCAGGTCGGGCGCACTCGCCTTCCACCGGGCCCGGCGGTGACGGGTGTTGCCGCGGGACGTCTTCCGCTTGGGAACGGCCATGGCAAGGGTCCTTTCGGCAGACGGCCGGACGGCTCCGCGTGCGCTCGGGGAGCGGCGGAGCCGTGCTGGGGCACCGACGCTACCTGAAAATGGTGTTCATTACTAAACCGCGGTGCCGAACCGCGCCGCTCACGGTCGGTCCGTGCGGTCGCCGCTCACAACACCGGGCCACCGATGCGGAATTGAGGTGTCCACGGGGCGAGAGAGGTGACGACGCCCCACGTGGCGTGAGGCGAGGGAGGGGCGGGGAGGATCCAGTCCGCACCCGTCCAGCCCCGTCGGAAGGCAGGCGCCGATGCACCGACTCCTTGCCCGATCACTCACCACCGCCCGGGCGCCCCTGGCCAGAGGTGTCGCGGCAGCCCTGGCCCTCGCCCTGGCGTCCTCCGTCCTCGCCGCGTCCACGAGCACCGCCGCCGCTCCCGCCGGTACCGGGCCGGGCCGGCACACCGGGGGCGGCGCCTGGTTCACGTCCTGGGCCGCCTCGCAGCAGAACCTCGCGCCCACCCCGCTGCGCGACCAGTCGCTGCGCATGATCACCCACCTGAGCCAGGGCGGTGACGCGGTACGGATACGCGTCCAGAACACCTTCGGCGAGACGCCGCTCACCGTCGACGCGGCGACCGTGGCACACAGTGACGGCAAGAGCGCCGCGACCGAGGGACGTCCGCGCGCCGTCACGTTCGACGGCCGGCGCCGGGTGGTCGTGCCGCCCGGCGGGGAGGTGTGGAGCGACACCACCGGGCTCCGCACCGCCGCGCAGGACGACGTCGCCGTGTCGCTCTCCGTCTCCGGCACGGTGGCACCGGGGCGGCACGACAGCGCGTTCCGCACCAACTACCTGACCCCGCCCGGCTCCGGCGACCGCACCGCCGACCCGTCCGGCGCCGCGTACACCGGGACGACCGGCTCGACCCTCCTCGTCAGCGCGGTCGACGTGCGCAACCCGGGCCTGCGGGGCAGCCTCGTCGCCTACGGCAGTTCCGTCGTCGACGGAACCGGGTCGACGAACTGCGGGCCCGACTGCAGCCGTCCCGGAGCCAACCTGCGGTGGACCGACGACCTCGCCCGGCGGATCACCTCCGAACTGCCGCCCACCCGGCAGTTCGCCGTCGCCAACGCGGGCATCGGCGGCACCACCAGCGCCGCGACCTGCCCGGGCATCGGTGAGCCGGTGCGCGGCCTGGACGCCGCCGCGCGGCTGGAGCGCGACGTCCTGTCCCTGCACGGGGTCACGGGGGTCCTCTACTACTACGGAACCAACGACCTCCCGGCCGGCTGCGACGCCGCGCGGATCGAGGCGAGTTACCGCGAGGTCTTCCGGAAGCTGCGGGCCGCGGGCATCAAGGTGTACGTCACGCCCATCACTCCTCGCCCGGGCTACACGGACCAGCACAACCGCGACCGGCACGCGGTCGGTACGTTCGTCTCGAAGTGGAACAGCTGCGGCGGCACCTGTGACGGGGTCCTCCCCTTCGACCAGGTACTCGAAGACCCCGTGCGGCCGAACAGCATCTACCCGCCGTACGACACCGGTGACGGTGTCCACGCCAACATCGCCGGCCAGCAGGCCCTCGCCGACATCGTCTCGCTCCCGATGCTCGCGGCGTCGGCCCGCCGGTGACCGCCCGCCGGGGTCATGAACTCCCGGGCGGGCGAAGGGCGTCGACGACGAGGTCGAGCAGCCGGTGGGTGCGCTCCGGCTCGTCGTCGGCGGCCGTCGAGAGGAACACGCCGAGCAGCATCGCGGTGACGTCGTCGGCTGAGACGTCCGCGCGGAGGGTGCCCGCCCGGGCCCCCGCCGCCAGCATGGTGCCCATCGCGGCCGTGATGCGCTCGCGGGTGGCCGGCGTCGCGAGGCGTCCCGAGGCCCAGGCGCTGTGCAGGGTGTTGAGCATGGAGCGCTTCGTCGCGACGAACGCCGCGTAGCGCTCCATCCAGGCGCGCAGGGCCCGCTCGGGCGGCAACTCGTCCAACAGTGCGGAGGCACTGGTCGTGACGTCGTCCAGCTCGGCCGCGTAGACGGCCTCGACCAGCGCCTCCCGGGTGGGGAAGTGGCGGTAGAGCGTGCCGATGCCGACACCCGCCGCGCGGGCGATGCCGTCCAGGGGGACGGTGTCGTCCGCGGCGGTGAACGCGGCCCGTGCGGCGGCGACGAGCTTCTCGCGGTTGCGCCGCGCGTGGGCGCGCAACGGCCGTTCGGTGCCGGTCTGGCCGTCGGGCCGATCGGTGACGTGGCTCGGTTCCTGGTCCCGACTCAAAGCGGAGGATCCTCCGGTAGTGCTACATTCGATGAAGCGGAGGGTCCTCCGCTTCTGTCATCTTCTCACGAGGACGGACTTCTCATGACGTCAACCGGTACCTCCTCCTCCAGCGCCACGAACGCCGGCCCCCCGCGCCCCGGCGGAACGGGGCCGCTCGCCGGCCGCACCGTCTCCCGGATCGGCTACGGCGCGATGCAGCTCGAACGCCTGCACTCCGACCGCGCCGCCGCCGTCGACCTCGTGCGCCGTGCGGTGGACCGAGGTGTCGACCACCTGGACACCGCCCAGTTCTACGGCGACGGATTCGTCAACGAGGTCATCCGCGAGGCGCTGCGCCCCACGGACGACGTCGTCGTCGTGAGCAAGGTCGGCGCCGACTCCGACCCGGGCGGCCCCCTTCCGCTGCGGCCCGCCCAGCGACCGGAGGAACTGCGGGCGAGCGTGGAGGACAATCTCAAGAGCCTCGGCACCGACCGGATCGCGGTCGTCAACCTGCGTCGCCTCGACACGGGCCCCGGCCTGCGCGCCGAGGGCGACCAGGTGGTGGACCTCGACGACCAGCTCGGCGAGCTGACCCGGCTGCGCGACGAGGGCAAGATCGGCGCGATCGGTCTGAGCAGCGTGACCCTGGACGGACTGCGCCGGGCCCTTCCGGCGGGCATCGTCTGCGTACAGAACGCGTACAGCGTCGTGAGCCGGGACGACGAGGACATGCTGACGCTCTGCGCCGCCGAGGGCATCGCCTGGGTGCCGTACTTCCCGCTCGGCGGCGCGTTCCCCGCCATGCCCAAGGTCGCCGACGAGCCCGCGGTGCACACCGTCGCGGAGGCGCTCGGCGTGACGCCGACCCAGGTGGGCCTCGCCTGGCTGCTCCACCACGCCCCGAACGTGCTCCTCATCCCCGGCACCGCCGACCCCGGGCACCTGGACGCGAACCTCGCCGTGGGCGGGATCGCCCTGGACGAGTCGTCCCTCGCGGCGCTCGACGCCGTGCGGAGCCGCTCCGCGGACGTGCGGCTCGGCTGACGGCGATCCGGCCCCGGCGACGTGACCGGACGTGCTCGGCGCCGGTGTCACAGGGTGCGCAGGCCCCGGTCCGCGAAGGCGATGAGCCACTCGAAGCTCTCGTCGACATCGGTGCTCCACTGGAAGCCGTCCGCCGCCTGCAGCGTGGCGAAGCCGTGGAAGAGGCTGCGGAGCAGACGCAGGGCGTGGTTCACGTCGTGTTCGGGGATGTCGTAGCCGCGCAGCACCGCGGTGAACGCGCCGAGCAGCCGCTGCCCGGCGGTGGCCAGCGGGTCCTCCGGCCCCGACGGTTCCTGGCCGATCGTCGCGGCGTACCGGCCGGGATGCGCCAGGACGAAGGCGCGGAAGGCGCGCGCCGCGGCCGCCAGGGCGTCACGGCCCGCGTGTCCCCGGACCGCGTCACCGACGGCGTCGGCGGCCTCGTTCAGGGCGAGGGCCGCGATCCGCCGGTTGAGGTCGTCCTGTCCGCCGACGTGCTTGTACAGGGAGGGGGTGCGCACCCCGAGCCGCTCGGCCAGCAGCCCCATCGTGAGGCGGGCGAAGCCCACGTCGTCGGCCAGCGCGGCACCCGCCGCGACCACGGCCGCCGGGTCCAGCCCTGCCCTAGGCACGGGCGGAGTCCGAGCGGAGGAAGGCCAGCACGAGCGAGACCACCTGGTCGGGGAACTGGTCGTGCGGGTAGTGGCCGGCGCCCTCGATCATCTCCAGGCGGCCGAGCCCGGACGGCAGGGCCTCGACGACCGCGGAGCCCTCCGCGTGCGGGTCGGCCCAGTCCGGGTCGAGTGTGCCCATCACGACCAGCACGGGGCAGCGCACGTTGCCGAGCTGCGCGCCGGCGTCGGTGGGCGCGCTGCGGCCCATGCCCTGCATGGCCTTCATCCGGCCCGGCTCGCGCAGCAGGGACTCGATGCGGCCGAGCCGTTCGGGCCAGTCGGCCGGCCTGACACCCGGGTACGCCACGTCGAGGTACGAGCGCCACAGTGGCAGGCTGCCGAACAGGCCCGTGCCGAGCAGCCGCAGCATGCCCTGCCGGAACCGCCTGACCCGCAGGTCCCCGAGGCGCACCGACTGCTTGCGGGTGAACGGCGCCAGCTCCACGACCGAGGTGATCAGCGAGGGTTCCCGTGCCGCGGCGATGGTGGCGGCGCCGCCCGAGACCGAGTGGCCGATCAGGACGGCCGGACCGCCCAGGTGACGGATCAGGGCGAGCAGGTCACCCGCGATGGCGGTGCGGCTCCACTCCGGCCAGTCGGCCCCGGACTCGCCGCAGCCGCGCAGATCCACCGCGGCGACCCGGTGGCCGGCTGCCACCAACCGCGGAATCACGGCGCGGTAGGCGGCGCGGCTGTCTCCCATGCCGTGCGCGAGAACGATGAGCGGTCCCGAGCCCGTCACCTCGTACGCGATCGTGCCGCCGTCGACGGCAAGGTACTCGGTCATGTCCGACTCCCCAGTCTGGCTAACGTCATTAACTAAAAGCTACTGCCGTTAGCCAAGGCTGTCAATGCCGGACCCGCGGTACTCAGTCGGCGGGAGTGTGCCGTCCCGCCGCACGCCGTACGGCCGACTCCACCTCGCGGTGCGGCATGCCGGTCTCCTCGGCGTAGGCGGCGATGCCCCGGGCGAGGGCGGCGGTGGCGTCGGACCAGACCGCCAGGGCGACCGTGGCGTTCTCGCCCCTGTTGCTGCGGTAGCGGTTGTCGGCGGCCTCGACGGCACGCCTGAGTTCGATGAGTCGTCTCGGGATTTCCATGGTCGAAAACCTAGGGCGGCACGGCGCTCGCTCCGGTGTCCCGCCGAGCGGGAGTGCTCCTGACGAGGGCACTCGTCGTTGCCCCCGCAGCTGCCCATGCGGCCCGGTGGGTGTCGCGGGCCCGGAGGCGCGCCCCCGTCGCGAGGGGCTTGACCGGGTGGACGCGTGCCGGTTAGAACGTGGGAAGCCGGGATAGTAAGCGGTTGCTACCAGGAAGAGGTCCACGCATGACGCTCTCGCTCACCCATGTTGACGGCGACCGCGTCATCGTGGCCCACGGGGCGACCGGAACGGAGCTGTTCTCCTACGTGTACCGCCCCGAAGCCGACTGGGAGGCGCCCAAGCCGTACCTCCACCCGGTCCGGACCCTGTCCGGCGCGCTTGTCACGGACTACCGGCCCAACGACCACCGCTGGCACAAGGGCCTGCAGCTGACCGCCTCCCATCTCTCCGGGCAGAACCTGTGGGGCGG
This sequence comes from Streptomyces sp. NPDC085944, assembly GCF_040686295.1. Lineage (NCBI taxonomy): Bacteria > Bacillati > Actinomycetota > Actinomycetes > Kitasatosporales > Streptomycetaceae > Streptomyces > Streptomyces sp. NPDC085944. The sequence goes on along the minus strand of NZ_JBFBJX010000013.1, from coordinate 42,976 downwards.
CAACACCTACGTCCACGGCAAGGGTTACCTCGCCTTGCCGGAGCGCGTCGGGTCGATGGCCCACGTCGCCTTCGAGGAGGTCGGCGTCGAGGGAACCCGAGCCGTCATCGCCGAGAAGCTGACCTGGCACCCGCACGGCGGCGACCTGTGGGCCGAGGAGGAGCGCCGCATCGAGGCGGGCGACGTCGACCCGGTCACCGGCAGCTGGACGCTCACCTGGACGTCGGCGGTGACCAACCGGCGTGCCGGACCACTGCGGTTCGGCAGCCCGACCACCCACGGACGCCCCGCCGCCGGATACACCGGGCTGTTCTGGCGCGGCCCACGCGCCTTCCGCGGCGGCCGGGTCCTCACCGCGGAGTCGGCCGGTTCCGCTCACGCCGCCGGGTCCGAGGAGTGCGGCAAGAGCGGGGCGTCCTCCGCGCCCTCCGACGGCGACCCGATGGGCTCCCAGTCCCCCTGGCTGGCCTACGTCGGCGAGCACGACGGACGGGACGGTCACGCCACGCTCGTCTTCGAACACGCCCCCTCCAACGATCACTTGGGCGAGAAGGGCGCCCACCCGGCCCACTGGTTCGTGCGCAGCGATCCCTTCGCCGCCGTCGCACCCTCCTGGGCCTTCCACGAGGAACTGGTCCTGCCGCCCGGCGAGACCCTCGCCCGGACCTACCGCGTGGTCGTCGCCGACGGCGCCTGGGACCGCGCGCGGGTCGCCGCTCACCTCGCGAGTCTCGCGTGGTGAGCACGGCGTACGACGGCTTCCCTGCCGCGGTGGGCGTGTCCCGCCTGACCGTGTACGACTGGCCGACCGTCGACGGACTGCCCGGCGGCGGCACCCCGCACCTCCACCTGACGTGCGGCGAGGGCTACGTCGTCACGGCGGGCCGGGGAGCGGTGCAGACCCTCACCACCTCGGGCTTCGAGGAGACGCCTTTGGGGCCGGCCACGGTCGCCTGGTTCACGCCCGGCACGATCCACCGCCTCGTCAACGGCGGGGACGACGACGAGGGCCTGGAGATCACCGTCGTCATGCAGAACCGCGGCCTGCCCGAGGCGGGCGACGCCGTCCTCACCCTGCCCCCGGATCTGCTCGCCGACCCCGGCACGTACGCCGACGCGATCCGCGTCCCCGCCGGCAGCCCCGAAGCCGAACGGGCCGAGGCCGTGCGTACCCGCCGCGACCTGGCCACCCGGCGCTCTTCGAACTCCGCGAGGCCACCGAGAACGGCGATCCGGAGCCGCTGAGGGCGTTCCAGCGGGCCGCGGCCGATCTGGTGCGGCCGCGGCTGGGGGCGTGGGAGCGGCAGTGGCGCGAGGGCGCGCACGCCGCGGCGGAGGCGACCCGGGCCCAACTCGACGCACTGCGCGGCGGGGACGACGCGCACCTGACCGCCGCACGGGTCCGCGCGACCGGTCCCGCGGCCCGCGGACGCTTCGGCATGTGCGGCAGGCCGGCCGTCTGTCCCGGGCTCTGACCACCGGCGATGTGAGAGGATCCCGGGTCCATGGGCGAAGGCACGGAAGAGACTCGGACGCCGGTGGTCCTCGCCGGCTACGGCCCGGTGGGGCGGTCGTTCGTCGACCGGTTGGCGCGGGACGGCGCCGCACTGGAACACCGCTATGGCGTGCGGCCGTTCGTTGCCGCCGTGCGCGCGAGCGCGGCCCAGTGCCGGCCCGCCGTCGACGGTTCGGTGCCCCCGCGCCCGGACTGGGGCCCCGCGGAGCCGCTGGGCGAGACGTTCGACCGCACCGGCGCCCGCGTGTTCGTCCAGGCCGTACCGTCCTCGCCCGAACTACGCCCGCGCGCGGCCGAGGAGGCCGTGACCGCTCTGCGCCGGGGCATCCACGTGGTGACCGCCACCAAGAGCCACCTGCTCACGCACTGGCGGAAACTGGACGAGGCCGCGCGGGCGGGCGGCAGCACGATCAGGATTTCCGGGGCCACCGGCGCGGCCCTCCCGGCGGGCGACCTCGCGCGCGCCGCCCTGCGGGGCCTGGACTGCCGGACGATCCGCGCCTGTCCCAACGGCACCGCCACCTTCGTCCTCGACCGCCTCGCCGAAGGCCGGGCGCTGGACGACGCGATCCGGGCGGCGCGGCTCCTGGGCATCGCGGAAGCGGATCCCTCGGCGGACCTGTCCGGCGAGGACGCCGCCACCAAGGTGCGGCTGCTGGCCGCGCTGGCCTGGGGCTGGGACCCCTCAAAGGTGCGGGTGCGGGCGGAGCCGGTCGACGGGACCACCGCGGGCCGGGCCCAGGACGCGGCTTCCCGGTCCCGTCGGCTGCGCGCGGTCGCCGAGGCGTCGGCGGACCAGCCCGGCGTCGTGCACGTACGGCTGGAGGAGACGGGGCCGGGTGACCCGCTGTACACGCTGACCGGGCCGGAGAAGGCCGTGGTCTTCGGCTGTCCCGACGCGGGGGACGTGACCGTGAGCGGCGGACGGTCGAGCCCGCAGGGAGCGGCGCTGGCCCTGGTGAAGGACACCGTCGAGGTCACGGCCCCGCGTGTCGGCTTTTGTTGAAGCACGACGGTTCGGCGCCGCCTCGACGTGCGGGACGCTCACGGCACGGTGATCACGGTCTTGCCTCGGGCGTGCCCCTCCTCCACGTGCCGTACCGCCTCCGCGGTGCCGGTCAGGGTGAAGGTCCGGCCGATCACGGGCGTGAGCTGCCCGGCGTCGACGAGCGCGGTGACGGCGAGCCCGCCAACCTCGACCGGCCCGTCGTCACATACGCCGACGACTGGGAGATCTACTCCCAGGTCCGCGGCGTCACCTTCGACCTCCTCTCCGGCCGCCCCGGCGACACACCGGGCGCCGTCGCCACCACCGAGCACGAGCTCGTCGACACCCTCCGCAGCGGCCGTTGGCGCGGGACCGAGGCCGCCACGCTGCGCGCCGCCTTCCGCGAACGCTTCTGCCGGTACGACGACGGGCACGCCGCGGAGCGCGTGGTGCGCCACTTCTTCCTCGGACAGGAGGCCGGGCCGGCGACGGTCCCGCTCGCCCAGCGCACCCCGGCGCCGTCGCCGGCCCTCGGGTGACCAGGACGCGTCACGCCCCGGAAGAACTCTTCCGGCCGTCTCCGGGGCGGGGCGCGGTCTTTCCCGCCCGGCGCGGGCGGGCGCCGCGCACAGTGGTGCCCATGACGACACCCGAGCAGTCGCTCCGCTCCCTCGCCCGTACCCGGGCCTCCCTCGACGGAGAGGACGTCACGTACTGGTGGTCCGGAAGCGTGTACTCCTGGGCACCCGACGCACCCTACGAGCGCCTCTTCGGCTTCGAGGGCGTCAACGTCGCCCGCCTGGTCCACGACGCCGTCGACGGCCCGGGCTCCTACCGGCTGCTCGGCCGCGAGGCGGCCTTCTACCTCGACCCGGTCACCGGCGAGATCCTGGAGACCTGGCGGGACCTGCCGGTGGTGCACGTCTGGAACGACCCGGCGAACCAGAAGTGGCGCCCCTTCCCGGTGCCGACGACCGACCTCGGCGGGCAGGTCTGCTTCAGCCTGGAGATCCCGCTGGCCTACCCCTCGCCCCTGCCGGTCGCCCAGTACCCCGAGCACTCGGCCGACGACACCTACCGGGCCCTGGAGCTCTTCCAGTTCTTCGCCCACCGCGCGGACCTCGCCGGCCCGGCCCCCGGCGTGCCGGCCACCATGTCGTGGACCCGGATGTCCCCGTGGGTGCCGTGGATGGCCCGCGGCGGGCGACCGGGCGGCCTCACCTACCACTGCCGGGGCCGCAAGCTTGCCGCGTACACCGAGGTTCCCGAGCGGACCCGGGCCCACATCGCCGAGCACCACCCGGAGTTCGCGCGGGCCCCGCGCAAGTGGAGCGAGCCGAACGAGACCAGCTGGACGTACTTCCGCGGGCTCAACCCGCCCGCATGAACCGTCGCCCGGTCGAGGGCTCACCCGACCCGGACGGTTTATGGTTGCCCGATGCGATTTGTCCCCAGATGGGTCCTGCTCTCGTCGGGATGCGCGCCCGTCCTGCTGATCGCGGGCTGGGCCGGCGCGGCGCGGTTCGAGGGATCCTCCTACGACCCCGTCACTCAGACGATCAGCACCCTGGGCTCCTACGGAGCCGCCGGGTTCTGGGTGATGACGGCCGGCTTCCTGGCCCTGGGCGTCTGCCATCTGCTGACCGCCTGGGGACTGCGCGCGGCCGCCACCGCCGGACGCGTCGCGCTGGGCGGCGGCGGACTCGCGGCGCTCGTCCTGGTGGCGCTTCCCGCGCCCAGCAGCGGGGGCTCCCTGCACCACGGAGCCGTGGTGGTGGTCGGGTTCACGCTCCTGGCGATGTGGCCGGTGCTGGCCGTCAACGGCGGACCGGCCGCTCCCTGGGCACTGCGCCTGGCACCCTCGATCGCGGCGACGATCCTGATGGCGGCCGGCGGCGTGTGGTTCCTGATCGAGATGCGGCGGCACGGCGACGCCGGCGTCGCCGAACGCGTCGTCACGTCGTTCCAGTCGGTGTGGCCCTTCGTGGTGGCCGCCTCCTGCCTCCGCCACGCCCGGCAGCAGAGCTGATCCCCTGTTCACCAGGACGCTCAGCGCCGCACCAGGGCCGGCACACTCAGCCCGAACATCAGGACGCCCAGGGGAAGACGGACCGACGGCACGTGCGCGATGCCCAGCACCACCCGGACCGAGGCGAGGACGAGGAAGCCGGCGGCGTGCCACACGGGCGTGAGCGGACCACCGCCCGGTTTCCACGCGAGTACCGCCGCGAGCACGTACAGCATCGAGGCCCCGTACATCACCCGCGTCCCCGCAAGGACATCGCGGCCCTGGTCGACCTGCTCGACCCGGCCGCCGTCACGACCGCCGACGGCGGTGGCAGGGCCGGTGCCGCCCCGCGCCCGGTCGACGGCGGTACGTGCATCGCCCAGTACAGGGCCGCCATGGCCGAGAGGACCCCGGGGCTGGAACTCGCCGAGCGGTCCGTCAACGGAGCACCGGGCCTCGTGGCCCGCCACGACGGCGCCGTGGTGACCGTCGCCGCGTTCGAGGTCGCCGAAGGGCGCGTCACCCGGATCTGGGCGGTCCGCAACCCCGAGAAGCTGCGGCCGTGGGTAGGCTGAACCGGAGCGCAGCCGACGCGGCAGACGGGGAGCATCCGCCATGACCACAGCGCACGATCTCACGATCGTCTCTCTCGAGGTCCCCTCCGACTACCCGGTCGAGCGGGGCGACCTGTCGCTGGCCCTGGCCGGAGCCGAACTGATCGACCTGCTGGAGGCGGGGACGGTCGCGCTGGACGGCCCCCTCCTGCGACCCGTGGCGCCGACACGGTCCGAAGACGCGCTCCTCGACACGGCGGCGGACCAGATCGGTCAGGAACCGTCCGAGTCCGTGGTGGACTGGCTGTGGCGCCGGGGACACGGCCTGGCGGCGCGGTACCTCGCCGCGGCGGGCGCGGACGACGGTGGCCGCAGGCGCTCGCGCTGGAACAGGCGCCGTACCGCCGACCGGCCGGTCCCGGCCGACGCCTCGGCCCGTCGGCGTGCCACCGACCGCTGGTCGGGCGGCGATCCGGTGCTGGTGGGTCTCGCGGCGGCGGTGGGCATCCGGCACGAGGCGGCCGACCGGGTGGCGGACCCGGAGGACGACGGGATCGCGAGCGTGCTCGCCGCCGTGCACGACGCCGTGGTGGAACTGGCCGCCACCCGGCAGCGTCGCAGCATCGAGGAGGCGGCGTTCGACAACATCTGGAGGGGGATGTGACGGTCGGCCGCGCGGGTCAGATGCGCCAGGAACGGAGCGACTCGGCGACGTCGTAGATGCTCAGCCGCGTCTCCCGGACCTTCCTGATCAGGTCGGACAGGGCCCCGTACGGCGGATCGATCCCCTCACCGGACTGGTCCATGTACTGACCGGTGACGAAGGCCGCGAAAAGACTGTTGCGGTGGGGGAGCGGTTCGAGGCGCACGACGGTGTGCAGCAGGGCGGCCGCCCGCCAGGCGCTGTCCGGGTTGGAAGCGGCCAGGGTCGGCATGCGGGTCTTGTGCCGGGCCACCGCCGCGACGAGCGCCGAGTAGTCCGTGACCGACACGTCCTCGTCGTCGAGAGCGGCGTCCTGGACGTCCAGGAGCCACGGGACATCGATGTACAGGGGCTCGCTCATCAGGCGGCGCTGACTCCCTCGCCGCGCTGGGACGGCGGGATCTCGTCCGGGAACGCCTCGTCGAACTCGGCGCGCAGCCGGTCCGCCCACGAGGCGGCGCCGGCGACGAACCGCTTGCGCTGCATCTCGCGCACACCGAGGTCGTGCATGTACTGCCTGAGGCTCTTGCCCTCGGCCGCGGCGGCCGCGCGCACGCCTTCCATTTCTTCCTCGGTGAACGTTACGTTCAGTGATGGCATACCGGCATGGTACCTACTCGGTACCTGATGCGCGACCATCGGACGGGGGAGGACCGCCCGGCATGTCGATGCCCGCACCGCCACGACGGTCGGCGACCATTTCGTCGATCGCGGTTCCAGGGGCGCCGCCCGGAAGCAGGGAGGCAGTGGTGACGGTCGAACGGGTCGGACTCGTGGTCCACGGAGGTCGCGAGGGCGCCGCACTGGCGGCACGGCAGGTCCGGGACTGGTGCGCAGAGAACGCCGTGGTCTGCACGGACATCGACGTGTGGAGCGGCGAGGGCCGGCGCAGCGCCCGCGAGGAGGTGGACGCGGCGGGCGACCCGGACCTCGTCGTCACCCTGGGAGGCGACGGCACCTTCCTGCGCGGCGCACGGCTGGCGGCGGAGAACGACGCCCTGATCCTGGGTGTGGACCTGGGCCGCGTCGGATTCCTGACGGAGGTCCCCGCCCCGGCGGTGCGCTCCGCGCTCGACGCCGTCCGGGGCGGTCACCTGGAGCCGGAGACCCGCATGCTGCTCACTCTGCGTGCCTCCCGGATGCTGGAGATCCCGCCGGAGATGGAGGCGCTCCTGCGGTACGGGCGAGGACCGTTGCTGCCGCCCCCACGCGTGCGTACCGACTGCGAGCGGGGGGACGAGTGGGGGATCGCGCTGCACGTCACGGCCCTCAACGACGTGGTCCTGGAGAAGCTGTCGAGGGACCGGCAGATCTCCGTCGGTGTCTACGTCGCCGGCCGGCTGCTCGCCTCCTACTCCGCCGACGCGCTGCTCGTGGCCACGCCGACCGGCTCCACCGCCTACAGTTTCGCCGCGGGCGGCCCGGTCGTCTCGCCCCGCGCGGAAGCGCTCGTCTTCACGGCGGTGGCCCCGCACATGACGTTCGACCGCTCGGTGGTCACCGCCCCCGACGAGCCCGTCGGACTGCGGATCCTCGAACGGTCGGGACGGGCCGCCGTGAGCATCGACGGGCAGCTGCGGGGCGTACTGGATCCGGGCGACTGGCTCGGCGTGTACGCCGCTCCCCGCCGGCTGCGAGCGGTGCGGCTGGGCCCCATGGACTTCTACGGCCGGCTGCGCGAACGCATGCGGCTGACCGATGCCCCGGCCGCGGTCGCCGACGGCACGCCCGCCCCGCTGTGGCCCGTCAGCACACCCCCGCCCGGAGACCTGGCACACCTGGCGATGCCCGTAGCCCCGCCCGACGGTGACTCCGCCGACCCGCTTCGCGAACGGCCGTGAAGCTCGTGTGCGGGCTCCGCCGTACGACGGAGCCCGCATCGCGTCAGGCGGGCTTGCGCCACACCGAGATGTGCTTCGGGGAGTCCTGGGTGAACGGGGTCCCGTCCCAGTCCCCGACGCGACGCTCCAGTTCGAGGCCGGCGATCCGCGCCATCAGGTCGAGCTCCGCCGGCCAGGCGTACCGGTGCCGGGAGTTGGCGCGACGGTAGGTGCCGTCGTCCGGGTCGCGGGTGAAGTGATGCGAGACGAGGACCTGTTCGACCAGGTCGAAGGTGTCGAAGCCCAGATGCCGCTCCGAGACGTCGAACGGCACCGCGATCTGTCCCGGCGGCAGGAACCGCAGCGGTGGCATGCCCAGCTCGATGACGAAGCGGCCGCCGGGGCTCAGATGACGTGCCGCGTTGCGGAAGCACTCGACCTGCTCGTCCTGGGTGAGCAGGTTGGTGATGGTGTTGTAGACGAGGTAGACCAGGGTGAACTCGCCGGGGACGACGGTCGTGGCCATGTCCCCGAGGGACACCGGCAGGGTCTCTTCGTCGGTCTTCCGGCGCAGCACCGCCGCCATGTGTGCGGAGAGCTCGATGCCCACCACCGGCACACCGCGTTCCCGCAGCGGGACGCCCACGCGGCCGGTTCCGATGGCGAACTCCAGCGCCCGGCCGTCTGCGGCCAGTTCGGTGAGGAAGTCCAGGGTCGGTCCGAGGACGGCGGCGGAGGCCATTCCGGTCTCGGCCTCCTCGGCGTCGTAGCGGTCGGCGGTCTCACGGGTCCACAGTTCGCTGCTCGTCACGGTCGGCGATTGTGCCGGGCGCGCAGGACCCTGTCGAAGGCTTTTCGGCCGGAGCGTCACCGACGGCGCGCAGCCGCAGCAGATACGTCGCGGTCAGCGCGACCGCACGGTCCTCGTCCTCGGTCAGCTCCACCAGGGCACCGGACGCCCTCGCACCGGGGATGCCCGCCAGCGCCTGGGTCAGCCGGCCCCGTGCGGGTGCTTCGGTGGTGTCGCGGGCGATGCGGCCGACGAGCCCCTTCGCGATCCGGTCCGCCGTCGCGGTGTCGGCCGCCAGTACGCTCAGCGCGTCGGCCGCGTCGGTGTCGTTCCTCCCCTCCACGACCATGTCGATCAGCGTCGGGACGGCCTCGCCCGCCCCACGCGTCCCCAGCGCCAGCGCGGCGTGTCCGCGCACCACGGCGTCCGGGCTGTCGAGCGCGTGCCGCAGCCGTGCGCCGGCCTCACCGTCGGGCAGCTCGGCGAGGGCCTTGACGGCACGCTCCCGCACCGCGGCCACCGGTGACGCGAGACCCTCCGCCAGCAGTGCCGCGGGGTCGTCGCCCGCTCGCGCCAGCGCCCACCTGAGAGCTCCGGCGACGTTGTGGTCCGCCTCGCTCAGCACCGCCTCCACCAGGGCCTCCACCGGCACCGCGGCCTCATGGGCCGAGGACAGGGCCGCGCGCTGACGGGTGTCCGCGCTCTTCGAGCCCAACGCCTGGAGAAGCGCGACGACCTGGAGGACGTCCTCCCAGCCGGCCGGGCCGGCGGCGTCGATCCGGCGCAGCCGGGTGAGCAACTCGCTCTCGGCCGCGATGCGTTCACGGGTCCGCCGGACGAGGTCGTCGACGAGCGCCGAGGGCGCGAAGCCGGGCTCGTCGAGCGCGCGGCCGATCTCGCGCAGCGACAGCCCGAGCGAGCGCAGGCTCTCGATGTGGAAGATCCGCCGGATGTCGTCCCGGGAGTACTCCCGATAGCCCGAGCCCGTACGGCCCGAGGGCCGTACCAGGCCGAGCGACTCGTAGTGCCTGAGCATGCGGGCACTGACCCCGGACCGTCGCGCCACCTCACCGATCAACACGCTCTATCGTCCCCCGTCACCCGCCCCGCCGAGAGCCACGACGCGCTTCGCCTCCTCGATCGCCGCTTCGAACCCGGTGTCGGGGTGACGCAACAGCCGTTGCGTGGCGAGGGCGTGGGCCCGCACGGTTGCGGCCGGCGCGCCCGCCGCTTCCTCCAGCACCACCGCCGTCGCCTCCTCGCCCAGCGCGACCAGTGCCCGGCTCAGACTCAACTGCGTCTCCCGGTCGCCGCGCCCCAGTTGTGCCACCAGCGCCGCGGCCAGGGCGGCCTCCTCCCCCTCGGGGACGAGCACGACCGCGGCCCGCCAGGCACTGCGCGCCACCTCGTCGTCCGCGTCGGACAGCACCGCCGGTGTGATCGCCGGCCACGCCCGCCGATCCCCGATCTTGGACAGGGTGTGCAGGGCCTGGCTCCGGGCCTGCGGGCGCTGCGAGCGTACCTCGCGGACCAGCAGGGGAAGCGTCATGGACACCGGGTGACGGGTGAGCGCCCAGGTCAGCATGTCGCGGACGAAGAACTCCGGCTCGATCGCGGACCGCTCGACGAGCTTGTCCACGAAGCCCGGGTCCGGCGCCGAGCCGACGGCCAGGGCCGCCCGCAGCCGTACGGACGCATGCCCGTCCTCCAGACCCCGGATCGCCCGCACCGGGTCCCCGCCCTGCCTCGTCATGGTCATCGGGACCACCTCCTCGGCGGCCAGTGAAGACCTTGTCACCGTGTCAAGGTCAAAGAAGTGGTGGTCGGGGTGGCGCCTCGGGGGAGAGGATGGGTGCCATGACGGGAGAGAGTTCCGCGATCGACAGCACCAGGCCCAGCATCGCCCGCGTCTACGACTACCTGCTCGGCGGCAAGGACAACTACGCCGTGGACCGGGAGATCGGCGACGTGTTCAAACGGGACCTTCCCGGTTCGGTGGCGATCGCCTACGCCAACCGCGCGGCGTTGACCCGGGCGGTGACGGAGATCGTCACGACGACCGGGGTGCGGCAGTTCATCGACCTCGGCAGCGGCCTGCCCACTGCCGACAACGTGCACCAGGTCGCGCAGCGGCGGGTGCCGGACGCCCGCGTGGTGTACGTCGACACCGACCCCCAGGTGCTCGTCCACGGCCGGGCGTTGCTGGAGGAGAACGACCGGACCCGGGTCGTACCCGTCGACGTGCGCGACCCCGAGGGGATCAGGAACCACCCGGACACCCGGGAACTGATCGACTTCGACCGCCCCGTCGCCGTCATGTTCAGCGCCATCCTGCACCACGTCAACGACGACGAGGACCCCGCCGGAATCGTCCGCTACTGGCGCGACCGGGTGCCGTCCGGGAGTTGCTTCTTCGTCAGCCACTTCCGTTCCGGGAACAACCCGCAGACGGCGGAGGCCGAGAAGGTCCTCCAGGCGACGTTCGGCCGCGGCCGGTGGCGGACCGACGCGGAGATCGAGGCCCTGCTGGAGGGTCTGGACATCCTGGAGCCCGGGATAGTGCCGGCACCCCTGTGGCGTTCCGGGGAGGCCGGTACTCCCTGGAACGGCGGGCAGCGGGAGTTGACCGTGTGGGAGCGTCTCATCGCCGCCGGGATGGCCCGCAAGCCCTGACGCCGCGAGGGCGATGCTCAGTCGAGGCAGAACTCGTTGCCCTCGACGTCCTGCATCACGATGCAGGACTCGTTCTCCTGGTCGGCGGGCAGTACCCGCTGCTTGACCGCGCCGAGCGCGACCAGCCGGGCGCATTCGGCCTCTAGCGTGGCGAGGCGTTCGTCCCCCACCAGTCCGGTGCCGGCCCGCACGTCGAGATGGACCCGGTTCTTGGCGACCTTCCCCTCGGGAACGCGCTGGAAGTACAGGCGCGGGCCGACCCCGGAGGGATCACTGCACCCGAACCACGCGTCCCGGTCCTCGGCGGGCAGGGAGCGGTTGTAATCGTCCCACGTGGCGAACCCTTCCGGCGGCGAAGCCGCGACGTACCCCAACACCTCGCACCAGAAGCGGCCGACGCGCTCGGGCGACGCACAGTCGAAGGTGATCTGGACCTGCTTGATCGACGACATCCGCGCACCCTAGCAGGGACGTTGAGTTCGCCGACGACCCTTTTTCGGCGGCCCGCGGACCCGCGTACGAGGGGAGCTCCGGGACAGTGCCGAACCACTTCGCGGCACCCTTTCTCCAATGGCCCGAATCGGCTGTCATCAGGTCCGCGGGAACGACTACGGTGGCCTCGACCCGAGGGTGATCGGTGGGAACCGCCCTGAGCCGGGCGACGCGGGGGAGTGGACGAGAACGTGGGAGTATACGGCAGGTCCCCCGGGGGTGGTGGGCGCGCGGCCGACCGGTCGACGTCCGCGGTGCTGCCGCCGCCGCTGCGCGTCTGGTTCGGCCCGATCGCCTTCCTCGCCGCGCTGGTGGTCGTCGTCTTCGGGGCCAGGTACGCCGGCCGAAGCGGGCCGAGCGCGACCGACACGCGGATCTGGGCGGCGGTGGACGGGGTGGGCCCGCCGTGGCGGCACGTCGCCGTGGTCACGGACTTCCTGGGGGAGCCCGTGGGAGCCGTGCTCCTGGTCGCGGTCCTCGTGACGGGCTGCCTGCTGCTTCGGGACCCGCGCGCGGCGATGTTCCTCGTGACCGGCTCCGGCCTGACCGTGGGAACGACGGCCCTGCTCAAACCGGTGGTGGGACGCACCATTCACGGCGACAACCTGTCCTACCCGAGCGGGCACACCGCCTTCCTCACCGCCCTCGCCCTCATGCTGTCGCTGCTCGCGACCGGCCGGTTGGGCCTGGGCAGGGCGGCGGGTGTGCCGTTGGTGTTCGCCGCGGGGCTGGTGGCCGGCGCGGTGATGGGCTGGGCGCAGGTCGCCCTGGGTTCGCACTACGCGACCGACACCCTCGGGGGCTGGTGCACCGCGATGGCGGTGCTGCCGGTCACCGCCTGGCTGGTCGACCGGACGGCCGACCGGCTGACCGACCGGACCACCGTCCGGACGAACGACCAGGGGGCCGGCCGGACGGCTGAACGGCCGGCCGAACGAACGGGATGAGCGGCAGGGCGACCGGAGGGCCGACGCCGGGCGCCGGCAGTGCCGCTGACGCCCCGACAGACGGTGTCGTCCCTCCGCCGCCGTGCACCTCACGTCACGCCAGGCGGCGGAACACCGGCTTCACCGCACGCCCGCCCATCCAGGGTCTCGGATCGGCGGCGTCCAGTGCCTTCCGGTACACCGCGCACGCCTGTGCCACCACGTCGACCGTCTGATCGACGTCCGCCTCGCTGAGCGCCCCGCTCACCACGAACGAGGGGGCCAGCACGCCGCCCGCGAGGAGCCGGCGCAGGAACAGGGTGCGGTACTCCTGCGACGGCCGCCGGTTCTCGTCGAGGGTGGCGAAGACCAGGTTGCTGGCCCGGCCCCGGACGACGACGTGGTCGCCGACGCCCATGCCGGCCGCCGCCTCGCGGACACCGGCCGCCAGCCGCTCCCCGAGGGCGTGCAGCCGCGCGGTGACGCCCTCCTCGACGTACGTGGCCTGCACCGCCATCGCGGCCGCCAACGCGTGCGTCTCCGCACCGTGCGTGGTGGACAGCAGGAAGACCCGCTCGCCCGGGTGGCGCAGCCCGCCCCGCTCCATCAGCTCGCGGCGCCCGGCCAGCGCGGACACGGCGAACCCGTTGCCCAGCGCCTTGCCGAACGTGGAGAGGTCGGGGACGACGCCGTACAGACTCTGGGCGCCCGCCTCCGACCAGCGGAACCCGGTGATCATCTCGTCGAAGACGAGTACGCAGCCGTGCCGGTCGGCCAGAGCGCGCAGCCCGGCGAGATACCCGGGCGGCGGCTCCGTGTGCGTGGCGGGCTCGAGGATCAGGCAGGCCACCTCGTCCCGGTACCGGACCAGCAGTTCCTCCGTGGCGGCCAGGTCCCCGTAGGGGAACGCCACGGTCAGCTCGTCGGTCGCCGCCGGAACACCGGCGGACATCGGCGTGGTGCCGATGAACCAGTCGTCGACGGAGAAGAACGGATGGTCGGCGCAGACGGCCACCCGGGACCGCCCGGTGGCCGCCCGGGCGAGGCGCACCGCGGCGGTGGTGGCGTCGGAGCCGTTCTTCGCGAACTTCACCATCTCGGCGCTCGGCACGGTCGCCAGGAAGCGCTCCGCGGCCTCGACCTCCACGACGGACGGCCGGACGAAGTTGCTGCCCCGGTCGAGTTGGCGCCGCACGGCCTCCGTCACCCGGGGATGGGCGTGCCCGAGGCTGACCGACCGCAGGCCGGAGCCGTACTCGATGTACCGGTTGCCGTCGACGTCCCACACGTGGGCACCGCTGCCGTGGCTGATCACCGGGGCCAGGTTCTCCGGGTACTGGTCGTCGCCCTTGGCGTAGGTGTGGGCACCCCCGGGCACCAGGTCGTGCAGCCGCTCGTTCGCCTGCCGCGACCGGGACAGACCCGGCTCTTGCGCGTTCACTCGGTGCTTCACCCTTCCCTGTGCTTGAGGACCTCGGCGAGGCTCGGTGCCCGCCGGTCCCGCTCGGACATCGAGGTGACCGGCAGCGGCCAGTCGATGGCGAGGTCCGGGTCGTCGAAGGCGATCGTCACGTCCTCGGCGGGATCGTGCGGCCGGTCGATCCGGTACGAGACGTCGGAGGGGTCCGTCAGCGACTGGAAGCCGTGCGCGCACCCCGCTGGGACGTACAGGGTCGCCTGGGTCTCGCCGGACAGCTCGAAGGAGGCCCGGCCCAGGTAGGTGGGCGAGTGGGGCCGCAGGTCCACGACGACGTCGAAGATCCTGCCGTTCGAGCACCGGACCAGTTTGGCCTCGCCCGCGCCGGAGCGCAGGTGCATGCCGCGCAGCACGCCCCGGACCGAGCGGGACACGCTGTCCTGTACGAAGGCGGCCGGATCGAGGCCCACCGAGCGGAGCACGTCGGCGTCGAACGTGCGGCAGAAGAAGCCGCGTTCGTCGGCGTGCGGTGTCGGCTCGAACAGGTACGCGCCGGCGATCGGGGGGACTTCTGTCGCCTTCATGGTGTCTCCCGCAGGGCGTGGGTGGGGCCGGCCGCCGGGAACAGCGCCGCGGCCAGATCGCTGAACTGCTGCTCGACGCGCCGGGCGACGGCCAGGTTGCGCTTGGCCAGGGTCCGTCGCACCGGGGCCGCGTTCCGCTCCAGCTCGCGGAACTGTTCCAGCAGCCGGTCGGCGTCGGCCTCGCGGGCCGGATGGCAGTACGTGCCCATACCCATCTCCGCCATGAGCACGTCGCTCTTCGCCGAGTAGCTGAGGGCGAGCGTCGGTGTGCCGGCCTTCAGAGCGCAGACGATGTTGTGGTACCGGGTCGCCACCACGCTGTCTGCACACGCCGTCTCCTTCATCAGGTCGGCCAGCGAGGCCGCCTCGGCGACGGTGACCAGCGGCGAGGCGACCGTGTCGACGATCGAGGCGGCCACCGGCCGGTCCAGCTCGTCGCCGGTGAGCAGCCGGACCGGCCTGCCCTCCTCGACCAGCGCGCGGACGAACCGCGTCGTCCCGTCGAGGTAGCGCCGGTGGATCTCCTCGGCCCGGTCGCGTTCGTCGTTGCTCCCGTGGAAGTCCATGACGCCGACACAGACCGGGCCCTGCATGCCCGCGGACTCGTTCCCCGCCGGCGCCGGCAGGGCGAACACCAGGTCCGCGTAGACCTCGTCCCGCGCGGTGTTCACGCCCATCGCCCGCATCGCGTCACGCGACTGGGTGTCCCGGTAGGACCGGTAGGCGGCCAGCCGCGTCGACCAGCGGGTCAGGACCCGGGTCGGCCGGTTGCCGATCGGCCCGGCGCCGACGCTGACCAGCGCGACCGGGGTACCGAACAGCCGACCCATCGCGCAGAGCAGGAACAGCGAGTACGGGAAGCCCCACGGCCGCAGCGGCAGCGTGGTCTCCAGGACGCCCGTACCCGGCACGATCACCGCGTCGTGCCGGCGCACCCAGGCGGCGGTGCGGACGACGTCCACGAGTTTGCCGAATCCCTTGGCCGCGACCGAACTCACCCGTGACGCGGTCCGGTACTCCCCGCGATACCAGTTCAGCCGTGTCGCGGGGATTCCGTACCGGGTGGCGACGATCTCGGGTCCGCCGCACATCGCGTCCACGACCGCCCCGGGACGCGCGGCACGCAGGTGGTCCAGCACCGCTTCGAGCGACCCGTCGTTGCCGCTGTTGCCGGCACCGAGCAGGCCGAACACACCGATGCTCAAAGGCTTCTCGCGCATGGAGTTCATCCCTGCCTTCCCTCGCGGCCGGCGACGAGGGCGTCGACGGAGACGGTGAGCCGGCCGGGGCCGACGGGGGCGCGGTCCTCGACCCGCTCGCCGGCGCCGGGCCGCACCCGGCTGGTCATCCACGCGGCCAGATGGCGGTGGCACGCGCGCCGGTCGGCCGACGACAGCGGCGCCCGCCCGATCGCCGAGACGAAGCCCCAGACGTACTCGGCGAGCAGACGCGGCGTCGGGTGCAGCGGGCCCGCCCGGCGCGGGTCCAGGTTGACGCACCGGGCGCGCTTGGAGGGGTTCGCCCGCTCGGCACGGGAGGGGTGGTCGCGGCGGAAGTACAGCAGCTCCGGCACCTGGTGGAAGGGCCCGTGCAGGGTGATCTCGGCGACGAACGTGCGGTCCGCGTGGTGGTAGCTGTCGTGCGGCTTCACCCGGCGCAGCACGTCGGCCCGCATCACTCCGTAGAAGTCGTCGCCCCCGGGCTCGAACAACAGGCTGCGGAAGCGTTCCGGGGCGCGCGGCGAGTCGGTGGCGAGCCCGTACTCGTAGGGGACCTTGACCTTGCCGTCCCCGTCGATGACCGCCTGGCCGCTGTGCGCCAGGACCACCTCCGGCCGCTCGTCCAGCGCCTCGACGCAACGGCGCAGCAGGTCCCGCGCGTACAGGTCGTCGTGCGAGGCCCACTTGAACAGCTCGCCGCGGCACTGGGTGAACACGTAGTTGTGGTTCGGGGCGGCGCCGATGTTCCGGGGCAGCCGGATGTACCGGATGCGGGAGTCCCGCGCGGCGTAGCGGCGGCAGATGTCCTCGGTGCCGTCGGTCGACGCGTTGTCGGTGATCACCAGTTCGAAGTCCTCGTAGGTCTGCCCGAGGAGGGCGTCCAGCGACTCGGCCAGATACTCCTCGCCGTTGTGGACGGGAAGGCCGATGCTCAGCCGGGGGTGGGGGGTGGTCATGTGGTCCTCACTTCGGGAAGGGAATGGTGGTCGCGCTCACGCAGGGCGGCCCGCAACTGCAGCCACCACACGACGGAACCGCAGACGGACGCCGCGGCGGCGCCCCAGGCCGAGCCGACCGTGCCGCCCGCGACCGCGCCGCCGAGCCCGCCGGCGACGTAGCAGGCGGAGGCGAACAACTGACAGCGCAGGCTGCGCCGGGCCGCGGCGAGCGCCCGCAGCCCGGCCGCCGCGCCGGTGCCGAGCCCGGCGCCCGCGACGCCGAGCGTGACCGGCACGATGAGCTGCGAGGCACCGCTCCAGACGTCACCGAGAACGAGTTCGCCCAGCCGGTCCGGCACCAGCAGCAGCGCCGCACCCCACAGCACGGCGGCGACGGTCTGGCCCGCGCCGAGCAGGAAGCAGAACCTGCCGAGCCGCTCCGGCGCCTGCCGCAGCACCCGCGCCGACTCCGCCACGGTGACCAGCGACAGCCCCATCAGTACCGCGAGGAACGGGCCGAGCAGCAGCTCCGCGCCCCGGATCACGCCGACCGCGCCGACGCCGACGATCGCGCCGAGCCCGTACGCCCGGATCTGCCCCGCACCGCTGACGCCGACGTTCTCGACCAGGTACCGGTAGCCGAGGTCGCGGTGGTCGCGGTGCCACTCGCGGGCTCCGCCCGGCCGGGGCAGGATGCCGGACTGCAGGCAGCCGTACCCGGCAGCCACCGCGGCGGACCCGCCCCAGGCGAGGAGGAAGGCCGTCACGTTGCCCACGCGGGCCGCCACCACCATCGCCGGGACGAGTGCGACGGCCCACACGACGTCGTTGACGAACGCCTTGCGGCCGACGCCTGCGGCGAAGAACGAATACCGCCAGGCGTCCTGGAGCAGCAGCCCTGGCAGGATCACGCCGAGGGCGGCGAACGCGGCACCCACCTGGCCGCCGATGCACAGCCCGGCGACCAGTGACACCGTGCCGATGCCGGTGCCGACGAGGAGCGCGGTGCCCGAGGACCGGGCCACCGCCCCGCGCCAGGACGTGTCCGGCACGCCGCTGAAGCGGACCACGAGAGGGTCGGTGGCCAGCCCGCGGGAGACGTTGAGCACCACGCCGTACGTCACCCAGGCCAGGCTGAACACGCCGAAGGCGGTCAGCCCCAGCGAGCGCGCCACGTAGATGCCCACCACGAAGTTGGACAGGCTGGAGGCCGCCTGGTCGGCCAGCCCCCACGACAGCCGGCCGAGGACGCCCCGCCGCGCGCGCCCCGCCGGCGCCGTGGACTCCTCCCCCTCGACGGTCATCGGCGTCATGCCTTGATCAGCCCGGCGCCGCGCAGGGCCTCGGCCGCGGCGGCGACGGTGTCGAACGGCAGCCCCGAGCGCTGGGCCACGTCCAGCAGACTGTGCTCGCCGTCGGAGAGGCTCAGCACCCACAGCACGGCCATCTGGGCCTCTTTCGCGTCGCTGCGACCGCCCAGCGAGTCGTACAGCCCGCGCCGCCCCAACTGCGGCTCTCCGTAGGGACTGAGGTTGACGTACCGCCGGTTGCGGTCGAGGAGGCCGAACGCCTCACGGCAGACGGCGAGGGTGTCCGCCATCGCCGCCGGGGAGACGAAGTCCAGGTTGTCGGCCGACGTGTGGTACTCGGGGTAGCCCGCGTACGGGGTCCGGGTGAGCGAGCCCACACCGAGGTCGAACCCGGGCGAGCAGTACTGCCGCTCGTCGTAGCCGTACGGCGTGAACTCCGTGATCCGGTGCGGGCGTCCGGAGTCGTTCAGTACGTGCCGCAGGACACGGTCGATCTCCGCGTCACCGCGCCTGCTCTGCTTGTACGTCAGCTGCCCCGGGTCGCCCGCGCAGGCCAGCACCAGGCCGTGCTTGACCCGGTCCACCCGCTCCCGGTTGCGGGCCAGCCAGGTGATCGCCCCGATGGTGCCGGGCGCGAAGATGAACCGGTACGTGTAGTACGGCTGCCGCTCGGCCAGCTCCCGGGCCAGGAACACGGCCACCGCGACGCCGGCCAGGTTGTCGTTGGCCAGCGACGGGTGGCAGACGTGGCAGGAGACGATCACCTCCTCGGGCACCTGCCCGGGGACCACGTGCTCGGCGTAGGTGAGGTGGCCGTCCGCCAGCGTGGAGTCGATCCGGACCTCGTAGTCGCCCTCGGGCAGCGCGTCGAGGGTCTCCTGGGCCAGACAGAAGCCCCACTCCGGCCGGTAGTAGCTCGTGCGGTACGGCACGAGGGACGGCTGGTCCGGCAGGGTGTGCAGGTGCTCACGCAGCTCGGCCAGCGGCATCGTCGCCGACACCGGCACGCTGTAGCCGAGCACGTGCAGGCTGGACGCCGCGAAGTCGACGACCCGGCGGCCCGTGCCGTCGGCGACGTACGCGTCCCGGATGTTCCACTCCTGCGGCACCGTCCAGTCCAGCACCCGGGTCCCGGTCGGTACCTCGTGCACGTGCAGAGGGATGTACTCGTCGACGATCCGCAGGGTCGCGCGCACACCGTCGCCCGTGATGCTCCGGCACAGCGGGTACATCCGCTCCACCAGCGCGTACATCTCCTCTCCGGGCCGGGTCATCGGCGCCACCGCAGGGTGTCGTCGACGGCGCCGGTCGCGGAGGCCTCGCGCAGTACGGCCAGGCGGGTGAAGCGCTGCTCGAAGTTCTCCCGGGTCAGCCCGTGCCTGCGGTAGGCGTCGGCGAGTTCGAGCGCGCCCTGCTTCACCGTCCACTCGCAGTCGAAGCCGGGGATCGCGACACGGAAGCGGGAGAAGTCCACCCGGTACGAGCGCGGATCGGCCCCCGTCTCCCCGGTGATCACCACCTTCGAGCCGGACACCGCCGCGGCCACCTCCTCGGCGATCTCGGCGACCGTCACGTTGTTGACCTCGCTGCCGATGTTGAACGCCCGGTCGTGCACCGCCTCGCGCGGGGCCTGAAGGGCGGCCGTGAAGGCCCGGGCGATGTCGGCGGCGTGCACGAGGGGCCGCCACGGGGTGCCGTCGGAGAGCACCAGCACCTCACCGGACAACAGGGCGTGTCCCACCAGGTTGTTCAGC
Source organism: Streptomyces sp. NPDC085944 (assembly GCF_040686295.1). NCBI lineage: Bacteria > Bacillati > Actinomycetota > Actinomycetes > Kitasatosporales > Streptomycetaceae > Streptomyces > Streptomyces sp. NPDC085944. The sequence continues at coordinate 23,283 of NZ_JBFBJX010000013.1, read as the reverse complement.
ACGATGTCCGCGCGCAGCCGGGGCGAGAAGCCGAAGGCGGTGGCGTTGCGCATGTACACCGGGCTGAAGTCGCCGTCGGAGAGCGCGTGCAGGTCGTCCTCCACCCGCACCTTGGACTCCGCGTACGGCGTCACCGGGCGCAGCGGCGCGTCCTCGGTCACCAGCCCGCCGCCGCCCGCGGCGCCGTAGACGGAGCACGTCGACGCGTACAGGAAGCGCTGCACCCCGGCGTCCCGGGCCAGCCGGGCCAGTCGTACGGACGCCTGGTGGTTGATGTCGTAGGTGAGCTCGGGCGCCAGTGAGCCCAGCGGGTCGTTGGAGAGCGCGGCCAGGTGGATCACCGCGTCCACCCCGGCCACGTGCTCGGCGGTGATGTCCCGCAGGTCCACCCGGCGGCCGGGCGGGTCGTCGGGCACCGGGCCCAGGACGCAGTCGGCGAACAGGCCGGCGTCGAGGCCGACGACCTCGTGTCCGGCGGCCGTGAGGACCGGGGCCATCACGGTGCCCAGGTAGCCCTGGTGTCCGGTGAGCAGTACGCGCAAAGTGGTTCAACCCCCCAGGTTGAGAGTGAGTTTGGCGACGTCGAACGCCTCGGCGTAGCGCGCGTGGCATTCGATGCCGCGGATCCGGGCCAGCCCGAGGAAGGCCTCCCGGTCGTACCAGGGCCGGTGCCGCTGCGAGGGGTAGTGCTCCTGCAGCAGCCGCACCTTCTGTTCGGCGACGTCCTGAGACAGCGGCTGGTAGGCCGTCGGGCGGCCCAGATCGCCGTCCCACTTGACGATCTCGTAGCGGAGGACGAGATGGTCGCGGAACGCGGTCGTCATCAGCTTCGCCAGGCCGCGGTGGTCCTGGTGCGCGTCGTCCGTGCGCGGGGCCAGCACCAGGTCGGGCTCCGTGCGCCCGCGCAGCTCCTCGACCGCGGCCTTGGCCTCCTCCCAGTGCGCCGGCATCCGGCCGTCCGGCAGCTTGAGCACGGTCAGCCGCAGGTCGGCGCCCGGACAGAAGGCGGCGAGCGCGGCCCGCTCCTCCTGCTCCCGTTCGCCGCCACCGCCGGAGAGCACCAGCGCGTCGACGCGCACCCCCGGCCGGGCCAGGCACAGCGTCAGCAGGGTGCCGCCGGCGCCGATGGCGATGTCGTCGCAGTGCGCGCCCACCGCGACGACCCGGTCCGGGCGCCCGGCAGCGAGCCCGATCACGCGGTCCTCACCCCGGCACGCGCCTCGGCGTCGTCCCGCTCCCACACGGCCCACGGACGCTCGCCCCGGGTGTAGGCGGCGTCCAGCGCGGCCCGCTCCTTCACGGTGTCGGTCGGTTTCCAGAAGCCGCGGTGCTGGTGCGCCACCAGCCTTCCGCGCTTGGCCAGTTGGGTGCAGCCGTCGGCGACCAGGTCCCCGTTCTCCGGTATGTGGTCGAAGACCTCCTGGCGGAGCACGAAGTAGCCGCCGTTCTCCCACAGCGGCAGGTCGCTCACCGCCGTGATGCCCCCCACCAGGCCGTCCTCGCCGAGGTCCACGCAGTGGAAGGAGGACTGCGGCGGCACCACCATCATCGAGGCACCGGCGTCCCGCCGGGCGAAGGAGTCGATCATCTCGGGCAGCGGTGCGTCGGTGAGCACGTCGGCGTAGTTGGCGAGGAACATCTCGTCGCCGTCCAGATGGTGCCGCACCCGGCGCAGCCGCTCCCCGATCGGCGACTCGATACCGGTCTGCGCGAACGTGATCGTCCAGTCGGCTATGTCGGTGGACAGCAGCTCGGTCCGGCCGCCCCGGAGCACGAAGTCGTTGGACGTCGTCTCCTCGTAGTTGAGGAAGAAGTCCTTGATGTGATGGGCCCCGTAGCCCAGGCACAGGATGAACTCCTTGTGCCCGAAGTGCGCGTAGTAGCGCATCACGTGCCAGATCAGCGGCCGCGGACCGACCATCGCCATCGGCTTGGGCACGTCGTCGGACGCGCCCTCGCGCATCCGCATCCCGTAACCGCCGCAGAACAGGACGACCTTCATGCTGTGACCTCTCGGGACGCGGCCTCGACGATGCTCAGTTCCGGGATGGGGAAGACCAGCCGGCCGCCCCACTCGTGCACGAAGGAGAGCTGCTCGACCAGCTCGGCCCGCAGGTTCCACGGCAGGACCAGGACGTAGTCCGGACGGTCGGCGGCGATCCGCTCGGGCGCCAGGATCGGGATGCGGGTGCCGGGGGTGAACCTGCCGTGCTTGTACGGGTTGCGGTCGACCGTGTACGCGAGCAGGTCGGGCCGGACGCCGCAGTGGTTGAGCAGGGTGTTGCCCTTGCCCGGGGCGCCGTAGCCCACCACCGTCTCGCCCCGCTCGGCCGCCTCGATCAGGAACCGCAGCAGGTCCCGGCGCACCTTGGCCACCCGGGCGGAGAACTCGGTGTACCCGGACAGTTCGCGCAGCCCGGCCGCCTTCTCCCGGTCGAGCACGTCGGCCACCCGCCCGCTCGGCTCGCCGGCCACCTCGGCCGGGCGGGCCCACAGCCGGATCGAACCGCCGTGCGTGGGCAGCAACTCGACGTCCACGAGCGCCAGTCCGCCACTGGCCAGCGCCCGGATCGCGGAGGCGACCGTGTAGTACTGGAAGTGCTCGTGGTAGATCGTGTCGTACTGGTTCTCCTCGATGAGCGTCAGCAGGTGCTGCACCTCGACGGAGACCCAGCCGTCGTCGGCGACCAGGGCACGCAGCCCCTTGGTGAAGCCGACGACGTCCGGGATGTGCGCGTACACGTTGTTGGCCACGACCAGGTCTGCCGGACCGTGCTCGGCGCGCACCCCCGCGCCGGTGTCCGGACTGAGGAACTCCGTGAGCGTGGGCACGCCCGCCTCCCGCGCCGCCGCCCCGACGTTCACCGACGGCTCGACGCCCAGGCAGCGGATCCCGCGGTCCACCAGGTGCCTCAGCAGATACCCGTCGTTGCTCGCGACCTCCACCACGAAGGAGTCCGGGCCGAGGCCCAGCCGCTCCACGGCACCGGTGACGAACGTCCGCGCGTGCTCCACCCAGGAGGTCGAGTAGGAGGAGAAGTACGCGTACTGCGTGAACGTCTCCTCCGGCGTGATCAGCGCGGGTATCTGCGCGAGCCAGCAGTCGGTGCACACCCGCAGGTGCAGCGGGTACGCCGGCTCCGGCCGGTCCAGTTGGTCCGCGGCGAGGAAACTCTCGCACGGCGGCGTCGCTCCCAGGTCGACGACGCTCTCCATCGCCGCCGAGCCGCAGAGTCGGCATCGTGTCATCTCCTGCCCCCATCCCCCCTGCCCGCGGGGGTGTCCCCGCCGCGAGCCTTCGCCGACCGCCCCGCGATCGCGGCGCGGTACCCCTCCACCAGGCGCTCCAGCCCGACGGCCGGGCTGAAACCCTGTTCGTATCGGCGCCGGGCCGCCAGGCCCATCCGCCGGTTCCGGTCCGGCTCCGCCGTGATCCGGCGCAGGCACGCGGCGAGCGAGGCCGTCTCGCCCGGCCGGTGCAGCAAGCCGGTCACCCCGTCCTCGACGAGCTCCACGAAGGCGCCGTGTCCGGCGGCGACGGTCGGAACGCCCGCCGCCATCGCCTCCACGACCACCAGGCCGAACGCCTCCAGCCATGTCGACGGCGCCACCACGGCCACCGAACGCGCGACCGCCCGACGGCACTGCTCCGGGTCGTACAGGCCGACATGGCGCACGTCGTCCCGGCCCGCCGCCCACGCGGTCACCTCGCGCTCCAGCGGCCCCGCGCCGGCGATGACGAGCGGCACCCCGACCCCGCCGCCCGCGGCGACCTCGTCCCACGCCGCCATCAGCAGCCGTACGCCCTTGGCCTCCGCGAGCCGGCCCAGATACAGCACGTGCTCTCCCGTGCCCGAGCGGCGGGCGTCCGGCTCGGGCACGAAGTTGTGCTTCACCGCCAGCCGTTCGGCCGGCATGCCCGCTGCCACCAGGACGTCGCGCTGCGCCGCCGAGATGCAGAAGAACCGCTCCACCCCGGACCACCAGCGCCGCCGGTTGACCGCCAGGCCGACCGCGAGCGGCACCGTCGCCAGCCGCGAGTTCCGGTAGCAGCCGTGCCGTACGGCCGGCAGCGGCGCCGCCGCCCCGACGCACTCGGTGCACGACCGGCCCTCGCGCTGCAGCGTGCCGGGCGGGCAGACCTGCGTGTAGTTGTGCAGCGTGGCCACGGCGGGCACGCCCGCGTCGGCGCAGGCGGCCAGTACCGCGGGCGACAGGAGCGGGAAGACGTTGTGCACGTGCACCACGTCCGGCCGCTCGGCACGCAACCGGGCGGCCAGCTCCCTGCGGACCGCCGGATTCCACGGCACCAGGAGCGGCACCGCGACCTTGCCGGGCAGGGACCGGCCGGCGATGTCGTCGCTGCGTCGCTCGAACACCCCGACCCGGTGGCCGGCGCCGCGCAGCAGCGCCACCTCCTGGTCGACGACGTTGTTCTCGCCGCTCGGCTGGGCCGAGTTGTAGCGGTTGTGCACCACGAGGACGTGCATGCTCAGGACACCTCCGAGGTGCGGGCCCAGCGCGGGACGCGGCGCCGAGGGAGTTCGGTGGCCGTCAGGGGCGCGGCCGGGGCCGGTGCCGTCAGCAGGGAGGCGGCCACGGCCAGGTGCAGCAGATACGGCGAGGCGTCGCCGAGGCCCGCCTCGGTGTACGACGCGAGGGCGCAGTAGCTGATCAGGAAGATCGCGCAGGCCCTCGCCGGCGACGGGGGCCGCAGCAGCGCGACGCCGCCCAGCACCGCGAAGACCGCCGCCACCAGGGCGACGCCGATCAGGCCCTGCTCGTGGTAGACGGCCAGCCAGCTGTTGTCGATCGGCAGCCCGTCGAACGACTTGTCGCCCAGGCCGATGCCGAACACCTTCTCCCCGGTCGTCCGGGGCGCCGCCAGCAGCGCGTCCCAGACCTTGGCCCGGCCGGTGAGGTTGCTGAAGTTCTCCTCGCTCTGCCCCCGCAGGAACCATGCCTGGAGCGCCGAGGCGAACACCACCGCGGCCACCGCCGCGGTGAGCACCGCCCAGGAGAAGAACCGGCGGGCGGCGGCACTGGTCAGGGTGAGCGAGCCGATCGCGAGCGCCAGACCGACGAGCAGACCGAGCGTGGCCGTACGGGTGTGGGTCAGCAGCAGCAGGACGAGCGAGGGCACGATCACGAGGGCCGCGCTGCGCCGGTCGGTGCGGCCGCTGAGCAGGAGCAGCACGGAGAGCCCGATGATCACCGCGGCGTACTGCCCGATCTGCGGCGGGGTGAGTGGCCACAGCGCGCCGACCAGCCGCCCGCCGTAGAGGTCGGGCAGGGCCGCGCCCGGCGAGACGAGCACCCCGGCGGCCACCGAGCACAGGACCACGAAGTACCACCGGATGTGCTGCCGCACGAACGTGGTGCCGCCGTCCCACCAGCGGCTGAGCAGCCACAGGGTGCCGACGAAGAGAGCCATCCGGGCGCAGCGGAACAGCGCGCCGAACCCGGACTGCAGGTCGGCGCTGGAGATCACGCTCGGCATCAGCAGCAGGGTGAGCAGGAGCAGGTAGGCGCTGGGACGCACCCGCAGCCGGAGATTGAGCGCGAGCGCCAGCGTGAACGCGACGGCCAGCGCGCCCATGGTGACCATCTGGATCAGCGAGCGGGGCAGCGGGACGACGGTCTCTGCCCCCGTGGAACCGAGCGTGTTGAGGATCAGCAGTCCCCAGACCGTCCCGACCGGTTTCGGCGTGCGGTTCGCGTCCGCGTCCATCTCAGTCACCTCCTCGCGCACGGAAGGTGCTGCCGGCGTCCTGCCGGTAGGGCGCGGCCCGCCACGTCTCGAAGTCGAGGACCCGGCTCGGGTCGTGGGCGACGAACCGCCACGGTCCGACGTAGACGTTGTCGTGCCAGCGGTTGTCCTGCAGGTGCGTGACGGCCTTGGCCACCTTCTCGCCCTGGTACGGGGACCAGTCCGGGTAGGTGCCGTAGTTGGCCAGCAGCGCCATGCGGTCGCAGCCGTCCGTGCACTCGACGACGGTCTTGTCCAGGACGAAGCGGTTGTCGTGGATGTCCACCCGCTGGGTCTTCCACCGGCAGTCGGCGTACAGGGGCGCCTTGGTGATGCCCGGCCGCGCGCAGCGGTCGGTGTCCTCGACCAGCAACGTGCAGTCTCCGGACGAGGTGTTGGCCGGGCTGTTGCAGAACCGGTCGGCGTTCTCCCACAGGGTGATACCGGACCAGTTGTCCTCCAGCAGGTTCGCGTGGATCTCGATCCTGTCCGTGCGGGCCTCGACCCGCGGCTCGCCGCCGGACTCGGAGATGTAGACGGTCGCGTAGGGGAAGTTGTCGCCGCCGTCGGTGTTCTCGCGGCCCTCGACCCAGTTGTTGCGCCGGATCGTGTTCTTCCGGACGACCGCGTTGTAGCTGGTCTCGTAGATCAGCGCGGCACCGTCGTTGGACTCCAGCACGTTGTTCTCGATGAGGAAGTCGTTGTTGTTGGTGTCCGCCCACAGGCCGGTCCCGCGGTTGCCGTGCACCCAGTTGCCCCGGACGTCGGCGCCCTGGACGGCCCAGAACTTGATGCCCCCGGTGCAGCCGCAGCCGGGCCGCCTGCGCTCCCAGTCGCCGGTGTTGTTGCCGGTGATCTCGTTGCCCTCGACCACCAGGTCGTTGATGACGCCGTCGCCCTTGTACGCGTTCATGCCGTACTGGCCGTTGTCGCGCAGACAGCTGGCGCGGACCTCCTGCCGGTCGCCGGCCATCAGTCCGGCGCCGGAGTTGTTTTGGATCGTGGCGTGCTCGATCACCCACCCGTCGGCGGAGTCGTGGTTGACCACGCCCTCGTCGTGCGGTGCGGCGAAGTTCTGCACGGTGAGATGGCCGATGGTGACGTCGCGCGCGGTGCCGCCGAACGCGTACTGGTTGGTCCCGCGACCGTCGAGCACCGCGCCCGGCGCGCCGATGTACCGGTTCCCCTCCTTGGGGACGACCTGGGAGTAGCGGTCGGACTCGAGCCGGTGCTTGCCCGGCAGGAGCCAGAAAGTGGTGTGTGCGGGGCTGTTGCGGGTCTTGGCGGCCAGGTCGCCGGCGACCGCCGGGTCGACGGTCACCGCCGACCCGGGTGCCTCGGCCGGTCCGGGAGCGGGCTTCTCGCACACCCGTGCCACGGACTTCGCACCGGACGAGGAGGACGACGACGTGGACGGCTTCGGCGCCGGATCGTCCGGTGCGCCGTCGCAGCCGGTCACCAGCAGTGCCACTGCCAGTGCCAGCGGCGCCGCGGCCGACCGCACCCGATCCCTCCACATGATCTCCATACGTCCTCCCCCCTTCCTTTTCCTGGTTCGTGTTACCGGTCGTGAAACCCGAGCACGGTCGTGAACTCCCGCGCGCCGTCGGTGAAGCCGGTGCCGACCAGCGTGGTGGCGGGCTCCTTGCGCCCGAAGCCGGGGGAGTACCAGCCCAGCGGCGGGTCGGTCTCCCCGCGATGCGCCCGCCAGGACAGCTCGCCGGGCAGGTCGAGGACCGCGCCCTGCTCCTCGCCGTCCCGCCGCCAGGTGAGCACGGCACGGCGGTCCTCCAGAGCGGCGCAGACCGCCGGACCGAGGTGGAACGCCAGCCGCACGGCCCGCCGCGGGCCGCGCACCTCGTCCACCACCCGCACCTCACGGGTCCCGGCCCTCATCTCCACCCGGCGGCGGTGCACGGACGGCCCGTACCCGTCGTGCTCGGCGCACCAGCGCGACACCTCGGCGTCGGACGTGTCCCAGGCCAGGACGCGGCTGCGGGCGTGCCGCGTCCACAGGAACGGGCCGCCCGGCACGGACTGGTCGGCGCCGTCCAGCTCCAGGGTGTTGTGGCCGAGGGTCGAGCGGAAGTACCGCCGCCACTCGGGCTGCCCGTGGTAGCAGAACGTCCCCGGGTCGGCGAGCACGTCGACCCCGTCGTGCCGCACCTCCACCGACAGGGCGTCGGCGTGGGCGTGGGCGGCGATGGACAGGAAGCCGTGCGGGCCGCCGTCGCAGCGGCACCAGATCCCCCCAGGGCCGCGCAGGACGGTGAGCCCGGCGTCCGCGAAGTGGGCCGGGCGCCTCGCCGGCCGGGCCACGGCCGGGCCGGTGCCCTCCTTCGCGTACGGCCGGATCAGCGCGGCCAGCAGCGGGGTGCGCACATCGGTGCCGGTCACCGTCGGCCACCAGGGCAGCGCGCCGAACACGGCGTGCCCGGTGGCCAGCAGCGAGGCCCAGCGGTCGGTGCCCGCACCGTCCACGACCAGGCCGTGTCCGTCGTCGGCGTCCCCCTGGCGCGGCGGCCGCAGCCGGTCGTCGACGACGGCGGCGAGCGCGTCGGTCATCCGCAGCAGCACCAGCCGGACCGTCGCGGGAACCGGCACACCGGCGGCGTCCGCCTCCGCCACCGCGGCCAGGCCGAGTTCGAGCACGAGGCCGTGGTACTCGGTGGCCAGTTCACGGTTGAGACCGGACAGGAACGTGTTGCCGCGCAGGTGCCGCTCCAGCGACCGCAGCGCGTCGTCCCGCCAGTGCGCCGAGGAGGGGAACCACCCGAAGGCGCAGGCGGCGGCGAACTGCCCGGCGGCCTCGGCGACGGCATGGTTGTTCGCCGAGGAGCCCCGGCTGGGGAAGCCCGCCAGCCAGCGCTGGTGGTGCCAGACCTGCTTCCGCGCCACCGGATTCTCCTCGAACAGGGCGGCCGCGCCCGGCCAGCCGTCGAGCAGCCGGCGGATCCACACCCAGGACAGCAGCCGGATCCCCAGCTCGATGCCGCTGATCCAGTGCACCCCGCGCAGCGGCGCGTTGGCCGACCACCACGAGCGCAGGTGCTCGGCCACCCGCTCGGCGTACCGCTCGTTCCCGGTGACCGCGTAGGCGGCGGCGAGCACGGTGAGGTACTGGTGCCGGGACGGCTCCCAGATCTGCTTGATGTCACCGGCCGCGTCCTCGTCGCGGTACGGCACGTCGAAGGCGTAGCCGCCCGGAGCCCGGCGGCCGGTCTTCGGGTCGTACCACCAGTCCGGGTCGGCCAGGTCGTCGCGGGGCACGCCGAAGTACTCGGCGTGCCCGGCCATCAGCCGGTCCGCCTCGGCGACGAGACGCTTCACGGCGTCCGTCGGCACCGCGGCGACCGCCCCGGCGGGCAGCACCGCGGTGAACCGGGCGCCGGTCGCACCAGGGGCGAGGGGCGGCGCCGACCGCCACCGGCGTCTGCGCACCGCGTCGCCCACCCGTCCGCCGACCTCGCGCGGGCCCATCCGGGACAGCCGTCGCAGGTACCAGCCCGTGCCCAGGGTCACCGCGCCTCCGCCAGGGTCACCGGAGCGCCGGCCGCCAGCGAGGACCGGACGGCGAGCGTGGCCGCCGTGGTGGCCACCAGTGATTCGAGCGGCACCGGCATCGGGCCGCCGGTGCGCACCGCCTTGACGAACGCGGCCAGTTCGGCCGACTGGCCCTTGTCCCGGGCCTTGGGCAGCCGCGAACTGACCCACCGCTTGCGGCCGTCGTAGACGGAGGTGCGGACGAAATCGTCGAGCTGCAACACCCTGCCGTCCGCGACCAGGTCCAGTTTCTCCTTGGGGAAGCCGGCCGCCCCCGTCGTGACATAGCTGACGGTGGCGGTGGACCCGTCCGGGTAGCCCAGCACGACCTGCAGGTCCTCGTTGCCGGACGCGGCGACCGCGTACACCGAGACCGGGTCGGCGCCGAGCAGCCAGCTCGCCGTGTCGACGAAGTGCCCGCCCTCACCGGCGAACCGCGAACCCTCGGTGTCCTGCCTCAGGTACCAGCTGCCGTGGTCGAGGCGGCCCGCGTTGACCAGGTAGCGCAGGCTCGCCGGCCCGGTGCGGTCGCCGAGCCGCTGCCGTGCCTCCCGCAGCAGCGGCGCGAAGCGGCGGTTGAAGCCCACCTGCAGCCGGTCGTTGCCGGACTCCTCCACCGCCGCGAGCACCCCGGCCAGCTCCTCCTCGGTGAGCGCCAGCGGCTTCTCCACGAACACGGCCTTGCCCGCCAGCAGCGCCTTCCGGGTCAGTTCGGCGTGCGAGCTGTGCCGGGTGACCACGAACACCGCGTCGACGGACGCGTCGCCGAGCACCGCGTCGAGGTCGGTGGTGGCCTCGGCGAAGCCGAACTTCCGCTGGGCGTTGGCCGCGGACAGCGCCGTGGTGGTCACGACCGTCGACAGCTCGACGCCGTCGCGCCCGGCCAGGTGCGGCAGCAGCATCGAGCTCGCGTAGTTCCCCGCGCCGACGAACGCGAGACGCACCGGTGTCCCCGCCGCGCGCGCCTGACTCCGCTTCGCCCGCACGGCGGGCACCGTCACCGCGGGCGCCTCGGCCGGTGTTCCCGCCCCGTCGGCCTGCTCCGGGTACCGGAACAGCACGGCCACGGCCTTCAGGTCGCCGTCCTTGAGGCGCCGGTACGTCTCGACGGCGTCGTCGAAGGCGGCCGTGTGGGAGATCAGGGGCGCCACGTCGACACGGCCGCGGGCGACGAGATCGAGGAAGCACGCCAGGTTGCGGCGCTCGGTCCAGCGCACGTACCCGATCGGGTAGTCCCGCCCCTCCAGCTCGTACTCCGGGTCGTAGCGCCCGGGGCCGTAGGAGCGGGAGAACCGTACGTCGAGTTCCTTCTCGTAGTACGCGTTCCACGGCAGGTCCAGGCGGCACTTGCCGATGTCGACCACCCGGCCGCGGTCCCGGCACAGCCGCGCGGCCAGCTCGACGGGCTGGTTGCTGCCGCCCCCGGCGGCCAGGTACACCTGGTCCACGCCGTGACCGTCGGTGAGTTCGGCCACGGCACTCTCCACGGCCGGGGACGCCGGGTCCCCGCAGGCCGCCGCGCCCAGCCGCTCGGCCAGCTCGCAGCGCACCGGGTCGGGATCCGCGCCCACCACCCGGACTCCCGAGGCGGCGAGCAGCTGCACCACCAGCTGCCCGATCAGCCCCAGCCCCACGACCAGCGCCACCTCACCGAGCCGCGACTCGCCCTGCCGCACACCCTGCAGGGCGATCGACCCGACGGTGCCGAAGGCCGCGTCCCGGGGTGCGAGACCGTCCGGCACGGGGGCGTAGAGGTTCTTCGGCACCCAGTTCAGCTCGGCGTGCAGCGCGTGCTCGTTGCCGGCGCAGGCCACGAGGTCGCCGACCTTCACGTCGTCGATCCCGGCGCCGACCTGCTCGACCACCCCGCACAGCGAATAGCCCAGCGGCGTGTAGGAGTCCAGCTTGCCCATCACCTTGCGATAGGTGGCGGGCACCCCGTTGGTGGCGACGCTCTGCACGACCTTGGCCACCTGGTCCGGCCGGGAGCGCGCCTTGCCCAGCATCGACATGCCGGCCTCGGACACCTTCATCAGCTCGGTGCCGGTGGAGATCAGCGAGTAGGCGGTCCGCACCAGCACGCCGCCCGGCTTGCAGCCCGGCACCGGCACGTCGAGCAGCGCCAACTCGCCGCTCTTGTAGTTCTGTACGACCTGTTTCACCCGAAGTCCTCTTGTCTCTGTGCCGGTTGCCCGTGCCCGTTGTCCGTGTGCCGGTCCGCGCCGGGAGACCCCTACGCGGCCGACGAAGTGTTCCGGCCCTCCCCGGAGATCGCGCCGCGATACCAGTACTCGAGGGTCAGTACGTGCCACAGGTGCTTGGAGAAGTCCCGCTGCCCGGCGGCGTCCTCGGCGACGAGCCGCCGCAGCGCGTCCCGGCGCAGGAACCCGGAACGGACCAGCTCCCCGTCGTTGACCACCTCGCGCACCAGCGGCGCGAGGTCCCGGCTCATCCAGGCCCGCAGCGGGGCGCTGAACAGGCCCTTGGGCCGGTACACGATCTCCCTGGGCAGAATCGAGGTGGCCGCCTCCTTGAGGGCGGCCTTGCCCTGCCGGCCCACGATCTTGCGGTCACCGGGCACGGCGAACGCCGCCTTCACCACCTCGACGTCCACGAACGGCACCCGCACCTCGGTCGACGCGGCCATGCTGGAGCGGTCCGTGTAGGCGAGGTTCAGACCCGGCAGGAACATCCGGGCGTCGCCCAGGCACATGCGGTTCACGAAGTCGTCGAGGTCGTTGTCCGCGTAGACGTCCGCGTGCTCGGTCAGCACCTCGTCGACCGTCCCCGCCAGATCCGGGTCGATCAGGCCCAGCAGCTCCTCCCGGTCGTACATGGTGTAGCTGCGCCGGAACGCGGTCTCCTCCGGCAGATCGGCGAAGGAGAGGAACCGCTTGGCGAAGCGCACCGACCGCAGTCCCCGGCGGCTCGTCGCGACCGGCAGCCGGTCCACCGCCGCGGACACCCCGCGCCGCAGCGGCCGAGGGACGCGCTGGTAGCGCAGCGCCAGCAGGTTGGCCAGGTGCTTGCGGTAACCGGCGAACAGCTCGTCGGCGCCCATCCCCGAGAGCATCACCTTGACCCCGGCCTCCCGGGCGGCCGAACAGATCAGGAAGGTGTTGATCGCGGCAGGGTCGCCGATCGGCTCGTCCAGGTGGTACGTCATCCGTGGCAGCAGTTCCAGCACGTCCGGGGCGATCTCGATCTCGTGCAGCTCGACGCCGAACCGCGCGGCCACCTGCCGGGCGTAGCGCAGATCGTCCGGCATCGCCTCGAACCGGGCGTCCTCGGCGCGGAACCCGATGGTGTAGGCGGAGATCCCGGGCCGGTGACGGGCCGCCAGCGCGGTCAGATAGCTGGAGTCGAGCCCGCCGGACAGGAAGGTCGCCACGGGCACGTCGGAGAGCAGGTGGTGGCGGGTCGACTCCTCGACGACGGCCGCCAGGTCCGGCAGCTCGCCGCCGCGGGCCCGCTCCCGGCCCTCGGCGGCGACGTCCTTCAGGTTCCAGTACCGGCCGCGCTCCACCCGGCCGTCGGGCCGGCACCGCAGCCAGCTGCCCGGCGGCAGCTTCTCCGCCTCACGGAACGCGCACCGCGAGTCCGGCACCCAGTAGTACAGCAGCGACGCCACCAGCGCCGCGTGGTCCACCTCCAGCTTCCCGCCGGTCACCGCGGCGAGCGCCTTGAGTTCGGAGGCGAACACCAGGCCCCCGCCGCGCCGGAGCAGGAACAGCGGCTTGATGCCGAGCTGGTCGCGGGCCAGCACCAGCTCACCCGTGCGCTCGTCGAAGACCGCGAACGCGAACATGCCGCGCAGCCGGGGCAGGCAGTCCGTGCCCCAGCGCCGCCAGGCCTCCAGCACCACCTCCGTGTCCGACGTACCGCGAAAGCCCACCCCCGCGGACTCCAGCTCGCCGCGGAGCGCGGGCGCGTTGTACAGCTCGCCGTTGTAGGTCAGGGCGAGGCCGTCCGACACCATCGGCTGGGCGCCGGTCCCGGACAGGTCGAGGATGGCCAGCCGACGGTGCCCGAGATGCACCTCGCCGTCCCCGGCGGGGTGGTTGTACCGGCCCGCTCCGTCGGGACCGCGGTGGGCGAGGACGTCGGTGAGCCGGTCGGTCACGGCCTTGCCGTCCGGCCAGTGGTACGTGCCTGCGATGCCACACATGTGCTACCGCGCCTCCTGGTCGCTGTCCGGGACCCGCGCGGCCGACATCGACGGTCGTTCCGTCCTCGGCCGCCCTTCCGCCACCGCGTGGACGGCGCGGGAGGTGCCCCTGCCCGCCCGCCCGGGCCGTTCGTCGATGCCGCGCGGCGTCGGACGCGGGACGTCCCACAGGGTGCCGTCGGTCCGGTCCCGCGGATCCGGGTCGATCAGCACCACGCCGATCACCGTGATGCGCTGGTCCGCGAGCTGCCGCGCCACGGTGTGCAGCCAGGCGGCACTGCCGTGCCCGGCCCGCACGACGAGCACCGTACGACCGCCGAGGTACCGCAGATCCGTCCACGCCGTCCCGGGCGCCACCGAGCCGACGCCGAGCCGACGCCCCCCGGTCGGTTCGGCCGCGGCACGTTCGCCGCTGAGCACGGTCGGCCCCGGGGACCCCCGCCGGCTGTCGGCGAGCTGTGTGCCGGGCAGGCCGTCGACGACGGCCACGGGCCCGTCGGCCTCCAGCGCCCCGGCGAGGTCCAGGGCGATCACCGCGGCGGCGCGCGCACAGCCGAGTTCCAGGAGCGACACCGGTTCGGGGGAGCCGCGCACGATGCGGCCCAGGGTGGTGGTGAGCCGTTCGCGGGCCACCCGGGTCCGCCGGCGCTGCCACCGCCCCGCCCTGCGGCGCGGCCCGCGGCGCAGCTCCGCGAGGACCGAGGCGCCCAGGTTCGCCGCGATCTCCCGGCGCAGCACGGGACGGTCCGCCACCACCGCGCCGACCGCGGCCAGCGCGAGCCCGAGGACGAGCCCGAGGACGAGCCCGATCGCGGCGTCGACGCCCACCGCCTTGGACAGCGAGTGCCGTACCGCGTGCGGGGCGTCCACGATCCGCGTACCGGCGACGACCTCCGGGGTGCCGGTGCGCGCCTCCGCAGCCCGCTGGTCGAACTCGGCGATCCGCGAGTCGAGTTCGGCCCGGCGGGCGTAGAGGGACTCGATGCTCGCCGACGCCTTCGGGTCGTCGTCCGGTGAGCGGTCCCCGATCGCCTCGTTGACCTCGGCGAGCTCCTTGCGCATGCGGTCGCGCTGGTCGAGCAGGGACTCGGCCTCGGCCTCGGCGGACTGCCGCATCCGCCGTACGTGGTCCGCGACGAAGGCGTCGGCCAGCGCCTTGGCCCGGGCCACCGCCTCGGCGTTGCTGTCACCCGTCACGTCGATCCGCATCAGGTTGTTGGTCAGGCCGGTGCCCCGGTAGTCCTCCATGAAGTCCTCCGGGCTCTCCCGGGAGCCGAGGGTGCGCAGGGCCTGCTCGGCGATCCTTGAGGTGGCCAGCAGTTCGACATCGGTGCGGATCAGGGTTCCCGTGTCGTTGGGCTGGTCCTCCTTGTGCGCGACCAGTACCTTGGTCACCGCCGCGGGCCGGGGCGGCAGCAGGACCGCCACGGCCGCACCGGCCAGCAGCCCCAGCAGGGCCAGGGCGCCCCACAGACGGCGCCGCCTGCGCACCGCCACCACCAGGGACTGCAGGTCGAGGAGCGGGGCGGAGGCCGACGAACCGGCGTCCGTACGCGTCGTCATGCGGAACCTCCCGTCGCATGGTCGTGCACCGCGGCCGCCGCGGTGGCGGGCTCCACGGGCCGGTTGGCCGGCCCCGGAGTCCGGGCCCGGACGGCGCCGGCGACGACGACGCCGACGACCTCGTGCCCGCCGTCCGCGCACGCCCCGGCGACACCGGCGAGCTCCTCGGCGGTCCGGACGCCCGCGCTCAGCACGACCAGGGCGCCGGACTCGGCATCGCGGTCCGGCACCAACGGCCGGGACACCGAGACCTCCACCACCCGCAGCAGCGGATCGCCCTCGGCCTCGGCGGCGAGCCGGCCGGCCGCCCGGCGGGCGACCTCGTCGTCGTCCGGGACCACGACCAGCACCCGCCGGGCCGCAGGCAGGCGCTCCCGCAGGCGGGCGCACACCCGCCGGTAGCGGATCCGCCGGCCGGCCTCGTCGCCGGAGGACCGCGGGGCCGGCAGGTCCCAGCGCGTGTCGACGCCCAGCAGCCGCCCCAGGCGGGCCCGTACACCGCGCGCCTTCGACTGGCTCGCACGCCGCTCGGCGGCTACGTCGACGGTCCCCAGCAGCGCCGCGCCCAGCGCCGCCGCGATCTCCGGTTCGGAGCGCGGCCGCCGGTTCACCCGCGCGGCGGCGAGATGGCCGACGATCGCGAGGACGAAGAACAGCAGCGCTCCGCCGCCGACGAGTTGCCACCTGGTCGGCGGCGCCTCGCCGGTCGGCCGGGGGGCGGGGCCCATGACGACCAGGCCGGCCCTGTTGGTCGCGGGGTCCGCCTCGTCGAGCTTGTGCATGGCATCCTGCAGCGCGGTGCGCAGCTTCTCGAGCTCGGTGCGGGCCTGCACGCTCTCCACCGTCTGCCCGGGGTCGGCCGCGTTGGCGAGGTCGGTGATGCGCTGGTTGGTCCGCGCCACCTGCTGCCGCAGTGCCTCGGGCCCCGTCGCACCGTCGGGATCGGTGGTGCCGGTGGCGATGCGCGCCGCGTACGCCACGAACTGCTGGGCCACCTCGTCGGAGAGCCGTTGCGCGCGCTCCGGGGTGTCGGCCTTCCCGGAGATCTTGATGATGTTGCCGTCGGTGATCTTCGCGCTCACCCTGTCCCGCAGTTCCTTGTCGCCGACGTCGCTCCAGCGGAGCGCGTCGCCCGCCTTGTCGACGACCGACGAACTGGTCGCGATCTCCACCTGGGTGAGCAGTTCGCGCTGCTCCCACTGCCCCGGCAGCAGGACCGAGGCCGACGCGGTGTAGCGCGGTGGGAACAGGACCGAGACGCCGTAGCCGACGAGGGCGCCCACCACGACGAGGACGGCGAGCAGCCGTCGACGCCTGCGGAGAATCCGCCCGACCGTGACCAGGCGTATCGTGTCGTCACTCAACGGCGCTGCCTTCTCCCCGCGTCGATCGCCGTACGGCAGGCGGCGGCGTACGCGGCGAGCAGTGACGCCTGCGAGTTCCGCCAGGACAGCTGTCCGTTGATCCGCTCCTCGCCGATCTTGCCCATCCGGGCCCGCCGTTCCGGGTCGTCCAGCAACTGCGCGACCAGTGCGGCGAACGCGCCCTCGTCGTTGGCGGGCGCGTACACGGCGGCCTCACCGGCGGAGACCCGCGCCTCCCGGAGGTCGAAGGAGACGATCGGCCGGCCCATCGCCATGTACTCCAGGACCTTGTTCATGGTCGACACGTCGTTGAGCGGATTGCGCGGGTCGGGGGAGAGGCACACGTCCGCGGTGGACAGGTAGCGCACCAGGTCGGCGTCCGGGATGCGCCCGGTGAACTGCACCTGGTCGCAGAGCCCCAGCGACCGGGACAGCTCGACCATCGCCTCGAAGGCGTCACCGGAGCCGACGAAGACGGCGTGCCAGTCGGTCCGTCCGAGCTCGTCGCGCAGCTTCGCGAGCGCCCGCAGCGCGTAGTCGACGCCGTCCTGGGGGCCCATGACGCCGAGATAGCACAGCAGATGGGGCTTGCCCCGCTTCAGGTCCGGCTCGGGCGGCACCGGCTGGAACCGGTCGGTGGCGGGCGCGCTGCGCACCACGAAGACGTCCTCCGGGCGCCGTCCGCCCCGGTGCACCGCGACGGCCTTGTAGCTCTCGTTCGTGGCGAGCACGATGTCCGCGGCCCGGTAGGTCGTCC
Organism: Streptomyces sp. NPDC085944; assembly: GCF_040686295.1. Taxonomy (NCBI): domain Bacteria; kingdom Bacillati; phylum Actinomycetota; class Actinomycetes; order Kitasatosporales; family Streptomycetaceae; genus Streptomyces; species Streptomyces sp. NPDC085944. The sequence goes on along the minus strand of NZ_JBFBJX010000013.1, from coordinate 6,139 downwards.
GCTCCAGCGCGCACACGCCGCGGTAGAGCAGGTCCTTGCCGCGGCCGAACCGGGAGAGGTACAGCTCGGGGATCAGATCGTGCTGGTCGAAGACGAACCGCGCGCCGCGCCGCTTGAGCCACAGCGCCGGCAGGAACAGCAGATCGGGCGGGTTGCAGGCGTGGACCACGTGCACCGGTCCGACCCTGCGGGCCAGCCGGGCCGTGTGCCAGAGCGCCGCCCCGTACTCCCGCAGGTACCCGGCCGGTCCTCCGGTGGCCGCCCGCAGCGGGTAGCGGTGGATGCGCACCCCGTCGATCTCGATCTCCGCCTCCGTGTCCCGCTTGGTGCCCCGGGGACAGATGACGTCCACCGTCCAGCCCGCGTCGCGCAGGGTCGTGCACTCCTGCCACACCCGCCGGTCGAAGGGCACCGACAGGTTCTCCACCAGGATCAGCGCGCGCCGCCCCCGCCGGTCGCCGTCGCCGCCGGTGTGCGGGGTGTCGCCGGAGGTCGCGCCGCCGGACGTCGTGTCACCAAGCAAGGCCCATGTACCCCGGTTCGGTCCGGCGCGCGTCGGCGTCGGGAAGGTGGATGAGGTCGATCAGCAGCGGGTCTGCGCCGTGGGGGAGCGCGGACAGCACGTCCGGGTCCCTGGTGCCGACCAGGCACACCTCGGCGTGCGCGAGGACCTCGTCGACGGAGTCCGCGAGCAGTTGCGCGAGGTGCGGCAGCCGGGTCTCGACGTACTCGCGGTTGGCGCCGAGCAGCCGGGACAGGCTCACGTTGGCGTCGTGGATCCTCAGGTCGTAGCCCTTGCCGAAGAGCCGCTCCGCCAGCTCGACGAGCGGGCTCTCGCGCAGGTCGTCGGTGCCGGGTTTGAAGGACAGCCCGAACAGGCCCACCCGGCGTTTCCCGGTGCGCTCCACCAGCTCCACCGCACGCTCCAGGTGCGCCGAGTTGGAAGGCAGCACGTGGGAGAGGATGGGCACCGAGACGTCGGCCCGCTGCGCCGCGTGGACCAGGCTGCGCAGGTCCTTGGGCAGGCAGGAGCCGCCGAAGGCGAAGCCGGGCCGCAGGTAGGCGGGGCTGATGTTCAGCTTGCGGTCGGCCAGGAACACGTCCATCACCTGGTGCGAGTCCACCCCGAGCGCCCGGTACACCGCACCCAGCTCGTTCGCGAAACCGATCTTGAGGCCGTGGAAGGCGTTGTCCGCGTACTTGATCGCCTCGGCCGTCGAGACCGGCACCCGGAACACCTCGCCGGGCAGGCCCTCGTACAGCCCCAGCACCGCGTCGCCGCTCGCCGGGTCGAGTTCGCCGACGACGGTCTTGGGCGGGTCGAAGAAGTCCCGCACGCTGGTGCCCTCGCGCAGGAACTCCGGGTTGACCGCGACCCCGAAGTCGACCCCGGCGGTGCCGCCGACGTACTTCTCCAGGATCGGTATCAGCAGGTTGGCGCAGGTGCCCGGGAGCATGGTGCTGCGGAACACCACGGTGTGCCGCCCGCCGCTCCCGCCACGCTCCGCCAGCGCGGCGCCGATCTCTTCGGTGACCCGCTCCAAGTAGGTCGTGCACAGGCTGCCGTTGGGCTCCGACGGCGTGCCCACGCAGATCAGGGAGATGTCGCTGTCCGTGATCGCCTCGCGGACGTCACGGGTGGCGCGCAGCGCACCGCTGTCCACGACCTCGGCGATCAGTTCGCCGATCCGTTCCTCGACCACCGGGGCCTTGCCGTCGTTGACCAGGTCGACCTTCACCTGGTTCACGTCGACCCCGATGACCTCGTGCCCCTTGCCGGCCAGGCACGCGGCCGACACGCAGCCCACATAGCCCAGGCCGAAAACACTGACCCTCATGACCCGTTCCTCCCCCCGGGCAGGCCCCGACGGCCTGCCGTCCGCACGCCGGTCCGACGACCACCGCGCATCAATAGGCCCCCTGCCCGTGCAGCACCGCACGGAGCGTCTTCCACAAGATCACCGTGTCCAGGGCGAGCGACCAGTCCTCCACGTACCGCAGGTCCAGCCGGACCGCTTCCTCCCACGGCAGGTCGCTGCGCCCGCTGATCTGCCACAGGCCGGTGAGGCCGGGCTTGACCAGCAGCCGTCTTCGGATGTCCGGACCGTAGGCCGCGGACTCCTCGGGCAGCGGCGGTCGCGGACCGACGAGCGACATCGATCCGGTGAGCACGTTGAACAGCTGCGGCAACTCGTCGATCGAGTACCGGCGCAGCACCGTGCCCACCCGGGTCACCCGTGGATCCCGGCGCAGCTTGAACAGCAGGCCCGCGCCCTCGTTGCGGTCGGCCAGCGCGGCACGCGCCCGGTCGGCCCCGGCGACCATGGTGCGGAACTTGACGATGGTGAACTCGCGGCCGTCCTTGCCGACCCTGCGCTGGCGGTAGAGCACCCCGCCCCGGCTGTCCACCAGGATGAGCAGGGCGACGAACACCATCAGCGGCATGAACAGCGTCAGCAGGATCGCCGCGCCCATCCGGTCGACGACCGCCTTGACCGCCCGGCGGCCTCCGGTGAAGGTCGGCATGCTGACCCGCAGCAGCGGTATCCCGAGCACCGCGTCGACGTGCAGCCGGGGTCCGGCCACCTCCATCAGCACCGGTGCCACGACCATCTCGGCGTCGCTGCCCTCCAGGTTCCAGGCCAGCCGTTGCAGCCGGTGCGGTGACCAGTGCGGGTCCGGGGTGACGGCGACGACCCGGTAGCCGTCGCGGCGGACGTGGTCGGCGACGTCCGACAGCGGACCGACGACCGGCACGCCGTCCAGTTGGTCACCGTCCTCCGGTTCCGCGCCGTCGGTGCACACCGCGTCCACCCGCCAACCGAGGTGCGGGAAACGCCGGGTGCGGGTGATCAGGTCGCGCACGGTGGCAGGACTGCCGGCCGCGAGCACCGGTCTCAGGCAGCGTCCCTCCTTGCGCTGCCGGTGCAGCCACAGACGCAGCAGATACCGCGCGATCATGGTCACGATCGCGATCGCGGGGACGGCGACGAAGATCCACAATTTGATGTTGCGCGAGGTGAGGGCGATTCCGCCGAGCGCCAGTACGACGGTTGCCATGAACAGTGAGCGTCCGAGCCGGCGGAATTCCTCGGCTCCCTGACCGAGTACCGCCGGGGACCACGACCGGCTGACCGCCAGTGCCCCCAGCACCAGCAGTTCGGTGCCGAACGCGAGAATTCCCCACTTCTCGTGCCAGTTGGCCGCGTCCCGAACCCCGAAGAAATTTCCTATGCCCGCCACCACGACGGCCGTGGCCACGGTATCGCTGGTGATCACGGTACGGCGGTACCGCTGCTCCCAGTCGATCGCGGGCCGGTCGATGGCCCCCTCCGCCAGCTGCTCGCGTGTCGACGGAAACGCGCTGACCAATCCCCCTTGCCGCACAGAACCCCCCAGGTTCCCAGTGGTTCGACGTGTTCGCCTAGCACTGTTCCTCCCCCTCGGGAGGTCCCCGCCTCCCGCGCCGCGCTGTTCCTCCCCACGGGCGGCCCCCGCCTGCCCGCGCACGGCGTTCTGGACGTGTCACAGAAACGTGAACAGCTCGCAGTGGTAGCAGCAGACCCCCCTGCCCCCGACCTAAAGATCATTCTTGGTGGCCTCATGCCTGAACAGCTGAAGCACGGTCAATCTAGACCATCGCGGCCACCGTGTAGAGGGAATGTGTGCAATTCATGGTCAAGCTTTGGGAGTTGATCAATGAACTCGTGAAAGCCCATGGATGTCTTTGCGCCACACCCCTTTCAGTGCGGCGAGTTCGGCGCCCGCTTTCCGCTTCTCCTGCGCGCACGCACCGATGGATCAAGCCACGGCGGACGGCCCGAGCCGGCGCGGCATCACGCCATGTGGGGACCGAAGGCCCGGCTCCCGGTACCGGGCGCGACGTCACCGCCGAGCGTCTCCAGCAGACGCAACCCGTCCTCCGTGGGACTCCCGGGCGCCGCGGACAGCACCAGCAGCTCCATGCCCGACTCGTCCGGCAGCGCGAAGTTCTCCTGGTGCAGTTCCAGCAGCCCGACCAGCGGGTGCCGGTACGCCTTGCGCCCATGGGTGCGGGCGCGTACGTCCGCGCGGGCCCACAGGCGGCGGAAGCGGTCGCTGCCCATCGCCAACTCGCCGATGAGCGAGGCCAGGCGCGGGTCGTCGGGGTACTTGCCGGCCGCGAGACGCAGGTGTCCGACCACGTCCAGGGTGCAGGTCTCCCAGTCGGCGTACAGGCCGCGCTCGGTCTCCTCGAGGAAGATGTGCCGGGCGGTGTTCAGCCCCTGCGGCCGACGGCCGTAGAGAAGCCCGGCGAGACGGTTCCCGGCGGCCACGTCCAGGCGGTGATTCATGATCAAGGCGGGTGCGTCGGCGACCAGGTCCAGCACACGCAGCAGTTCGGGGCGCAGGCGTCCGCCGGGCGACTTCGCGCGGCGGCGCTGGCAGGCGAGCCGGCCCAGATGCCCGCGTTCGGTCTCGTCGAGGCCGAGTACCCGGGCGAGGGCGTCGAGGACCTGCTCGGAGGGCTGGGTGGCGCGCCCCTGCTCCAGGCGTACGTAGTAGTCGACGCTGACCCCGGACAGGTGAGCGACCTCCTCGCGGCGCAGCCCCTCGACACGGCGACGGCTGTCGACGGGGATACCGACGGAGGAGGGGTCGACCCGGGAGCGCCGGGTGCGCAGGAAGCCCGCGAGATCGTCCATGGCCCTCAGTATGGCTCCGGCACCGCGCGTGAGGGTGGCCCTGCCGATACCAGGAAGTCCCGTCCGACGGAAGCGGCGCCCCTGAACAACGCGGACGGGCCGGCCGAACATCGGTGGCGACCGACGCCGTCGAAGGGAACAGCCATGAAGACGCTCATCGTCCACGCCCACCCGGAGCCGCGCTCACTGAACGGTTCGCTGAAGGACCTCGCCGTGTCCACGCTCGAGGCCGGCGGACACGAGGTGCGGGTGAGCGACCTGTACGCGATGGACTGGAAGGCCGTGGTGGACGCGGCGGACTACGGCGAGCATGCCACGAGCCCGCTGCAGGTGGTGCAGAACTCCGGCCGGGCGTTCGAGGCCGGCGCGCTCACGCCCGACGTGGCGGCCGAGCAGGAGAAGCTGCTGTGGGCCGACACGGTGATCTTCCAGTTCCCGCTGTGGTGGTACACGATGCCGGCGATCCTGAAGGGCTGGGTGGACCGCGTGTTCACCCACCGATTCGCGTACGGCGTCGGAGTGCACGACGAGACCCGGTACGGCGAGCGCTTCGGGGAGGGGATGCTGCGGGGACGGCGGGCGATCCTGTCGGTCACGGTCGGCGGCCCCGAGTCCCACTACACCGACCGGGGGATCAACGGCCCGATCGAGGACCTGCTGTTCCCGATCCACCACGGGATCCTGTACTACCCCGGCCTGGAGGTGCTGCCGCCGTTCGTGCTCCACGGCGCCGACCGGCTCACCGAGGGCGGCTTCGAGGACGCCGCCAAGGCGTGGAGGGAGCGGCTGCTGTCCCTGGAGACGACGGAGCCGATCGCCTTCCGTCCCCAGAACCTCGGTGACTACGACATCCCGTCACTGCGCCTGAAGCAGGGCCTGGAGGCGCCGGGCCGCCAGGGCTTCGGCCTGCACGTGCGGAGCTAGGAGGCGGGGGCGGTGCGGCTCCCGGTGGTGGGATCAGCTCGTCAGCAGGTGGGTCCGGCCGAACATGGACGCGGCGGCGCGCGCGGTCGGGGTGCCCGAGTCCAGGTCCGCGCCGGCCTCGCGCAGTACGGCCACCACGTCGTCGGCGCCCTTGAACAGGGCCCCGGCGACGGGGGACTGGTCCCTGTCGTTGCGCAGGTCGGGGTCGGCGCCGTGCCCGATCAGGGCCTGAACGGTGGTGGCGTGACCGTGGTACGCGGCGAGCATGAGCAGGGTGTTGCCGGCCGGGTCGCGCACGTCCACCGGCAGCCCGTGGGTCACGAACTCCACCAGTTGCCCGGTGTCGCCCTCCCGTGCCAGGTCCATGGCGATGGCGACGACGCGCTCCGTCTGCTCGGCGGTCAGCCCACCGCTGTTGTGCTTGTCCATGAAGTCTCCGTGGCGGTACGCCCCCGCCGGCGCGGGGGCCCCACCGGGGGGCCCGCCCCCGGGGGGGCGGGGGCGGCATCCTCGCCCCCCCCACCCCCCAC
>NZ_JBFBJX010000012.1:0-264474 GCF_040686295.1 Streptomyces sp. NPDC085944 | reverse complement strand
TTCTCCTCGCCGGTGATCAGACCGTCCACGGCGGAGAACTGGCCGGTGACACCGATCGCGCCCCGCACGTCCTGCGGGGCGGCGGCGAGGTCGTGGCCCGCCACCTGGGCCTGCCCGCCGTCGGCCGGGACGAGGGTGGAGAGGATCTTGACGGCGGTGGTCTTGCCCGCGCCGTTCGGGCCGAGCAGCGCGAACACGGACCCGGCCGGGATGCGCAGGTCGATGCCGTTGAGGACGGTCTTGTCGCCGTACGACTTGCGCAGTCCCACGGCGGACACGGCGGCGGGTGCCTGCGCACCCGAGACGGTCGTGGGCATGACAGATGAAGGCATGGAGCCCTCCCGTTCGAGGGGATGACGAAGGTGATGACGGGGTGACGGAGGTGACGACCGGGACCGGCGGCGGCCGGAAGGGCGAGCGCGGCGCTCAGGCCTTGGCGCGGCGGACGTCGATGTTGCCGTACCGGGTGCGGGCCTGGACCTTGACGGTCTCCTCGTCCTCGGCGGGACTGCCGGACGCGGCGAGGGTGTTGCGCACCTGCCCGCCGCCCGAGTGGAGGTCGAGCCAGGCGGCCGTGCCCTCGCGGACGCCGACCTCGATGGCGCCGTAGGAGGTCTCCAGCCGGATCTCGCCGCGGGCCACCTCGTCCACCCGCAGGGTGCCGTGGGCGGTGGTGGCGGTGAGCGAGGCCTCGGCACGGCCGACGTTGATGTCGCCGTTGGCGTTCTTCACGCGCAGGTCGCCGTGCGCGACGCCGACGGTCGTGGAGCCGTGCGAGTTCTTCACGACGGCCGGGCCCTCGACGACGCCGACGCGCACGCTGCCGGAGCTGGTGGTGATCTCGGCCGAACCCTCGACCCGGTCCACGGTGACCGAGCCGTGGGAGGCGGTGAGCTGGAGCGGCCCCGTCGTGTCCAGGCGGACGTCACCGCCCGGCGTCTTCACCCGGACCTCGCCGAGCCGGCCCTCGCCGAGAACCTGGGTCCAGGAGCCGACGGTGTCGACGCGCGACCCGGCGGGCAGTTCCACCGTCACGTCGACGACGCCGGTGGGGCCGATGAAGCGGCGCTCCTTCGTGCTGATCGTCAGGACCCCGCTCGCATACGAGACCTCGGTCTGCTCGGCGGCGCGCACGTCCTTGTCCCGCTTCGGGTCGCCGGGCCGCACCTCGACGACCGTGTCGAGCCGGTCGCCCGCGGTGAACCGGACGGAACCGGCGCCCACGTGGGCGGTCACCGCGATCGGCCGGGGAGTGTCGAAAGAAGGCATGGCTGTACCGTCCTCGTGAGTCCGTGGGGTGTCCCCGCTGGTGGGACGTGGTGTGAGCGCCGTGCTGCGGTTCTCCGGCGCGCGAGTGCGAGTGCGGGTGCGGGCGCGGGCCCCGGGTCTAGCGCACCCAGCCGGTGAAGCTCTGTCCGACGCTGCGCGCCCGCTCCGGCGTACGCGGGGCGCCGCCGCCGCCGTCGACCGCGGCCGACACGGCCCGCACCAGCCAGGCGTTGACGGACAGCCCCTCACGGCTCGCGGCCTCCTCGGCGCGCGTCTTGAGGTGGGCCGGCAGGCGCAGGTTGACGCGTGCGGTGCCGCCCTCGTCGACATCGGCGGGCGCCGGCGCCTTGAGCGTCTCGACGGGCGCGGCCGGCTCCGCGGTGCCACCGCCCTCGGTGGGCGGCGGTGTCACCACGAAGTCGGGCTCGAGCCCGCGCAGCCGTACGTCGACCGAGCCGGGGGCCAGCTCGCGGGTGATCTCGTCCATGGCGGCGGAGAGCACGTTGAGCATGGTCAGCCGGGTCGCCGACTCCAGCGGAGCGATGAGCCGCTCGGCCAGTTCGCGGGCGTCGTCGCCACCGGCTTCGGCAGCCACCGCGAGCTCGCGCCGGAGGGTGTCGACATACGGAGTGAGGTCCATGACGTCATAATGGCACCACAATGGCGCCATACGCAAGCCTCACTGGCACCGGAGCTGGGAGGACGGGATCAGCCACCCCTCCGACCTGCACAGATGCCCGACAGAGCGAGGTGCACCACCGTGGCACCATGAATGGCGCCATGGAGACGCGAGTGGCACCACGGAGGCGCGAGTGGCCTCAGGCGCTACGGGTGCCGTTCGCCTCCTCCGGGAGCCCGTGGGCCGCCACGCGCTTCACCGTCCCCCCGGCCAGGCGGTAGGACAGGCCGACGACCGCGCACCGGCCGGCGGCGACCTCGTCCGCCAGCAGCGCCGAGCGTCCCACCAGGCCGTCCACGCTCCGGCGGATGTGTTCGTCCACGAACCGGTCGATCCCGTCGTCGCCCTGGGCGCGCGCCGCGAGCACGCTCGGGATCACCCGTTCCACGACGTCCCCGATGTAGCCGGCCGGCGCGGTACCGCCGAGCACGGCCTCGGCGGCCGCGGTGACCGCGCCGCAGGAGTCGTGCCCGAGGACCACCACGAGCGGCGCCCCCAGCACCTTGATGCCGTACTCGACGCTGCCCAGCGCCTCCGCGCCCGCCACGTGGCCCGCCGTGCGCACCACGAACAGGTCGCCCAGACCCCGGTCGAAGATGATCTCGGCCGCCAGCCGCGAGTCCGAGCACCCGAAGAGCACCGCGAACGGACGCTGCCGCGGTGCCAGCTCCGACCGGCGGTCGGCGTCCTGATTGGGGTGCAGGCGGTCACCGCTCACGAAACGGGCGTTGCCCTGCAGGAGGGCCGCGTAGGCCTCGGCGGGGGAGGAGGGGCTCAGATCAGGCATGGGAGCAAGGTACTGGCCCGACCCCGCAAGGACGTGCAGGCGGGTACAGTGGAAAGGACTTGCAGAGTTCTGCAATTCATCAATTGCTTGACTCCTTACTTCCCCCACGGGCGGACGAGAGGTGATCGGGATGCCGGTTCCGTCGTCGGGCGGCGGGGCACGCGACGAGCGCGACACCTCCGAGCGCCGGTTCGAGCGCGGTGTCGCCCTGCGGGCGGGCTTCTACATCTTCGGCACGCATCTCCTCGCCGGTTTCCTCTGGCTGCTCTTCTACGTGGGGGAACACGCCCACAAATGACCGGGCACCGCGCCGCTAGGCCGGTGGCGGTCCCGGCTCGGGCTGTCCGGCCCGGAGGTCCGCGAGCAGTTCGGCCTGCCCGGCGAGCACACCGGAGAGGATGCCGCGCGCGACCCTGAGCAACTCGGCGATCTGAGGGCTGGTCAGGGAGTAGTACACGTTCGATCCCTCTTTGCGGGACACCACGAGGTTCGCCCGGCGCAACACCGCGAGCTGCTGGGAGAGGTGGGCCGGCTCGATCCCCACCTCGGGCAGCATCTCCGCCACCGCGTGCTCGCGCTCGCTCAGCAGCTCCAGGACGCGGATGCGCGCCGGGTGGCCGAGCGTCTTGAAGAACTCGGCCTTCAACTGGTACAGCGGCGTGCTCATCGTGCCCTCAGCTCTCTCGCGCCGCGGCGACCCGCCCCGGCCGGCCCGCCCCGGGCGCGTCGCGCCCGTCCCGTCCTCATCAGCATGCCGCCCATCCTCGCCCGAGCCACCCGTCAGGCCGAATCCGCCGGGGCGAACTCCGTCCCGCCCGGCCGGGTCCGCGTTACTCCGACCGGCTGCGGACGGACGGCGACCGCCCGCCCGCCGGGCCACAGTGGGCGGAAGGCGATCCGCACGGCGGGAAACGAGGCACGCGCGATGGCGGAGGAACGGCAGCGCTCACCGGACGGAGCGACCTCGGCCGACGAGAGCTCCGAGGCCGGCCCGGACGAGCCGTACGCCTCACTCCTCGACCTGCCGCTCAGCTCCGACCTGAACCGGATCGGCGAGCAGCTGCACGCCCTGGCCCGCGCCCAGGGGACCCTGCAGGGGTTGCTCCAGGCCGTGGTGAACATCACCAGCGAGCTGGAGCTGCCGGCGGTGCTGCGCCGCATCGTGCGCACCGCCATGGACCTGGTCGGCGCCCGCTACGGGGCCATGGGCGTCCTCGACCAGGACGGCAGGCTCCTGGAGGAGTTCATCCCCCTGGGGCTCACCGCCAAGGAGCTGGGGGACCTGGAGGGCGTGGAGCTGCCGAGGGGCAGGGGGCTGCTCGGGCACCTGATCCACCACCCCGAGCCGCTGCGGGTCAAGGACATCTCGCACCACCCGGAGTCGGCGGGCTTCCCGCCCGGACATCCGCCGATGCGCAGCCTGCTCGGGGTGGCGATCAGCGTGCGCGGCCGGATCTACGGCAACCTCTACCTCTCCGAACGCAGGGACGGCCGGCCCTTCGACCGGCACGACGAGGGCGTGATCCGCGCGCTGGCCGGCACGGCGGGCGTCGCGATCGAGAACGCCCGCCTCTACCAGCAGGTCCAGCACAGCAGCGAGCAGTTCCAGCGACTGCTGCTGCCCCGCCTGCCCGACCTGCGGCCCTTCTCCGCCGGCGCGGCCTACCGCCCGGCGAGCGCGCCCGCGGCCGTGGGCGGCGACTGGTACGACGCCATGCTGCTGCCCGACGGAGCCTGCGCGGCGGTGATCGGCGACGTCGTGGGACACGACCTGCGGGCCGCGGCCGACATGTCGCAGATCCGCAACATGCTGCGCGCCCTGTACTACGACCCGAGCGCCCCGCCCAGCACCTCCCTCGCCCGGCTCGACCGGATCATGAACGCCGCCCTGGACGAGGCTCCCGTCGCGACGGCGCTGCTCGCGCGGCTGGAGCCCGCCGACGGTGTGTGGCAGCTGCGGTGGTCCAGCGCGGGACACCCGCCGCCGCTCGTGCTGCTGCCCGACGGGCGGGTGCACTACCTGGACGTGGAGCCCGGACTCCCCCTCGGGGTGGCGCCCGAGCTGCCGCGGCCCGACCACTGTCGGCCGCTGCCGGTGGACAGCACCGTCGTCCTGTTCACCGACGGTCTCGTGGAGGTCCCCGGCCAGCCGCTGGACCGGGGCCTGGACGCCCTGGCCGTGACCGCCTCCCGGCTGGTGGGACTCGCGCCCGACGAGCTGTGCCGTGCCCTGGTCACCCACCGGCCCGGCAACGGACACGACGACAAGGCCGTCCTCGCCCTGCGCACTCCACCCCTGACCGGCTACGGCGCCTCGTGAACCCGGCCGGTGCGCACGTCACAGGGGGAGGGTGACCCAGATGCTCTTGCCCCGGCCGTCGCCGTCGCCCCGGACCACCGCGGTGCCGCCCAGCTCGCCGGTGAGCTCCATGACGGTCGCCAGGCCCCCTCTCCGGCGGCCACCGGTGCCCGCGCCGTTCAGCCGGGGCCGGTGGGGGTGCCGGTCGTGCACGGCGAAGGCCAGGCAGTCGTCGCCGACCGCGTACGTGACGGTCACCTGCTCGCTGAGCGGCGACGCGTGGCGGACGCTGTTGGTGACCAGCTCGCTGAGGATCAGCAGGGCGGGTGCCACGGCGCGGTGCCCGGGGTTCACGCCCCACTCGGCGAGCGCCCGCTCGGCGGTTTCCCGGGCCACCCGGACCGCCGGGGGCGTCGCCGGCAGGGTGAGCACGTGCCGGTGGGGCAGGTACTGGAGCAGGGGGCTCATCGCGTCTCCACAGGAGAACCGGGTCCGCGGCTACCTGCGGACCCGGGCCCCCAGCATCCAACGACTTGCCAACTTTCGCAATTCAGCAGTCCTGCGGCGCTCGGGCCGCCTCAGGCCGCCCCAGACCGTCTCAGTCCGTCTGAGGCCGCCTCGAGTCGTGGTTCCGGTCGCGTCGGCGCCGCCGCGGTCGCCGGTTCCCACCCCTTCGTGGTCCGTACGTAGCCGTGGACCACCGAGGCCATCGACAGCAGCAGGAGCGGCCCGAAGACCCACGGGTGGCGGGCCATCTCCAGCGGTACGAAGCGCGTGGCCGTCAGGATCGCGGCGAACACCACCACCCCGTGGGCGACCAGCACGGTCCCCGACCGGTCCCAGCCGCGGTCCAGGGCGCGCAGCCCCGCCTCGACGGTGACCGCGAACACCACGCCGGCGACGAGGTCGATGGCGTAGTGGTAGCCGAATCCCAGCGTGGCGGTGAGCGTGGCGACCAGCCAGAACGCCCCCGCCCAGCGCAGGACGCGCGGCCCCTTCCGGGAGTGGATGAAGATCACGACCGCCCACGCCGTGTGCAGGCTGGGCATGCAGTTGCGGGGGGTGACCCCGTCGTACGTGAAGGGGTGCGGCGCGCCGATCGGCGGCAGCGTGTGCGGCCACAGGTCGGCGATCGCCCACTCCTCGCCGCCGGTGCCGAAGGCACCGGTGCCGTAGGCGAAGACCGGGCCGACCACCGGGAAGATCATGTAGACGCCGGGTCCGAGCAGACCTATCAGCAGGAAGGCGCGGACCAGGTGGTGGCGCGGGAAGCGGCGCTCGGCGCCCACCTTGCGCAGCTGGTACAGGGCGACGACGGCCGCGGCCACCGCGAGTTGGGCGTAGACCCAGTCCAGCAGGTGCTCACCGACCGGGCCGGTGGCCTCGACGGCCCGGCCCATCAGCCAGGACGGGTTGCCCAGCGCGTGGTCGGCGGTCGCCACGTACGGGTCGAGGACGTCCGGCCGGGTCTTGGAGGTGATCAGCAGCCAGGCGTCGCCGGTCTTGCGGCCGGCCACCAGCAGGAGGCCGAGCCCGGTGCCCTTCAGCAGGAGGATCCGTTCCGGGCCGGTGCGCCGTGTCACGGCGACGACCCCGCAGCCCAGGACCGCCCACAGCGCGCCGTTGCCGAAGGTGTGGGTGCCGGACGCGGGGGCGTCCGCCGCCCACCGCACCAGCGCGACGGCGAGATCGATGCCGACCGCGGCGGCCGCCGCGACGAACCGTTCCCGCCAGGTCAGGACCACCATCGTGAGCGCCAGACCGGCATAGAGCAGGGGCCCCGACGCGGGGGCGAACACCAACTCCCCGGCCTGGTTGGTCATCGGCCCCGGCAGGCCGTAGCGGCGCGCGGCGATCTCCAGGGCTATGAGGAACGCGAGGGTCGCCGCACCCGCCACGGCCCAGAGTCTCGTCCGCGTCCCGCCCCTGGGTATTCGCGGAGTTTCCCGTGATGACATGCACAGGAAACTAGCCCATCAGTGGCTGGGCTCCGGCTGCCAGGCGAAGCCGTCCGGGTCGGCGAACGGGCGGCTTCCGCCGGAGACGACGAGACGGTGGGATCCGGTGCCCTCGGCGGCCACGCCCGCGACCTTGGCGAGAGCACGGCGCTTGTAGAGGGAGAGCTTGACGGCGCCCGGGCCGGTGGCGAACTCGACGTACTTCCCGCCGAAGCTCTTGCCCACGGTCAGGCCCTGCTCGACGTAGAAGCGCTTGGTGGCCTTGACGTCCTCGACGCCCAGGAGGAGCACGATCTCCTCCACGTCGCGGGTGACCGGGACGGTGTCCTTCTTCGCCGAGGTCGCGATCTGCCAGACCGTGCCGTCCGGCGCCTGCACCACCCCGCCGTAGCCCCACAGCGACTTCGCGGCGGGCTTGAGGACGGTGGCGCCGGCGTCGACCGCGGCGGTGAAGAGCGCGTCGACGTTGCCGGGCTGGGCCACCACGAGGGACAGCGTGAAGCCGCGGAAGCCGGTCGTCGGGCTGTCGCAGGCGCACAGGCGCACCCGCGACCCGTCGAGTCCGAAGGCGTCGGAGTAGAAGCGGGCGGCGGCCTCGGGGTCGGCCACTTCGAGGGTGACGGCGTCGATGGAGTTCATGTCCTCGAAGGTAGGAGTGGCCGGGCCCGCGGTGCTTCTCGAAAACTGACGGACCGCCCCGCCCCGCCGAGACGCCCTCCCGCCGGGCGGACTCGGGCCGTGCACGGGACGGCCGACGGCGGGGCCCCGCGAGACCCCGCTGTCCGCCCGCGTCAGGCGAAGAGGTTGTAGTCCCGGCGCTCCATGAAGAACCAGGAGACCTCGGCGCGGCCCGCGAACGGCGTCCGCCAGGCGCCCGTGCTCTTGTACAGGTAGGGGTCCTGGTCGTTCGGCCGCACGTCGGTCGCGTACAGGTCGGCCCGGCCGTCGCGGTCCGCGTCGCCGATGCCCACCAGGTGCTCGTAGGTGCTCCAGCCGCCGCCGATCCGGGTCCGGGGTGCGAAGCGGCCGTCGCCGTAGCCGAGGTAGAGCCACAGCACGCCGGAGCGGTCGCGGGCGACGAGGTCACCGGCCGGGGCCCCGGCGATGTCACCGGTCGCCGTGATCTGGTCGTAAGCGCCCCAGCCGCCGGTGCCGATCTTCACGCGCTCGGCGAAGGGGGACCGCCAGTTCCCGGTGCCCTTGTACAGCCACAGGGCGCCGGAGGTGTCGGTGGCGACGAGGTCGGCCCGGCCGTCGCCGTTCAGGTCGCTGCCGCCGGTGATCTGCCGGTAGACGTTCCAGCCCCCGCCGATCCGGCTGCGGGAGGTGAACGGGGAGTCGGCTTCCCCCTTGCCGAGGTACAGCCAGAGCACGCCCGAGCGGTCCCGGGCCACCAGGTCGCTCACCGGGGCGCCGCCGAGGTCGCCTGCGCCCTCGATCCGGTCGTAGACGTTCCAGCCGCCGCCGACGAGCTGCTCCGGGTTCTGGAAGTAGGTGTCCTGCTCGCGGGAGTCGAAGGTGTCGTTGAGCCACAGCCGGCCGCCCGTGTCCCGCGCGAGGACGTCGGGGGCGCCGTCCCCGTCGTAGTCGTGCAGGCCGGGCTCGCGGGCGACCGTGAAGGTGCCCGAGGAGACCAGCACCGGGCCGATGCCGTTGAGCGGCCTGGCCTCGATGCGCCAGGTGTAGGGGCCGGCTCCGGCGGCGGAGTACATGCCGCGGGTGCCGTTCCACTCCACGTCGCCGTCCCAGTCGAAGCGGACGCGGTGCGGGTCGCCGTACCCGGTCGACAGGGGGTACACGTCGGCCCGCTTCACCTCGCCGGTGCGGGTGTTGCGCAGCGTGATGTCCATCGCCACGTTGACCCGGGACAGGCGCCACTCCAGGCGGAACCGGCCCTTGTTCCGGTCGAGGTCGACCACGTCGGGGATGTCGTCCCCGAGCAGCGTCACCTTCGTCGGCTCGCCGCTGCTCGCCACGCGGGTGGCGACCGGCGCCCCGTCGGCGCCGGGGACGATCCGGTACAGGCCCTCGCCGCCGGCCGCCGTGCCGCCGCTGACGTAGAGGGTGCCGTCGGGTGCCGTGGCCGTCTGCCGCGTGTGGTCGAGGAGCGTGCGGGGGGCGCCGGTGACGAGGGGACGGGCCATCAGGGCGTACAGCGGGTCCGGGTCCTGCGCCGTCAGTTCGCTGCTCACGCCGTACGTCACCCAGTCGCCCACGAGGCCGACCCGCACGTCGCCGGACGCCTGCCCGATCGCGAAGCGCCGGTCGGTGCCGGTGCCGCGCGGGGCGACGACCACGTGGCTCCTGCCCTGGGCGTCCGTCTCGGCCCAGGCCACGTGCGTCTCGGAGAGGGTGACCGAGGCGGGGGCGGAGGCCGTGTCGTGACGCCGCACGACGGCACCGTCGGCCAGGTCGACCAGCGCCCACTGCCAGCTGTCCGCCGTCTTGTACGTCAGTACGGCGCGGTCGGGAGTGGCCGCGACGACGTTCGGGTTGTCCGCGTCCCGCGGCAGACCGGTCACCGTGCGCCCGGCCGGTGTGCCGTCCACCGCGTCGACGAGGTGGACGTCCTGGCCTCCGGCGTCGTTCGCGGTGCCGACGACGAGAGTGGTGCCGACCGCGCCGAGGGACTGACCCGAGGGTCCGAAGTCGTCCGGGTCCACGACCATCACGGACTGCTTCGTCCGCATGTCGCGCAGCTCGACGCGGCCGTCGGACAGGAGGAGCACCACCGCGTCCGACGCCTTGGCGCCCAGCGCGACCCAGGCGGACCGGCCCTCCCTCGGGTCGGTGGTCGAACCGTCGGCGAAGCTGGTCCAGAGCACGTCCGCGGCACCACCCTCGCCCCAGGTCAGGAACCCGGTCGAGCCGACGCCCGCCAACTGGCTCCGGCCGGCCGGGTACGGCACCGCCGCCTGCCGGGTGTCGTCGGCCCCCGTCGCGGCGAGGTTCGTCGAAGCGGACGCGGACAAGGGCGCGGAGGCCGGCGCGGACGCGGATACGGCGGCCTGCGCGGAGGCGCGTGCGGACGCCGGGGCGGCCACGGCCTGGCCGCCGGCCGACACGGTGGCGAGCACGGCGGCGATCGCCACGGTCAGGCGCAGCCGGGAAACACGAGAACGGTGCAAGGTACGGTCCCTCCCCTGTAGAAGACCGCGGCGACGGACGGACGCACACGGCCGGATGCGCGCGGGCGACCGGTGGGCCCCCCAACCGGTACGTCGCCTCACGCGAAGATCCGCTGGAGGATAGCAGCGCACTTTCCGGAGGTCACCGGTGTTCCCGCCCGGCGTCCGGCGCCCACTCCCCGCCGGCGCCGGTCCACGCGTCCGGTCGCGGGGCGAGCACGGCGCGGACCACCTCGGCGGACGAGGCCATGACGTCGGTCGTGAAACGGCGCCGCCCGACACCGAGCCGGCGCAGCCCCGCGCCGTGGTCCACGGCGACGACCACGGTGGCGGCGAGCAGGAGCAGCCGCCAACAGCGCCGGCACGGGGCGGCGCGTCACGGCGGGGAGCCCGGCCAGCGAGTCGGGCAGCCGCTCGCAGTGGAAGGGGACGTGGCGCCGCTCGTCGGCGAGGATGCGGCCCGCCACCTCCGAGGTCAGCGCGTCGTCGGTGCCGTCCCTCAGGGCCCGGTAGTACCGCAGTGCCACGACCTCGGCGATCATCAGCTCCAGCAGTTCGGTGCGCAGGCCCAGCAGCCGCCGCAGCCGTACGAAGACGGTGTCGCTCCGGTGGCCGCTCAGCGTCGGCCTGCCGCCCGCGGCCAGCAGCCGGGCGAGGAGCCGGGCGTGGTTCTGCTCCTCGGCGACGAAGAGCAGAACCACCCGCGCATAGTCGGCGTCGCCCGCCTGCTCGGCCTTGGCGACGAGGTTCGCGCCGTCCCCGTCCTCGCCGACCTGGAAGCGCTGGACGCCCGCCCACACCGCCCGGTGCAGCACGGCGCCCCGCGCCCAGTCCGGGTCGCCCTGCGCCCGTCTGCGCTCGCGCTCGTCCTCGAAGTGCCGTGTCCACTCGGCGACCCCGGCCGTACCCACTCCCCGCCCCCTCCCCGGGGCACGGCCGCCGTGTCCCGGAGGGAGACGACGCACCCGGACGCCGCACGCCCCTCGGCCCCCTCGGCCCCCTCGGCCACCGGGGCGCCGGGTGCACCGCCCGTCCGCACCGACGTGTCCTATGTCTCGGTACGGGGGTGACCGCACCCCCTCACGGCGCTATCCGCCGCGCAGGCGGGGAAAATCGCCCCTCGGCCGGGGAATATTCCCGGACGGCCGCCCCGGGCCGGATTTTCGCCGGCACCCGCTCGATCACGGCGTGCTACTGTCGAGGGAAGTTGCAGTTGTGGTTGCCTGAAGGTTTTTCCGACGGGGTGATCATCACGGCGACCGGAGTACACACAGGGTGAACTCCGAGCACCGTACCGAAGGAGAAAACATGGCTTCCGGCACCGTGAAGTGGTTCAACGCCGAAAAGGGCTTCGGCTTCATCGAGCAGGACGGCGGCGGCCCCGACGTCTTCGCCCACTACTCGAACATCAACGCCCAGGGCTTCCGTGAGCTGCTCGAGGGTCAGAAGGTGTCCTTCGACATCGCGCAGGGCCAGAAGGGCCCGACGGCCGAGAACATCACCCCGGCCTGACGCTCTCGCGCACTCCGCAGCTGGGGCCCGCACCTTGGGGTGCGGGCCCCAGCTCGCCGCGTTTCCGGGCGCACGGCGCCCCGCGGGGAGCACGGATTCCGCCCCGCGCATTCGTTTTCACCGCGTTCCACGCGTCCCCCGCGTTCACCGTATTCACCAATTCTCCCGGTCCGCTCGGCCTGCCGAGCCGAAATCGACCGGGCCGGCTCGTTCTTGCGATTCCCTGCGCCGCTCGTCCGCTGCGGGTCTCCCTTGATACGTGCCGTATCGAGGAAGGTTCCCCATGAACCGCGCACGCACCAACGACCGCCGACGCTCCGGCGACGGCTCCCGACGTACCGGCGACGGCCCCCGGCGCTCCCGTTCGGCGGGCCGCCCGCAGAACTCCGGCCGCCGCCCCGCCGCCGCACCCCAGGGCGGCGAGTTCGCCCCGCCCAAGACGATCACGCCGGCGCTGCCCGCCGTCGAGACCTTCGCCGAACTCGACCTGCCCGCCCGCATGCTGACCGCGCTCGGCGACCAGGGCGTGAGCGTGCCGTTCCCGATCCAGGCGGCGACCCTGCCGAACTCCCTGGCCGGACGGGACGTGCTCGGCCGCGGCCGCACCGGCTCGGGCAAGACGCTCGCCTTCGGCCTGGCCCTGCTGGCCCGTACGGCCGGCAAGCGCGCCGAGCCGCGGCGTCCGCTCGCCCTGATCCTCGTCCCCACCCGTGAGCTGGCCCAGCAGGTCACCGACGCGCTCACGCCGTACGCCCGCGCCGTGGGCCTCAGGTCGGCCACCGTGGTCGGCGGCATGTCGATCGGCCGGCAGGCCGGGGCGCTGCGCTCCGGCGCGGAGGTCGTCGTCGCGACGCCCGGACGGCTCAAGGACCTCATCGACCGCGGCGACTGCGCCCTCGGCGACGTCACGATCACGGTGCTCGACGAGGCCGACCAGATGACCGACATGGGCTTCATGCCGCAGGTCACCGCGCTGCTCGACCAGGTCGCGCCGGACGGGCAGCGGATGCTGTTCTCGGCCACCCTGGACCGCAACGTCGACAAGCTGGTCCGCCGCTACCTGACCGACCCGGTGGTGCACTCCGTGGACCCGTCGGCCGGTGCGGTCACCACGATGGAGCACCACGTGCTGCACGTGCAGGACGAGGACAAGCAGCGCGCCACGGTCGAGATCGCGGCGCGCGACGGCCGGGTCATCATGTTCCTGGACACCAAGCACCGGGTGGACCGGCTGGTGAAGCAGCTGCTGAAGAGCGGCGTGCGCGCCGCCGGGCTGCACGGCGGCAAGTCCCAGCCGCAGCGCACCCGGACCCTCGCCCAGTTCAAGGACGGGCAGGTGACGGCGCTGGTGGCGACCAACGTCGCGGCCCGCGGCATCCACGTCGACAACCTCGACCTGGTCGTCAACGTGGACCCGCCCGGCGACCACAAGGACTACCTGCACCGGGGCGGCCGTACGGCCCGGGCCGGCGAGTCCGGCAGCGTCGTCACCCTGGTCACGCCGGACCAACGGCGCGACATGACCCGCCTGATGTCCCTGGCCGGCATCACCCCGCAGGTCACCCCGGTCCGCTCGGGCGAGTCGGAGCTGGCGCGCATCACCGGTGCGCAGCCCCCCTCCGGAGTCCCCGTCGTCATCGCCGCACCGGTGGTGGAGCGCCCCCGGCGCGCCGCCTCGGGCTCCGGCTCCTCGTCCCGCGGCCGCCGCGGCCGCTCCTCGGGACGCGGCGGCGGGCAGGGGGCCGGCGCGTCGAACCGCACGGGCGCCGCCCAGTCCCGCACCGGGCAGGGCCGGCCCACCGGCGACACCCCGCGCCGCAGGCCGCGCCGCCAGTCCACCGGCGGTGCGGCGGGCTCGACCGGCACGGCGGCCTAGGACACTTCCGGCACACCCCCGGGGACGGCCCCGTCCGTCCCCTCCCCCTGTGGAGGCATCATGCGCTGTGTCATCGCCCGGTACCCGTTCGACCTCACCAAGGGCGGGGTGGTGGACTCGATGAAGGGCGTCACGCCCGAGCCCGTCACCGGTGAGTCCGTGACGATCGGCCGCCGCCGCTACCCCGTCAAGCAGGTGGGCGAGGTCGTCACCCGGCAGGACCGCCGCGACTTCTCCGGCGGCGAGGTGGTCCGGGCGATGACCCGCCTCGGCTTCACCTGCCACCCCGCCCCGGGCGCCGAGCCCGCGCCGCCGGCGCCCGCCGCCACAGCGGTCGAGACGGCGTCCGCGCTGCTCGGCGGCGACCCCACGACGCCGCGGGAACTCTGAACTCAGCGCAGCCCGGTGGCCCGGCCCCCGTCGTCCCAGTGGACCTCCAGCACGCGCCGGACGGCCGCGCGGTCGACGGGGCCGAACACGTGCGGGAAGAGCGTGCCCCCGGCGACGCCGGGCGGTGGGGCGGGGTCGGCCGGCTCCCACACGCACCGTGCGGTGAGCCGGTCCTCGTCCAGGAGCAGCGCCACCAGTGGCCGGGGCGCGTCGCGGTAGTACGCGTTGACGACCGCGAGGGTGGTCTCCTCGTCGGGCGAGCAGTGGACGAAGCCGTCGTCCGTCAGAGAGGCGGGCGCGTACGGGCGGCCGGGGTCGGCGTTCCAGTCGGCGAGCGGCACCACGTGGTAGATCATCGGCCTGTTGTAGCAGCCGTCTCCGCCGCGCCGGCGGTGCCGTCGTGCTCCGAGGGGCCGGGGGTCGAGGGTGTGGGCCTCACGTCGCCGGGTGCGCTCGACGGTGCCCGGCGTACGGGCCGGTCGCCCGGTTCGGCCGACGGCGCGGACGCGGGTGGCGCGGAGGGCGACGGCGTGGCGGCGGTCCTTGCGGGGGCCTCGGTCGGCAGCTCGGGGCTCGGACCGGGCGTGCGGCCGGCGTCGCGGGTCGGGGCCGGACTCGGTGAGGCCTGCGGCGTGGGACCGGCCGGGGCCAGCGGTGGCGCCGGGCTCGCGGGCGGGGCGGGGGACGCCCACTGCAGCGGCAGCACGATCAGGGCGGCGACGGCAGCGGTCGCCGCGGCACCGGCCGCGGCACGCAGCAGGCGGCGGCGGGACGCCGTCCGGCGGATCGCCTCGTAGCGGCCCGGGGGCGCGCCCAGGAAGTCGGCGCCCGGACGCAGCAGGACCAGCAGCGGATCGTCTCCGTCCGGTCCGAACCCCGGCTCGTCCCGGTCGTCCGGTCCGTCCTCAAGGCGTGTGATCAAGGCTTCTCCTCAGGTGGACGCGGAGCAGTTCGCGGGCCGCGTGCAGATCGGCCTTGACGGTTCCTTCCTTGCGCCCGGTCGCCGCGGACACCTCCCGGATCGGCATGTCGGCGTAGTAGTGGAGCAGGATCGGCACGCGCAACCGCTCCGGCAGGGACTGTACGAGCAGCCGCACCGAGGGATCGGCCTGTTCGGGGTGCGGGCGCACCGCGACCTCCGCGGTGACCCGGCGCACCGCCCGGCGCTCGCGCTCCAGTTTGCGCCAGTGGTCCCGGACCAGATTGGCGGCGGTGACGTAGAGGAAGCCGCGGGGCTCCTCCACGGACGTCCAGCGGGCCCAGAGCCGGGTGAACGCCTCCGAGGCGATCTCGTGGGCCGTCTCGTCGTCGTCGACGAGCCGGCGGCACCAGCCGGCGAGGCGCGGATACAGGGCGGCGAACAGCTCGGACGCCGCCCTGTCACGGGACCGTTTCAACGCTCTCCATGGTCGTGAGGGTAGTGCGGTGCGCGCCCGCGGGCGCTACGCGCCCTTGGTGGCGCTCAGTTCGGCGAAGACGATGACGTTGTCCCGGTACTCCTCGCCGTCGCGCGGGCCGCCGCAGGTGATGAGCCGCAGCTCCGGCCCCGCCACGTCCCCGTAGACGTCGTCCGTCGGGAAGTCGGCCTTCTCCACCGTCCGTACGGCCGTGACCGCGAACTCCGCTGCGGTGCCGTCGCGCAGGCGTGCCTCGATCCGGTCGCCGCGGTGCAGCCGCGCGAGGTGCCGGAAGACCCCGTCGCCGTACCGGCCTACCGTGACGTGGCCGAGGATGACCGACGGCCCCACCTGACCCGGGGTCGGCGAGTGCCGGTACCAGCCGGCGCGGTCGTCGTCCGTGACGGGCGGGACCTCCACCGTGCCGTCCGACGCCAGCCCCAGGTCCATCACCGGGGTGTCCACCCCGAGGGCGGGGATGCGCAGCCCCACCGGGACCGAGCGCGCCAGGGGACGCGCCGACTCGGCCGGTGCCCGCTCGCGCGGCGCGGTGGGGGTCGCGGTCGCCGAGGGAGCGGTGTCGCCGTCCCCCTGGGCCCCTCCGCAGCCGGCGAGCAGCACGGCCAGGGCTGCGGTCGCGAGGACGCGGCCGGGGCGCCGGATCATGCGCCGGTCGCCGCCGCCCGCCGACGGCGTACGACGAACAGGACGGCGCCGCCCGCGATCAGCACCCCGCCGGCACCGGCGCCGACGAGCCCCTGGTCGGTGCCCGACGTGTCCGCGGGACCCGCCACCCCGGTGTCGGCCGGGCCCTCGGGCACGACGGAGACCTGGCCGTCGGCGGGCGCCGGGGCCGGTGCCCGGGTCGGCTCCTGAGCCGGGACGCTGACGGAGGGCACGGGGGTCGCCTCGGTCGGTTCGGCGGTGGAGCTCGGGGCGCTCTCGGCGGGGGCGGAGGGGGCCGGGCTGGGGTCGTCGGCGAACGCGGGGGCGGTGCCCGCCAGTACGGCGGTGCAGGCCAGGGCCACGGCACTGAGGATGGTTCGGCGCATCGGGTCGCTCTCTCTCGTCGTCGGCGCGTCGGCGCACCGCGTGGGGGTGCGGGACGGATCGGACGGAGAGACGAGGCGGGGGCCGAGCGGGTTGTAAAGGAATGGCAAAGCCGCCCCGTCCGTACGGGCTCGGCCAACGCCGCCCTTACGAACCCGTGACGTGCCGGTCGGGGCGCCCGGTCCCGCGGCCCGCGCGGACCTAGCGTGGGGCGCATGCGCGTACTGGTCACCGGCAGTGCCGGTTTCATCGGGTCCCATGTCGTCCAGGCCCTGCGGGAGCACGGGCACGAGCCCGTCGGCTACGACGTCCGCGAGGACCCGGGCGCCGACGTGCGCGACCCGGCGGCCCTCGCCCGGGCGCTGGACGGCGTGGACGCCGTGTGCCATCAGGCGGCGATGGTCGGTCTCGGCAACGGCTTCGCCGACGCGGCCGAGTACGTCTCCCGCAACGACCTCGGCACCGCCGTCCTGCTCGCCGCGATGGCCGGTGCGGGCGTCCGGCGGCTGGTGCTCGCCGGGTCGATGGTCGTGTACGGGGAGGGGCGGTACGCGTGCCCCCGGCACGGCGTGGTGCGGCCGGGACCGCGCGCCGTCGCCGACCTGGACGCGGGCCGGTTCGAGCCCGCGTGCCCGGAGTGCGGCGCGGACCTGTCCCCCGGTCTGGTCGGCGAGGACGCCCCGGCCGACCCGCGCAACGTGTACGCCACGACCAAGCTGGCCCAGGAGCACCTGGCCGCCGCCTGGGCCCGGACGACCGGTGCGACGGCGGTGTCGCTGCGCTACCACAACGTGTACGGCCCCCTGATGCCACGCGACACCCCCTACGCCGGAGTCGCCTCCTTCTTCCGTTCCGCGCTGGCCCGCGGCGAGGCCCCGCGCGTCTTCGAGGACGGCCGCCAGCGCCGGGACTTCGTGCACGTGCGGGACGTGGCCGCGGCGAACGTCGCCGCGCTGGAGGCCGCCGGGCCGCCCCAAGGCGCCCTCAGCGCCTACAACACCGGCAGCGGTGAGCCGCACACGGTGGGCGAGATGGCCGCCGCCCTGGCCGCCGCCCACGGCGGCCCCGAGCCCGTCGTCACCGGCGAGTACCGCCTCGGCGACGTCCGCCACATCACGGCCGACTCCACCCGCCTGCGGACCGAACTGGGCTGGCGCCCCCGGGTGGGATTCACGGAGGGCATGCGGGAGTTCGCGCGGGCGGGCCTGCGCGGGGAGTGACCCGACTCGGGGCCACGCCTCCGGGACCGCGGGACCGTCCCCTGCCCGCACCGCGCGAGAAGGTGCGTGTGGCCGGGGCCGTACGCATGACCGGGGCCGCCGGGCCTGCGCGCCGGAAAGGGCGCACGGGGGAAGAAGCGCGCGGCAGGCAGGCCGTCCCCGGTCGCGGAGTCGGCAAGCCTCACCGCCGGGATCACGCGCGCCCGGGCCCCCCGGGGCGAGCACGTGCGTGTGGCCGGAACCGTACGCATGACCGGGGCCGTACGCATGACCGGGACCGTACGCATGACCGGGACCGTACGCATGCCCGGGGCCGCCGGGCCTGCGCGCCGGGAAGGGCGCGCAGGGGAAGGGGCGCGCGGCGGGCAGGCCGTCCCCGGTCGCGGAGTCGGCGAGCCTCACCGCCGGGATCACGCGCGCCCGGGCCCCCCGGGGCGGGTCCCGTGCCCGGTCAGGCCTCCGCCAGCGGCAGGGTCACCTCGAAGCGGCAGCCGCCGGGGATGTTGTGGACGGTGGCGCGACCGCGGTGGGCCTCGACGATGCCGCGGACGATGGCGAGGCCGAGGCCCGCGCCGGCCGGGGGCGTACGGGCGTGGGTGCCGCGCCAGCCGGTGTCGAAGACCCGCGGCAGGTCCTCCTCGGGGATGCCGCCGCAGCCGTCGGTCACGGAGACCACCACGCCGTCGGCGGACCGCTCGGCGGCGACGGCGACCGTGCCGTCGGCGGGGGTGCGGCGGATCGCGTTGACCAGCAGGTTGCCCAGAACCCGGCTCATCTCCTTGCCGTCCACCTCGACCGGCACGGCCGCCACCGCGTCGCCGACCAGCCGTACGCCCTGCTCGCGCGCGAGCGGGTCCGCGCCCGCGAGGGCGTCGCCGACCAGGTCGTAGAGGGAGATCCGGGCCGGGGTGAGGGCGAGCGTGCCGGCGTGGATGCGGGAGAGTTCGAAGAGGTCGCCGACCATGTCGTTGAGGCGTTCCACCTCGGCGCGGATCTGCCGCAGGTAGCGGTCGGGGTCGGCGGCGACGCCGTCCTCCAGCGCCTCGGACATGGCGCGCAGACCGGCCAGCGGCGTCCGCAGGTCGTGCGAGATCCAGGCGACCAGTTCGCGCCGGGAGGTCTCCAGGGCCCGCTCCCGCTGCCGGGACTCGGCGAGCCGGGCGCTGGTGGCCGCCAGTTCGCGGCTGAGCGCGTCCAGTTCGGCGGTCGCCGGTGTGGTGGGGGCCGCGTAGCCGCCGTCGTAGCCGAACGACCGTGCCGCAGCGGCCAGTTCGCGACTGCGGGCGACCACCCAGCGGCCCAGCAGCAGCGCGGTGGCCAGGGAGACGACGGCCGCCATCGCCACGACGGTGGTGACGACGGACAGGTCGTGCGGGGACAGGAACATCGCCCACGCGACGGCCAGCGTGCCCGCGAGCATCGCGAGGACGGCGACCGCCGCCACCACGGCCAGCGACGCAGTCAGCGAGCGCCGCCGGATCAGCCGCAGCACGGCCGCGCCCACCAGGCCGGTGGCGGCGGCGCCGGCGAAGGCGTACAGGGCGATGAGGAGGGTGGCGTGCACGGTCAGTCCGCCTCCCGGCCCGCGGGGTCGAAGCGGTAGCCCACGCCCCACACCGTCTGGATCAGCCGGGGCCGGGCCGGATCGTCCTCGACCTTGCCGCGCAGCCGCCGGACGTGGACGGTCACCGTGGACAGGTCGCCGAAGTCCCAGCCCCACACCTCGCGCATCAGCTCCTCGCGGGAGAACGCCCGCCCCGGATGCCGCAGGAAGAAGGCGAGGAGGTCGAACTCGCGCAGCGTCAGCGCCAGTTCGGTGCCGTGCTTGGTGGCCCTGCGGGCGGCCGGGTCGGCGGTGAGACCGGCGGCGGACGGCGGGCGCGGCGCCGGGGCGGGCCGGGTGCGGCGCAGCACGGACTCCACCCGCAGCACCAGCTCCCGCGGGCTGAACGGCTTGGTCACGTAGTCGTCGGCGCCGACCTCCAGGCCCAGGATGCGGTCGTCCTCGTCGCCCCGGGCGGTCAGCATGACGACCGGCACGGGCCCCTGTCCCCGCAGCCGCCGGCACACCTCCAGGCCGTCCATGCCGGGCAGCATGAGGTCGAGCACCACCAGATCGGGCCGGCGCGCGGCGGCCCGGGCGAGCGCGTCCGCACCGTCCCCGGCCCGCTCGACGCGGAATCCGGCCCGGTCGAGATACCCGGCGACGACCTCCGCGACGGTGGGATCGTCGTCCACGACGAGGATCCGCGCGGGGGCGGCCGGGGGTGTGGCCGGGTGTGTGGCCGTTCGGGTGCCGTCGGGGGGCTGCTGGTGCATGCGCCCAGCCTCGCACCGCCCGTCCCCCGGCGTCCCTGCCGAACGGGTCCGGAACACCGACGTCCGTGTTTCGTAAGGAGTGGGAGCCCGATTCGTCCGGTTCCGCTTCGTAGGGTGAACGCCGTGACCACCTCGCCCGCTCCGGACGTCGATGTCGTGCTCCCCTGCCTGAACGAGGCCGGGGCCCTTCCCTGGGTCCTGGCCCGCGTCCCGGCCGGCTGGCGCGCGCTCGTCGTCGACAACGGCTCCACCGACGGCTCGGCGGACCTCGCCCGCTCGCTCGGCGCCACGGTCGTGACCGAGCCGCGCCGCGGTTTCGGCGCCGCCTGCCACGCCGGTCTGACCGCCGCCACCGCCGACGTCGTCTGCTTCTGCGACTGCGACGCATCCCTCGACCCGGGCCTGCTGACGCCGTTCGTACGGGAGATCCGCGCCGGCACCTCCGACCTGGTGCTCGGCCGTCGCCGACCGCAGGCCAGGGGCGCGTGGCCCGTGCACGCCCGCGCCGGCAACCTCGCCCTCGCCCGGATGCTGCGCCTCCGCACCGGTCTGCGCCTGCACGACCTGGGTCCGCTGCGCGCCGCCCGCCGCGAGCGGCTGCTGGCCCTCGGCCTCACCGACCGGCGCAGCGGCTACCCGCTGCAGATGGTGGTGCGGGCCGCCGACGCGGGCTGGCGGGTCGCCGAGCACGACGTGCCGTACCTGCCCCGCACCGGCGCCTCCAAGGTGACCGGCACCTGGCGCGGCACCTGGCACGCGGTCCGGGACATGCGCCGCGTCCTGGCCGAACCGCCTGCGATCCGCTCGGGCGCCGGTGAGGGGAGTGGCGTCCGGTGACCGCCGACACGACGCTCCTCGTCATCGCCAAGGAGCCGCGTCCCGGCCGGGTCAAGACCCGGCTCACCCCGCCCTTCACCCCCGTCGAGGCGGCCGCGCTGGCCGAGGCGGCCCTCGCCGACACCCTGGCCGCCGTGGCCGCGGCGCCCGCGCTCCGCCGGGTCCTGGTCCTCGACGGCGCCCCCGGCCCGTGGCTGCCGCCCGGCTTCGACGTCGTACCGCAGTGCGCGGGCGGCCTCGACGAGCGGCTCGCGGACGCGTTCGGCGGGTGCGCCGGTCCGGCCCTGCTCATCGGCATGGACACCCCGCAGGTGACGCCGGACCTGCTCGACGTGGACCTGCGCGACCACGACGCCTGCTTCGGCCCGGCCGAGGACGGCGGCTTCTGGGCCCTGGGCCTGGCCCGGCCCGAACCCGCCCTCCTGCGGGGCGTTCCCATGTCGGCCCCGGTGACGGGGGCCGCGCAGCGTGAGCGGCTCCTGGCGGCGGGGCTGCGGGTACGGGACCTGCCGCGCCTGCGTGACGTGGACACCGCCGCCGACGCCCGCGCCGTGGCCGCCCTGGCCCCGCACGGCCGGTTCGCCGCCCGGCTCGCGGCCTGCACCCCGGCCGCGGACCGGCGGGCGGTCCGGTGACCGGGGCCGCGCGACTCGTCCCCGGCCGACCGGCCGCCGCCCGCGCCTGGGAGGCCTCCGACCCCTACGCCGCCGCCCTGCGCTCGGGACGCGGTCCGCTGTTCCTGCGCCGCACCGACGGCTGGCTGCTGCCGCTGGACGTGGAGCGCTGGTGCGCGCGGGCCGACGCGGTGGACCTGGAGGTGCTCGACCGGTGCGAGGGCGCCGTGCTCGACGTGGGCTGCGGGCCGGGCCGGCTGGTGGCGGAACTCGCCGCCCGGGGCCGGACCGTCCTCGGCATCGACGTCAGCGAGGCCGCCGTCGACCGCACCCTACGGACCGGGGGCCACTCGCTGCGGCGCTCCGTCTTCGAGCCGCTGCCGGGCGAGGGCCGCTGGGGCACCGTCCTGCTCATGGACGGCAACGTCGGCATCGGCGGCGACCCCCGCGCCCTGCTCGCCCGCGTCGCCGCCCTGCTCGCACCCGGCGGCCTGCTGATCGCCGAGACGGCCCCGGTCGAGGTCGACGAACGCGCCCACGTGCAGGTCGTCGACGTCCCCGACGGCCACGCGGCGTCCGGCGCCCCCTTCCCCTGGGCCCGGATCGGCACCCGCGCCCTGCTGCGCCACGCGGGCGGCACCGACTGGCGGAACGCCGTTCAGTGGACGTCGGGGGAGCGCCGCTTCGTCGCGCTGCGCAGCAGCAGCCGCCCGGCGAGCAGGAGCGCCGAGCCGCCGAACAGCACCGCCGTGATCAGCAGCCAGCGGGCGAGGAAGCCGTCCGCCGACAGCGCGGCCACCGACCGGTAACGCGCGTCCACCCGCCCGCCGATCAAGGGGAACCACACCAGCAGAAGCAGCCCCGAGAAGGCTGCCGGGACCCGGACGTACGGCACCCAGTCACGGCGGCGCACGGCCCCGAGTCCGCGCACGACGGCCCGGTCGGCCCCCGCGTACAGCGGCAGCAGCACCAGGTCGTGCAGCAGCGCCGCGCCCACGAACCACAGCGCCACGCCGAACCAGTCCCCGGCGAGCAGCCGCACCCCCGCATACCCCGCCAGTGCGAACGAGCAGCACAGCAGCAGGATCTGGAAGGGACTGCCGATCGAGGGCCGACGCGGCGGCCACAGGCTGCGCACGAGGTTCATCCCAGCTCTCCGAACGTCATCCGGGCCACCCACTTGGTGTTCAGCACGCCGGGCGCGGCGGGCACGATGATCCGCGCCGGATAGCCGTGATCCGGGCTCAGCGTCTCGCCGTTGACGGACAGGGCGAGCAGGGACCGCGGGTCGGCCACCTGGTTGGCGCGCAGGGCCCCGTGGCGGAAGGCGCCGCGCCGCTGGAGAGACTCGACGAGCACGTCGGGCGGGTCGCCGTCGAAGCCGACGAGCGCGGCGAGGTCCCGCAGCCGCACCCCGCGCCACCACTGGTCGGAGGTCGACCAGCCCTCGACGCAGGCGATGGGCAACGCGGCGCTGTGCAGCGGCAGTCGGAGCAGGTCGGCGCGGGAGAGGCGGACGGTGCCGGTACGGCCCACGACCACGAGCCGCCAGGCGTCCTCGCGGGTCTCGGCCGGCTGGATGCCGGCGTAGGCGGCGGTCTTGTTGACCTGGAAGCCGTTCGGGCCGCTGCCCGGCTCGGCCCCGCCGTGCGGTGCCAGCAGGGCCGTGGCCCGCGCCGCCCCGTCGAAGGACCGCCCGGCGCTGGTGGCGAACAGCAGCAGCGAGGCCCCGCCGACCGTCCACAGCGCCCCGCGCCGCGACACCGTCGGCGCGTCGGGCCGCGGCGACCGCAGGCCGTCCTCCGGCTCCCGGGCGTCCCCCGCGCGCATGCGCCGTACGTTGCGCAGCGCGGCCGGCGCCTTCAGCACGGCGTGCGCGACGAACGCGGCGAAGAAGACCCAGGCGCCGTAGAAGTGCAGCGGGTAGAAGGAGCCGGGGAAGAGGTAGTCCAGCTGGATGTTGAGCACCCCGGTCACGAACTCGAACAGGGCGCCCCCGACCAGCAGCAGCAGCGAGATCCGCTCCAGCGCGTGGGCGAGCGAGCGGGCCGGCGGCAGCGTGAACAGTCTGGGCACCACCGACCACAGCTTGGCCAGCAGCACCGGGATCAGCACCAGCCCGAGGGTGACGTGGACGCCCTGCGTGAGGCGGTACAGCCAGGGCGGGTCGGTCGGCCAGGCGAAGAGGTAGAAGCCGAGGGCCCCCTTGTCCGGGGTCTTGTCGTTGACCGGCGACAGATCGGGGTTGTAGGCGGCGTACGACAGCAGCCCGGTCGCGAACAGCACGGTGATGCCGACGAGCAGGACGAGGCCGAGGACCGACGTGAACCAGGGCCCGCGCAGGGGGCTGCGCCAGAAACCCGGGGAGGAGGGAAGCCGTGGGGCGAGGTCGCGCATGTCCCGACCGTAGGCCGACGGACGCCCTCCGCACGGTGCGCGACCCATGACGAAACGCTGACGTCCGCCGTGTGCGCCACCGACCTCGTGCTCGACCGGCCTACGGTGCCCGGGTGACCCTCCTCGACTCCGTCCGCCGGGACTCCGCCCGTCGCGAGTCCGTCCGCCCCGACCTGGGCGCCGCCGCGGCCGCCGCGCTGCTCGTGACGGCCGCCGTTCTGGTCGGCCGGTACGTGTACACGTACGACGATCTGATCGTCGGCTGGCCGCCCCTGCTGGGCCGCTGGGGCCCGCACCTGGGCCCCGGCACCCCGGCGGCGGTCCTGGTGGCGGTGGCGGCCGTGGCGTACGGCCCCGCCGTCGCCGCCCGCCTGCCGTGGCGCGCGCTGCTGCCCTCGGCGTGGGGCGTGTCCATGGCCTGGATCTGGTCGCTGGCCCTGATCGACGGCTGGCGGACGGGGATCGCCGGCCGGCTCACCACCCGCCACGAGTACCTCACCGTCATCGACCGCTGGCACGACGTCCCGGCGACCCTGCGCGACTTCACCGGGCACATCCTGATCCACTCCCCCGACAACTGGCCCGCCCACGTCGCCGGTCACCCCCCGGCGGCCACGCTCACCTTCGTGCTGCTCGACCGGATCGGGCTGGGCGGCGGAGGCTGGGCCGGGGTCTGGTGCATCACCGTGGGCGCGTCGGGGTGCGTGGCCGTGCTGGTGACGGTGCGGGCCCTGGCCGGGGAGCGGCTCGCCCGGCGGGCGGCGCCCTTCCTGGTGCTGGCACCGGCGGCGGTGTGGCTGGGCACGTCCGCCGACGCGTACTTCGCCGCGGTCGCCGCCTGGGCGGTGGCGCTGCTGACCCTCGCGGTCACCGGGCGCTCGGCGTGGTGGGCGGCGGGCTCGGGACTGCTGTTCGGGCTGACCTGCTACCTCTCGTACGGTCTCACGCTGTTCGCGGTGGTCGCGGCGGCGGTGCTGCTGCTCGGCCGGCGCGGGGTGCGGGAGCGGCCGGTGCTGTTCCTGCCGCTGCTGGCGGGAGCGGCGGTGGTGCCGGTGGCGTTCACGGCGGTGGGCTTCGACTGGTGGGAGGCGTACCGCCTGCTGGTCACCCGCTACTACGAGGGCGCGGCCGGTGTCCGCCCGTACGGCTACTGGGTGTGGGCCAACCTCGCCTGCACGGTGCTCATCACGGGCCTGGCGACGGCGGCGGGCCTGCGGCGGACCGGGGCGGTGCTGGTCCGGCGCGGGGACTCGGGCCGGCAGGAGCTTCGCCTGGCGTTCCTGGTGGCCGCCGGACTGCTCGCCCTGCTGGCCGCCGACCTGTCCGGCATGAGCAAGGCGGAGACGGAGCGCATCTGGCTGCCCTTCGCGCTGTGGCTCCTGCCCTCCTGCGCCTTCCTCTCCCACCCCCGCGCCTGGCTGGCGGCGCAGGCGGTACTGGCGCTGCTCCTGAACCACCTGGTGGCGACGGGCTGGTGAGGGGGTCAGCCGCCGCAGGGCAGGTCCACCTCCAGCGTCGTCGGGCCGCCGGGCGGGCTGGTCAGGCGGAGGGTGCCGTCCAGGGCCGCCACCCGGCGGCGGATGCCGGTCAGGCCCGAGCCGCCGTCCTCGTCGGCGCCGCCCCGCCCGTCGTCCTCGACCAGCAGCCGCAGCCGGCCGCCCCGGGCGCGGACCGTGACCGAGGCCCGCCCGGCGCCGCTGTGCCTGGCGACGTTGGTGAGCGCCTCGGCGACCACGAAGTACGCCGTCGCCTCGACGGCGGCCGCGCACCGCTCCGGCACGTCCGCCTCGACGCGGCAGGGCACCCCGCAGTCCGCCGCGAGGCCCGACAGCGCGTCCGCCAGGCCGCGGTCGGCCAGGACCGGCGGCAGGATGCCCCGCGCCACCGACCGCAGTTCCGCCAGCGCCTGCTCCGCCGCCGACTGGGCCCGCTCCAGCAGTTCGTCGGCCCCGGCCGGGTCCCGCGCCGCCGTCCGCCGCGCGGCGCCCAGCAGCACCGTCACCGAGACCAGCCGGTTCTGCGCGCCGTCGTGCAGGGACCGCTCGATCCGGCGCAGTTCGGTGGCGTGCGCGTCCAGTGCGGCGGCCCGGGTCGCGGTCAGTTCCGCCACCCGCAGCGACAGGTCCGTGTCCGGGCCCGCCGCGAGCAGCCGCCGCGCCGGGGCGGCCTGGAGCCGCGCCATGCCGGGGCCCAGGCCCAAAAGGATCGCGGCCCAGCCCACGCCCAGCAGCAGCGCCGCGACCGCGTCCAGCCAGGTGTGCGCGGTGCCGACGCCGATGGAGGTGGTCGTCGCGTCCTCGGGCACCAGGCGCCACCACAGGGGGAACGTGCCGTCCCGGACGGCGCAGAGCGGCAGCAGGAGACCGAGCAGGCCCAGCAGGAGCCCCAGCGTGCCGTGCCGCACCAGCCACCCCAGCTCACGCCGGGTGGTGGGGTCGGCCAGCGCGGACCGCAGCCGCACGGGCGGCGGATCGGGCGGGACGATGTCG
The DNA here is from genome assembly GCF_040686295.1 of Streptomyces sp. NPDC085944. Classification (NCBI taxonomy): domain Bacteria; kingdom Bacillati; phylum Actinomycetota; class Actinomycetes; order Kitasatosporales; family Streptomycetaceae; genus Streptomyces; species Streptomyces sp. NPDC085944. Next base: position 238,253 of record NZ_JBFBJX010000012.1, on the reverse strand, counting down.
ACGCCCCGGCGGGCGAGGCGTTCGCGTTCCCGGCGGGCCAGCGCGTGCAGGGCGCGCAGCACGAGCGGCGCGAGCAGCAGTCCCACCCCGGCCGGCGCGGTCACGGCGGCCACGGCGGCCAGCAGCAGCACGCCCAGCGCCTGGAACGCCGTACCGAGCCCGCCGACGAGCTGCCCCGTCGCCGCACGGGCGGCGCGCAGGGTCCGTACGGCGGTCTCCCGCACGGACGCGCCCTCGACGACCGTCATCCGCCTGCCTCCCTCCGGCCGTACGGCCAACGCCGACGTGCCCGACCCTAGCCAGGGGTGTCGTTCGGATCAGGCCGGCTCCGGGCAACGGTGCGTTGTGGCCGAGCCGAGCGGGGTCTGGTGCGTGCAGCTGCGAGGCGGAGGAGGGCGCCGGGGCGGAGCCCTGGCAACCGACGACAACGCCGCTGGGGGTACCTCCCACGCTCTTAAGGCAGTGGGGGAGTGCGTGCCAGACCCCGTGACCCCGGCAAGATCCGAACGACGCCCCCCAAGCCGCGGGACGCTGAGCCGGCGGGTGCGGAGCCGGAAGGTACAGCCTGCTGTACCTCGGACCGGGCGGCTCACGGGATCGGCGGGCGCGGGCCCTGCTCCCTAGCGTCGGAGACGACCGCGAGCGACGCCGACGGAGGCCGCAGCCATGACGTACCAGGACCACCGAGAGCACCGGGACCACCAGTACGGGGGCCATCAGGAGCACCGGGACCACGGGGCGGACCGGGACCATCGGGACCCCTACCGCCTGGTCACCCCCCAGGCCGCCCCCGCACCCGGTGACGGCCCGGGCGCCGTCTCCCGCGGGGACGTCCTGCGCACGCTGCTGTGGACCGTCGTGGTGCTCAGCGTCGTCGCCAACACGGCGCTCTCCTTCACCGGCGCCGCCACCCCGCTCCACCTGGCCACCGGCCTGGTCACCGTGCTCGCCGCCGGCACCCTCGTCGTACGCGCCCTGCGGGGGCGGCGATGAGCACCGCCGCCCTCGCCACCGCCACCGCGCGCAGGGCGCCCGCCATCGCGCTGGACCGTGTCGCCCGCACCTACCCGGGCGGCGTGCGGGCCCTCGACGACGTGTCGCTGACCGTGGAACACGGCACGTTCCTCGCGGTGATGGGGCCCTCGGGCTCCGGCAAGAGCACCCTGATGCACTGCGCGGCCGGGCTGGACTCCCCCACGTCGGGCAGTGTCCGCATCGACGGGCAGGAGATCTCCGGCCTGAACGAGACCCGCCGCACCGAACTGCGCCGCGAACGCGTCGGGTTCGTGTTCCAGGCCTACAACCTGATCCCCTCGCTCAGCGTCGAGGACAACATCACGCTGCCGCTGCGGCTGGCCGGCCGGCGCCCGGACCGGGAGTGGCTGCGCACCCTGACCGAGCGGGTCGGGCTGGCCGACCGGCTGTCGCACCGCCCCGCCGAGCTGTCCGGCGGCCAGCAGCAGCGCGCCGCCGTCGTACGGGCGCTGGCGGCCGGGCCCGCCGTCGTCTTCGCCGACGAACCGACCGGCGCGCTGGACCTGCGCAGCGCCCACCAGGTGCTCGGCCTGCTGCGCGCGCTCGTCGACGACCTCGGCCAGACGGTGGTCATGGTCACCCACGACCCGGCCGCCGCGGCCCGCGCCCACCGCGCGCTGGTGATGGCCGACGGCCGGGTGGTCGAGGCCCTGGAACGGCCGACCGCGCCCCGACTGGCCGACCGTCTCGTGGCGTTGGGGGAGCGGTAGCCGTGCTGCGTCTCGCGCTGCGGATGGCCGCGCACCGGATCACCGCCCTGCTCGCCGTGGCGTGCGCGGTGCTCGGCGGCGCGGCCCTGATCACCACCACCGGCGTACTCGCCGAGTCCGGGCTGCGTTCGCAGCTGCCGCCCGGGCGGCTCGGCGGCGCGGACGTCGTGGTCGCCGCCGGCCAGGAGTTCCACCCCGGCGGGGATCTTCCCCTCGCGCTGCCCGAGCGGGCCACGGTCCCGGCCCGGCTCGTCGACCGGCTGGCCGCCCTGCCCGGCGTCACGGCGGCCGTCGGCGACATCGGCTTCCCGGCGGCGCTCGTCGACGGTCGCGGACGGATCACGCCGGTCGAGGAGGACCCGGGGACGGCGGGGCACGGCTGGTCCTCGACCCGACTCCTGGCGCACGCGCGGGTGGCGGGCCGGGCACCGTCCGGCGGGGACGAGATCGCGGTGGCCGCCGGCACGGGCCTCGCGGTCGGCCAGCGGGTCGACGTCGTGGCGAACGGGCGCCCCTCCGCGTCCTACCGGGTCTCCGCGCTGGTCGACGCCCCGGGCGCCGGCGTCTACTTCGCGGACGGCACGGCCGCCCGGCTGGCCGCACGCGACGCGGGGAGCGAGGGCCCGCGCGCCGGGACGGTGGACCTGATCGGGCTGCGGGCCGACGAGGGTGCCGGGGCACGGGTGGCCGCCGCGGTGCGCGAGGCGGTGGCGGGCACGGGCCTGGAGGTGACCACGGGCGCGGACCGGGGCGAGGCGGTGGCGCCCGGCGTGGGTTCGGCGCGCTCGCTGCTGATCCTGCTCGCCGGTTCGCTCGGCGGGATCGTGCTGCTCATCACCGCCTTCGTCGTCGCGGGCGCGCTGGGCGTGACCATCGCCGGGCAGCGCCGCGACCTGGCGCTGATGCGGGCCGTGGGCGCGACGCCGAAGCAGATCCGCCGCCTGGCCGCCGCGCAGTCGACGATCGTCGCGGCGATCGCCCTGGTGCCGGGCGTGGCCGTCGGCTACCTGCTGGCGGGCCGGTTCCGCGAACTGCTGGCCGACCGCGACGTCCTCCCGCCCGAACTGCCCCTCGCCTTCAGCCCCTTGCCCGCGCTCGCCACGCTGCTCCTGGTGGTGACGGCCGTACGGCTCTCCGCCCGGTGCGCGGCCTGGCGCACCTCGCGGATGCCGGCCACCGAGGCGGTCGCCGAGTCCCGCAGCGAGCCGCGCACACCGTCGCGGGGGCGGACCCTGGCCGGGCTGCTGCTGATCCTCGGCGCGGGTGCGCTGTCGGTGGTGCCGCTGCTGTCCCGGACGGTCCTCGGGGCCTCGGTCACCTCCATGGCGGGCATCGTCGCCGCGATCGGCCTGGCGCTGTCCGGCCCAGCGCTGGTCCGGAGCGCGGGCGAGGCCGCCGTACGGCGGCTGCGGCCCGGGGTCGCGGCGCCGACGTGGCTGGCGCTGTCCAACGTACGGGCGTACGCGCTGCGGCTGTCGGGGTTGGTCAGCCCGATGGCGATGGGCGTCGTCTTCGTCCTGACGTACACCCTCACCCAGACCACGGTGCTGGCCGCCACCTCCGAGGACACCCGCACCGGCACGCTCGCCCAGTACGAGCTGACGGCACCCGCGCTGGGCGGGCTGCCCGACGGCACCCTGTCCGCCGTGCGGGACGTGCCCGGCGTACGGGCCGCGGCACCGGCCGGGACGACCACGGTGGTGTGGGAGTACGAGGAACTGGGCGACCCCGTGGCCGAGTCGGCCCCGGCGCCGATCCTCGCGCCGGACGCCCGGGGCGTACTCGACCTCGGCGTGAGGGACGGCGACCTGGACCGGCTGACCGGTGCCACGGTCGCCGTGAGCGGCGAGGCAGCGCGCACCCGTGACGCCGGGGTCGGGAAGCGGGTACGCCTGGTGCTCGGCGACGGGGCGCGCGTCGAGGCCCGGGTCGTCGCCGTCTACGACCGGGGGCTGGGCTTCGGCCCGGTCGTCCTCTCCCGCGAGCTGGCCGCCGGGCACACCACGACCGGCCTCGACCAGCGGATCCTGGTCCGCACCGACGGCACGGCGCAGGCGCAGCGGGGGCTCGCCGCGCTGGCCGCCGACCGTCCCGGGCTCACCCTCGCGAGCACCGCCCCGGACGCCACCGGGGCGGACACGCCGCCAGAGGTGTGGATCAACCTGGCGGTGGTCGTGGTGCTCCTCGGCTACCTGCTGCTGAGCATCGCCAACAAGCTGGTCGCCGCCACCGCCCAGCGCCGCACCGAGATCGCCGCGCTGCGCCTGGTCGGCACGACCCCGCGGCAGATCCGCGCGATGATGCGCCGCGAGGCCGCGGTCGTCGCCGCCGCGGCCCTGGCCTGCGGTCTCCTGCTGTCCGCCGTACCGCTGGCCCTCCTCGGCCAGGGCTTCCTCGGCCACCCGTGGCCGGCGGGCCCGGTCTGGCTTCTGCCGGTGGTGGCGGCGACGGTGACGGCGACGTCGTACCTCACGATCGAACTCCCCACCCGCCACGCCCTGCGCACCCCTCCGGCGGAGGGCCTGCGAACGGGGTGACCCGGGTGAGCCGTCGCCACCTGCCGGGGCCCGGCCACCGGCAGACTTCCGCCCCTGACCCGCTCCCGCCCGCAGCAACGCGCGGGGTCCCGCCGTCGACGGGCTCACGCCCCCAGCGACGGAGCGGCTGCGCGGCCTCGCGGCTCGCGGACCCGAAACGGCCGGGCGGGCCCGGCACCCGAGCGGACCCTCGCTGCGCCGGACAGCCCCGGGCCGGCCTCACGGGCGCGCCGACCCCCGCACCGGACACTCCCCAACCGACCCGGACGGGCGACCCGGGCCCACCCGAGCGGCGGCGCGGCCTCGCGGCTCGCGGACCCGAAACGGCCCGGCGGGCCCGGCACCACAGCGGACCCTCGCTGCGCCGGACGGCCCCGGGCCGGCCTCACGGGCGCTCCGACCCCCGCACCGGACATTCCCCAACCGACCCGCACGGGCAGCCCGGGCACACCCGAGCGACGGCGCGGCTGGCGGCCCACGGCTCGCAGACCCGAAACGGCCCGGCGGGCCCGGCACCACAGCGGACCCTCGCTGCGCCGGAGAGGCCCGGGCCGGCCTCACGGGCGCGCCGACCCCCGCACCGGACATTCCCCAACCGACCCGGACGGGCGACCCGGGCCCACCCGAGCGACGGCGCGGCTGGCGGCCCACGGCTCGCAGACCCGAAACGGCCCGGCAGGCCCGGCACCCGAGCGGGCCCTCGCTGCGCCGGACGGGCCTGGATCGGCATCGCCTGCGGGCGAGCGTCGTTCACCGCACGGACGGCACCGCACCCGGACGGGGCTCACGGCCAGGCGGTCCCCGCGACCCGTCACCCGGCCGGACCTCACGCCCCCCGTTCCCGCAGTGCCGCCCGGGCCGGGAGGATCGCGGCGGTGAGGGCGAGGGCTGCCGCCGTCGCGGCGAAGGCGGCGTACAGCAGCGGGGGAACGTGCGGCAGTTCGCCGGTCAGGCCACGCATCATCGGGGTCAGCGTGATCATGGCGATGGCGGTGCCCAGAGCGACGCCCGCCGCCGACACCAGCAGGCTCTCCCAGCCCAGCATGCGCAGCACCTGGCGCCGGGTGGAGCCGACCAGGCGCAGCGTGCGCAGTTCGCGGCGACGGTCCAGGACCGTCATCACCAGGGTGTTGACCGCCGCGACGGCGGCGAAGCCGCCCAGGACGGCGGCCATCATGTAGTTGGCCCAGGCGCCGAACTCGCGGTCCACGTTCTGCGCGAGCGCGTAGCCCGAGGCGTCGGTGACCTCGCCGAGCGCGCCGAGCGACTCGGCGTCTCCGCCGCTGACCAGCAGCGTGTCGGCGAAGGCGGAGGTGACGTGCCCGTCCAGCAACGCGCGGTCCATGGTCACCGCGGGCAGGCCCAGGCCCCGGCCGTAGACCGCGACGACCTCCGGGGCGGCCTTCGTCCCGTCGGGGAGGTGGAGCGGCAGCTCGTCGCCGAGCCCGACGTCCGCCGCCGTGGCGAGGGTCCTGTCGATGGCGACCCGGCCCTCCCCCACCCGGTCCAGGCTGCCCTCGCGCACGTCCAGGTCCTGCACCCGCGCGAGCCGGGCGGCGGGGCCCGAGACGCCCTGCACCGCCGTGGCCTGCAACGACGTCTCGCCGCCGCCCCGGACGGGCACCAGCACCCGGGTGTCCAGCAGACTCACCGCCGCGTCGACGCCGGGCGCGCGGGCGGCACGTGCGACGGCGTCGGCGGGCAGACCCGCCGGGGCGGTCACCACGTGGTCGGCCGTGATGCCGTCGCGGAGCTGCTCCGAGGCGACGTGGCTCTCGCTGGTGTGCATGAAGACGAGCGTCGAGGCGAAGGCCATGGCGAGCACGATCGGGGTGATCGCGGAGGCCAGCCGGCGGGAGTTCGTACGGGAGTTGGCGGCGGCCAGCGACGCCGAGGCACCCCCGCCGCGCAGCAGCAGGCCGAAGAGCGCCGCGCACAGCCGGGCCAGGATCGGCCCGAGCAGCGCGACGGCCAGCATGAAGAGCATGACGACGCCGAGGGAGGCGCCCGCCGCGTCCGCACCGGCGGCGGAGGCGGCCACGCCGGCGAGCACCGACCCGCCGCCGACCGCGGCGAGGCCGAGGACGGTACGGACGACACCCGGCCGCAGCCGCTCCACCGACGCCTCGGCGAGCGCCTGACCCGGCTTGATCCGCGCGGGCCTGCGCCCGGCCGCCCACCCGGCGCCCAGCGCCGTGAGCAGCCCGAGACCGACGGCGGCGAGCAGCGGGAACCCGGAGACGTGCACGTCGACCGCCTCCGGGACCGCCCCGCGGTCCTGCATCTGCCCGAACCACCAGTGCGCGAGCCCGATGCCCGGCAGGCAGCCCAGCAGCCCGGCGAGCGGGGCGACGAGCAGCGCCTCGGCGGCCACCGCCCGGCGGATCTGGCGCGGGGTGGCGCCGACGGCGCGCAGCAGCGCGAACTCGCGGGTGCGCTGGCCGACGGAGAGGGCGACCGTGCCGGCCGCGGTGAACACCGCGACCAGGGTGGCGATCCCGCCGAAGGAACCGCCGACCGCGAAGAGCGTCTCCTTGGCGTACGCCAGCCCGCGGTCCTCGACCTCGCCGCGGTCGTCGCCGGTGAGCGTCTGCGCGCCGGAGCCGGTGAGCGCCTTCTCGACGGCTGCGGCGAGGGCGTGCGGGTCGACGCCGTCCTCGGCCATGACGGCGATGGCGTCGGCCTTGCCGGGGTGACCGGCCAGCACGGGCGCCTCCGCGTCGGCGAACCAGGCCGTGGCCCCGCCACCACCCGCCCCTTCCCGCGCGGCGTCGCCGGCACCGGCCTCGGCCAGCCCGGACACCCGGAAGCCGGCGCGCCCGTCGGCCGTCTCCAGCACGACGGTGTCGCCGACGCCGGCCCCGGCGGCACGGGCCGCGTCGGCGCCGAGGACGACCTCACCGGCGCGCGGCGCGGCGCCCTGGGAGAGCGCGGTACCGGTGAAGACGTGCGAGCCCCAGCCGTGGCCGGTGAGCGCGCCCGCCGGACCGTCGCCGCCGTTCTCCGAAAAGCCCTGCGCCGGGAGGCCGTGCACCGGGAAGGTGAAGTCCGGTACGGCGGCGGCCGCGCCCGGCGCCCCGGCGGCCTTCGCCGCGAGCCCCGCGTCCACGCGGGCGGTGTCGGGCAGCGGGAACTCGGTCACCTCTGGTCCGTCGACGGTGTCGGCGACGACCCGCGCGGACTGGTCGGCCGCCGCGACGACCGGCGCGTTCGCGTACCGCTCCGCCGGTACGGAGGCACGGATGCCCGTCTCCAGCAGTACGCCGCAGGCCGCGACGACCAGCGCCGACATCATCAGCGCGACGAACGTGCCCACGAAGGAGGCGGGCTTGAAGCGCACGGCGGCGCGAGCGAGGCCGTTGGGCTTGGCACTCATGCCGCCGCCCCCGCCCCGACCCCGGCCGCCGCTCGGGTACGAGCGGTGAGGGCCGTCATGCGCGCCGCGATCCGCTCGGCCGACCCCCGTTCGAGGTGGTCGGCGAAGGCACCGTCGGCGAGGAACAGCACCCGGTCGGCCCAGGCCGCCGCCGCCGGGTCGTGGGTGACCATGACGACGGTGGCGCCGAGGGTGTCCACCGCGTGCCGGAGCAGCCCGAGGACCTCGGCGGCGGTGCCGGTGTCGAGGGCGCCGGTGGGCTCGTCGGCGAAGATCACGTCGGGGGACGTGACGAGCGCGCGGGCGACGGCCACCCGTTGCTGCTGCCCGCCGGACAGCTCGCCGGGCCGGCGTCGCGCCTTGTCGGCGAGCCCGACCCGCGCGAGCACCTCGGCGGCGCGACGGTGGTCCTGGCGCTGCCCGGCCAGGCGCATGGGCAGCAGGACGTTCTGCTCCACGGTCAGCGAGGGCAGCAGGTTGAACGCCTGGAAGACGAAGCCGAGGCGGCTGCGGCGCAGCTCGGTGAGCTCGTTCTCGCTCATGCCGGTGATCTCCGTGCCGCCGAGCCGCACCGATCCCGCCGACGGCCGGTCGAGCCCGGCGGCACACTGCAGGAAGGTGGACTTGCCCGATCCGGACGGTCCCATGACGGCGGTGAAGCTGCCGCGCGGGAGGGCGAGGTCGATGCCCGCGAGCGCGTGCACGGCGCCCGCGCCACGGCCGTACTGCCGCCGCACGCCGCGCAGTTCGACGGCGAGACCGGGCGCGGCGGCCGGGGCGCCGGGAAGGCCGTCCGCCCCTGGCAGGTCGCCGGCCTTCTGCCGCTTGCCCTTGCGTAGCCTCATGGTCCCGTCTCCTCATCCGTACGTCTTGCTGGCGTGACGGGGTGAAGAGTGCGGGGCCGACTGCCCGCCGGGCGTCATACCCGGGAGCCAATGTGCGACTGATACCCGGGTAGGGGGTCGGGTCGGGGGGGACTACTGCTCTCCCGGGGCCACCAGCCCCGACTCGTACGCGAAGACGACCGCCTGGGCCCGGTCGCGCAGGTCGAGCTTGGTCAGGACGCGGCTGACGTGGGTCTTGACCGTCTGCTCGGCCAGCACCAGCGTCCGCGCGATCTCCGCATTGGACTGCCCGCGGGCCACGTGGGTGAGGACCTCGGTCTCGCGTTCCGTCAGCCCCTTGAGCCGCAGCGCGGGCTTGCCCCGTGACGCGGGGCGCTGCTTGGCGAAGTCCGCGATGAGGCGGCGCGTCACGGAGGGGGCGAGCAGCGCGTCGCCCGCGGCCACGACCCGTACGGCGGCGATGAGGTCGGCGGGCGGCGCGTCCTTCAGCAGGAAGCCGCTCGCGCCCGCCCGCAACGCCTCGTAGACGTAGTCGTCGACGTCGAACGTGGTGAGCATGAGCACCCGCGGTCGGTGGGTGACCCCTGCCGGGGGCGCGAGCAGCCGGCGGGCGGCCTCCAGGCCGTCCATCTCGGGCATCCGCACGTCCATCAGCACGACGTCCGGATGCGTACGCCGGCTCAGCTCGACGCCCTGCGCACCGTCGGGGGCCTCGCCCACCACGTCGATGTCGCTCTGGGCGGCCAGCAGCGCGGCGAATCCGGCCCGCACCATGGCCTGGTCGTCGACGATGATGACGCGCGTCGTCACGTGGAGTCCTCTTCGGTCAGGGGAAGGTGTGCGGCGACCCGGAAGCCGCCGTCCGGCAGCGGGCCCACGTCGAGGGTGCCGCCGACGAGCCGGACCCGCTCGCGCATGCCGACGAGTCCGTGCCCGGTGCCGCCCGTTTCGAGCGGCCCGGCGGGCGGCTCGGGCGGCGGCCCGTTGACGACCAGGACGGTGAGCCGCTCCCCACCCCGGTCGCCGGCGGGCTCCGACGCGGCCAGGGACACCCGCGTCGCGGCGCCCGGCGCGTGCCGTACGACGTTCGCCAGGGCCTCCTGGACGATCCGGTACGCCGACAGCCCCACCGCCTCGGGCACGTCGGCGGCGCGGGAGAGGTCGCAGGGGGTGAAGTCGACCGGAGCGCCCGTCCGCGCCGTCGCCTCCACGAGCTGCCCGATCTGCGGGAGGCCCGGCTGGGGCATCAGCTCGCCGGGCGCCTCCTCGCTGCGCAGGACGCCGAGGAGCCGCCGCATCTCGCCGAGGGACTCCCGGGCGGTCGCCGCGATGGACGTGAACTCCTCCCGCACGTGGGGCGGCAGCGTCGCGAGGCGGTACTCCGCGGTGTCCGCCTGGACCGTGATGACGGACATGTGGTGGGCCACCACGTCGTGCAGCTCGCGCGCGATACGGGCGCGCTCCTCCAGCAGCGTGCGCCGGCCCCGCTCGGCCTCGCTGATGGTCTCCTGCTCGGCCAGCCTGCGCTGCACCTCGTACCGCTCGCGCAGCACCCCGCCCAGCAGGAGCGCGACGCCGCCGAGGATGGTGAACAGCAGTTCGCGGGCGCCGGTGCCGTGGGGGGCGGCGAAGCCCAGGCCGACGTTGGCGGCCGCCGTCACCAGCCACACCAGCACCAGCGTCCGGCGCCGCTCGCGCAGGCCGAGGGCGAGGCAGAGGGCGACGTACCCGACGAGCTCCATCGGCGGGAACGGCCACAGCAGCCGCTCCTCGAAGTCGACGGTGCGCAGGGCGAGCGCCCCGGCCACGTCCGCGAGCACGACCACGTACCAGGCGTGCAGCGGGCGTACGACGGCCAGGAGCAGCGGGGCCGCCTGCGCGACGGCCAGCGCGCTCGCCACGGCGCCGCCCAGGCCGTAGTCGGCGGTGAGGACCACGATGGTGGTGGGCAGCAGCGCGACGCACAGCACGAACGCCACGGCCCACGGCAACGCCCGCACCCACCGCCGCGAAGCCCCCGCGAGCAGCGCGCGGGGGCGCTCCCCCTCCACTGAGGTCATGGTCACCAGACTAGGTGTCCGGCGGGGCCGCGCCGTCCCCCTGGAGAGCCAAGCCCGCAGTGATACCGCGGTAGGGGGTCGGGGGGGCCACGACGGGGCGGGCGCCGTACGGGAGGGGAGTCGCTCCGGCCGGCGCGGCAGAAACCGGACGTGATACGGCAACCGGTCAGACGGAGGCCGTCGCCGTCCACTCCCGCAGCAGCGCCAGGCGCTGTTCCCTGGTGGGGGCGACGTCCTCGGGCTCCTCCCGGCGCCAGCCGACCAGCTCCCCGACGGTGGTGGTGCCGTCGGCGAGGCGGGCGAGGAGGGTGCGGGAGAGTTCGTACTCGTCCGGGGTGTGGATACCACCGGTGACGGCCGCCAGGACGCTCGCCTCGACCGTGCCGTCGCCCTCCGTCTCCACGCACACCGTGAACTGCGGCGGCAGTTCGCCGTCGCCCGTGAACAGCACGACGAACGAGTCGAACGCCATGGACGCCAGCCGCCGCCGTTCGGACCGCACGGCCACGTCCCGCACGTCCAGCCCCCGCACCTCGTCCCACCCCCAGGACCGCCCGCCCTGCTCCAGCCCCAGGACCTCCACCCCACCCTCGGTCAGCCGCACACCGGGCGCCGTACCGGTGGGCTCGGCCCCCAGGTACACGCACTCCTCAGTGATCCAGAACAGGCCGACCATGGTCATGGGTGTCTCCCCCGGCGGTGCGGTTTTCGCTGTCGTGAGGGGAGACGAACGCGATCACACGCAGGTTCCCCACGGTCGGGAGCGTCAACGCTCCCTTCACCGCGAGTCGTTGACGTGGAACCCCCCGTCCACTCCACTCCCGGGACGACGAAGCGGGACCCGATGCTCACCGAGGCCACCCCGTCGAATTCACCGTCCGCCGTCGGGGCGCCCAACGCCCGGGGCGATGCGAGCAGCCGGGCGCTTCGCAGGACGGTGTGCAGCGCAGCCGCCGGACCGACCGCCCCGAGCGGCGACATCAGACACAGCTGTGCGAGCTCCGGGTATCGCCCGTACCGCTCGTAGGTCTCGGTCCGGAGAGGCCGGTCCAGCCGGGCCCCGGGCGCGGCCGACCACACGCTCGGCCGCGCCCGGTTCGGGGCACCGGCGCGCGGCCGGCCGACGGTGCGGCCGGCCGCGTCAGGACGTCGTCACGGCGCCACCGGCGTCGTCGGGCCCACCAGTTCCGTCAGGACGTCCTCCATCGTGACGAAGCCCAGGACCGCGCCCGTCTCGCCGGTGACGGCGGCGAGGTGGCTGTCCTCCGTGCGCAGGGCGGTGAGGGTGTCGTCCAGGGGGGTGTCGATGCGGACGCGGGTGACGCGGTGCAGGGCCGTGCGCGGGAAGGGGCTCTCGCGGTCGGTCAGGCCCAGGGTGTCCTTGATGTGCAGGTAGCCGAGGACGGTGCCGCCGGGGCCGGTGACCGGGAAGCGGGAGTAGCCCGCCTGGGCGGCCAGGCGTTCCAGCTCGGCCGGGGTGACCGTGTGCGGGACCGTGCGCATCTTCTGGACCGGGACCAGGATCTCGCCGACCGGGCGGGTGCCCAGTTCCAGCGCGTCGCGCAGGCGCTCGCCGTCGGCCGGGGTGAGCAGTCCGGCCTCACTGGCGTCGACCACCATGCGGGCCAGCTGGTCGTCGGTGAAGACGGCCTCGACCTCGTCCTTCGGCTCCACCCGCAGCAGCTTGAGGAGCGTGTTGGCGAAGGCGTTGATGCCGAAGACGACCGGCTTCAGGGCCCGGGTGAGGGCGACCAGCGGCGGGCCCAGGAGCAGCGCGGTGGTCGCCGGGGCGGCCAGCGCGATGTTCTTCGGGATCATCTCGCCGATCAGCATGTGCAGGTAGGTCGCCAGGGTCAGGGCGATGGCGAAGGCGACCGGGTGGACCAGCGCGTGCGGCATGTGGACCGCCTCGAACACCGGCTCCATCAGGTGCGCGATGGCCGGCTCCGCGACCGCGCCGAGCACCAGGGAGGAGACGGTGATGCCGAGCTGGGCCGTGGCCATCATCTGCGAGATGTGCTGCAGGCCCCACAGGGTCATCCGGGCGCGCTTGTCGCCCGACTTCGCGCGCGGCTCGATCTGGCTGCGGCGCACCGAGATCATGGCGAACTCGGCGCCCACGAAGAACGCGTTGGTCAGCAGCGTCAGCGCGCCGATGAAGAGCTGTACGACGGTCATCGGGCCAGCTCCCGCTCTTCGTGCGCCGACCGGTCGCCGGCCGACTGCTCGCGCGCCGCGTGTTCGTGTGCCGCGTCCTCGTGCGCCGCGTGTTCGTGCGCCGCGTCCTCGTGCGCCGCGTGTTCGGGCGCCGGCGACGCGTCGTCCGGCGCGGGGGCCGTGACGCGCAGGCGGTCGGCGCGGTGGTGGTCGACGTCGAGGACGTCGATGCGCCAGCCGTCGAGGGCGACCACGTCGCCCTTGGCGGGGATGCGCGTCAGGTGCGTGGCGACCAGGCCGGCCAGGGTCTCGTACGGGCCCTCCGGCGCGGTCAGACCGATGCGCTCCAGGTGGTCCAGGCGCAGCGAGCCGTCGGCCTCCCAGGCCGCGCGGCCGTCCGGGTCCGCGGGGGCGGGCAGCAGGTCCGGTATCTCGACCGGGTCGTGCTCGTCGCGCACCTCGCCGACGACCTCCTCGACGATGTCCTCGACGGTCGCCACGCCCGCCGTACCGCCGTACTCGTCGATGACGACGGCCATGGTGCGGCTGGCGCGCATGCGCTCCAGGAGGCGGTCGGCGGGCAGGCTGTCCGGCACCAGGAGGGGCGCGGTGGCCAGCTCGGTGACGGGGGTGGCCCGGCGCTCGTCCGGCTCCAGGGCCAGCACGTCGCGGATGTGGACCGTGCCGACGACGTCGTCCAGGCTGTCCCGGTAGACCGGGAAGCGGGACAGGCCGGTGGCGTGCGAGAGGTTCGCGGCGTCGGCGGCGGTGGCGTGGGCCTCAAGGGCCTTGACGTCCACGCGCGGGGTCATGACGTTCTCCGCGGTCAGCTCGCTCAGGTGGAGCGTACGGACGAACAGCTCCGCCGAGTCCGCCTCCAGGGCGCCCTCCGCGGCCGAGTGCTGGGCCAGGGCGACCAGTTCCTCGGCGCTGCGGGCGGACGCCAGTTCCTCGGCCGGTTCCAGGCCGAAGCGGCGCACGAAACGGTTCGCCGTGTTGTTCAGGTGCCGGATGAAGGGGCCGAAGGCGGTGGTGAAACCGCGCTGCGGGCCCGCGACGACCTTCGCGACGGCCAGCGGACGCGAGATCGCCCAGTTCTTGGGGACCAGCTCGCCGACGACCATCAGGACGACGGTGGACAGCACCACGCCGAGCAGGGTCGCCACCGTGGAGGCGGCGCCGCCCAGGCCGATCGCCGTCAGCGGGCCGCGCAGCAGCACGGCGATCGACGGCTCGGCGAGCATGCCGATGACCAGCGAGGTCACGGTGATGCCGAGCTGGGCGCCGGACAGCTGGAGGGTCAGCGAGCGTACGGCCTTCAGGGCGCCGTCGGCGCCGCGCTCACCGGACTCGGCGGCCCGCTCCAGGTCACCGCGCTCGACGGTGGTGAGGGAGAACTCGGCCGCGACGAAGAGCGCGCACGCGAGGGTGAGGAGGAGGGCCAGCAGGAGCAGCAGGACCTCGGTCACCGTGCCACCCCGCTTCCCTCACGCACAGACGGGGGAACAGACGGGCCGGCCGCGGCACGGCCGGTACTAGGGGGCTCCATTACGGAACGGAACTCCTTAACGGGGTCGGTGGGCGCCGGTACCAGCCGGGCACCCGAGGGTTCTCCCTCATGGTAAAGGACGAGCAAAAAGATCGGGAGTCCTGAGACCCCTATGCTTCTACTCGCCTGTAGAGAACGGCCGGAGGATTCCGGTTGTTCCCACGGGTGCTCTCACAGGAGTTCCCGCACGAACGTGAAGGAGTGAACGCCTCGATGGTGTTCAAGCGGCTGCTCGGTTCCCTCGGTGTGGGCGGACCCACGGTGGACACGGTCCTCGACCCGGGCGCCGCCCGGCCGGGGGGCATGCTGTCGGGCCGGGTCCACCTGGTCGGCGGCACCGTCGACCACGACGTCGAGCAGGTCGCGCTGGAGCTGGTGGCCCGCGTGGAGACCGAGCACGAGGAGCACGGCGACGGGGAGGGCGTCGTCGCCTTCGGCCGGCACGCCGTCGGCGGCGCCTTCCGGCTCGCGGCGGGCGAGGAGACCAGCCTGCCGTTCGCGGTGCCGCTGCCCTGGGAGACCCCGGCCACCGAGCTGCACGGGCAGCCCCTGGGCATCGTGCTCGGCGTGCGCACGGAGCTGGCCGTCGCCGGCGCCCGGGACAAGGGCGACCTGGACCCGCTGACCGTGGCGCCGCTTCCGGCCCAGGAGGCCGTCCTGGACGCCCTCGGACAGCTCGGCTTCGGCTTCCGCTCCGCCGACCTGGAGTACGGCCGCATCGGCGGCACCGGTCAGCAGCTGCCCTTCTACCAGGAGATCGAGCTGACCCCGCCCCCGCGCTACGCCCACCAGGTCAACGAGATCGAGCTGACCTTCCTGGCCGTGCCCGGCGCCCTGGAGGTGGTGCTGGAGGCGGACAAACGAGGCGACCCGTTCGCCGACGGACACGAGGGTCACGGCGGCCACGACGCGCTCAGCCGCTTCTCCGTCCCGCACGAGGGCCCCGCCGGGCCGCAGGACTGGAACACCCTCGTCGACGGCTGGATCCGGGAGCTGGTCGAGCACCGCGCGTCGTACGGCTCCCACGCGGTGTACGGCCACGAGTCCGGGTACGCCGGTCACGAGTCCGGGTACGGCGATCACGGGTCCGGGCACCCGGGCGGCGGGCCCGGCATCGGCGCCGCCGTCGTCGCGGGCGCGGCGGGGATCGCCGGGGGGATGGTGGCGGCGGAAGTCGTCGACGAGGTGGGGGACTTCTTCGAGGGCGACTCGGAGGACGAGGAGGACTGATAACTTCTACAGTGCTGTAGAGGGTCAGGATCACCCCCTTTCCCTTCCGACCGGTACGGAGTACGGAGTTCTCATGGCCCTGTGGGACCGCTTCAAGGAGTCCGCGTCGCAGATGCAGACGCAGCTCGTGGCGAAGAAGAACGACCTCAAGAGCGGTGCCTTCCGCGACGCGAGCATGGCGATGTGCGCGCTGGTCGCCGCGGCCGACGGCACCGTCGACCCCTCGGAGCGACAGCGGGTCGCCCAGCTGATCTCGACCAACGAGGTGCTGCAGAACTTCCCCGCCGACGACCTGCGCCGCCGGTTCGAGGAGAATCTGGACAAGCTGACCGCCGACTTCGCCTTCGGCAAGGTCGGCATCCTCCAGGAGATCGCCAAGGCGAAGAAGAAGCCCGCCGAGGCGCGGGCCGTGGTGCAGATCGGCATCGTGATCGGCGGTGCCGACGGGGACTTCGACAAGGACGAGCGCGCCGTGGTCCGCGAGGCGTGCTACGCCCTGGACCTGCCGCCGCACGAGTTCGACCTCTGAGGCTGCCAAGGCTGCTGAGGCCCCCGGGGCCTGCGCGACCTCCGCGGCTCCGGCCCGCGGCGCCGGGCCCGCCGGCCTTGCCGTAGATTCCGTGTGCGGGCCCGTGCCGCGGGCCCGCACCGACGTTCACCAGGGGAGCACCGTGTTCGGACTCAGCGAACTCGCGATCATTCTCATCGTCGTCGCCGCCGTCCTCGCCATCAAGAAGCTCCCCGAGCTGACCCGCTCGGCGGGCAAGTCGGCCCGCATCCTCAAGTCCGAGGCCCGTGCCGCGAGGGACGCGGACGAGCCGGGTGCCCCGCGCGTCATCCAGGGGGAGACGGTCCGACGCGAGGACCCCGAACCCGGCACCGGCACCGGCACCGGCACCCAGGACACGCCCCGGGGCTGACCCGCCTCCCGCCGGCCCGGTCAGGACGGGTCCTGCGGTACGGCCGACAGCAGGCTGTGCACGACCGGGCCCGCCGAGCCGCCGCCGGTGACACCCTCCTCGACCACGACGGCGACGGCCACGTTGCCCCGGTGGGCGACGAGCCATCCGTTGTTGTCCTGGTCGTCGGAGACCTCGGCGGTACCGGTCTTGGCGCCGACCTCGCCGGGCAGGTCGGCCAGGACGCGCGCGGTCCCGTCGGTGACGGTGGCCCGCATCAGCTCGCGCAACTGGGTGACGACCTCGCCGGGGAGCGGCTCGGTGCGCGTCCCGTTCTCGTTGCCCGCGGTGAGCGACGGCTGGTGGAACTCGCCGGAGACCGCGGTGGCCGTCACCGACGCCATGATCAGGGGGTTGGCCTGGACCCGGCCCTGCCCGATCATCGACGCCGCCTTCTCCGTCGCGTCCTTGGGCGCCGGCACCGAGCCGTCGTACGTGGGGATGCCGACGTGCCACTCCTGGCCGACCCCGAAGTAGGTGCGGGCGACCTTGCCCAGCTCCCCGTCGCCGAGCTTGCCGCGCAGGCTGATGAACGCGGTGTTGCAGGACTCCGTGAAGTCCTTGCGGAAGGTGGCGCCCGGGTGTTCGGAGGTCTCCACGTTGTGGAACTCCTTGCCCACCGTCAGGTACTTGGGACAGTCCACGACGTCGTCGGGCGCGACCGCGCCCTTGAGCAGCAGCGCGCTGCTGGTGACGATCTTCCAGGTGGAGCCCGGCGCGTAGGTGCCGGAGGCGGCGCGGTTGAAGCCGGAGGAGGGGGAGTTGGCGAGGGCGAGCACCTCGCCGTTGTCGACGCGCAGGGCGACCAGGGCGGCGTTCTTGCCGTCGGCCTTCCCGAGCGCCTTCTCGGCGGCCGCCTGCCAGGTGGCGTCCAGGGTGGTGCGCACCGGCCGGTCCGCCGTCGCCGGGTCGGGCTTCTTGCCGAAGGACGCCTCGGTGCGCACGGTCCGGCCGCTGGCCCGGTCGACCAGTTCGACCGCGCCGCGCGGACCGCCGCCACCGCCCGCGGCACCGGCGAGCCGGCCCAGGAGCGGGGCCAGGGAGGGGTAGTCGGCGCCCACGAGGGAGGTGCCTTCCCGGTCCGTGACCTTCGGCGGGGCGGTCTCCTCGCGCTCCAGGCGGAACTTCTCGGTGTCGCTGAGCCTCGGGTGCACCAGGGACAGCCGCCAGTCCACCTTCCAGCCGCCCCCGTCCTGCTCGCGCAGCGGCAGCCGCGACTCGTACGTCCAGGTGCCCAGGCCGGTGACCGGCATCCTCGCGGTGAACGGGACGCCGAGGGTGCCGTCCTCCTCCTCCCGCACCCCGCCGTCCGCCGCCGTCAGCTTCGGCTTCTCGATGTCGAGGCCCGCGGTGAAGCTCTGCAGCACCTCCTGCGCCCTGTCCGGTTCGGTGGTGCGGCCCGCCGCGCTGGGCAGGCGGCCGGCGGCCCAGTCGGCGAGGAAGGCGCGCGCCTGTTTCATCGCGGCGGGGTCGGGGCCGTCGTCGCCGCGCGCGAAGGGGCCGAACCCGGCGGCGTACGCGCCGCCCGCGGCGATCGCGAGCACGACCCCCACGGCGGCGACGGCCCGCACACCGTTGCGGGGCCTGCGGCGGCGGGGAGAGGCGAGGTAGGGGGAGTCGGACATGGGAAGGTCCTTGTCGGTCAGCGGCCGGGGCCGGGGGCGCGGTCGGGGTGGGCGAAGAAGTCGAGGATCGTGTCGGTGGCGTCGAGGGCCTTGCCGACCGGGCCGAACCCCTCGGGCGGGGGCACGGTCGAGCCCGGCCAGGTGTGACCGGCGTCGTGGACGACGAGGAGCTGCACCGTGCCGTCGGGCCGCCGGTCGCCGCCGGAGGCATCGGCCCCCGACCGCCACACCGTCCGGTCGTAGCCCTTCTCCTCCCGTGTGACCGGCTCGCCCGCGCCCCCGGCCGCCGCGAACGCCGCCGCGGTGTCCCGGGCCGACCGGGTCGGCAGGATCGGCTCCTCGGGGTCCGGCGGCGGGGAGGGCAGACCGGCGAGGGGCCGCACGGGGTCGTCGGCGCCGTAGACGACCATGACCGGGACGGGCCCGGTGGGCTCCACCGCGGCGTCGCCCGTGGGCAGCTGACCGGAGACGGAGGCCGCGCCCGCGAGCAGGGCGGGGCGCTCGGCGGCCATGCGCAGGGCCATCGAGCCGCCGTTGGAGAAACCGGCGACGTAGATCCGCCGGGGGTCGGCCCCCTCGGTGCGGACCAAGTGCTTGATCAGCGCCTCGGTGAACCGTACGTCCAGGTCGGGATCGGGGCGCTGCTTCGTCGCCCGGGTGCCCGCGCCCCAGCCCTGGCCCAGGCCCTCGGGGAAGGCGACGAGCATGCCCCGCGCGGCGGCCGCCTTCTCCAGCCGGGTCTTCGCGCGCAGCTCGGCGGCGTCGGCGCCGCGGCCGTGGAAGGCGACGACGAGGGGCCGCGGGCCGTCGGCGGTGGCGGATGCGGAGGTGGCGGTGGGCCGGTGCAGGAGGTACTGGCGGACGTCGCCGTCCACCCGGAGCTGTTCGCGGGTTCCGGGTGCCGCGGTGGCCGTACCCGCAGCGCCACCGGTGCCTGTGCCGGCGACGCCACTGGTTGCGCCACTGGTGCCGGACGACCCGCTCGACGGCGGTGCCGCGTCCGGACGGTCGGAGTCGGTGGCGCAGCCGGCCAGGGAAAGGACGAGGGCGAGGGCGAGCACGCCGGACCGGCGGCGGGAAGGTTCACCGAAGGAGAGCATGGCCCGAGGAGAGCAACCCCGCGGAGCCCCTGTCCAAGACCGATATGGATGTCGAATCGATCAATCCCCGATATGATTACTGGTCGTGGACCTGGTGCGGCACCTGGAGTGCTTCGTGGCTGTTGCAGAAGAGTCACACTTCGGGCGTGCCGCCGCCCGGCTCGGCATGGCCCAGCCACCCCTGTCGCAGCGCATCCAGCGGCTGGAGAAGGAGCTGGGCGTCCGGCTCTTCGAGCGCACCAGCCGCCAGGTGACGATCACCGAGGCGGGCATGCTGCTGCTCGCCGAGGCCCGCGAGCTGCTGGCCCGCGCCGAGTCCCTGCGGACCGCCGCACGGCGTATCCGGGACGGCGAGAGCGGCCTGCTGCGTGCCGCCCTGTCCCCCGACATCTCCGGCGAGACCGTCGCCGCGCTGCTGGCCGACTTCCGGCGCCGGCACGCGGGGCTCGAACTGGAGCTGCACGAGCTGACCACCGCCCAGCAGCTCGCCGGGTTCGCCGCCCACGAGCTGGACGTCGGCCTCATCCACCACCCCTGCGACGTCACCGGCCTGGAGCTGGGCCCGGTGCTCCGCCGCGACCTCGGCGTACTGCTGCCGCGCGGCGCCCCGCAGACCGGGCTGGACGAGGTGCCGCTCGCCGCCCTCACCGACTACGACCTGGTCCTCTTCCCGCGCGCCGACGCCCCCGCGGTCTACGACGACCTGCTCACCGCCTGCGCCCGGGGCGGCTACACGCCCCCGGCCGTACGACACGGCCAGGGCGCCAGCTTCGTCCGCGGGCTGGTCCTGTCGTCCGGGGCCGTCGCCCTCGGCCCCCGCGACACCCGGCTCGTGCCCCCCGGCGACCCGGACCTGGTCTGGCGCCCGTTGGCCGGTGCGCCGCCCGCGTGGCGGCACTCCGCGGCCTGGCCCAGGGGGCGCGGCGACGCCGCCGTCGGCGCCTTCGCGGACGCGGCCACCCATGCCCTGCGCACCACGGCCGGCGCCCACGCCGAGACGGCCGCCCGGCCGCTGCACCTTCGTCCGGCATCGGAGTTCTGGCTATGACCGACACCGCCGCCCCCGGCCACCGGCCGGCCTGCCCCGCCACCGCGGCCGCGTCCGGCCCCGAGCGTCGGCCGTCGACGTCCCCGGTCCGCAGGCCTTCGACGTCCCCGATCCGCAGGCCGTCGACGTCCCCGGTCCGGGGGCCTTCGACGTCCCCGATCCGCCCCGCAACGGAGCCCCGGCCATGACCGACACCGCCACCGCCGCCCGGCTCGACGCGGCCTTCGCCGACGCCGGAGTCACCGGGTGGCTGCACGCCGTGGACATCGACTCGGGGGCGCAGGTCGGGGCCGGGGCGGACCAGGCGGTGTGCACGGCCAGCGTCCACAAGGCGTGTGTACTGGTGACGCTGCACGAGCTGGCGGCGGCCGGGGCGCTGGACCTCACCGAGCAGGTCGAGTGCCCGCCCGCCGGACGCACCCCGGGGCCCACGGGACTGGCGGCCATGCTCGACCCGGTACGGCTGTCCCTGCGCGACGCGGCGTACCTGATGATGTCCGTCAGCGACAACACCGCCGCCGACCTGCTGCTGCGCCGGGTCGGTCTGGACGCCGTCAACCGCACCACCGCCCGGCTCGGCCTCACCCGGACGCGGGCGGTGTACGGCTTCGGCGAGATGCTGGGCACCATGCGCGAGGACGCCGGGCCCGACGGCGCCCGGGCGCTGACCGACCCGCACGTCATCACCCGGCTGCGCGCCCTGGACCCGGCCCGCACCAACCGCAGCACCCCCCGGGACATGACCCGCCTGCTGGGCGCGGTGTGGCGGGACGAGGCCTGCCCTCCGGAGTACGGCGCCGCGATGCGCCGCATCATGGGCCTCCAGGTGTGGCCGCACCGTCTGGCCGCCGGCTTCCCTTTCGACGACGTGCACGTGGCCGGCAAGACCGGAAGCCTGCCGACGCTGCGCAACGAGATCGGCGTCGTCGAGTACCCGGACGGCGGCCGCTACGCCGTGGCCGTCTTCACCCGCACCGCCCACACCGCGGCCGTACTCCCGGCGGCGGACGCGGTGATCGGCACCGCGGCCCGGATCGCGGTGGACGCGCTGCGGGCACCCTGACGGCGCGGGCGCCGCCCCGCCGGCGGGGCGGCGCCATGGCGGGCCCTGGCGCTGCGCGCGGCGTCTTGAGCCCCACATCGCCTCCCGCCGCCCGGGCACCAGCCACCGGCCCGCTCCCATCCCGGAATGGAATCCCGGACATATCGTGCGCTTTATCCCATTTGGGGGTACATAATCAGAACATGAGTACGGCAACGCATGTACTGCTGGCCGCGCCCTCGGGCGGGCTGAAAGTGGTGGTGGTCTTCGTCATCGGGCTGGTCATCGCCGGCGCGTTGATCTGGGCCGTGCGCAGGGGCATCGGGGTCATGATCCGGGAGCCCGACCGCCCCCGCGCCGACGAACAGCCGCACCTTCCGGACACCGGACCCGTCCACGAGGAACGGGAGATGCGCGAACCCGACGAGATCCCGCTGAGCGAGGACGGAAGCCCCCGGCTCATGCCCTACCAGCTGCACCACGCGGGCAGCCGCCGCGGCGACGACCAACACCGGCGCCGCTGGTCGCCGGGATCGAGCGGATCCTTCGGCGGCGGTGGGCCGGGGCGCGTCTGAGTCGCCGTGGGCCGCGCAGGCCGTGCTCCGGCGCCGGCCGTGCAGGCCCGCCCGAGGCCAGTGAGGCACAGGTGACCGACGAGACCAGTGGGACCGGCGAGGTCGGCGGGACCGGCGAGGTCGGCGGGGCCGCTGAAACGCCCGTGCCGGGCGCGGTCACGGGCGACGGCACCCCTGCCGCCTTCACGGACGAGGTCTACGCGGCCCGCATGGAGCGCACCGCGTACGAGGCCGCCACCCTCGGGCTCGCCGGGGTGCTGGTCACGCCGGGCCCCGACCTGGTGTGGCTGTGCGGCTACCGGCCCACCGCGCCCACCGAGCGCCTCACCCTCCTCGTCCTCACCGCCAACTCCCAGCCTCGGCTGCTGGTGCCGGCGGTCGACCGGCCGTCCGCCGAGGCGGCCCCCGGCGCGGGCGCGCTCCGCGTCTTCGACTGGTGGGAGGGCCAGGACGCCTACGCCGCCGCGGCCGGGCTGCTGCGTCCGCACGGCCGCTACGCCGTCTCCGACGCGACCTGGGCGCTGCACCTGCTCTGCCTCCAGAGCTCCCTCCCGCTCGCCACCTACCAGCCGCTGTCCGTCGTGCTGCCCATGCGGCGCGCGGTGAAGGACGAGCAGGAGGTGGCCCGGCTGGCGGCCGCGGCAGCGGCGGCGGACGCCGCGTACGAGGAGGCCCTCGGGCTGCGCTTCGGCGGGCGCAGCGAGCGCGAGCTGGCCGCCGACCTCGCCGGGCTGCTGTGCGAGCACGGCCACAGCCGGGTCGACTTCACGGTGGTCGGCGCCGGCCCGCACGCGGCCGACCCGCACCACCGGCCCGGTGACCGGGTCATCGGGGACGGCGACATGGTCGTCCTGGACTTCGGCGGCCTGCGCGACGGCTACGGCTTCGACACCGCCCGCACCGTCCACGTCGGGGCGCCGACGGACGAGGAGCGCCGGGTCCACGAGACGGTGCGGGCCGCACAACGGGCGGCGTTCGAGGCGGTACGGCCCGGGGTGTCGTGCCAGGAGGTCGACCGGGCGGCCCGCGCGGTGCTCGAGAAGGCCGGCCACGCCGCGCACGGAGCGCTCCGCACCGGCCACGGCGTCGGCGTCACCACCCACGAGCCGCCCTATCTGGCGGAGGGCGAGGAGCAGCCGCTCGAACCCGGCATGTGCTTCTCCATCGAGCCCGGCATCCACCTCCCCGACCGCTTCGGCGTCCGCATCGAGGACGTGGTGACCTGTACGGACGACGGCGGCCGACGCCTCAACACCACCTCGCACGAACTGGCGATCGTCCACTGACGCCCTTCGCCGAAGACCCCGCCCGCGGGCCGCGGCCGCCCACCGCAAGCGACCGCACGGCGCCCGACCACCGCGCACCGGACCCGCCGCCGGACGCGCGAGGGCGGGGCGCGCGCCCCGGGCCGCGGGGTCCGTGCCGAAGCCGCGTAGGGTCACCGGCGCACCACACGCACCGTAAGGAGCCCCGACGTGACGACCGCCTCCGACCAGCAGCAGCCCCTTCCGGTGATCATCGACTGCGACACCGGCATCGACGACGCCCTGGCCCTGCTGCTGGCGGTCCGGCACCCGCGCCTCGACCTGCGCGCGGTCACCTGCGTGGCCGGGAACACGGACGTGGCGGGGGTGGTCCGGAACACGCTGACCGTGCTGGAGCGGGCCGGCGCCCCGGACGTCCCGGTCGCCCGGGGTGCCGAGCGGCCGCTGATCGAGGGCGTGCGCACCGCGCGGCACGTGCACGGGGACGACGGCATGGGCGACCTCGGGCTGCCCGCTCCCACCCGCGCCCCCGCCGACGTGGACGCGGTGACCCTGCTGCGCCGGGAGATCCTCGCCTCCCCGCGACCGGTCACCCTGATCCCCACCGCACCGCTGACCAACATCGCGCTGCTGCTGCGCACCCACCCGGAGGTCACCGGCAACATCGAGCGGATCGTGTTCATGGGCGGCGCGGTGGCCACCGGCAACGCGACGCCGGTCGCCGAGTTCAACGTGTGGCACGACCCGGAGGCCGCCGCGATCCTGCTCACGGCCGGGGTGCCGATCACGATGTACGGCCTCGACGTGTTCGAGCGGGTGATCGTGCCCGGCGCCGACGTACGGCGGCTGCGCGCGAGCGCCGAGCCCGGCACCCGGCTCGCCGGCGACCTGCTCGCCCACCGGGGCCCGGCCACCGACGTCACCGACCCCGGCGGCGGGCTCGGTGACGCGGGCGCGGTCTGCGCGGTGCTCGACCCCGGCGGCCTGACCACGCGACGGCTGCCCGTCGAGGTGTCCCTCGCCCCCGGCCCCGCACGCGGCCAGACGCTCGTCGACCGCCGCCTGCGCGCCGGGGAGTCCGAGCTGCACGACGGCACGCGCGAACAGCCGCTGGTAGACGTGGCGTTGGACGTGGACGTGGCGCGTTACGTGGAGCTGTACCTCGGCGCGGTCGAGCGCACGGAGGCATAACCACCGGCGCGTCGCGGGCGCACGGGTTCGCTTTTCGGGTGATCTGGACAGAAGTAACGGATCGGTTCGTGTCGTCCCGCGTGGCTCCCACCGCGAACCGCGAACCGCGTACCGCGCACCACGTACCGCGAAGGAGGCCGCGTGACCGTACGCAGCACCGCCGGCACCCCCGACCTGTCGTCCAGGGACCCCAACTGGTGGCGGCAGGCCGTCATCTACCAGGTCTACCCCCGCAGCTTCGCCGACGCCGACGGCGACGGTCTCGGCGACCTGCGCGGCGTCACCCAGCGCCTGACCCACCTGGCCGCCCTCGGCGTCGACGCCCTGTGGCTGAGCCCCTTCTACCCCTCCGAACTCGCCGACGGCGGCTACGACGTCGACGACTACCGCGACGTCGACCCGCGTCTCGGCACGCTCGACGACTTCGACGCGATGGCCGCCGAGGCCCACCGGCTGGGCCTGAAGGTGATCGTCGACCTGGTCCCCAACCACTCCTCGCACCGCCACGCGTGGTTCCGGGAGGCCCTGCGGGCGGGCCCGGGTTCCGCGGCCCGCGACCGCTACGTCTTCCGGGACGGCAAGGGCGAGCACGGTGAACTGCCGCCCACCGACTGGCAGTCCGTCTTCGGCGGCAGCGCCTGGCAGCGGGTGCCCGACGGGCAGTGGTACCTGCACCTGTTCGCACCCCAGCAGCCCGACCTCAACTGGGAGAACGAGCAGGTCCGCGCCGACTTCCGCACCACGCTGCGGTTCTGGTGCGACCGGGGCGTCGACGGCTTCCGCGTCGACGTCGCGCACGCGCTGGTCAAGGACCTGACCGAGCCGCTGCGCGACCTCGGCGCCCCCGAGCTGAGCGGCGAGGCGGCTCTGGCCCAGTTCGAGCCGGGCACCCACCCCTTCTACGACCGCGACGACGTCCACGAGGTCTACCGCGACTGGCGCAAGATCCTCGACGCGTACACCCCGCCCCGTACGGCGGTCGCCGAGGCCTGGGTCCCGGGCGCCCGGCGCGCGCTGTACGCCCGCCCGGACGAACTGGGCCAGGCCTTCAACTTCGAGTACCTGCAGACCGGCTGGGACGCGGCCGAACTGCGCGAGGTCATCACCGGTTCGCTGGCCGACGCGCGGGCCGCCGGCGCCTCGGCGACCTGGGTGCTGTCCAACCACGACGTCGTCCGCCACGCCAGCCGTCTGGTCCTTCCCCCGGGCACGGACACCGACGCGTGGCTGCTGTCCGGCGGCAACGCCCCCGCCGTCGACGCGGCGGCCGGGCTGCGCCGGGCCCGCGCGGCGACACTGCTGATGCTGGCACTGCCCGGCTCGGCCTACCTCTACCAGGGCGAGGAACTGGGCCTGCCCGAGGTGGCCGACCTGCCCACCGAGGTCCTCCAGGACCCGATCTGGGAGCAGACCGGGCACGTCCGCAAGGGCCGCGACGGCTGCCGGGTGCCGTTGCCGTGGACGACCGGCGGGCCGTCGTACGGCTTCGGCGCGGGCGCGGCGTGGCTGCCGCAGCCGCCGGGATTCGCCCGGTACGCCGTCGAGGCACAGGACGGGGTGGCGGGCTCGACGCTGGAGCTGTACCGCACGGCCCTGCGCCTGCGCCGCAAGCTGCTCGACGGCGAGGAGCTGACCTGGTCGGACGACGTCCCGTCGGGCGTCCTGCGGTTCGACCGCTCGGACGGCTGGCGCTGCGTCACCAACCTGTCCGGCGCCGCGGTCGACCTGCCGGCCGGAGAGGTCCTGCTGAGCAGCGCGCCGCTGGAGGACGGCCGGCTGGGACCGGACACGACGGTGTGGCTGGCCCTCTGACCGGTCCGCGCCACCCGACCGCTCTCACCCGGACGGCCGCGCACGCTGGTGGCCGGGCGGCGACGGTGGTGCCGTGGAGGGGTGACCGATCCCGCACGGCGCCGGTCGCACCGGCCCTCCAGGAGGCACCGACAGGAGGCACCGATGCAACACGCCCCCGCCGCCCGCCCGTCGCTCACCCCCACCCGCCCGTCGCCCCCCACCGCCGCACACACATCCCTCGCCTTGGCCACCCCTGGACCGCCGACCGCCACCACCGCCCCCGCGTCACTCACCCCCGCCACCACCCGACCGTGGCCCGCCACCAGCGCCACGGGTGCGTCGCCCGCCATCACCACCGCCCGACCGTCGCCCACCACCAGCGCCCAAGGTGCGTCGCCCGCCCCCACCGGTCCACCGCCCACCGCCGACGCACCCCCGACACCTCCGACCACCGTCCGCCCCGCGCCCGCCCCCGTCGGTCGTTCGTTGCGTTGTGCCGTGCTCTCGGCCGCGTTGGTGCTGGCGGTGAGTGCCTGTGGGGCAGGTGGTGAGCGGCGGGCGGAGCCGCCGGTCGGTACCGGGTCGGCGAGCAGTCAGTCGCCGGCGACGCTTCCGTCGCCCGTCCTGCCGCCGGTGCTCACCCCGGGGCAGGCGCGGGCGGCCCTGATCACGGCGGCCGACCTGGGGAAGGGCTGGGAGTCGACGCGGGGCGCCGCGACCTGGCGGGACGAGGTGCTCAAGACCACGGCGGGACCGACCGACCGGCCCGACTGCCGACGCCTCCTCGACGTCCTCTACACCGAGGACCTCTTCGGCGGCAGCGCCACCACCGCGCCCCGGGCCGCGGTCGCCCTGGACGATCCGGACGGCGGGGCCCAGCTGCACTACCGGATCACCTCGTACCGCGCCGCCGACATCGACGGCACACTGGCGTGGCTGGCGACGCTGCCGGACACGTGCGGGCACTTCGAGGCGCGCGCCGAGGCCGGTGTCGCCCGGGACGTCCGGGTCACCGCCCTGACGCTGCCCGGGGCGGGGGACGCGCGCGGCGGCCTGCGGGTGACGGTGAGCGACGCCCGCGCGGAAGAGACCCTCACCGTGGACCTCGTCGCCGTCCGCGTCGGGGACGACGCGCTCAGCCTCACCAACGGCACCCTCGACGCACCGG
Organism: Streptomyces sp. NPDC085944; assembly: GCF_040686295.1. Lineage (NCBI taxonomy): Bacteria > Bacillati > Actinomycetota > Actinomycetes > Kitasatosporales > Streptomycetaceae > Streptomyces > Streptomyces sp. NPDC085944. Next base: position 210,987 of record NZ_JBFBJX010000012.1, on the reverse strand, counting down.
CCGACGACGCGACCCGGACGGCCGTCGAGGTGGGGACGGAGCGGCTGACGGAGGCCCGGCGGCAGGGTCGGGCCCAGGTGTAGCCGGAGCGCGCGCGAGAGCTACAGCGGCGGCTGGGCGGGCGCCGGACCCAGGGTGGTCGTACCGGGCGCGGTGCGGTGACCGAGGCCGGTGCGGTAGGCGTCCAGGGCCGCCTCGACGCGGCCGGTACGGCGCAGCAGGTCACCGAGGAGCCGGCACAGGTCGGCGAGGTCACCGGCCGCGCCGGCCCGCTCCAGCAGGCTCAGCGCACGGACGTAGTGCTCCTCGGCGGCCTCGGTCTCCCGGGCGTCCTCGGCGATGATGCCGAGCAGCCGGTGCGCGCCCGCGGAGTGCACGGCGCCGCGTTCGGAGGAGAGGTCGTCGAGCACGCCGTGGAGCAGTTCGGCGGCCTCCTCGGACTTGCCCCGCCGGTGCAGTACGTCGGCCAGCTCGACGGCGACCTGGCTGCTGTAGAGGGCGGCGCGGGAGGCCGACAGCATGCCGAGGGCCTCGCGCATCTCCGCCTCCGCGCGGGGGAGTTCGCCGTTCTGCGCGCAGACGTAGCCGCGCATCCAGTGGCAGTTGGCCAGCTCGGTACGCAGGCGCAGCGTGCGGTACAGCTCGGCCGCCTTGGCCAGCGAGGCGTCGGCGTCGGCGAGGCGGCCCTCGGCGAGCAGGGTGCGGGCGACGGACCGGTGCATGCGGGCCACCAGCGCGGGGTCGCCGGCGCTGGGCGCGAGGGAGAGGGCGAGTTCGGCGGCCTGGGCGGCGCGCGCGTGGGCGCCCATGTCCATGTACGGGCCGATGGCGCTGGCGTAGAGCAGCAGCAGCGCGTCGGGGTCGTGCAGGCCGCCGCGGTTCAGCTCGTCGAGGGTGGACTCCAGCAGGTAGACGGCGTACCGCAGTTCACCGGCGAGGTAGTGGGCCAGGGCACGCCCCCGTACGGCGGGGACGCGGGCGGGCAGCGGGGCACCGGCGTCGGTGAGGCACTGCTCGGCCCGCTCGAAGTACTGCCGCCCGGCGGCCAGTTCGCCGGTCTCCACGGCGCACTCGCCGAGCCCGAGCAGGGCGGCGGCCCGCTCCTCGGCCAGCTCGTACGCCTCGGCCTCGGCGAGCAGTGCGGCATACTGCCCGGCCGCCTGCTCTGCGCCCTCGGTGGCGAGGGCGCGCTGCGCCTCGGTGAGCCGCAGCCGCAGATCGGTGGCGAGCCGTGCCGGGCGCCCGGTGGCCAGCTCCTCGTAGCCGACGCCGAGCCGTTCGGCGATGTGCCGCAGCGCTTCGTCGGAGGGGCGGACGCGGCCGGCCTCAAGGGTGGAGATGTAGGCGGGCGTGTAGGCCGGTTCCGCGAGCTGGCGCTGGGTCATCCCGCGTTCGGCGCGCAGCCGCTGCACCCGGCGTCCGACGGCGTTTCGGTCGTCACGGTCCCCCACTGCCAACTCCCCAGGTGGCTCTTGCCGTTCGGCTCGGACGGCTCTAGGTTAAACGGCGTATTAAGCGCGCTTAACCGTGCTTGACACATTCCCTGATGCCACAGAGGACACCGTGCCCGTACGCTCCCGCACCGCCGAACGTTACGCCAGAGCCCTGGCCGCCGCCCTCGTCGCCGTGGCCGCCCTGCTGCTGGCCGCCAACGCGGCCCCCGTGGACGCGACACCGGCCGCCCCGGCCCCGGCGTCCGAGACCGCCCCCGCCCCGGACGACCTGGCCGCCGCGACTCGTTAGTCCGCCACCCGCCCACCCGTCCGTCGCCCCGCCGACCGGCCGGGTGCGCGCTCACCCCTGGGTCTGGAGGCGGCTCAGCTCGCGTTGGACGTGGTCCAGCGCACCCTCGCGGCGGCCCGGTACGCGGCCGCGCAGGGCCGCCAGCGGCGCGCCCAGTTCGCGGGCGCGTCCGGCGTCGCGGATGCGGCCCCACTGGTGGTGGGCCCGGTCGACGGCCGCCTCCACGGCGGGCGTCTGCGGGGCCTGCCCGGCGCCGAGCCGGGTCTCGGCAACCGTCAGCCAGGCACGGCAGCTGCGCACCGGGTCGCCCGCGAACATCGCCAGGTCGGCCCGGACCTCCGTCCAGTGCAGCGCGTCCTCGGAGGCGGGCCCGTACGCGTGGGCCGCGGCCCGCTCGTGCCGGGCGGCGAGCGCGTCGGCGTCCCCGTGCCGCCCGGCCTGCACGGCGGCGGCGATGACGGCGTGCGGGTCGCCCGCCACCGGCCCCGGCGCCGTCAGCACCAGGTCCGCTCCGGCCGCCACCGCACCGCCGCCCGCGGCGTCGGCGGCGGCCCGGGCCAGCGCCTGCTGGTGCAGCTCGTCCGGCGGCGGCCGGTACCCGCTGCGCAGGATCGTCGCGACGGCCCGCATGTACGACGGGACGGCCACCGTCCGCCGGGCGGGCGGCGGCGCGATGCGACCGTAAACGGCGTTGTTGCGCCCGGAGTCCAGCGCGCCGGCCCGCAGCCACTGCCACGTCTCGTGGTCGGCGTGCAGATCGAGCAGCAGCGTCGTCGCGCCGCTCGGCCGCAGCCGCAGCTCCTCGCGGATCCAGTGCCAGGGCAGGGCGGTGTAACGGACGTTCGCCGGGGTCGTGCGGGCCAGCGCGAGGTGCGGCAGGCGCTGGCGCCGGTCCAGCTGGAGCTGCCCGGCGACGTAGACCGTGAGCGGTCCGGAGGCCGCCGCCGCGGCCCGCAGCCGGGTGAGGACGGCCTGTGGCTCCAGCGGGTCGGCGAGTTCGACGACGTTCGCCGTGTCCGCGCCGGAGAGCACGGCGGGCGGCACGGCCGCGAGCACGGGCAGCACGGAGGCGGCGTCCACCAGGCATCCGCGGCCCACGGGCGACGCCGCGAGCAGCAGCACGGTTCCGGGCATGTCCCCTCCCCTGTCGATGGCCGTCGATTCCCGTCGGTCACCGTCGATCACGTACGGCAGCACCGTAACCGCTGCGGCCGCGCACGGAGGCCCTCGGGGCCTCGGGATCCCACGTGTGCGCCCGGCCCCCGCCGCCCACCGTGGAAGGCACCACCCCGCCGGGGACCGTGGGAACCGGCCCGCCGAGGGCGTCTACGGCCACACCGGCGGCCGCCCCGACCGCCGCACCGCGAAGACCGTGGTGTCGTCGGTCAGCCGCCCCCGGCAGTGCCGCAGCGTGCCGTCGCGTACGACGGTCACCAGCCGCTGCGGCGAGGTGTCCGACGGATCGGCCGCAACGGCGAGGGCGACGGTCGCCTCGTGGTCGTAGAAGGCCCCGTCGGGATCGCGTGCCTCGACGACCCCGTCGGTGACCAGCAGCAGCGTCTCGTCCTCGGCGAGCCGGGCGCGGACGGTCGTGAGGAGGTCACCCGGCAGGAGCTCGCGCATGCCCAGGGGCAGGCCGCCGGCCACCGGCAGCCGGCGGACGCCGCCCGGGCCGACCGCGAGCGGCGGCTCGTGGCCGAAGTTCACGAGCTCCACGGCGTCCGGCACGTCGCTGCGGAAGCCGACCAGGACGGCGGTGGCGAAGCGGTCGTCGTTGGCCGCTCCCAGGGCCGCCGTGTGCGCGCGGTGGCGGAGCATGCGGAGATCCAGGTGCTCGGCGACCAGGGCGAGGTCCTGCAAGTGATAGGCGGCTTCGCGGAAGGTGCCGAGCAGCGCCGCGGCCGCGTCCACCGCACCGAGCCCCTTGCCCTGCACGTCGCCCACGAGTACGCGGGTGCCGTACGGACCCGGCTGGATGTCGAAGAAGTCCCCGCCGACACGGGCGTCGCTGTCCGCCGCGAGGTACACGGCGGCGTGCTCCAGGCCGCCGAATCCCTGCGGCAACGCCCGCAGCACGGTCCGCCGCGTCGTCTCGGCGATGTCCCGCATGTGCAGCATGCGCTGCTCCCCCGAGACCCGGAACGTCGCCGCCACCACGGCGACGACCCCTCCGATCAGGACGAGCGTCAGTCCGGCCGCCCCCGTCTCCGCACGGTGCTTCCAGACGGTGTCGGCGAGGACGTAGACGACCAGGGCCAGGACCGCGAACACGGCTGTGCTCCGCACTCCGCAGATCGCGGCGGCGACCCCGGGGACGAGCACGGTCCAGGCGATGATCTGGAACACGTCCGTGGTCACGTCCGCCACGGCGATGGCGGCGAGGATCAGCGTCGGGACCAGCCAGGCGACGCTGTGACCGCGCACGCTCAGCAACGCGTGCCGGGAGGCGGCATCGGTCCGTCCGAGGGCGCTGACGAGCCCTCCGAACAAGGTCCGCCCGCTCCGCACCGGCTGCCGCACGCGTGCCCTCACAGGAAACAGCGAAGCACCTGCCCGGCCCGGCCGCATCCGGACTTGCCGGGCGACCCGCCCGGGTGTGCCCTGGTAGACGGGGGGCCGGGCAGACGGGACGAGGCAGAGGAGTGAACTCATGGCTCACGCGGTATCCACACCCGGAACACCCGCCGGCGCCCGCACGGGCCCGGCCGGCCCGGGGCGCACGAGCCCCGACGTCCTGGGCCGGAAGACCCACCTGCTGGTGAAGTGGGGGATGCCCGTCGCGACCGCGCTGGTCTACGGCTACTGGGTCGCGTCCGTCCGCCGTCACGGCGGCCCCATCACCGGCACCAACCTGCTGTTCGGCTTCATGTCGGCGCTCGCGTTCGTGGTCCTCTACTTCGTGATCCGCTCCGTGGGCCGACGCCTGCCGCCCGAGCCCCACGCGGCGCTGTGGGGAGCCTTCGCGGGCAGCGCGCTGGGGTTCATCTACTCCGGCAGCGGCGTCGCCATGTTCACGGCCATCCTGGCGTCGCTGCTGCTCGCGGGGGCGGTGACGGGCTCGCTCGTCTACCACTACTACACCCACCGCGACGCCGAGGAGGCCCGGGCGGCCCACCTGGCCGCTACACGCCGGTCGGCCCGGCCGACCGGCCCGCCCCGGACGGCACGCACCACCTGACCCGTCCGCCCCAGGCGGCCCACACCACCTGAGCCGTCCGCCCCGGACGGCACGCACCACCTGACCCGTCCGCCCCGGACGGCCCACACCACCTGACCCGTCCGCCCCGGACGGCCCACACCACCTGACCGGTCCGCCCCAGGCGGCCATATGCAGTCACGCCGGTCGCCCGCGGCCGGCTCGGCGGTTTCCCTGGGAGGGTGTTCCCACGCCTCAGGGGCGCCCTGTCGGCCGCCTCGATCGCCCTCGCCTGCCTGCTCGCGCCGTGCGCGACGCTGGCGGGCTGGGCGCTGTACGCCCTGGCCGACACCGGCCGGTACGTCGCGGCCGTGGCACCGCTCGCCGACGACGCGGACGTGCGGGACGCGGCCGCCGACACCCTGGGCAGCGGATTCGCCGGCATCGTCGACGAGGTCACGGCGGGCCCCGTGGACGGCACCGTGCGGCTCTTCGTGCGGGACGCGGCCCGGTCGTTCACCAGGACGGACGCCTTCCGTGCGGGCTGGGACGCGGCCAACCGCACCCTCCACACCGCCGTGCTGCGCGCCCTGCGGGACGACGGGACGGCCGGACGCCCGGTAGCCGTCGACCTCGCCCCCGTCGCCGAGCGCGTGCGGGACCGACTCGCCGAGGACCACGTGCCCTTCGCCCGGCGCATCCCGGTGCCGCACACCGCGGTCACCGTGCTCACGGCGCCCGAGGCGGACCGGCTCAGGAAGGGCTTCCACGTGCTCGACGTCGCCGCCTTCTGGCTGCCGCTGGCGGCCGTCGTCTTCGCGGTCACGGGCATCGCCGTCGCCGCCCGCCGCCGCCGTGCCGTCACGGCCGCCGGGATCGGCACCGCCCTCGGCGGCGCGCTGCTCGCCCTCGCCGTCCTGGTCGGCCGCCGGCTCACCGTCGCCGAACTCCCCGGCCCGGTGGACGGCCCCGCCGCGGGCGCCGTCTACGACGCCCTCACCGCCACCCTGCGCACCGCCTCCTGGCTCCTGGTCGGCCTCGGCCTCACGGTCGCCCTGGCCTCCTGGCTCACCGGCCGGTACGGCCGTCTCCCGCGCCGCCGCTCCCGCGCCGAGCCCGTCACCGATCCCGCCCCGGCCCGCCCGACCCGCCCGACCCGCACCGGCCGCTGAAACGACGTGGCGGCGCCCGCGCCCCACGGCTACCGTCGCCGACCATGACCGAGACCAACCACGAGACCGGGACCGTGCCGGTGCCGCGGTCCGGGACGACGACGCTGTGGCGCCCCACGGGCCCCGAGGAGCTGGCGCTGGTCGAGGCCTCCGGCTGGACGGCCTGGCCCCCGCGCCTGCCCGAGCAGCCGATCTTCTACCCGGTCCTCAACGAGGACTACGCCGTCCGCATCGCCCGCGACTGGAACGTGCCCGCCTCCGGCTCGGGCTACGTCACCCGATTCGAGGTGGACGCCGGGTTCCTGGAGCGCTACCCGGTCCGCCGGGCCGGCGGCGAGACGATCCTGGAGCTGTGGGTCCCGGCGGAGGAGCTGACGGAGTTCAACCGGCACATCGTGGGCCGCATCGAGGTCGTACGGGGGTTCCACGCGCAGGCGTAGAACCCCCGAAGACCGCTGGGGCCTGGGTGGCCCGGGCCGGGTCAGACGCCGATGTCGCGCCCGTCCGCGCGCCACACCGCCACGACCGCCGGGCGCACGATCTTCCCGGGTCCGTCGGGCCAGGTGCTGGCCGGCCGCTCCACGGAGGCACCGTCGACCTCGCCCGGGTGCTGCACGGCGACCAGCACCCGGCGGTCCTGGACGAGCGGGCCGCAGGTCTCGGCGCCGGTCGGCACGGTCAGGAACTGCTTCAGCTCACCGCGCCGGTCGCCCTTGGTCGCGACACCGAAGAGCCCGTCGTGGCTGCCGAGCGCGTTGCCGTCGGTGGAGATCCACAGGTTGCCGTGGTCGTCGAAGGCGACGTTGTCGGGGCAGGAGATCGCGCTGACCCGGTCCTTGGGGAAGCCCGCGAAGTAGGTCGCCGGGTCCTCCGGGTCACCGGCGACCAGGAACAGCGCCCACCCGAAGCGGGTCGCGTCGGCCCGGTTCCAGCGCTCGGTCAGCTCCAGGACGTGGCCGTGCTTGTTGGAGTTGCGCGGGTTGGCCTCGTCGGGGCCCGCGTAGCCGCTCTTGCCCCGGTTGGAGTTGTTGGTGAGGGCGACGTAGACCTTGCCGGTGACCGGCGACGGCTCGATGTCCTCGGGCCGGTCCATCTTGGTCGCGCCGACCTTGTCCCCGGCGAGCCGCGTGAAGACGCAGACCTCCTCGGCGCTCATCCCCTCGACGTGCGAGACGGCCCCGTCCTCGGTGGCGGTGACCAGCGGGATCCACTCGCCACCGCCGTCGAACTCCCCGTCGCGCGGCAGCGTCCCCGTCCCGTCGATCTCGATCGCCGGGGAGTCGCCGGAGAGCTTGGCGACGTACAGCGTCCCCTCGTCGAGCAGCGAGAGGTTGTGCTCGCGCGCCCAACGGGAGTTGCCGTGCCGCATCCGCTTGCTGCCGACGAACTTGTAGAAGTAGTCGAACCGCTCGTCGTCGCCGGTGTAGACGACCGGACGCCCGTCGTGCGTCAGCCGCACGGTCGCGGCCTCGTGCTTGAACCGGCCCAGCGCGGTGTGCTTGCGCGGCGTGGACTCGGGGTCGTACGGGTCCAGCTCGACCACGTACCCGAACCGGTGCACCTCGTTCGGCTCCTGGGCGACGTCGAACCGCTTGTCGAACCGCTCCCACTTGCGCTCGGTGGCGCCGGTCCCGATGCCGTACCGCTTGTCGGTGGCGCTGGAGGCGTTGGCGAAGTACTGGTTGAAGTTCTCCTCGCCGTGCAGCGTCGTGCCCCACGGGGTGGTGCCGCCGGAGCAGTTGTTGAGGGTGCCGAGCACCTTGCGGCCGGTGCGGTCGGCGGAGGTCTTCACCAGGTCGGACCCGGCGGCCGGCCCGGTCAGCCGGAACTCGGTGGTGGCGGTGACCCGCCGGTTGAGCCGGTGCCGTGCCACGGGCGTCAGCCGCCCGCTCCTGCGCTCCTCCTCCACGGCGACGACGGACAGCCCGTGCGCGGCCCAGGCGATCTCGACCTGCTCGCGGGTCGGATTCTCCGGGTCGTAGCCGCGGAACATGAGCACCTCGTCGGTGTACTCGTGGTTCGCGACCAGGAGTTGGCGGTCGTGCTCACCGCGCAGCGGCAGCAGCGCGAGGAAGTCGTTGTTGTACCCGAACTGCCCAGCCTGCGCCCTGGCGCTCTGCTTCTCCGGGTCGAAGGCCGGCGCCCCGCGCAGAATGGGTTCACCCCAACGGATGACGACGTCCTGCCGGTACCCCTCCGGTACGGTCACGGCGTCGTCGGTGTTGGGCGCGACGGGCGTGAACCGCAGCCCGCGCGCACCGCGGTCCCGGGACGGCTTCCCGTGCCCCTTGCCTGCCGCCGCGGGCGCGGCCTGCGCCGACGGTGCCCCGGCCACGCCCACGGCCCCGGCTCCCGCCGCCGCCACGGTGACGACGGCGGCGGCCCGCATCATGGAACGGCGGCTGAGCGCACCGGCGATGACGTCGCCGACGTACTCGTTGTCGCTGGTGTTCGGCACCTCGTGGAAGCAGGCGTCGCCACACCGGAAACGGCAGGTCATCGCGGACCGGCCGCCGGGGTGGGAACCGGACGGCGTTCCGATCAACGGCAGGAGTTTGCGCACTGTGTTCTCCCCTTGAGAATCCCTGTATGCCCTGGTGTCAGCGCGACCGTAGGCGCACATACGTGCGGGGACCGGGCGGCGCGGTGAACGGAGGGTGAACCCGGGGAAGCCGTGGGGAGGTTACGGCGACGGCTCGTTCCGCCCTTGACGCGCCGCCGCCCGCATGCCAGACCCTGCACAAGATCACAAGCCGGGACCGCTAACCTTACGTGTCCGTCCTGGCCAGGGATTGACGGCATCAACTCACCCGAAGGATTGCGCTCATGGGCATTCTCACTCTCCTGCGGAACGCGTTCGGCCGGTCACGCAAAGAACAGGCCGCCCAGGCGGAGGGTGCGACGCAGGAGACGGCACCGCCGGTCACCGCGCCGGAGCCGCAGCTCCCGTCCCAGCCCACCGCACCCACGGAGCCGGCCGAGCCCCCGGCCCAGCCGGAGACCGCTTCCCAGATTCCCGAGCCCCGCTCGGAGTCCACCCCCGACGAGCACGACCTCGTCAAGGCCGCCTTCACCAACGTCACGGTCCCCAAGCCGACGGACCCCCCGACCGAGGAGCCGACCCCGACCCCGAAGACGGAGACCGCCCCGAAGACGGAGCCGGCCCCGGCGGCAGAGGTGATCCCGGAGGCAGAGTCGGCCCCGGCGGCAGAGCCGGAAGCCAAGACGACAGCCGAGCCGGAACCGGCAACCGATCCCGAACCCAAGCCCCAGCCGCAGTCCGAGCCCGAGCCGCAGGCCAAATCCGAGCCGCAGCCCGAGACCAAGGCGGAGCCGCAGCCCGAGGCCAAGGCGGAGCCCGAGCCGCAGGCCAAATCCGAGCCGCAGCCCGAGACCAAGGCGGAGCCGCAGCCCGAGACCAAGGCGGAGCCGCAGCCCGAGCCCGAGGCCAAGGCGGAGCCGCAGGCCGAGCAGAAGCCCGAGCCGACCGAGACCCCGGCCGCCCCGGCGGCAGCCGCCCCGGAACCCGCAGCCGCCGACGGCGAGGACACCCCGCAGGGGCCACCGGCACCCGACAACGAATTCAGCACGGGTGGTGCGGGTGGGAGCACGGACGCCGAAGGCGAAGCCGAGGCGCCTCCGACCGCCAGCCGGCCGGAGGCAACCGCCGGTGGGAACACGGACGCCGAGAGCGAGGCCGAGGCGCCGAAGCCGGCCACAACCCCCGCAAGGCTCCGCAGCCGCGCCCCCGCCCTCGCCACCGCCTACAAGGCAGCCGGCGCCGCCCTCAAGAAGCACGACCTCACCGGCGCCCGCGCCAAGGTCCACCTCGTCCTCGACCGTTCCGCCTCCATGCGCCCGTACTACAAGGACGGCTCCGCCCAGGCCCTCGCCGAGCAGACCCTCGCGCTCGCGGCGCACCTCGACCCCGAGGCCACGGTCCACGTCACGTTCTTCTCCACGGAAGTGGACGGCACCGGCGAGCTGGCCCTCACCGACCACGAGAACAAGATCGACGAACTGCACGCAGCGCTCGGCCGCATGGGCCGCACCAGCTACCACGCCGCCGTCGAGGCGGTCCTCGCCCACCACACCAAGGAAGAGGAACCCGGCACCCCCGCCCTGGTGGTCTTCCAGACCGACGGCGCCCCCGACGCCAAGACCCCGGCCACCCAGTCCCTCACGGCCGCGGCCGCGAACCACCCGGAGGTCCACTTCTCCTTCGTCGCCTTCGGCGACCCGGAGAGCAAGGCCTTCGACTACCTCCGCAAGCTCAAGACGGACAACGCCTCCCACCTCCTGGCCGGCGAGACCCCGAAGGAGCTCACCGACAAGGAGCTGTACGAGGGCATTCTGGCCGGCTGGCGCCCGTAGCCGGACCGCACAGCCGCACGCACGGCCCCTCGGGGGGTGGGCAAGGGGAATCCCTCCGTCCACCCCCCGAAACACGTGTGAGTCGATCTCCACAGGGCCAGTAGGATTTCGACCATGGCGGCCACTGGATCAGAGAAGCAGGGGGCGAAGGCGTACTACGTCTCGACCCCCATCTACTACGTCAACGACGCTCCTCACCTGGGCCACGCCTATACGACCGTCGCAGGCGACGTGCTCACCCGCTGGCACCGCCAGCGCGGCGAGAAGGTGTGGTACCTCACCGGCACGGACGAGCACGGTCAGAAGATCATGCGTACGGCCGAGGCGAACGGGGTCACCCCGCAGGCCTGGGCCGACAAGCTCGTCACGGAGTCGTGGAAGCCCCTGTGGGAGCACCTCGACATCGCGAACGACGACTTCATCCGCACCACGCAGAAGCGGCACACCGACCGCGTCCAGGAGTTCGTGCAGGACCTGTACGACAAGGACGAGATCTACAAGGGCGGCTACGAGGGCCCGTACTGCGTGGGCTGCGAGGAGTACAAGCTCCCGGGCGAGCTGCTCGACGGCGAGGGCGAGTACGCGGGCCAGAAGCTGTGCCCGATCCACAAGAAGCCGGTGGAGATCCTCAGCGAGGAGAACTACTTCTTCAAGCTGAGCGAGTACAGCGAGAAGCTGCTCGCCCACTACGAGGCCAACCCGGGCTTCATCCAGCCCGAGTCCGCACGCAACGAGGTCGTGAACTTCGTCCGCCAGGGCCTGCAGGACCTCTCCATCTCCCGCTCGACCTTCGACTGGGGCGTGCCGGTCCCCTGGGACGACAAGCACGTCATCTACGTGTGGGTCGACGCCCTGCTGAACTACGCGACCGCGGTCGGCTACAACGAGAACCCGGAGAAGTTCGAGTCGACGTTCCCGGCCGACGTGCACCTGGTCGGCAAGGACATCCTCCGCTTCCACGCGATCATCTGGCCGGCGATGCTGATGGCGCAGGGCCTCCCCCTGCCCGGGAAGATCGCGGCCAACGGCTGGCTCATGGTCGGCGGCGAGAAGATGTCCAAGTCCAACCTGACCGGCATCAAGCCGCAGGACCTGACCTCGCACTTCGGCGTGGACGCGTACCGCTGGTACTTCCTGCGCGCGATCGCCTTCGGCCAGGACGGCAGCTTCTCCTGGGAGGACTTCTCCGCCCGCTACACCAGCGAGCTGGCCAACGACTACGGCAACCTCGCCTCCCGCGTCGCGGCCATGGTCAACAAGTACTTCGGCGGCGAGCTGCCGGCCGCGACGGCCGACGGCGACGCGGAGAAGGCCATCCACGACGGCCTGACCAAGGCCGTGGCCGAGGCCGACCGCAGGATCGGCGAGGAGCTGGACTTCCAGGGCGGCATCCTGGCGGTCTTCGACTTCGTCAAGCAGGTCAACGGCTACATCACCGAGCAGGAGCCCTGGAAGGTCGCGAAGGACGATTCCCCGGAGGGCAGGGCCCGCCTGGCGACGATCCTCTACACGGCCGCGGAAGCGCTCCGCGCCGTGGCGGTCCTCCTCAACCCGATCATGCCGGACACCTCCCAGAAGCTCTGGGACTCCCTCGGCGCCGAGCCCTCCCTGGGCGCCCTCGCCGACCAGCGGGTCCAGCACGCGGCGGACTGGGGCCGGCTCCCCGTCGGCGCCACGATCACCAAGGGCGCGGTGCTCTTCCCCCGTCTCGAGGAGAAGCCGACCGCGTAGGACGTGCGCCGCATCTCCAGAGGGCCCGGGAACAACGTTTTCCCGGGCCCTCTGAGCTTGGGCCTACGTCTTCCCCGGTGCGTCCGACGTGGCACCTCGCGGCCATCGGGTGGACCGTCGGCGGATGGGCGCCCGCAGGGCAGCTGAGGCCCAGCACGTAACACGCTCGCTACAGCGCGGGACCGGGAGCGACCGGCTCTTCTACCCGGCCCCCCGGTTTGCGAAGATCGCGTCAGAGTGGTCCGGCGTCCGGCCACCACCGCTACACGTGGGGGACTTTCCATGGCACTGTTCGGCAACGCGCACAGCATCGACCCGGGCCAGGCGCAGCAGGAGTACGCGCGTCTGCTCGGCCAGGGCGAGCAGGTCCACGCCGCCTACCTGCTGATCCGCGACACCATCCTGTTCACCGACCGGCGCCTGATCCTGGTCGACAAGCAGGGCATCACCGGCAAGAAGACCGAGTACCACTCGATCCCGTACCGCAGCATCACGCACTTCGCGGTGGAGACGGCCGGCCACTTCGACCTCGACGCCGAACTGAAGATCTGGCTCTCCGGGTCCCAGGCCCCCATCCAGAAGACCTTCACCAAGGGCGTCGACATCTACGAGGTCCAGGCAATCCTGACCCAGTTCGTGGCGCGCTAGGTCCGCGACCGCGTCACGCACCAGGGGCCGGGCGCCGATCGTCGCAAGATCGGCGCCCGGCCCCTGCATGTGCCGTCGGCGGACTACTTCGGCTGCGGCTTGCGCACCGTCAGGTGCAGCTCCCTCAGGCGGGACTCGTCCAGCTCGGTCGGGGCGCCCATCATCAGGTCCTGGGCGTTGCCGTTGAGCGGGAAGGCGATGGTCTCGCGGATGTTGGGCTCGTCGGCCAGCAGCATGACGATGCGGTCGACGCCCGGGGCGATGCCACCGTGGGGCGGCGCGCCGAAGCGCAGGGCGCGCAGCATGCCGGCGAACTCGCGCTCGACGGTCTCCGCGTCGTAGCCCGCGATCCCGAAGGCCTTGAGCATGATCTCCGGCTCGTGGTTCCGGATGGCGCCGGAGGACAGCTCGACGCCGTTGCAGACGATGTCGTACTGCCAGGCCAGGATGTCCAGCGGATCCTGGTTCTCCAGGGCGTCCATGCCGCCCTGCGGCATCGAGAACGGGTTGTGGGAGAAGTCGATCTTCCCCGTCTCCTCGTCCTTCTCGTACATCGGGAAGTCGACGATCCAGCAGAACCGGAAGACGTTCTCCTCGAAGTGCCCGGCGCGCTGGGCGGCCTCGACGCGGACCGCGCCCATGATCTTCGAGACCTCGTCGAACTCGCCCGCGCCGAAGAACACCGCGTGGCCGGGGGCCAGGGAGAGCCGCTTGGTCAGCTCCGCGACGTTGTCCTCGGTGAGGAACTTCGCGATCGGGCCGGACAGCTTGCCGTCCTCGCCGACGCGGACCCAGGCCAGGCCCTTGGCGCCCTGCGAGACGGCGTAGTCGCCGAGCTGGTCGAAGAACTTGCGGGGCTGGGCGGCGACGTCCGGGACGGGCAGCGCGCGCACGTGCTTGCCGGCGAAGGCCTTGAACTCCGAGCCCTCGAAGACGTCGGTGATGTCGACCAGCTCCAGCTGGGCGCGCAGGTCCGGCTTGTCGGAGCCGTACTTCAGCATCGCCTCGCGGAACGGGATGCGCGGGAACGGGGACGTCACCTCGCGGCCGTTGCCGAACTCCGTGAACAGCTCCGTCATGAGCTGCTCGATCGGGCGGAAGACGTCCTCCTGCTCGACGAAGCTCATCTCGACGTCGAGCTGGTAGAACTCGCCCGGCGAACGGTCGGCGCGGGCGTCCTCGTCGCGGAAACAGGGCGCGATCTGGAAGTACCGGTCGAAGCCAGAGATCATCAGCAGCTGCTTGAACTGCTGCGGCGCCTGCGGGAGGGCGTAGAAGCGGCCCGCGTGCAGACGGGAGGGGACCACGAAGTCGCGGGCGCCCTCGGGGGAGGTGGCGGTGAGGATGGGCGTAGCCATCTCGTTGAAGCCCAGGGTCACCATCTTGTGCCGGATGGCGGAGATGACCGACGTGCGCAGCATGATGTTGCGGTGCATGCGCTCGCGGCGCAGGTCCAGGAAGCGGTACTCCAGGCGCCGCTCCTCGTTGACCCCGTCCTCGGTGTTGATGGTGAAGGGCAGCGGCTGGGCGGCGCCGAGCAGTTCGACCTCGCCCACCTCGACCTCGACCTCGCCGGTGGGCAGGTCGGGGTTGATGTTGTCGGCGCCGCGGGAGACGACCTTGCCGTCGACCCGAACGGTCGATTCCTTGGTCAGCTTGTCCAGCGCCTCGTAGGCCGCGGTGCCCGGACGGGCGACGAGCTGCGTGATGCCGTAGTGATCGCGCAGATCGATGAAGAGGATGCCGCCCAGGTCGCGCCGATTGTGCAGCCAGCCACTCAGTCGGACGTCGGTGCCGACGTCAGAGGAGCGGAGCTCGCCGCAGGTGTGGGACCTGTACCGATGCATCGTCGTTCATCCAGCCTTCGCGGATCGGGGATGGCGTTTCGCGTTTCACGTGAAACAACCCCAGCGTACCGGGCAGCCGTGCCTGCCTTCTTCCCCATTGACGCGCCACGGCCCCGCCCCGGGCCCGGCCCGGAGCCCGTCCGGCACCGCCGTGACCGGTGGCAGCGTCCGATCACCTCTTCTTAAAGTGGGGCAATGCGTACTGGTGAGCCCCTGCCCGAGGTGGGGGACGTCCTCGCCGCCCTCGCGACCGGACTGTGGCACTGGGACACCGCCGCGTCAGAGGTCACGGTGGACGGAGAGGCCGCCCGCCTGCTCGGCCTGCCCGCCGAACCGGCGACCCTCACCGAGGCACAGGTACGGGCCCGGTTGCACCCGGTGGACTGGAACGAGATCACCGGGGTGGTGCAGCTCGCCGTCGCCGAGGGCACCCTCGCCGAGGTCCGGATCCGGATCATGGACGAGCGCGGCCATGTCGTCCGGGTCGTGCGCAGCCGCTCCAAGCCCTCCTTCGACCCCGTACGCAAGGCCTACTCGCTGACCGGCACCCTCCAGGAGGTCGCCGAGCCCAGGCCTGGCACCCCCGCCGGGCGCAGCGCGGTCACCGGCGAGTGGCGCCGCTCCCGGGAGGCCTTCCTGCTGGACGCGGGCCGGGCGCTGGCCGAGGCGCGGTCCACCGAGGAGGTGCTGCGGGTCGCGGCCGGGCTGTCGATGCCGGGGTTCTCCCCGGACGGCCTCGCGGTGTTCGGGGTCTCGGGCGACCGGCTGACCGTCATCGGCCACCACGGACAGCCCCAGAACGACATGAACCCGTTCATCGACATGCCGCTGGACACGGACTACCCAGCCGCCGAGGTGGTGCGCACCGGCCGGGCCGTCTACCTCTCCTCCCCCGGGCAGTACCGGCACCGCTACCCCCTCACCTGGCCCCTTGCCGAACGCTTCGGCCGCCATTCCTGGGCCTTCCTCCCGCTGACGGTGGCGGGCCGCACCATGGGCGCCTGGATGGCGGCCTTCACCTATCCGGTGGCCTTCACGCCCGACGAGCGCTCCGTGCTGACCACGGTGGCGCGGATGCTCGCCCAGGCCCTGTCCCGGGCGGGCGCCGCCGAGAACCAGCGGGAGCTGGCCGAGGGGCTGCAGCGCTCCATGCTGCCCATGCTCGGCCCGGAGATCCCCGGCATGGACGTCGCCGCGCGCTACGTCCCCACCGGTGGCGGCCTCCAGGTGGGCGGCGACTGGTACGACATGATTCCGCTGCCCGGGGGCCGATTCGCCCTGGTGATCGGCGACGTCCAGGGGCACGACGTGCGGGCGGCCGGGCTGATGGGCCAGTTGCGCATCGCCCTGCGCGCCTACGCCTCCGAGGGCCACCGCCCCGACGCGGTGCTCGCCCGCGCCTCCCACTTCTTCCACGGCCTCGTCGCGTCCGAGGACGACCCCGGCGACCAGCGCTTCGCGACCTGCTACTACGCCGAGGTCGACCCCGCCACCGGCACCGTGGAGAGCGCCCGGGCGGGGCACCTGGACCCGGTGGTGCGCATGGCGGACGGCACGGCGCTGATCCTCGCCACGGCGGGCGGGCTGCCGCTGGGCATCGACCCGGACTCCGACTACCCGACGACCCGGCTCGCCCTGGAACCCGGGGACACCCTGATGCTGTGCACGGACGGTCTGGTGGAGACCGGCGGCCACGACCTGCAGAGCGGCTGGCACCGTCTGCGCGTGATCCTTGAGGAGCACACCGGCGGCCTGGAGGAGCTCGCCGACGCGCTGGTCCAGGCCGTGCACGGCCCCTCCTCGCACCACACCGTCGGCCCGCTGTCCGACCGGCGGGAGGACGACATCGCGCTGTTGCTGCTGTGCCGGCAGGGCGAGGGCTGCGGCTGCGGCGAATCCACCGCGACCCGGGCGCCGGTGCGCCGCACGATGCTGACGGTCGCCCAGGCCGAGCCGGCGCGGATCGCCACCGCCCGGCAGCACCTGCGCGACCTGCTGCACGACTGGCCGGGCGAGGAGCAGCGGGACGCGGCGGTGCTGCTGCTCTCCGAGATGCTGACCAACGTCCTGGTCCACACCGACACCGACGCCCTGCTCGTCGCCGAGGTCGTCGGGGAGCCTGGGGAGCGACGGATCCGGGTCGAGGTCACCGACAACGGCGACGACCTGCCGCACAAGCGCCGGCCGGGGGAGATGGCATCCTCCGGACGCGGCCTGATGCTGATCGAGCTGCTCGCGGACGCCTGGGGCGTCGCCCCGCGCGGCGAGGGCAAGAGCATCTGGTACGAGATCTACGAGTCCGCCGACCCGGACGAGGACGCCGGTCCCGCCGTCGACCCGGAGCCCGCCGCAGCCCCGTAACGGCCCTGGAGCTCGTACACGATCCCGACCGCCGCGGCGGTCAGCGGCACGGCGAGGAGCATCCCCAGGATGCCCGCCACCGAGGCGCCCGCGGTGAGCGCGAGCAGCACGACGGCCGGGTGCATCTGGACGGTACGGCTCTGGATCACCGGCTGGAGCACGTGCCCCTCCAGCACCTGCACGGCCAGCACCACGCCGAGGGCCCACAGCGCGATGA
This sequence comes from Streptomyces sp. NPDC085944, assembly GCF_040686295.1. Classification (NCBI taxonomy): domain Bacteria; kingdom Bacillati; phylum Actinomycetota; class Actinomycetes; order Kitasatosporales; family Streptomycetaceae; genus Streptomyces; species Streptomyces sp. NPDC085944. The sequence goes on along the minus strand of NZ_JBFBJX010000012.1, from coordinate 193,758 downwards.
CGAACCCCCGGTCGGCCAGCGCCACCAGCACGGCGACGGCACCGGAGATGAACGCGCCGAGGTAGGGGATGTAGGCGCCGACGAAGACCAGCGCGCCGAGCCCGACCGCGCCGGGCACGCGCAGGATCAGCAGCCCGACGGTGATGCAGACCGCGTCGATGAGGGCGATCAGGGTGGTGCCCCGCATGAAGCCCTCGACGGCCCCGAACGCCCGGCGGGCCATGGCCTCGACCATGTCGGCGCTGCCGTGCGGGGCGAGGGCGCGCACCGTGCCCACGGCCCGGTCGGAGTCGCGCAGGAAGAAGAAGACGAGCAGCAGGGCGAGTACGGCCATGGCCATCATCTCGCCGACGACGCTGATCCCGCTCACCACGCCCGAGGCGGCCGTACCGCCGAACTTGCCGAGCAGTTCGCGGGCGTTGGAGGCGAGGTCGTCCAGCGAGGTCCCGGCCGCGCCGAAGTGGTCGGCGACGCCCTTCGCCGCGTTCCGCAGCGAGGCGACGATCTGGTCGCCGGTCTCGATGAGCGCGGAGACCACGATGTACCCGGCGCCGCCGACCACGGCCAGCACGGCGACGCAGGTCAGCCCGGCGGCCAGCGACCGCTGCACATGGGCCTTCACCAACCGCCGGTGCAGCGGCCGGAGCAGGGCGGTGCCGAGCAGCGCGAGCAGCGCCGGGGTCACCGCGGTGCGGAACTCGACGCAGAGCCGGATCGCGACGTAGACGACACCGCTGGCGAGCAGGATGACGGCACACCAGGCGGCGAACCGACGCACCGGACCGGGGAGCAGCTGCACGTCCCCCACCCGATCACGCACCGGGCGGGCTGTCCTGCGCGGACGGCCCGCCCGGGTGACGCACGGTCAGGCGCCGGGGCCCTCCTCGGACATCCCGTGCACCGCCGGGACGGTGCCCAGGCGCCCCTTCTGGAAGTCCTCGAAGGCCTGCATCAGCTCGTCCTTGGTGTTCATCACGAACGGGCCGTAGTGGGCCATCGGCTCCCGGATCGGCCGCCCGCCGAGCAGCACGACCTCCAGGTCCGGCGTGTGGGAGTCCTGCTTCTCGTCCGCGCGGACGGTCAGCGAGCCCCCGGCGCCGAAGACGGCCGTCTGGCCCAGGTGGATCGGACGCCGCTCGGCGCCCACCGACCCGCGCCCGGCCATGACGTACGCCAGGCCGTTGAAGTCCTCCCGCCAAGGCAGGGTGACCTCGGCGCCAGGCGCCAGCGTCGCGTGGACCATCGTGATCGGCGTGTGCGTGATCCCGGGGCCGTCGTGCCCGTCCAGCTCACCGGCGATGACGCGCAGCAGCGCGCCGCCGTCGGGAGAGGTGAGCAGCTGGACGCTGCCGCTGCGGATGTCCTGGTACCTGGGGGCCATCATCTTGTCCTTGGCCGGCAGGTTCACCCACAGCTGGAGCCCGTGGAACAGCCCGCCGGACATGACCAGCTGCTCCGGCGGCGCCTCGATGTGGAGCAGACCCGAGCCGGCCGTCATCCACTGGGTGTCGCCGTTGGTGATGGTGCCGCCTCCGCCCTGGCTGTCCTGGTGGTCGAAGATGCCGTCGATGATGTAGGTGACGGTCTCGAAGCCGCGGTGCGGGTGCCAGGGGGTGCCCTTGGGCTCTCCGGGCGCGTACTCCACCTCACCCATCTGGTCCATCATGATGAACGGGTCGAGATGGCGGTAGTTGATCCCGGCGAACGCGCGGCGCACCGGGAATCCCTCACCCTCGAAACCGCTGGGCGCGGTCGTGACGGTCAGCACGGGACGTGCGACGGCGTCGGCGGGCGCGGATACGCGGGGCAGCGTCAACGGGTTCTCGACGGTCACGGCGGGCATGTCGACCTCCTCGGGCGGCGTGCGCCCCACTTTAGTTGAGCGTTGAACTTCTTGCCACCCGGAACCACAAAAGCCCGGAGGGAATTCCCTCCGGGCTCGCGGATCACCGACGCACCGGTCGGCCGTCCGTGCGGCAACGGCGTCTAGCCGTACATCCGGCGCATCGCAAAATCGACCATCTGTTCGACAGCCTTCGCGTCGAACACCATCCGGTGCTCGCCCTCCATGTCCAGGACGAAGCCGTAGCCGGTCGGCAGCAGGTCGATCACCTCGGCACCGGTGATCACGAAGTACTTCGACTCCTTGCCCGCGTACCGGCGCAGCTCCTTCAGGCCCGTGAACATCGGGATCACCGGCTGCTGGGTGTTGTGCAGCGCGAGGAAGCCGGGGTTGTCGCCGCGCGGGCAGTAGACCTTCGAGGTCGCGAAGGTCTGCTGGAAGTCCTCGGCGGACATCTGGCCGGTGGTGAAGGCGCGCACCGCGTCCGCGAGCGAGGGCGGGGACGGCTCGGGATACAGCGGCGGCTGCTGCCCGTACCCGCCGCCCATCGGCTGCTGCGGGGGCGGGGCGTACTGCTGCTGCTGTTGGCCCGCGGTCTGGTCGTAGCCGTACATGCAGCACAGAGTAACGAGTAACGAGTCACAGATGGGCGGCTCGGGGTTGCTTCTTATTACCGACGGGTAGCATCATCGTAGCTACTAGTTGGTACGTGTACGGATGCGAGGAGCGAGTGCCTCGCCGATCTCTCAACGGAGCCGTCGCCATGGGGCACTACAAGCCGAATCTCCGGGACATCGAGTTCAACCTCTTCGAGGTGCTCGGCCGTGACAAGGTGTACGGCACGGGCCCGTTCGCGGAGATGGACACGGACACCGCCAAGAGCGTCCTCGAGGAGCTGACCCGGCTCTCCGAGAACGAGCTGGCCGAATCCTTCGCCGACGCCGACCGCAACCCGCCGGTCTTCGACCCGGAGACCAACACGGCACCGGTCCCGGCCTCCTTCAAGAAGAGCTACCAGGCCTTCATGGACTCCGAGTACTGGCGGCTCGGCCTCCCCGAGGAGATCGGCGGCACCACCTCGCCGCGCTCCCTCATCTGGGCCTACGCGGAGCTGATCCTCGGCGCCAACCCGGCCGTGTGGATGTACTCCTCGGGTCCGGCGTTCGCCGGCATCCTCTTCGAGGAGGGCAACGAGGTCCAGAAGCACATCGCCTCGATCGCCGTCGAGAAGCAGTGGGGCTCCACCATGGTCCTCACCGAGCCGGACGCCGGTTCGGACGTGGGCGCCGGCCGCACCAAGGCCGTCGAGCAGGAGGACGGCTCCTGGCACATCGAGGGCGTGAAGCGCTTCATCACGTCCGGCGAGCACGACATGTCGGAGAACATCCTCCACTACGTCCTCGCCCGCCCCGAGGGCGCCGGCCCCGGCACCAAGGGCCTGTCCCTCTTCCTGGTCCCCAAGTACGAGTTCGACTTCGAGACCGGTGAGCTGGGCGAGCGCAACGGCGTCTACGCCACCAACGTCGAGCACAAGATGGGCCTCAAGGCCTCCAACACCTGCGAGATGACCTTCGGCGACCGCCACCCCGCCAAGGGCTGGCTGATCGGCGACAAGCACGACGGCATCCGCCAGATGTTCCGCATCATCGAGTTCGCCCGCATGATGGTCGGCACGAAGGCGATCTCCACCCTCTCCACGGGCTACCTCAACGCCCTGGAGTACGCCAAGGAGCGCGTGCAGGGCCCCGACCTGGCCAACTTCATGGACAAGTCGGCCCCCAAGGTCACCATCACGCACCACCCGGACGTGCGCCGCTCGCTGATGACGCAGAAGGCGTACGCCGAGGGCATGCGCGCCCTGGTCATGTACACCGCCTCCGTGCAGGACGAGATCCAGGTCAAGGAGGCGAACGGCGAGGACGCCTCGGTCGAGCACGCCCTCAACGACCTGCTCCTGCCGATCGTGAAGGGCTACGGCTCGGAGAAGGCGTACGAGCAGCTCGCGCAGTCGCTCCAGACCTTCGGCGGCTCCGGCTTCCTGCAGGAGTACCCGATCGAGCAGTACATCCGCGACGCCAAGATCGACACCCTGTACGAGGGCACCACGGCGATCCAGGGCCAGGACTTCTTCTTCCGGAAGATCGTCCGCAACCAGGGCGCCGCGCTGAACTCGCTCGCCGAGGACATCAAGAAGTTCCTGGCGCTCGCCACCGGCGGCGAGGAGCTGTCCGGCGCCCGTGAGCACCTGGCCAAGGCCGCCGTCGAGCTGGAGGCCATCGTCGGCCTGATGCTGACCGACCTCGCGGCCACCGAGCAGGACGTCAAGAACATCTACAAGGTCGGCCTCAACACCACCCGCCTGCTCCAGGCCTCCGGCGACGTGATCGTCGGCTACCTGCTGCTCAAGGGCGCCGCCGTCGCCGCCGAGAAGCTGCCGACCGCGTCCGCCAAGGACAAGGCCTTCTACGCCGGCAAGATCGCCGCCGCGAAGTTCTTCGCGGCCAACGTCCTGCCCGGTCTCACCCTGGCCCGCCAGGTCGCCCAGGGCGTCGAGCTGGACCTGATGGAGCTCGACGAGGCCGCCTTCTAGGACCGGCCTTCCCGGACCGGCCGTCCGGTCCGGGCCCCCTCCACCAATTCCACACACCCTGACGAGGGCCCGCTCCCGCTCCACGGGAAGCGGGCCCCCGTACGTCGTTAAGGTGAACCCATGAGCGCACCCTCCCGCTTCGACCGCGGCCACACCGACGACCTGATGACCTTCCTGTCGGCGAGCCCGACCCCGTACCACGCAGTGGCGAGTGCCGCCGAGCGCCTGGAGAAGGCCGGCTTCCGCCAGGTCTCGGAGACCGACGCGTGGGAGGGGACCAGCGGCGGCAAGTACGTGCTGCGCGGCGGTGCGATCGTCGCCTGGTACGTCCCGGAGGGCGCCACCGCCCACACCCCCTTCCGCATCGTCGGAGCCCACACCGACTCCCCCAACCTGCGCGTCAAGCCCCGTCCGGACACCGGGGCGCACGGCTGGCGCCAGGTCGCCGTGGAGATCTACGGCGGCCCGCTGATGAACTCCTGGCTCGACCGCGACCTGGGCCTGGCCGGCCGCCTCTCGCTGCGCGACGGCTCCACCCGCCTGGTCAACGTCGACCGTCCGCTGCTGCGCGTCCCGCAGCTCGCCATCCACATGGACCGCAACGTCACCGCGGACGGCCTCAAGCTCGACAAACAGCGCCACCTCCAGCCCGTCTGGGGCCTGGACGACACCGTGCGCGACGGCGACCTGATCGCCTTCCTGGAGGACGAGGCGGGCCTCGCCCGCGGCGAGGTCACCGGCTGGGACCTGATGACGCACTCCGTGGAACCCCCGGCGTACCTGGGCCGCGACCGGGAGCTGGTGGCGGGCCCGCGGATGGACAACCTGCTGTCCGTGCACGCCGGTACGGCCGCGCTGGCCGCGGTCGCGACCTCCGGCGCCGACCTGCCGTACATCCCCGTCCTGGCCGCCTTCGACCACGAGGAGACCGGCTCCCAGTCGGACACGGGCGCCGACGGGCCGCTGCTCGGCAGCGTGCTGGAGCGCTCGGTGTTCGCCCGCGGCGGCTCCTACGAGGACCGCGCGCGTGCCTTCGCCGGCACGGTCTGCCTCTCCTCCGACACGGGCCACGCCGTCCACCCCAACTACGCGGAGCGCCACGACCCGACGCACCACCCGCGCGTCAACGGCGGCCCGATCCTCAAGGTCAACGTCAACAACCGCTACGCCACCGACGGTTCGGGCCGCGCGGTGTTCGCCGCCGCCTGCGAGAAGGCGGACGTCCCGTTCCAGACCTTCGTCTCCAACAACTCCATGCCGTGCGGCACCACCATCGGCCCCATCACCGCGGCCCGCCACGGCATCAGCACCGTCGACATCGGCGTGGCCATCCTGTCGATGCACAGCGCCCGGGAGTTGTGCGGCGCCGACGACCCGCACCTGCTGGCCAACGCGCTGGTGGCGTTCCTCCAGCCGTAGGCCCCGTCACGCAACAGGTCCCCACGGCATGAGGGTTGAGGCCCGGGGTACCCGCACGGAACCGGATCGGCCGGAAACCCGGAACCGACCGGATCTGACAGGGAGGCAACACTCATGGGCCTCGGCGGGTGCATCATCCTCATCGCCGTGGGAGCCATCCTCACGTTCGCGACCGACTGGGACATGGAGGGCGTCAACCTCGACCTGGTCGGTGTGATCTTCATGGTCGTCGGCCTGATCGGCGTCGCGACGTTCAGCAGCATCGCCCGGCGCCGCCGCGTCGTGATGCCACCGACGACCCCGGTCGTCGAGGAACGGCCCCACCACCCCACGCAGGACGGCTACCAGAACGGCTACGGTTCCTGACCCGGCCGGGCCCGGCACTCAGCCTGTCGGCCTACCGGCCGCGTTCCGCGGCGCCCGGCGGGGAAGCGGTCAGAGCATGAGATTCCTCGTGTACGACCGGCTCCTCGGCATCGGCGACGACTACTGGATCGAGGACGACCGGGGCAACAAGGTCTTCCTCGTCGACGGCAAGGCACTGCGGCTGCGGGACACCTGGGAGTTGAAGGACGCCCGGGGGCGCGTCCTCATCGACATCCACCAGAAGATGTTCGCCCTGCGCGACACCATGGTGATCGAGCGGGACGGCGAGCCCTTGGCCCGCCTCAAGCGGAAACGTCTCTCCCTGCTGCGCAACCACTACCGGGTCACCCTGGCCGACGGCACCGAACTGGACGTCAGCGGCAAGATCCTCGACCGGGAGTTCGCCATCGAGTACGACGGCGAACTCCTGGCCGTCGTCTCCCGGCGGTGGCTGACTCTCCGGGACACCTACGGCGTGGACGTCGTCCGCGACGACGCGGACCCGGCGCTGCTGATCGCCCTGACGGTGTGCGTGATCCACCTGGCGGAGAAGGAGAGGGAGGACGACTGAGGGGCCCGCCCGTCACCGGCACGGCCCGGCTCCTCGGGCCGTCCGACGGACGGCGCGGCCGAGGAGCAGGGGCACGGCCAGGTGGTGCACCGGCGCGGCCAGGGACCAGAGCATCCGGCCGCCGCGGCCCTCGAAGTTCACGTACGTCGCCCAGACGAGCCGCGCGTCGTCGACGGTCACGACGTTGCGGACGGTCAGCGACGGGGCGCGGGCCTCCACGGCGATGCGGTCCGGCCCGGACTCCACCGTGGGCCATCCGATCACGTGCTGTGCCGAGACCCTCGGTCCCAGGCGCAGGCCGAGCACGCCCGACCAGCCCGCCCGAAGCAGGGTGCGCAGCAGCGCGGGAGTGTCCTCGAAGGTGGTCCGCGCCCACTCCTCGGCCGTACGGCGGGGCAGCCCGGCGACCGGAAGAGCGAACGCCGACGCGAAGTGGGCACCGGCGGGTTCCACCCGGACGCGTCGGATGGCGGAGGTCTTGATGCGTGCCATACCCGCAATCCTGGGCGCCGCGACCGAGCGTCAAACACGCTGGGTCACGACGGCCCCACACAGTGCGCTCAGCCGCGCGGGGGCTCCAGCCCCAGCACCCGGTCCTTCAGCGCCGGGAACTGCTCCCGGGTCCGCGCCACCCTGCCCGGGTCGAACTCCACCGTGAGGACCTCCTCGCCGGCGCCGGCCTCCGCGAGCACCTCGCCCCAGGGGTCCACCACGATCGAGTGGCCGGCCTGCGGAACTCCGGCGTGCGTCCCGGCCGTTCCGCAGGCGAGCACGTAGGCCTGGTTCTCCACGGCACGCGCCTGGGCCAGCAGCGTCCAGTGCGGCCGGCGGCGCTCCGGCCAGCCCGCCGGGACGACGAGGATCTCGGCACCGGCGTCGACGAGGGCGCGGAAGAGCTCGGGGAAGCGCAGGTCGTAGCAGGTCGCCACGCCGAGGGTGGTGGTGTCCGGCACCTTGACCGTCACCGGCTCGCGCCCCGCACCCATCAGCACGGCCTCGCCCTTGTCGAAGCCGAAGCGGTGGATCTTGCGGTAGGAGGCGGCCAGGTCGCCGGCGGGGGAGAAGACGAGGGAGGTGTTGTAGAGCCGCCCGTCCGGACCGCGTTCGGGAACCGACCCCGCGTGCAGCCACACGCCCGCATCGCTCGCCGCCTCGGCCATCGCCTCGTACGTCGGCCCCCGCAGCGGCTCGGCCGCCGCGTCGAACTCCTCGAAGGCGAACGCGCCCGTGGTCCACAGCTCCGGCAGCACGACGAGGTCGGCGCCCGCCTGCTCCCTCACCAGGGCCGCCGCCCGGAGGCGACGCGCTTCGACCGTTTCGTCCTCGTTCACGGCGATTTGGATCAGAGAGGCGCGCACACTACCACCGTCCTGGCATTCGAGCCGTCCACACGGGCCTACGATCGTCACACGAAAGCACTGCCGGGGTGCCGCACAGCAGCGTAACTTAGCCTCTCAAGACACCCGCCGACTGCCGCCGCCGCCACTGGCACCGCCGCCGCCAACCGCCCGTGTACCGACCGCCGAGGGGTCCCGTTTCCGTGAGTCTGCATCCCACCCTCCAGCCCTACGCCGACGCCTGGACTCACTCCATCGAGGCGATATCCGAGCTGGTCCAGCCGCTTGTGGAGGCAGAGTGGAACCGCCGGACCCCCTGCCCGGGGTGGTCGGTGCGCGACATCGTCTCGCACGTCCTCGGCCGGGACTCCGAGATGCTCGGCGACCCCCGCCCCATCCACACGCTCCCGCGCGACCTCTACCACGTCACCAACGACCACCAGCGCTACATGGAGATGCAGGTCGACGTCCGCCGCCACCACACGGCACCGGAGATGACGTCCGAGCTGGAGTACATGATCATCCGGCGCAACCGCCAGCTGCGGAACGAGTCGCGGGACCCCGGCACCAAGGTGCGGGGCCCGCTCGGCACCGAGCTGACCCTCCAGGAGGCGATGCGCCGCCACGCCTTCGACGTGTGGGTGCACGAGCAGGACCTGCGCACGGCCCTCGGCCGCCCCGGCAACCTCGACTCCCCCGGCGCGCACGTCGCCCGTGACGTGCTGCTGGACGCGCTGCCCGCCGTCGTCGCCGACCGGGCGGACGCGCCGCGCAGCTCGGCCGTCGTCTTCGACGTCCACGGGCCGGTCGAGTTCCTGCGCACCATCCGCGTCGACATCCAGGGCCGCGGCACCCTCGAATCGTCCCCGGCTCTCGGCCCCGCCGCCACCCTCACCCTCGACTGGGAGACGTACGTCCGCCTGGCCTGCGGCCGCGTGCCCCTGGAGGCGGCGAAGGAAGGCATCAAGACGGAGGGCGACCCGGACCTGGCGGAGGCGATCCTGCGGAACTTCACGGTCACGCCCTAGCTGCGGGCAGTCGTGCCGCTGGGGCGGCACGGGTGGGCGCTGGGGGTACCTCCCAGGCCGTTCAGGCACCGGGGGAGGCACCCGGCCCGCGCCGGCGAGCGCGACCCGTCCCCGCCCCGCGCGCCGGGTGCCTACACCGGCACGTGCACCGTCTCCACCCGGCTGGCCACCAACCGCTCCCGCTCCCGCACCGCGGCCCGCTTGCGCAACCGCAGGATCTGCGACAGCCCCACCGCCTGCAGCACGAACACGGAAGAGAAGGCGACCGTGTAGTCGTCCCCCGTCGCGTCCAACAGCACCCCCACCGCGAACAACGTGGTCATCGACGCCACGAAGCCGCCCATGTTGGTGATCCCGGACGCCGTCCCCTGCCGCTGCGGCGGATTCGCCGGCCGTGCGAAGTCGAAGCCGATCATCGAGGCCGGCCCGCACGCCCCCAGCACCGTGCACAACACCACGAGCAGCCACATCGGCGCGTGCTCGGCCGGGTAGGCCAGCGTCGCCGCCCACAGCGCGGCCGTCACGCCCACCGTGCCGAGCGCCAGCGGCAGCCGCGCCGCGTGGTGCCGGGCGATGATCTGGCCGTAGACCAGGCCGACCACCATGTTGGACAGCACGACGAGGGTGAGCAGCGTGCCGGCCGTGGCCCGGGACAGCCCCTGCGCCTCGACCAGGAAGGGCATCCCCCACAGCAGCAGGAACACCATCGCCGGGAACTGCGTGGTGAAGTGCACCCAGAGTCCCAGCCGGGTTCCCGGCTCACGCCAGGACATGGCGATCTGCCGCCGTACGTACGCGGCACCCTGGTGCGGCAGCGGCTCCGGCTCGTGCCCCTCGGGGTGGTCCTTGAGGAAGAGGAGCAGCAGGACGAAGACGACGGCACCCGCCAGCGCGCTGCCCGCGAACGCGGCCGTCCAGCCGATGCCGTGCAGCAGCCGGGCCAGGACGAGGGTGGAGACCAGGTTGCCCGCCATGCCGACCAGACCGGCCAGCTGGGCGACCATCGGCCCGCGCCGGGCCGGGAACCACCGGGTGCCCAGCCGCAGCACGCTGATGAACGTCATCGCGTCCCCGCAGCCCAGCAGCGCCCGCGAGGCCAGCGCCATGCCGTACGAGGGGGAGAAGGCGAAGCCCAGCTGCCCCGCCGTGAACAGCACGACGCCGATACCCAGCACCTTCTTGGTGCCGAGCCGGTCGACGAGCAGACCGACGGGTATCTGCATGCCGGCGTAGACCAGCAGCTGGAGGATGGAGAAGGTGGACAGCGCCGAGGCGTTGACGTGGAAGCGGTCGGCGGCGTCGAGGCCGGCGACCCCGAGCGACGTACGGAAGACGACGGCGACGAAGTAGACGGACACGCCGACGCCCCACACGGCGATCGCACGCCGGCCGCCCGGGGGATCACCGGGCAGGGCCCGGCCGGCCGAGGTGGCCGTACTCATCGGACCTCCCCCCGCGCCAGGTTCGAGAACCAGCCCACGTGCCGGGCCACCACACCGACGGCCGCGTCCGCGTCCCCGGCGCGCAGTGCGTCGAGGATCTCCTCGTGCTCCGCGAGGGTGTGGGCGATCCGGTCGGGGTGGGAGTGCATGACGGCGACGCCCATGCGCAGCTGGCGGTCGCGGAGCTGGTCGTAGAGGCGGGAGAGGATCTCGTTGCCGCCGCTGCGGACGATCTCGGCGTGGAAGCAGCGGTCGGTGACGGAGGCGGCGGCGAAGTCACCGGCGGCCGCCTGCTCCTTCTGCCGGGCGAGCAGCTCCTCCAGCCGATCGACCAGCCCGGGCGGGGCGGGTACGGCCTTCCTGGCCGCGTACTCCTCGACCAGCAGCCGGGTCTCGACCACGTCCGCGATCTCCTGCGCGGAGACGGGCAGGACCAGGGCGCCCTTCTTGGGGTAGAGCCGGATCAGCCCCTCGACCTCCAGCCGCAGCAGCGCCTCGCGGACCGGCGTGCGGGAGACGCCGACCGCCTCGGCCAGCTCCCCCTCGGTGAGCAGCGTTCCGCCCTCGTACCGGCGCTCCAGGACGCCCTGCTTGACGTGGGTGTAGACGCGGTCCGCCGCGGGGGGTTGCTTCACTGCCGTGGTCATGCCGACAGGATAGATACAACAGGGACACAAGAAGAGTCCGTTCCAGCATCCGGACGCCGGCCCGCCCCGCTCACCCCTCGGGGGGAACCCGACCCCTCGCGACGCCCCGGCGTGCAACCATCCACCCCCTTCGGGTGTCGCACTGACGCGGCCACAGCTCCACGACCACAACTCGGCCGCGCCTCAGGTGACTTCACCACAATCGGGGTAATCAACTCAATGAACACCATTTCGGGCAGCCGCCTGCGCAGGGCCCTCGCCGTCGCCCTGACCTGCGGCACCGTCCTGACCACCGGCGCCCTCGCCACCGCCCCCGCACAGGCAGCCGCGGCCGAGCGCGTCCTTCCCACCCCCGCCCGCGCCGTGCGGGCGCCCACCGCGCCCTCGATCGCCGCCAAGGGCGGCTTCGTGATGAACAACGCGACCGGCAAGGCGCTCTACACCAAGGCCGCCGACACCAAGCGCTCCACCGGCTCCACGACCAAGATCATGACCGCCAAGGTCGTACTCGCCCAGCCGAAGCTGAACCTGGACGCCAAGGTGACGATCCAGATGGCCTACAGCGACTACATCGTGTCGAAGAACGCCTCCTCCGCCCGCCTGATCGTCGGCGACAAGGTGACGGTCCGCCAGCTGCTGTACGGGCTGATGCTGCCGTCCGGTTGCGACGCCGCCTACGCGCTGGCCGACAAGTTCGGCTCGGGCCGGACGCGGGCGGCGCGCGTGAAGTCGTTCATCGGCAAGATGAACGCCACCGCCAAGAGCCTCGGCCTGAAGAACACGCACTTCGACTCGTTCGACGGCATCGGCCACGGCAAGAACTACTCCACGCCGCGCGACCTCACGAAACTCGCGAGCAGCACCATGAAGAACTCCACCTTCCGCACCATCGTCAAGACCAGGAAGTACACGGCGAAGACGAAGACCAGGAAGGGCGGCACCCGGACGATGGCGCCCTGGACCAACACCAACACGCTGCTGGGCAGTTACAGCGGCGCGATCGGCGTCAAGACCGGGTCGGGACCGGAGGCCAAGTACTGCCTGGTCTTCGCCGCGACCCGGAAGGGCAAGACCGTGATCGGCACGGTGCTGGCGTCCTCGTCGTCGGCGCAGCGCGCCAAGGACGCCACCAGGCTCATGGACTACGGATTCAAGAGGTAGACCTGACACCACACCACCACCGGGGCCCGTCGCCGACGCGACGGGCCCCTCTCGCTGTCCGGTTCACACAGCCGAGATGACATGCATGGTGATAGTGTCATTAGCACCATGCTGCTGAGTCTGGACAAGACCGACACCCGACCCCTGCACGAACAGGTCGCCGGCGCCCTCCGGCGTGCCATCGCCGAGGGGGAGTGCGCCCCGGGGGATCGCCTGCCCTCGGCTCGCGACCTCTCCGAGGCCCTGGACATCAACGTCAACACTGCCCTGCGCGCCCTGCGCGGCCTGCGGGACGAGGGCCTGCTGGAGTTCCGCCGGGGCCGGGGGGTGACGGTGGCCGAGGACGCCCGGCCGCACTCCGAGTTGCAGATCCGGGCGCGGGAGCTGCTCGACGAGGCGGCCCGACTGGGCTACAGCAGGACCGATGTCATCGACATGATCAGGGGGTTGCCATGAGGGACACGACGGCGGCGCGGCGCACGACGGCCGCGGTCTGGACGGGCGGGGTCACAGCGGTGCTAGCCGGGATGCCGCTCCTGGCGCGCGACCGGCTGCCCGACCGGCTGGCGACCCACTGGGGCCTGAGCGGCGAGGCCCCCGACGGCTCGATGCCCCTGTGGGCGGCATCCCTGGTGCCCGCGCTGATCTGGCTCGTGACGGCGGCCGCGGTCACCGTCCCGCTGATGCGGGCGGGTCCGGCGGCCCGTCCGTGGTGGCCCACCGTCACCCTGCTCCCCATGGGCGTCGTCCTCACCGGCGCCCAGGCCGCGGTCCTCCGGGCCAACCTGGACCGCGCGGACTGGCACGAGGCCCGGCAGCCTGCCGGCTGGGTGGTCGCAATCCTCGTCGCGGCCGTGCTTGCGGCAGTGGCCGGATGGCTGCTCGTCACCCGGCGGCGCGGCGTCCCGGACGACGCCACGACCGCCGACGAGGGCGCCCCGGCCCTGGACATCCCGAAGGGCCGGCGCCTGGTCTGGTTCTCCCGCACCGCCAACCCCTGGCTCCAACTGCTGGCGGCCGCCATCGGCCTGGTGGCGGTGGGCGCGCTCGTCGCCCTGGTCGGCGGCCTGGCCGAGCCGGGCGGTCTGTGGGCCCTGTTCGCCGGATGCGCCGCCGGCTCCCTCGCCTGCGCCGTGTTCTCCTCGGTCCAGGCCCGCGTATCGGAACGGGGCCTGGAGGTCTCCTTCGGGCCCCTCGGCTGGCCCGGCCGCCGCTGGGCGCCCGGGGACATCGACACGGCGCGGATGGAGGTCCGACAGCCCTCCCAGGTCGGCGGCTGGGGCTACCGCCTCAGCGGCCTCGGCACCACGGTGATGCTGCGTGCGGGCGAGTGCCTGGTCGTCCGCCCCCGGGGGCGCCGAAGCGACTTCGCCGTGAGCGTCGACGACGCCGAGCGGGGAGCGGCCCTGCTCAACGCGCTGCGCACGAAACGAGTCCGAGACTGAGCGCAGGGGGTCGGGGCCTGGGGCCCGGAGCCTGGGCCGTCATACACGCACGCGTCGGCCGCTGCAGGATTTTCAGTGATCTTCGCTCGCAGTCGTGAACATCACCGATCTGGCTGGCATATGCCTTGGGCTCCGTCCTACGTTCCGCGGCGGAGGTGGTTCACATGAAGGAACCCAGCAAACGACAGGACTCCGGCGCGCGGCACGAGGCGATCGACGCCGCCGACTTCGTGTACGCGGCCACCGGCGCCCGGGTGCGCCGGCTGACCATGCCCGACGGAAGCCACTGGTTTCCGGCGGTGGACGTGTGCAAGGAACTCGGCCACAGCAACTCTCGCAAGGCGCTCGCGGATCATGTTCCCGTCGAGCACCGAGACTTGCTCGAGACTGTAACTGGAAGTTACGGTCTCAGCGTTCCCGCAGGTAGGGGGTGGCGTCGAGACTTGCACGTCATCTCTCTGCAAGGTCTCATCCTCCTCGTCAACGCCTGCACCAAACCGGCCTGCGCCCCTTTCAAGCAGTGGGTCGCCGAAGTCATCGAGACCGTGCAGCGCGAGGGCTCGTACTCTCTGGACGAGGCCGAAGTGCAGCCCGCCGTGCCCGGCGCCCCCATCGCCTACGCCATGCCGGACCAGGTGGCCGACGCGATCGTCCGGCTGGAGGCGCACAACCTTCAACTGGACGAGCAGCTGGCCGAGGGGCAACGCACGTCGATCGCTGTGCAGAGGGAGATGCTCTCCACGCAGCAGGCGACCCTCGCCGCCCAACAGGCCACCCTCGCCGTACAGCAGGCCATGGTGCACGCCCTGGAGCGCATCGCGGACCGGTTCGACACCCTGGTGCTCCACCAAGGGGCGCCCTGCCCGCACCTCGCCCCGGTACCGACCACGGAGTCCGTACTGGCCGACTGGCGGCAGCGGTTGTCCGTGACGGAGGACGTGTGGACGGTCGCCCTGGTCATCGCGCCCGTGCTCGTCGAGAAGGGTGAGCTGCGGGAGCCGCTGGAGTCGATCGCCGCCCGTACGGGGCTCTCCGTGCGGCGGGTCAACGAGTGCCTGCGGCTGCTGCGCACCCACGCCTGCATCCGCTCGCGGGGCGGGGCCGAGGGCGGGGCCCCGGTGTACGTGCTGCACCGGGGCTGAGCCCGAGACGGCGGAAGGGGCGTCGCAACTCCAACTTGCGGCGCCCCTCCGTCATGAACCTACCCGGCTCGTGCCCCTCATGCCCAGCTGATCAACCGCTTCGGCTGCTCCAGGACCGCTGCCACGTCGGCGAGGACCTTGGAGCCCAGCTCGCCGTCGACCAGGCGGTGGTCGAAGCTCAGGGCGAGGGTGGTGACCTGACGCGGCTTCACCTTGCCCTTGTGGACCCACGGCTGGAGCTTGATCGCGCCGACCGCGAGGATCGCGGACTCGCCCGGGTTGAGGATCGGCGTGCCGGTGTCGACGCCGAAGACGCCGACGTTGGTGATGGTCACCGTGCCGCCCTGCATGGCGGCCGGGGAGGTCTTGCCCTCCCGGGCCGTCGACACCAGCTCGCCGAGGGAGCCCGCCAGCTGCGGCAGCGTCTTGGCGTGGGCGTCCTTGATGTTCGGGACGATCAGGCCGCGCGGGGTGGCGGCGGCGATGCCCAGGTTGACGTAGTGCTTGACCACGATCTCCTGGGCGGCCTCGTCCCAGGACGCGTTGACGTCCGGATTGCGCTTGATCGCGACCAGCAGGGCCTTGGCGATCAGCAGGAGCGGGTTCACGCGCAGGCCCGCGTACTCCTTGTCCTGCTTCAGCTCCTCGACCAGCTTCATCGTGCGCGTCACGTCGACCGTCACGAACTCCGTGACGTGCGGCGCGGTGAACGCCGAGCCGACCATCGCCGCCGCCGTCGCCTTGCGCACGCCCTTGACCGGCACACGGGTCTCGCGCGTCGTGTCGTACGACGTCGGCGCCGCCGTCGGGGAGGGGGCGGGCGCGACGGCCGCGGGGGCCGCCTGCGGCTCCGGTGTCGCGGGCTCGGCCGCCGCCGCGTGGACGTCCTCGCGGGTGATGATGCCGTCCGGGCCGGACGGGACCACGGTCGCCAGGTCGACGCCGAGGTCCTTGGCGAGCTTGCGCACCGGGGGCTTGGCCAGCGGACGGTCGCCGGTGACCGGGGCGGCCGGGGGTACGGCAGGGGCGGATGGTGCCGCAGGGGCGGCCGGTCCGTGGCCGTTCATCTCCGCCTGGATCGCCGCCGACGCCTCCTGCGCGGCGGCCGGGGCCTGGGCGCCCTTGCGGGGGCGGCGCCGGGTCGAGGAGGTGGAGACCCCGTACCCGACCAGGACCGGCTGGCGGCCCTCCGGCTTGGGCTCCTCCGCCTCGGCGGTGGCCGGGGTGTCCGCCACCGCCTCCTGCACCGGCTCCGCCGCGGCCGCCGCGCCGTCGCCGACGGCCACCGCGATGATCGACGTACCGACGTCGACCGTGGTGCCCTCGGGGAAGTGCAGCTCGCGGACCACGCCGTCGTAGGGGATGGGCAGTTCGACGGCGGCCTTGGCCGTCTCGACCTCGCACACCACCTGGCCGTCGGTGACCGTGTCACCGGGCTGGACGTACCACTTGAGGATTTCGGCCTCGGTGAGCCCCTCGCCCACGTCTGGCATCTTGAACTCACGCACGGAGCTGTCCGTCATCGTCGTCACGCTCCCCTCCTCAGTACGCCAGCGAGCGGTCGACGGCATCCAGCACCCGGTCCAGGTCGGGCAGGTACTCCTCCTCCAGACGCGCCGGCGGGTACGGCGCGTGGTAGCCGCCGACCCTGAGCACCGGGGCCTCCAGGTGGTAGAAGCAGCGCTCCGTGATCCGGGCGGCGATCTCCGCGCCGGAGCCCAGGAACACCGGCGCCTCGTGGACCACGACCAGACGGCGGGTCTTCTCCACCGACGCCTGGACGGTGTCGAAGTCGACCGGCGAGATCGACCGCAGGTCGACGACCTCCAGGGAACGCCCCTCCTCCGCGGCCGCGTCGGCGACCTCCTGGCAGAGCTTCACCATCGGGCCGTAGGCGGCCAGCGTGAGGTCGGTGCCCTCGCGCACCACGCGCGCTGCGTGCAGCGGGCCGGGGATGGCCTCCCTGTCGACCTCGGCCTTGTCCCAGTAGCGGCGCTTGGGCTCGAAGTAGATCACCGGGTCGTCGCTCTGGATGGCCTGCTGCATCATCCAGTACGCGTCCGCCGCGTTGGACGGGCTGACCACCTTCAGGCCCGCCACGTGCGCGAACAGGGCCTCGGGGGACTCGGAGTGGTGCTCGACCGCGCCGATGCCGCCGCCGTAGGGGATGCGGATGACGACCGGCATCTTGACCTTGCCCAGCGAGCGGGCGTGCATCTTCGCCAGCTGGGTGACGATCTGGTCGTAGGCCGGGAAGACGAAGCCGTCGAACTGGATCTCCACCACCGGCCGGTATCCGCGCAGGGCCAGACCGATCGCGGTGCCGACGATGCCGGACTCGGCCAGCGGGGTGTCGATGACCCGGTCCTCGCCGAAGTCCTTCTGCAGGCCGTCGGTGACCCGGAAGACACCGCCGAGCTTGCCGACGTCCTCGCCCATGATCAGGACCTTGGGGTCCGACTCCAGTGCGCGGCGCAGCGACTCGTTGATCGCCTTCGCCAGCGCCATCTTTTCCGCTGCCATGTCAGACCCCCTCTGCGTCTGCGAACGATGCCTGGTAGGCGGCGAACTGGGCCCGCTCCTCGTCCACGAGCGCGTGTCCGTCCGCGTACACGTTCTCGAAGATGGCGAACCGGTCCGGGTCCGGCATGGCACGGACCACTTCGCGCACTCGTTTGCCCAACGTCTCGCTCTCGGCCTCCAGTTCCGCGAAGAATCCCTCGTCCGCGTGGTGTGCGGACTCCAGGAAGCGGCGAAGGCGCAGGATCGGGTCCTTCGCCTCCCAGGCGGCGCGCTCGTCGTCGTGCCGGTAGCGGGAGGGGTCGTCCGAGGTGGTGTGGGCGCCCATGCGGTACGTGAACGCCTCGATCAGCGCCGGTCCCTCACCGCGCCGCGCGCGGTCCAGGGCCCAGCGGGTGACCGCGAGGGAGGCGAGCACGTCGTTGCCGTCGACGCGGACGCCGGGGAAGCCGAAGCCCTGGGCGCGCTGGTAGAGCGGCACGCGGGTCTGCTTCTCGTTGGACTCGGAGATCGCCCACTGGTTGTTCTGGCAGAAGAACACCACGGGGGCGTTGTAGACGGCCGCGAAGTTGAACGCCTCGCTGACGTCGCCCTGGCTGGAGGCGCCGTCGCCGAAGTACGCGATCACGCCCGAGTCGGCGCCGTCCTTGGTCACGCCCATCGCGTAGCCCGTGGCGTGCAGCGCCTGCGAGCCGATGACGATGGTGTACAGGTGGAAGTTGTTGCTGTTGGGGTCCCAGCCGCCGTTGTTCACGCCGCGGAACATGCCGAGGAGGTTGGTCGGGTCGACGCCGCGGCACCAGGCGACGCCGTGCTCGCGGTAGGTCGGGAAGACGTAGTCGTCCTCGCGGGTGGCCCGGCCGGAGCCGATCTGGGCGGCCTCCTGACCGAGCAGGGAGGCCCACAGGCCCAGCTCGCCCTGGCGCTGCAGGGCGGTCGCCTCGGCGTCGAAGCGCCGGGTGAGCACCATGTCGCGGTACAGGCCGCGCAGCTCGTCGGGGGTGATGTCGGCGACGTACGAGGCGTACTCGGCGTGAGCGGCGTCCTCGACGCGCTCGCCCTCGGGCGTCAGCAGCTGCACCAGCTCCGTCTCGGAGCCCTTCTTGGCAGCGGTACGGGTGGTGCTGGTGGTGCGAGTCGTGCGCTTGCCGGTGCCGGCCTTGCCGCCGGTGGTCCCGGCCGCCTTGGTGCCGGTGGTGCCGGCCGCCTTGCTTCCGGCGCTGCGTCGCGGCTTGCGCGCGGCAGTGCTCTCGGTCACGTGTGCTCCTCCGTCGGTCCGGCCCCCGGGTTCGCCGGAAGCCAGTGCGGCTCACCTGCGGCCCGGCGGACGCACAAGGGTGGGTGCGGCCCGATCGGGAACAGGCGTGACAGGTGCCCCGGCGAGCGCCCTGCGAACAGCACGTTACCCAGTGCTCCACATTTCTGTGAAACCCCTCCTGACCTGCGTTTTTACTCGGATTTCCAAGTAAATCGGCGTAGGACGGAGGTTTTACTGGTCACAGCCTTGCAGGGGGCCGGAACAACGGCACGTTATCCCGGCCACCCCGGGCACGGGAAGAGTCGGTGTGTGACACTGACCGCGTGCGCGAAGACGGAAAAATCCGGGTATTCCTCCTCGACGACCACGAGGTGGTCCGGCGCGGGGTGCACAATCTGCTCGCCGGCGAGCCCGACATCGAGGTGGTGGGCGAGGCCGGCACGGCCGCCGAGGCGCAGGCCCGGGTCACGGCCACCCGTCCGGACGTCGCCGTACTGGACGTACGGCTGCCGGACGGCAGCGGCGTGGAGGTCTGCCGCGACATCCGCTCCCGGGACGAGTCCGTCCGCTGCCTGATGCTGACCTCCTTCGCCGACGACGAGGCCCTCTTCGACGCGATCATGGCGGGCGCTTCCGGCTACGTCCTCAAGGACATCCGCGGCGCCGAGCTGCTCGGCGCCGTGCGGGAGGTGGCGGCCGGGAAGTCGCTGCTCGACCCGGCGGCCACCGCGCGCGTGCTGGAGCGGCTGCGCGACGGCGGGGCCAAGCCCGACGACCGGCTGGCCCACCTCACCGAGCAGGAGCGCCGCATCCTGGAGCTGATCGGCGAGGGGCTGACCAACCGCGCGATCGGCGAGCAGCTGCACCTGGCGGAGAAGACGATCAAGAACTACGTGTCGAGCCTGCTGGGCAAGCTCGGCATGCAGCGGCGCTCGCAGGCGGCCGCCTTCGTGGCCCGCCTGGAGGCCGAGAACCGCTGACGGGTCCTGGCCGGTCACCGGCTCCGGGCTTACTCGGGACTTACGTCCCTTCCTGCCGGGGCGGGCGACTCTGTTCCGGCGCCCGCCGCTCCCGCAGAGTAATTCCATGCCCTCCGACGAACGGCTCGCCGTCGGCCTGCTCGGCCGTACCCCCTACGGCCGGGCGGCCACCACCATGCGCGCCCTGCCCTTCCTCGCCCTCGCGCGCCACATCGTGGCCGACGGCCGGGTCCTGCTGCGCATGCCCAGGAGCTGGGGGTACCACCAGGTGTGCGCCGGGAGCGTCGTGGCGTACGGGGCGGACAACCTGACCTCCGCGCGGCCCGGCGAGCGCCTGTGGACCGTGCAGGTCGTGGGGCACTGCGAGGCCCACGTGCCGAGCGCCGCCGAGCTGGAGCGGTTCGGTCCCGCGCCGAGCCGGGTGGACGGCGAACCGTTCGAACCCGCCTACCTGCGCGTCGACCCGCAGTTCGGCACGGTGCATTTCGCGGACGGGGTCGCGGGGCCCGCGTAGGCGAACGCGACGCGCGCGTGAAGCCCGTTTCCGGGCCGCACGCGCGCGTGGGGTGTGGTGGGGGTCGGTCACTCGCCCGCGGGATCGGTGGCGCCGCCCGTGTTTCCGGAGCCGCCCTCGGTGCCGCCGCCGTCCGGCGGGGTCTCGCCGCCAGTCGGATCGGTGCCACCAGTCGGATCACCGGTCGGCTCGCCACCGCCCGTCGGCTCGCCACCACCGGTCGGCTCGCCACCACCGGTCGGCTCACCGCCACCGGTCGAATCGTCCGTCGCCGTCTCCGACGGCTCGTACGACGGCGTGTACGGCCGGTCCCAGTCCCCGTCGCCGTTGCCGCCTCCGCCCGAGCCCTGCTCGGTGCCCGGGTCGGTGGTCTTCTGGGTCTGCTCGTCGCTGGGCGACGAACTGGGCGTCTCCTCGCCGGTGCTCCGGGAGGTGGTCGCCGACGGGCTCTTGTCCGTCTCGGTGCCCCCCTTGTCGCCGCCGCCGTTGTTGACGGCCAGCGCGACGCCCGCCGCGATGGCGATCACCGCGAAGACGGCCAGTATCCACAGCTTGCCGCGGCCGCTGCCCTTGTTGCCGTGGCCCTCGAAGCCGCCGTCGTCGCCCCCGCCGTAGCCGTTCGGCAGGATCGGCTGGGGGATCTGCTGGGTGCCCGACGCCCCGTGCTGGTCGGGGTGCGGCATCACCGTCGTGCCCGCGAGGCCGGCCGCGGGGGTGTGCCGGCCGTCGTGCGCGGCGACCGGGCCGGTGTTCCAGGTGCCGGTGTGGCCGCCCTGCTCGTACAGCATCTGCAGGCCGTACTGGACCAGGCCGCGCATCTCCTCGGCGGTCTGGAAGCGGTCGTCGGGCTCCTTGGCCAGCGAGCGCATCACCAGGCCGTCCAGCTCCGGCGGGGTGGCGTCGGAGACCTCGGACGGGGGCGTCGGGATGTCCTGCACGTGCTGGTAGACCACCGACAGCGGCGTCTCGCCCGTGAACGGCGGGCGCAGTGCGAGGAGTTCGTAGAGGAGGCAGCCGGTCGCGTACAGGTCGGAGCGGTGGTCGACGGCCTTGCCGAGGGCCTGCTCGGGGGAGAGGTACTGCGGGGTGCCCATGACCATGCCGGTCTGGGTCATCGTCGACTGGGCGCCGTGCAGGGCGCGCGCGATGCCGAAGTCCATCACCTTCACCGCGCCGGCGTTGGTGATGATGACGTTGGCGGGCTTGATGTCGCGGTGCACGATGCCGTGCTGGTGGGAGTAGGCGAGCGCCTCGAGGACACCGGAGACGATGATCAGCGCCTGCTCGGGGCCGGGCGCCTCGGCGTTGAGGAGGAGGTCGCGGATGGTGCGGCCCTCGACGATCTCCATCACGATGTACGGGACGGACTGCCCGCCGACGACGTCCTCGCCGGAGTCGTACACGGCCACGATGGCATGGTGGTTGAGGCCGGCCACCGACTGTGCCTCGCGCGTGAAGCGGGCCTTGGAGACCGGGTCCTCGGCGAGGTCCGCGCGGAGCAGCTTGACCGCCACGGTGCGGCCCAGGCGGACGTCCTCGGCGGCGAACACCTCGGCCATGCCGCCCCGCCCGAGCCTGCGGGTCAGCCGGTACCGGCCGTCGCCGACCAGGCCGCCGTTGCCCCAGTTCTCCGGCGCGTCAGACATACCGCCGCCAGATGCCTCGGGTTCGGACGGGCCCTGGGCGCGCTGCTGCTGTGCCATCAGTCCTCGCCGTCGTTTCTGCCCGCGGTACGCGCGGTGTTGTTACGGTCTCCGTCGGCCACGCTACAGCCTTCGCGGGGGCCTCCGGTCCGGGATGGGCGTCGGAACCGGTACATGAGACGGACCGGTCATGAAACCCTGGTTCCGTACTCTCGTGCAAATTCCGTGTACCGGCAGTACGCCGGCTGTAACGCTTCCGCGACGCTTCTTTCGCGTACGGTCACGGAACGGGCACCGCGCTTGACGTGTCAGTGCCCTGGGGCAGACTTGGCCGGGAATAGCACTTTCGATCACAAGCGCGCGTGCCGCTGCCACCGGCGCCCGCCGCCAATGGGGGACGCAGAGACATGAGCCAGGACGCCGGACAGGGACGGTACGCGGGGCGGGCACTCGCCGGCGGCCGTTACCAGCTGCGCGACTTGCTCGGCGAGGGCGGCATGGCCTCCGTGCACCTGGCGTACGACTCGGTGCTCGACCGTCAGGTCGCGATCAAGACGCTGCACACCGAGCTCGGCCGCGAACAGGCCTTCCGCGAGCGCTTCCGCCGCGAGGCGCAGGCCGTGGCGAAGCTCACGCACACCAACATCGTCTCGGTCTTCGACACCGGCGAGGACGAGCTGAACGGCCTGACGACTCCCTACATCGTCATGGAGTACGTCGAGGGCCGGCCGCTCGGCTCCGTGCTCGACGAGGACGTGCGGCAGCAGGGCGCGATGCCCGCCGACAAGGCGCTGAAGATCACCGCGGACGTGCTGGCCGCGCTGGAGATCAGCCACGAGATGGGCCTGGTCCACCGGGACATCAAGCCGGGCAACGTGATGATGACCAAGCGCGGCGTGGTCAAGGTGATGGACTTCGGCATCGCCCGCGCCATGCAGTCCGGCGTCACCTCGATGACGCAGACCGGCATGGTCGTCGGCACCCCGCAGTACCTCTCGCCGGAACAGGCCCTCGGCCGCGGCGTCGACGCCCGCTCCGACCTGTACTCGGTCGGCATCATGCTGTTCCAACTGGTCACCGGGCGCCTGCCGTTCGACGCCGACTCGCCGCTCGCGATCGCGTACGCGCACGTGCAGGAGGAGCCGGTGGCCCCGTCCGCCGTCAACCGCGCCCTGCCCCCGGCGGTGGACGCGCTGGTCGCCCGCGCGCTGAAGAAGAACCCCAACGAACGCTTCCCCAGCGCCGAGGCCATGCGCGACGAGTGCCTGCGGGTGGCGGCCTCCTTCCAGGCGGCCCCGCCGAGCATCGTGCCCGGCGCCCAGACGTCGAACGGCGCGGGCGTCGGCTCCGCGGTCTTCCCGCCGGTCGACCAGAGCACCCCGGCGCCCACGGGCCCCGTGCAGACGCCGTACCAGCCGGCTCCGGCCCCCGGGCCGAACCCGTACGGCACCCCGGCCCCGGCGGCGCACTCGCCGGCGTACGGCTATCCGCAGCAGGGCGGCTACCAGACGCCCGCCCCCTCGCCGTACGGGCAGCAGCAGGGCGCGTCCACGCCGCCGCCGTACAACCTGACGCCGTCCGCCACGGGCTCCGGCTCCTCCGGCGGGGGCAAGAGCAACAAGCCGGTGATCATCGGCTCGATCGTGGTCGCCCTGGTGGCCGTCGGCGGGCTGATCGCCGCACTGCTGACGAACAGCGGCGGGGACGAGGACCCGCAGGCCGGCGGTGGCGGCTCCGCGAGCGTGTCCGCGTCGCCGACGAAGGCGGCGGGTTACCGCGGGCCGGACAAGACGAAGACGATCGAGAAGGACGAGTGCACCGAGCCGGAGGAGTCGTACAACGACCCGGACAAGATCAAGGTGCCGGACTTCACGTTCAAGTACATCGGCTCGGTCAAGGAGTGCTTCAACGCCGCGGGCTGGCAGATGAAGGTCGTCCAGGTCGACGAGAACACGTACGGCGAGGGCTCGGTCCGGGACCAGTTCCCCGTCGCCGGCACGGACGTCGACCCGGAGAACATGCCGACGATCCAGCTCAAGGTGTCGACGGGCAACCCGGCCGGCGAGTGAGCCCCGGGCCCGTGACGATGTGACGGGCGGCTGACGAAATAGCGCGAAGGGCCCGGCAGCGAGTGCTGCCGGGCCCTTCGCGCTATCCGTCGGAGGCTGTCTCTACAGGTAGGGGCCGCCGGACCGGCCGCCCGGGTGCGGGGTCTCCTCGCCCTCGGGCGCGACGCCGGGCGGAAGCGCGCGGCGCATCTGCTCCAGCTGGGCCCTCGCGGCCATCTGCTGGGCGAACAGCGTGGTCTGGATGCCGTGGAAGAGGCCCTCCAGCCAGCCGACCAACTGTGCCTGGGCGATCCGCAGTTCGGCGTCGGTGGGGGTGCCGTCGTCCGTGAAGGGCAGGGAGAGCCGCTCCAGCTCCTCCACCAGCTCGGGGGCCAGGCCGTCCTCCAGCTCCTTCACCGAGCTGGCGTGGATCTCCTTGAGCCGGGCCCGGCTCGCCTCGTCCAGGGGCGCGACCCGCACCTCTTCGAGCAGCTGCTTGATCATGCTGCCGATCCGCATGACCTTGGCAGGCTGCTCCACCTGTTCGGTCACCGGGATCTCGCGGGATTCGTCGTCCCCGCCACCGCTGAGCGCCATCCCGTCCTGGCCGACGACCAGGATCTGGGGGTTCTCCGGCGACCTGTCGTTCCTCGGCATTTCCATGCCGCCATTGTCTCTCACCCGTACTCCGCGAACGCGTGCTGCCCCAGGAAACCGGTCTCCCACGCGTTCGGCGGCGCCCGGAATGCCGGTATCGCCGACCGGTGTGAGGCTTGTTCCGTCGTTTTCCACGACTTCTACGACGCTTTCCACGACGGGCGACACCGGGAGGGGGTCACGGACGTGACTCCATGGCTGCGCACACTGCGGACGACGGGGCTGGTGGGTGCCGCCCTGGGGGTCGGCGCGGTGGTGACCCCGTACGGAACGGCCCCGGCCCACACCACGGCCGCGGACCTCGCGACGGCGCCGACGAGACCGCTCACCACGGTCGCGGCGAGGCCGGTCGCCGGGTTGGCGGGGCCGCCGGGCCCGGCAGTGGCGCCGTCCCCCGGGTTCTCCTCGCCGGGGCACGGTTCGGCGCCGGGGGCGGACGTCGTTCCGGACGGCTCCGCCACCCACGACGGGCGGGGCGGTCACGAGCGTCCCCGGCGCCCCGCCGGTCCCGACCGCCCGGAGCAGCGCCCGGACCCGCCGTCCGCCTCCCGGCCCGCCCCGGACTCCGGCCCCTCGGACGGCGCGGGCCGCGGTTCCGCCAGGCCCTCCCCCGCTTCTCCCACCTCATCGGCGTCCCGCGCCACGGCCGACCCCGAGCCCTCCCGGGCCGGGGGCGAGCCGGGCGAGGGACGGCAGCGGCCCGGTCGCGCCGAGGAGCGTGAGCCGGAACGCGACGGTAGGGACGCAGACGCCGGTCGGCACCGGGACGGCGACCGCGGCGACGACGTTCCCGAGGAACCGGCCGGCGCCGTCCCGCCCGGACCGACCGAGGCCGCCCCGACCCCGTCGGTCTCCCCGTCCCGGTCGGGGGCGCAGACCGGTGTGGCGGCCCAGGGGGCCGCCGAGCCGGTCCTGCGGGTCCTCCCGCTGGGCACCGGGCTGGTCCTCATCGGGCTCGGCCTGGCCCTGGGCCTCGTGGGGCTGCGCCTGCGCCGGGGGTAGGGCCGGCCGCGCGCCGAACCGGTCGGGGCCCACCGCGCACCGGCCACGCCGGCCGGGTCCGCCGCCTGCGAGCCCCGTCCCCGAGTCGTCTACGTGGTGACCAGCAGCACCTTGCCGATGTGCCCGCTCTCCTCCACCACCCGGTGCCCCTCCGCGGCCTCGCTCATCGGCATCTCGCGGTCGACGACCGGGCGGACGTGTCCCCCGGCGAACAGCGGCCAGACGTGCTCCCGTACGGCCGCCACGATGGCCGCCTTCTCCTCCAGGGGGCGGGCCCGCAGCGAGGTCGCGCTGACGGCGGCGCGCTTGGCGAGGAGGGTGCCGATGTTCAGCTCGCCCTTCCGGCCGCCCTGCATGCCGATGATCGCGAGCCGGCCGTTCACGGCGAGGGCCTGGACGTTGCGGTCGAGGTACTTCGCGCCCATGTTGTCGAGGATGACGTCGGCGCCCGCGCCGCCCGTCGCGTCCTTGATCTCCGCGACGAAGTCCTGCTCCCGGTAGTTGATCAGGACGTCCGCGCCCAGCTCGGCGCAGCGCTCCAGCTTCTCCTTGGTGCCCGCCGTCACCGCGACCTTCGCTCCGACGGCCTTGGCCAGCTGGATCGCCATCGTGCCGATGCCGCTGGAGCCGCCGTGCACGAGCAGCGTCTCGCCGGGGCGCAGGTGGGCGACCATGAAGACGTTCGACCAGACCGTGCAGACCACTTCGGGCAGCGCCGCCGCCCGCTTCAGGTCGACGCCCTGCGGCAGCGGCAGCAGCTGTCCGGCCGGGACGACGACCTTCTCCGCGTAGCCGCCGCCCGCGAGCAGCGCGCACACCTCGTCGCCGACGGCCCAGCCGGACACCCCCGGCCCGAGCGCGGCGACCCGGCCGGAGCACTCCAGGCCGGGGTAGGCGGAGGCGCCGGGCGGGGGGTCGTAGAAGCCCTGGCGCTGCATGATGTCGGCGCGGTTGACGGCGCTGGCCGCCACCTCGACCAGGACCTCGCCCTCGCCGGGCTGGGGGTCGGGGACCTCGGCCCACACCAGGGCCTCGGGGCCTCCGGGTTCGGAAATCGTGATCGCATGCATGAGAGGGACGCTACTCCCCTGGCGCCCCGTCTCCCCCCGCCGGCAAATCCCCGTGCGTCGCCGATGAGTTTGCGCGACGGCAAAGGTCTTCCCATGCGTAGCCCAAGAGGGCGAAAGGAACACCGGAGTACGCCCGCGTCCGGCTTGCGATCAAGTCCCCGGGACCGTCGGCGGGCGGCGGCGGGGGGCTCTACAACCGCAATTGACCTGCTCCTCGGGCTGAAGTCCGAAGGTTGTGCCCTTCCCGGCCGAGTCCTGTGCCGCTACGCGGCACGGGGTTCGGTCGGGAGTCCGTGGCTTCCTGTTTCCTCGGCTTCGCCACCGGGCCGAAACTCCATGGACTGCGAGTGATTTCCGGTGGCGGACGACGAGAAGCGAACCTCCGACCGGCGCCGCCTCAGTCGCGGGGGAGCGGGCGGGCGTCGGGCGTCACATGGGTGGCCGGCGTCGCCCGTACGATCGTGATCAGGCGGTCCGTCAGCTCCAGCCCGCCGACGGCCGGATCGTCGTACCCCAGGACCCGATGACCGCGGATCACACTCACCACCAGGTCGTCCACCTCCCGCGGGTTCTTCCCCGCCTCGACCTTTATGACGGGCCGTTCGATGAGGTCGAGTCCGCTGCCCTGGCTGATGAGGTCCTCCATGACCATGCCGGCGGCGGGGCTGAGCACGGAGAGCCCGAGCAGGCGGCCCGCCGCGCTGGCGCTGGTGATCACGGCGTCGGCTCCGGACTGCTTCAGCAGCGGCGCGTTCTCCTCCTCGCGGACCGCGACCACGATCTTCGCCCCGCGGTTGAGCTGCCGGGCGGTCAGCGTGACCAGCACGGCCGTGTCGTCGCGCTGGGTGGCGATGATGATCTGCCTCGCCCGGTACACCTCGGCCCGGTTGAGCACGTCGCTGCGGGTGGCGTCGCCGATCACACCCGCGTAGCCGTGGGCCGTCGCGGCCTCGACGGCCTTGCCGCTGGGGTCGACCACGACCACCTGCTCCTTGGGCAGCCCGGTCGCGCAGACGGTCTGGATCGCCGACCGCCCCTTGGTGCCGAAGCCGACGACGACGGTGTGATCGCGCAAGGCGGACCTCCAGCGGTTCAGGCGCCACTCCTCCCGAGTGCGCTCGGTGAGGGCTTCCAGCGTGGTGCCGACCAGGATGATCAGGAACAGCACGCGCAGGGGGGTGACGACGAAGATGTTGGTCAGCCGGGCGGAGTCGCTGACCGGTGTGATGTCGCCGTAGCCGGTGGTGGAGAGGGTGACGGTGGCGTAGTAGAAGGCGTCGAGAAGGTCGACGGAACCGTCGGAGTTGTCGGTGTAGCCGTCGCGGTCGACGTACACGACGAAGGCCGTCACCACGAGGACCACCAGGGCCACGGACAGCCGTTTGGCGACCTGGCGGAACGGGTGCTCCACCAGTTTCCTGGGGAGTTTCACCTTGTGGGTCAACAGGTGTTCGTCCGCCTGGCGGGCGATCGCGTCCTGGCCCGGAAGTTTCACGTGAAACACACCCCGATCCCGCCGGTCGCCCAGGGCAGGTCGAGCAGCTCGGCCTCCTGGCCCGGCCCCGCGCCGCCCGGGGGCACGACGGCCAGCGCGTCGGCGGCCGCGATGCCGCGCAGCATCGCCGGACCGTTGTAGCGCAGCGGTACGGCGCCCTCCCCGCGCAGCACGACCGGCACGAGCCGGGTGTCGTGCGGGTGGCCGTGCACCGCGTCCCGCAGCGGCAGCGTGTACGCCTCGGGTGCCGGACGGGCGGCGAGGGTGCGCAGCAGCGGCTCAGCGAGGGTGAGCAGTCCGGAGACGGCGGCCAGGGGGTTGCCGGGCAGTCCGACGAGGTGCTGGTCGTCCTTGAGGCGGGCCAGCAGCATGGGGTGGCCGGGGCGTACCTCGACGCCGTCCACGAGGAGTGCGGCGCCGATGCGGCGCAGGGTCGGACGGACGTGGTCGACGGGGCCCGCGGCGGTGCCGCCGGTCGTGACGAGCAGGTCGGCGTCGGAGGTCGTGACGGCGCGGTGCACGGCCTTGGCGTCGTCGCCGATCCGGCGGACGGTGCCGACCTCGGCGCCCAGCGCCCGCAGCCAGGGCGGCAGCATCGGGCCGAGCGCGTCCCGGATGAGGCCGTCGTGCGGGAGGCCCTCGGTGAGCAGTTCGTCGCCCAGGACGAGGACGTCGACGCGGGGGCGGGGGACCGCCGTGAGCGTGTCGTAGCCGGCGGCCGCCGCGAGCCCCAGGACCGCCGGGGTGGCGAGGGTGCCGACGGGCAGCAGCTGGTCGCCGCTGCGGCATTCCTGACCGCGCGGGCGGATGTCCTGGCCGTGGACCACGTCGCGGGTGGGGTGCAGGCGACCGCGTTCGTCGGTGCGGCCGTGCTCGGTGCGCAGGACGGCGGTGGTGTCCGGCGGGATGCGTGCGCCGGTGGCGATGCGGACGGCCTCGCCGTCGGTGAGGGGAACGGGTTCCGCGTGTCCGGCCAGGACACCCTCGTCGCGCACCGTCCAGGGGCCCGGCCCCGCGACAGCCCAGCCGTCCATCGCGGAGGTGTCGAAGGACGGCAGGTCGGTGAGGGCCGCCAGAGGGGCGGCCAGGGTGAGGCCCAGGGCCGCGTCGAGGGGTACGGAGACCGGAGTGCGGCGGACGGCACGGGCGGCGGCGCGGGCGGCACGCTCGGCGATCGCCCGGGCCTCGGGCCAGGAGCTCGCGCGGTGGTGGGAGTCCGGCGGGTGGTGCGGGGTGGGCGCGCCGTGACCGCCGGGGCCGCCGTGCCCGGGGCGGGCGGGGCCGGGGTTGTCCCTCACGAGGGCGAGCGCCTCCTCGACGTCGAGGTCCTCGGGATCCGCGTCGGCCCGCGTGCCGGGGGAGGTCATCAGGCGTCCGGGCGGGTGTCGGGGGTGGCGTCCGGGGCCACGTCGGGCTTCCCCGGCGCCGGGGCCGGTTCGGCGGCGGCCTCCTCCGCCCAGCGCAGGGCGAGGGCCGCGGCCTTGCGGGCGGCCTCGGCGACGGCCTCCGGGCCGCCCCGGGCCCGCCCGGCCGCGTAACCGACGAGGAAGGTGGTCAGCGGGGCCGCCGGCCTGGCCACCCCGTGGGCGGCGTCGCGTGCGAGATCGAGCAGGACCTTGGTGTCGACGTCCAGGTCGATGCCCAACTCGTCCTTGGCTGCGGAAATCCATTCATCCAACACGTGACCATGCTCCCTGATGCGTGCCCTTGCGGTGGCGATGTCGTCCCAGGTGTCGCAGTCGAAGGAGGCGACGGCGTCCGGGAGGCGGGTGAGGCGCAGCGCGCCGGTCAGACGGCGCAGCGGCAGCCCGGTCAGATCTGCCGCGTCTGCCGTGTCTGTCGCGTCTGTCGCTCCGGCACTCCGGTCGGCGCCGTCCCGTGCGAGAGCGGCCAGTTCGCGGCGCAGTGCGGAGGCGCGGTAGGCGGCGACGAGGGGCTGGTCGCGGCCGTCGGCGTCGGTGAGGAGCGCCCCGTCGGCGTCGCCCGCGGCGAGGGTCGACAGCAGCCGTCCGACGGTCGGTCCGGCGAGGAACGGCAGGTCGGCGGAGACCACGAGGACGTGCTCCGCCGTGGTGTGCCGGAGTCCGGCGGCGAGGGCGGCGAGTGGTCCGCCGCCGGGCGGGTCCTCGCGCGCCCAGGTCACGGGGCGCGCGGTGGGCCGGGGTTCGGCGACGACGACGGTGGTCCGGGCCCCGGCGCAGGCGGCGAGCACCCGGTCGAGCAACGCGCGGCCGCCCACCCGCAGGCCGGGTTTGTCCGCACCCCCGAGCCGCCGGGCGGCCCCGCCGGCGAGCACGACGGCGTCGTACCCGGCGGGGCGGGGACCGGTGCCGGGCCCCGGGGCGGGGTCCTGGCCCGGCCCGGCCTCGGAATCCGGCGCGGGGTCGCTGTCGGCGCGTTGGTCGCCGACGGGCTCGTACGCGGTCACCCCACGAGTATGGGGCCCTGTGCGATCACAGGGAACGCAGGGGAGCCCACGCGATCGCGGGGAACGCGGACGCCCCGCCGCCCAGGGGTGTCACCCGGCAGTGCCGACTAGGGGGGTGTCGTTCGGATCAGGCCGACTCCAGGCAACGGTGCCTTGCGGCCGACCCGAGCGGGGTCTGGTGCGTGCAGCTGCAAGGCGGAGGAGGGAGTCGACGCGGAGCGGTGGGGGTCCCTCCCGCTCGAGCGAAGCCGAGAGTGACGGCAACGCCGCTGGGGGCACCTCCCACGCCCTTCAGGCAGCGGGGGAGTGCGTGCCGGACCTCGCGCCCTCGGCAAGATCCAAAACGACTCCCCCCAAGCACCGCCCGGCCGTCACAGGGTCCGCAGCAGCACCGCCGGCTGTTCCACGCAGTCCGCCACGTACCGCAGGAAACCGCCCGCCGTGCCGCCGTCGCACACCCGGTGGTCGAAGGTGAGCGAGAGCTGCACGACCTGACGCACCGCCAACTCGCCCTCGTGCACCCAGGGCTTGGGGACGATGCGGCCGACGCCGAGCATGGCCGCCTCGGGGTGGTTGATGATCGGCGTGGAGCCGTCGACGCCGAACACGCCGTAGTTGTTCAGCGTGAAGGTGCCGCCGGTCAGCTCCCCGGGGGTCAGCCGACCGGCGCGGGCCGCGTCGGTCAGCCGGGCGAACTCCGCGGTGAGCGACTCGGCGTCCCGCGCGTGCGCGTCCCGCACGACCGGCACGACGAGACCGCGGTCCGTCTGGGCGGCGAAGCCGAGGTGCACCCCGTCGAGCCGGACGATCTCCCGGGCCTCGGTGTCGACCGTCGAGTTCAGCTCCGGGAACCGGGCCAGGGCGGCCGTGCAGATCCGGGCCAGCAGAGCGACCAGGGAGATCTTCGGCCCGCCGGACGCGTTCATCGCGGTGCGCGCCCGCATCAGCTCGGTCGCGTCGGCGTCCACCCAGCAGGTCGCGTCCGGGATCTCGCGCCGGCTGCGCGAGAGTTTGTCGGCGACGGCGCCGCGCACCCCCTTGAGGGGAACGCGGGTGCCGTCGGAGGGCGAGGGGGCCACAGCGCCGGCCGGTGTCCCGCCGGCCCCGGCCTCCCGATCCGCCGTACGGCCGCCCTGCGCGGCGGCGGCCCGCAGCGCGTACTCGACGTCCGCCCGCAGGATCAGCCCGTCCGGGCCGGAGCCCGCCAGCTCGCGCAGGTCCAGGTCGTGCTGCCGGGCCAGCCTGCGCACCAACGGGGAGATGACCGGGACCGGGCCGTCCACGGGCTCGGCCGTACCGACCGCGCCGCCCACCGGCTCCGCCGCGCGAGCGTGGCCGTTCGCCCGCCCGGGCGCCCCGGAGGCAGGCGCCCGGTCGGGCCGTACCCTGCGCCGCCGCGCGGGCGCCTCGGAGGTGCCGTAGCCGACCAGGACGTTGCCGGAGCCCTCCGGCTTCGGCTCCGCGACGGGCGGCTCGGCGGCCGGCGTCGGTGCGGCACCGTCACCGTGCTCCCCTGCCGGTCCGCCGGCGGCCGCGTCGCCCTCGCCCACCGCCACGGTCACCAGCGGCGCCCCGACGGGCAGCTCCGTGCCCTCCTCCCCGAAGCGGGCGGTGACCACACCGCCGTAGGGGCAGGGCACCTCGACCATCGCCTTGGCCGTCTCGACCTCGACGACCGGCTGGTCGACGGCGACCACGTCGCCGACCTCGACCAGCCAGCGCACGATCTCCGCCTCGGTGAGCCCCTCACCGAGGTCGGGGAGCTTGAACTCCATGCTGCGACCGTCAGAAGCGTGTGCCATCAGCTCTCGGCCTCCCACTGCAGGCGCCCCACGGCGTCCAGGATGCGGTCCACACCGGGCAGGTGGTGACGCTCCAGCATCGGCGGAGGATACGGGATGTCGAACCCGGCCACTCGCAGCACCGGCGCCTCCAGGTGGTGGAAGCAGCGCTCCGTGACCCGGGCCGCGATCTCCCCGCCCGGGCCCCCGAAGGAGCCCGACTCGTGGACGACCACCGCGCGTCCCGTCCGCCGCACCGAGGCGCACACCGTCTCGTCGTCGAACGGCACCAGGGAGCGCAGATCGACGACTTCGAGGTCCCAGCCCTCGGCCCGGGCCGCCTCCGCCGCCTCCATGCAGACGGCCAGCGACGGTCCGTACGTGATGAGCGTGGCGCTCCGGCCGGAGCGCCGCACCACCGCGCGGCCTACCGGCTCAACGGGTGCGGGCTCCTCGGGGTTCCAGGTGTCCTTCGACCAGTACAGCCGCTTGGGCTCGAGGAAGACCACCGGGTCGTCGGAGGCGATGGACGCGCGCAGCAGCCCGTAGGCGTCGGCGACGGTCGCGGGCGTGACGACATGGAGCCCCGGAGTCGCCATGTAGTACGCCTCGGACGAGTCGCTGTGGTGCTCGACGCCGCCGATCCCGCCGCCGTAGGGGATGCGGATGGTCAGCGGCAGGGGCATCTTCCCGCGCGTGCGGTTGCGCATCTTGGTGACATGGCTGACGACCTGCTCGAACGCCGGGTAGGCGAAGGCGTCGAACTGCATCTCGACGACCGGGCGCAGCCCGTACATCGCCATGCCGACGGCCGTGCCGAGGATGCCCGCCTCGGCGAGCGGGGTGTCCGTGCAGCGGTCCTCGCCGAACTCCGCGGCGAGTCCGTCGGTGACCCGGAAGACGCCGCCGAGCGTGCCCACGTCCTCGCCCAGGACGTGCACGGCCGGGTCGGCGGCCATGGCGTCGCGCAGCGCGCGCGTGAGGGCCTGCGCCATGGTGGCCGGCTTGACGGCGACGGTGGTCATCGGTGTCCCCCTTCGGGTGCGGTGGCCCCGGTCTCCGCCTCCAGCTCCGCACGCAGTTGGTCCCGCTGCTCGCGCAACTGCGGCGTGGGCTCGGCGTAGACGTGGTCGAACAGGTCCAGCGGGGCCGGCTGCGGGTCCTGGTTCATCCGGGCACGCAGGTCCGCGGCCATGGTCTCGGCGTCCTCGCGGGCGACGCGGATGCCCTCCTCGTCGAGCAGGCCGCGCTCGGTCAGCTCCCGCTCCAGCAGCTCGACCGGGTCGTGCCGGCGCCAGGTCTCCACCTCGGCGTCGCCCCGGTAGCGCGTGGCGTCGTCGGCGTTGGTGTGCGCGTCGACGCGGTACGTCACCGCCTCCACCAGCGTGGGGCCGCCGCCCGCACGCGCGCGGCGTACGGCGTCGGACAGGACCTCGTGCACCGCGGCGGCGTCGTTGCCGTCGACCAGGCGGCCGGGCATCCCGTAGCCGACGGCCTTGTGGGCCAGCGAGGGGGCGGCGGTCTGCTTGTCCAGCGGGACGGAGATCGCGAAGCCGTTGTTCTGCACCAGGAAGACGACCGGGGCCTGCCAGACGGCCGCGAAGTTCAGCGCCTCGTGGAAGTCGCCCTCGCTGGTGCCGCCGTCGCCGACCATCGCCAGCGCGACCACGTCGTCGCCCTTGAGTCGGGCGGCGTGGGCGAGGCCCACGGCGTGCGGCAGCTGGGTGGCCAGGGGTGTGGAGAGCGGGGCGACCCGGTAGTCGTAGGGGTCGTAGCCGGTGTGCCAGTCGCCGCGCAGCAGGGTGAGCGCCTCGACGGGGTCGACGCCGCGCGAGACGACCGCGAGGGTGTCGCGGTAGCTGGGGAAGAGCCAGTCCCGCTCCTCGAGGACCAGCGCGGCGGCGATCTCGCACGCCTCCTGGCCGGTGCTGGAGGGGTAGACGGCCAGCCGGCCCTGCTTGGTCAACGCCGTGGCCTGCGCGTTGTAGCGGCGGCCGCGCACCAGCCGGGCGTACAGCGCGCGCAGCAGCTCGGTGTCGGCGCGGTCCGCGGCCTTCGTGCCGAGGACGCGGTACGGCTCGGCGTCGGGCAGCAGCGGCGCGGGGTCGGTACGGGGCTGCCAGGCGGGCGGCGGTGTGGGCCGGTACGCGCCCCGCTGCTCCATGACCGTCATGACGGCACCTCCTCGTGGGAGACGGCTGGGCTCGCCACGGGTGTGACGGGCCTCACCTACCGATTGTTCGGTCGCCGGCACATTTTGGCTACAGGCGGCCCCAGGCTGTGGACAAACGGTTCTCCACAGCCTGTGATGGACGCAGTACGTCCATCAGGGGAAGGCGGGGGCACGTGGCATCTGAACAAATGGCCGATCGCCCCGCGGAGGGCGGCGGCCCGGACGACCCCGGCACCCCGCCGCCCCCGCGCCCGCTGGACGCCATCGACCAGGACATCCTGCGCATGCTCCAGGCGGACGGCCGCGCCTCCATACGGTCGGTCGCGGAGCGGGTGCACGTCTCGCGGGCCAACGCCTACGCGCGCATCAACCGGCTCGTGGAGGACGGCGTCATCCGCGGTTTCGGCGCCCGCGTCGACCACGAACGCGCGGGGCACGGCACCTCTGCGTACATCACCCTCAAGATCGTTCAGAACTCCTGGCGCACGGTCCGCGCCGAGCTGCGCAAGCTGCCCGGGGCCTCGCACATCGCGCTGGTGGGCGGCGACTTCGACGTACTGCTGCTGGTGCACACCCCGGACAACCGGGCCCTGCGCGAGCTGGTGCTCAGCCGCCTCCAGGCCATCCCGGAGGTGCTGAGCACCCGCACGCTGCTGGTCTTCGAGACCGAGGACCTCGAACCGCAGGGCTGAGGGCCCCACTCCTGCGGTGCCGCTCAGGACGCCGTGCGCAGCCCGCCGAAGACCAGCCGCACCACCGCGTCGACCACTTCGCCCTCACCGGCGCCGCCCGCGCCGCCCCGGCCGTCGGGACCCTCCGGGCGGTACCACTCGACGATCGAGTTGATCATGCCGAAGACCAGGCGCGTCGCGAGCCGCACCTCCACGTCCGCGCGCACGTCCCCCTCGGCCGCCGCCGCCTTCAGCAGGGCGGCGACCCGGTGGTCGAACTCGCGCCGCCGCTCCAGTGCCCACCGCTCGGTGTCGGTGTTGCCGCGCACCCGCAGCAGCAGCGTCACGTAGGGCAGCTCGGCCATGAGCACCTCGACCATGCGCCGCACGACGTACTCGAGGCGCCCGGCGGCGGACCCCACGCGCGCGTGCTCCTCGTCGAGGATCCCGAAGAGCTCGTCCAGGGCCCGGCTCACGGCCCGGCGCAGCAGCTCCTCCTTGCCGCTGACGTGGTGGTATATCGACGACTTGGAGATCCCGGCCGCCTTGGACAGGTGCTCCATGGAGGTGCCGTCGTAGCCGCGCTCGATGAAGACCTGGACGGCGACGGACAGCAGCGTCTCCGGCGTGTACGTGTCGCGCCTGGCGGTGGTCATGAGGGGGTGTCCTCCCCGGCGTCGGATACGTGCGTGTGGCGGTGGAGCGCGAGGGACGGTGCGTGGCGCCCGGACGGGTCGAGCCGGCGCAACTGGCCGAGCAGCTCGTACACCCACCTCAGGCCCAGCCCGCGGCCCCATTCGACGGGACCGAGCGGGTAGTTCACGCCGAGGCGCATGGCGGTGTCGACGTCGGCAGCCGAGGCCACGCCGCGGTCGACCGCGTCGTACGCCAGGTCGACGATCCGCGCGACCGTGCGCGCCACGATCATGCCGGGCACGTCGCCGACGACACTGACCTTCTTGCCGAGCGCCTGGAAGAGGCCGGTGGCCTCGGCGAGGGCCCGGGGCGGGGTGGTCTCGGCGGGGGCGAGGGCGATCCGGCCGGCCCGCCGGTAGTCGAGGGCGAGGTCGAAGTGGACGACGCCGCCGAGCCCGGCCGAGGTCCTTCCGTCGGTGAGACGGAGCCGGCCGCCGCCGGGCAGCACGAGCGATCCGGTGGCGTCCCCGCCCTCCTCGCGGACCTCGATGCCCGCCTCGCGGATCAGCGCGACGAGGTCGGCGGCCGGCCCCAGGCCGCCCTCGACGACGACGTGCGCGGGCGGATCCGCCGGTTCGGCGGTGTGCGGCTCGGGGCGCTCGGCGCCGTCCCGGTAGTCGTACCAGCCCCGCCCGCTCTTGCGGCCGAGCCGGCCGGACTCGACCAGGCGGCGCTGGGCCAGCGACGGGGTGAAGCGCACGTCCTGGAAGAACGACTGCCACACGGAGTGCGTGACGGACTCGTTGACGTCCTGACCGATGAGGTCGGTCAGCTCGAAGGCGCCCATCCTGAAGCCGCCGGACTCGCGCAGTACGGCGTCGATGGTGGCCGGGTCCGCGGCCCGCTCCTCGTGGAGCGCGAAGGCCTCGGCGTAGAAGGGCCGGGCGATGCGGTTGACGATGAAGCCGGGGGTGTCGGCGCAGGCGACCGGGGTCTTGCCCCAGGCGCGGGCCGTCTCGTACGCGCGCGTGGCCGACGCGGGGTCGGTGGCGGCGCCGGCGACCACCTCCACCAGCGGCAGCAGCGGCGCGGGGTTGAAGAAGTGCAGGCCGACGAAGCGCCCGGGTATGCGCAGCGCGCCGCCGACGGCGGTGACGGACAGGGAGGAGGTGTTGGTGGCCAGCAGGCAGTCGTCGCCGACGACGTCCTCCACGGCCCGGAACAGCTCCTGCTTGACGTCCAGCCGCTCCACGACCGCCTCGACGACGAGCGCGCAGCCGGCCAGGCCGGCGAGGGTCTCGGCGGACGTGAGCCGGGCGCGGGCGGCGTCCCGTTCGGCGCCGGTGAGGCGGTCCTTCTCGACGAGCCGGTCGAGCCGGGCGCCGATCGCGTCGGCCGCTTCCCGGGCCCGCCCGGCGACGGCGTCGTACAGCCGCACGGGATGGCCCGCGACCAGCGCCACCTGGGCGATGCCCTGGCCCATGGTGCCGGTGCCGACGACGGCCACGGGGCTGCTGAGGTCCAGTGCTGTCATGTGCGCGATCCTCCCGCACGGGGTTTTCCACAGATGCGGCGGACCCCCTTGTCCCGACCGATCGTTCGGTTACTCTAGCCGTGTCCGCCTGTTTCTGCCCAGGTTTCCCCCAGGTCCACGGACCCGACAGACGGCCGACGGAGCGTCGGCGGCACGTCGGGAGCCCGTGAGAGACGAGGAGTTGGTCCCGCATGGCCGCCGAACTCACCGCACACCAGCTGATCGCCCAGCACCGGCCGACCCTGGACCTGGCGCTGGAGACGATTCGCACGCGCGCGTACTGGTCCCCCCACCCCGAACACCCCAAGGCCTACGGGGAGAACGGCAGCCTGGACGCGGCCGCGGGCAAGACCGCCTTCGACGCCCTGGCCGGCACCCGCCTCGACCTCGGCCAGCCCGGCACCGACGGCTGGGTGGGCGGCGAGGTCTCCCCGTACGGGATCGAGCTGGGCGTCGAGTACCCGCACGCGGACCTCGACGTGCTGCTGCCCGCCATGAAGGCCGGCCAGAAGGCGTGGCGGGACGCGGGCGCGGAGCTGCGCGCGATGGTCTGCCTGGAGATCCTCAAGCGGATCGCCGACCGGACCATGGAGTTCGCCCAGGCGGTCATGCACACCTCGGGACAGGCCTTCATGATGGCCTTCCAGGCGGGCGGCCCGCACGCCCAGGACCGCGGTATGGAGGCCGTGGCCTACGCGTACGTGGAGCAGTCCCGCACGCCCGAGGCAGCGGAGTGGACCAAGCCGCAGGGCAAGCGCGACCCGCTCGCGCTCACCAAGCGGTTCACGCCGGTCCCCCGCGGCATCGCCCTGGTCATCGGCTGCAACACCTTCCCGACGTGGAACGGCTACCCGGGCCTGTTCGCCTCCCTCGCCACCGGCAACGCGGTCCTGGTCAAGCCGCACCCCCGCGCGGTACTGCCGCTCGCGCTGACCGTCCAGGTCGCCCGCGAGGTCCTCACCGAGGCCGGCTTCGACGCGAACCTGGTCGCGCTGGCCGCCGAGCGCCCCGGCGAGGGCATCGCCAAGACCCTGGCCACCCGCCCGGAGATCCGGATCATCGACTACACCGGCTCCACCGCCTTCGGCGACTGGCTGGAGGCCAACGCCCGTCAGGCCCAGGTGTACACGGAGAAGGCCGGCGTCAACACGGTGCTCGTGGAGTCGACCGACGACTACAAGGGCATGCTCGCCAACCTGGCCTTCTCGCTCTCCCTGTACAGCGGCCAGATGTGCACCACCCCGCAGAACCTGCTGATCCCCCGCGACGGCATCCGCACCGACCAGGGCGACA
The DNA here is from genome assembly GCF_040686295.1 of Streptomyces sp. NPDC085944. Lineage (NCBI taxonomy): Bacteria > Bacillati > Actinomycetota > Actinomycetes > Kitasatosporales > Streptomycetaceae > Streptomyces > Streptomyces sp. NPDC085944. The sequence continues at coordinate 155,064 of NZ_JBFBJX010000012.1, read as the reverse complement.
AGTCCTACGACGAGGTCACCGCCGACCTGGCCCGCGCCGTCGACGGCCTCCTCGGCGACGACGCCCGGGCGAACGCCCTGCTCGGCGCCATCGTCAACCCGGACGTCAAGGCCCGCCTCGAGGCCGCCGCCGGACTCGGCGAGGTCGCCCTCGCCTCCCGCGAGGTCACCAACCCGGAGTTCCCGGACGCGGTGGTCCGCACCCCGGTGATCGTCAAGCTGGACGGCGCCAAGCCCGAGGACGAGGCCGCCTACACCAGCGAGTGCTTCGGCCCGGTCTCCTTCGCCGTCGCCGTCGACTCGGCGGACCACGCCGTGGAGCTGCTGCGCCGCAGCGTCCGTGAGCAGGGCGCGATGACGGTGGGCGCGTACACGACCGACCCGGAGGTCGAGGAGGCCGTGCAGGAGGCCTGCCTGGACGAGGCGGCGCAGCTCTCCCTGAACCTCACCGGCGGGGTGTACGTCAACCAGACCGCCGCCTTCTCCGACTTCCACGGCTCGGGTGGCAACCCGGCGGCCAACGCGGCCCTGTGCGACGGCGCCTTCGTGGCGAACCGCTTCCGGGTGGTGGAGGTCCGCCGCCCGGCCTGAGCCGACGGCACCACTACGGCGCCGCGGCCGCCGCGGCCCTACGGCACCTGCGGTGCGCCCCCGGTGGCGCTCCAGTGGTACAGCGTCATGGCCACACTGGTCGCGAGGTTGTAGCTGGAGACCTGGGGGCGCATCGGCAGCGCCACCAAGTGGTCGGCCCGCGCCCGCAGCTCCCGCGAGAGTCCGCTGCGCTCGGAGCCGAACGCGAGCAGCGCGTCGTCCGGCAGCTTCAGCCCCCGGACGTCCTCGCCCTCCGGGTCGAGCGCGAACACCGGCCCCGGCGGCAGCTCGGCGACCTCCAGCCGCTCCACGACGGTCGCGAAGTGCAGCCCCGCCCCGCCGCGCACCACCGTGGGGTGCCAGGGGTCGAGCGTGCCGGTGGTGACCACACCGGTCGCCCCGAAACCGGCGGCCAGCCGGATCACCGCGCCCGCGTTGCCGAGGTTGCGCGGCTGGTCGAGGACCACGACGGGGGCGCGGCGGGGCGTGCGCGCCAGCGCCTCCGTGCCCTCCGCCCGGGAGGGCCGTACGGCCAGGGCGGCCACCGCGGTCGGGTGCGGCCGGGCGACCAGCGACGCGTACGCCTCCTGCGACACCTCGGTCAGCAACCCCGCCAGTGTCCCGCGCAGGTCCGGTGCCAGCTCGTCGGCGAGGGCCAGGGCGCCCGCGCGGTCGCTGGTGACCGCCACCGGCACCTCGGCGCCGAACCGGAGCGCGTGCTTGAGGGCGTGGAAGCCGTCCAGCAGCACGCACCGGCCGGCGTGCAGATGCCAGTCGGCGGGCGGTCCGGGGGCTGCGGGCTCGGTCATGTGCGGAAGCCTACGTGCGCGGGGCCGGGTCCTTCCGGTCCACGACGCCCGCTCCCGCCCCCGCCCCCGCTCCGGCTCCGGCTCCGGCTCCGGCTCCGGTCGCACGTTCGCCCTCCCGGGTGCGGGGTCCGGGCAACGGCGCCCTCGTCGTACGACGGTCCCATCGCCCGTCCGCCGTTCCCGCGGACAGCGACGAGGACACCCGGCGCAGCAGCCGGCCACGCGCGCGCGCCGCCCGGTCGCCCAGTCGGCGCAGGAACGAGGTCGGCAGGAAGACCGCGTCGGCGGCGATCATCGCCAGCGAGAAGAACGGCAGCCCGAGCGTCACGGCGATCACCGCGTGCTCGGTCATCATCACGGCGAGGAGCACGTTCTTGACCCGCCGATTGAACAGCGTGAACGGAAAGGCGACCTGTACGGCGACCGTGCCGTAGGTGATGAGCATGATCATCGTGCCGTTGGCGGCCAGCGCGTCGGACAGCGCGGGCCACGGCGTGAAGTGGTCCAGGTTCAGCGGGTAGTAGACGGCCGTGCCGTCCTGCCAGCGCGAGCCCTGGATCTTGTACCAGCCCGCCGTCGCGTAGATCAGACACGCCTCGGCCATGATCACGACCAGCGCGCCGTTGTGGACGACGTGGGTGACCACGTCCAGCAGGATGCGCGGCTGACCGCCCTCCGGCCCCCGCCCGACGACCCACCACAGGCCCAGCGAGACCCACACCGCCCACAGCAGCGCCGGGACGAACCAGTCGCCGTCGAGAAGGCCCGCCGACGTCACCGCCACCAGCCCGAACCCCAGGGCGCTCCACAGCACCGGCCCGACCCGGTCCACGACCCGCTCCCCGCGCGCGCGTGCCGCCGCCGCCCGCCGGGCACGGCGCGCGTCCAGCGACCACACCTGGCCGCACCGGGTGAGGACCAGGTAGATGCTCATCAGGTGCACGACGTTGTCGCCGCCGTCCCCCATGAACACGCTGCGGTTCTGCAGCGAGAGCACACCGACCATGAACAGCACGGACATGGTGCGCGTGCGCCAGCCCAGCAGAAGCAGCACGCTGCTCAGGACGGCCAGCGCGTAGACGATCTCGAACCAGGCCCGCCCGTCCGACCACATCAGCACGGTGAAGGCGCCGTTGTCCGCGATCAGCTGCTCGGCGAGATCGTGGCCCCAGGGCCCGTCCGGACCGTAGAGCTCGTGCCGGTGCGGCAGTTCACGCAGCAGGAAGAGCAGCCAGGTGGCGCCGAAGCCGATGCGGACCACGGCGGTCTGGTACGGGCCGAGCGCGGCGCCCGTGACACGGGCGATGGAGCGGGAGACCGAGAGGACGATGCCGTTCACGCGGCGCCCCCTTCCCTTCCGGCCGCCCCTGCCGCTTCGGTCCTCGCGCCCCCGGTCTCCGCAACCACGGACCACCAGGGCAGCTCGCGCACGGTCGGGCGGCCGGAGACCTTCTCGCCGCTCCACGAGGGCGGTGCCACGCTCGTGGTCCGGGAACGGTACTGGACACGCTCGACGACGCCGCCCGGCCCGGCGGCGTCGTTGCGGTCCAGGCGCAGCAGCGCGATGCGCCGCAGATACGTCTCGGACAGGGAGCCCCGCAGGCCCACCGGGCGGTCCTCGGAGTCGTGGGTCGCGACGAAGAAGTCCCAGGCCCGGCGCAGTTCGTTCTGCTGAGTGTGGCTCGGCAGCGGGTTGCCGGCGATGGCCCGGCCGTCCTCGGCGGACAGGTCGTACCAGCCGGTGGTCCGTATCCCGCCGTCCGCCGTACCGACCTCGGCACGGACCTGGACGGAGACGTTCTGCTGGAGCGGGTTGGGCGCGAAGAGCTTCCAGTTCTGCTCGAACTCCGGGAACACCCACTCGTCCACCACGGCGCCGTGCTGCTTGGTGAGCGTGTTGGACGGGGCCACGTGCAGGAACACCAGGCCCAGGTGGGCACAGACGGCGACCGCGACCACCGCGAGGGCGACCACGGCACCGATCTGGTAGCGCGGGGACAGCGCGGCGACGCCGGTACGGGGCTCGGGGGACGCGGTGGGAGGTGCGGCGACGACGGTTTCCCCGGCGGCCGATCCGTCGGTCGCGCCGGTTACGGTCCTGCCGGTTTCGGTCGCGCCAGTTTCGGTCCTGCCGGTTTCGGTCGCGCCGGTTACGGTCCTGCCGGTTACGGTCCTGCCGGTTTCGGTCGCGCCGATTAGGGTCCTGCCAGTTTCGGTCGCGCCAGTTTCGGTCCTGCCGGTTTCGGTCGCGCCGGTCTCCTCCGGGTCGGCTCCGCCGCCCGGCCCCGGCCCCGGCGCCTGCCCCTGCCCCTGCCCGGCGGCCGGCTCCTTGTCGTACGCGTCCATTCCGCCCCGTTCGGTCCCGATCCGTCCATCCGCACGTCCCGTCACGGGACGCCCAGCGCCGCCCGTGCGGCCGCTCGGCGACGTTCGAACGGGAACGGTACTCAGGACCGACCGCCCGCACAGCCCCCGGCGGACCGGCCGCACCGTGGCCGTCGCCACATCCGGCGCGACCCCCGGAGCCGACGGGGACGGTGTACCGGCGCTCCCGGCACCCCTAGAGGACGTGCCCGGGCTCACCCTTGTCGTCCACCACGGGACGCCCGGCCGCAGCCCACTCCTGCATGCCGCCGTCGACGTTCACCGCGTCGACGCCCTGCTGGACCAGGTACATGGTGACCTGCGCCGAGCGGCCCCCGACGCGGCAGAGCACGTGCACCCGGCCGTCCTGGGGCGCGGCCTCGGCCAGCTCACCGTAGCGGGCCACGAACTCGCTCAGGGGAATGTGCAGCGCCCCGGCGGCATGACCCGCCTGCCACTCGTCGTCCTCGCGGACGTCCAGCAGGAAGTCGCCGTCCTTGAGGTCGTCGATCCCGACCGTGGGCACACCAGCTCCGAAACTCATGCCCCAGACGCTACCGGAGCCGCGACCGCCTCAGTCCTGGGCGAGGATCCCCGCCAGCTCCGCCTCCCGCTCGCGCACCTGGGTGGCCAGCTGCTCGGCGATCTCCTCCAGCAGCCGGTCGGGGTCCTCCGGGGCCAGCCTGAGCATGGCGCCGATCGCGCTCTCCTCCAGCTCCTTGGCGAGCAGCGTGAGCATCTCCTTGCGCCGGTCGAGCCACTCGAGCCGTACGTACAGCTCCTCGGCGCGGCTCGGGCGCCGCTCGGGCACCGGCCCGGCGGCCCACTCCTCGGCCAGCTCGCGCAGCTGCGCCGCGTCGCCGCGGGCGTAGGCGGCGTTGACGCGGGTGATGAACTCCTCGCGCCGGACCCGCTCGGACTCCTCCTGCGCCAGGTCGGGGTGGGCCTTGCGGGCCAGCTCGCGGTAGAGCTTGCGGGCCTCCTCGCCGGGCCGGACCCGCTGCGGGGGCCGGACCGCCCGGTCCGTGAGCATCGCGGCCGCTTCCGGGAACAGCCCGTCCCCGTCCATCCAGCCGTTCAGCAGTTCCTCGACCCCGGGGATCGGCATCAGCCGGGCCCGCGCCTCGTCGGCCCGGCGCCGGTCCTCGTCGTCACCCGTGCGGGCCGCCGTGGCCTCGAGGATCTGTGCCTCCAGCTCCTCGAGCCGGGCGTACACCGGGCCGAGCCGCTGCTCGTGCAGCCGCGAGAAGTTCTCGACCTCCACGCGGAAGGTCTCCAGCGCGATCTCGTACTCGATGAGTGCCTGCTCGGCGGCCCGTACGGCCCGTTCCAGCCGTTCCTCGGGACGCGGCGCACCCTCCTGCTCGGGCTCAGCTTCCGGCGTCGTCACCCGACCAGCCTAGGGGGTGTCCGGGCGGGGAGCCGCCCACGCGCTCCCCGCCGCTCCCGTCACACCCCCAGCTCCGCCGTGACCCGCCCCGTGCGCACCGCGGCCACGAGCGCGGCGTGGTCCGCCTCGGTGCGGTCGGCGTAGGCGACGGCGAAGGCGGCGACCGCCTCGTCCAGCTCGCCGTTCTTGCCGCAGTAGCCCGCGATCAGCCGCGGGTCGGCGCTGTGCGCGTGGGCCCGGGCCAGCAGGGCTCCGGTCATGCGGCCGTAGTCGTCCAGCTGGTCGGCGGCCAGGGCGGCGGGATCGACGCTGCCCTTGCGGTTGCGGAACTGCCGCACCTGGAAGGGCCGCCCCTCGACCGAGGTCCAGCCCAGCAGGATGTCGCTGACGACCTGCATCCGCTTCTGTCCCAGGACCACCCGGCGGCCCTCGTGCCCGGCCTCGGGGGCGTCGAACCCGGCGGTCGCCAGGTGGGGCAGCAGCGCGGACGCCCTGGCCTCCTTGACCTGGAGCACGAGCGGTTCGCCCCGGTGGTCCAGGAGCAGCACGACGTACGACCGCGTGCCGACGCTGCCGGTGCCGACGACCCGGAAGGCCACGTCGTGCACCGCGTACCGGGCCAGCAACGGCAGCCGGTCCTCGGAGAGCGTGCCCAAGTACGCCTCCAGGGCCCCGGCGACCGTCGCCGCCTCGGCGTCCGTCACCCGGCGCAGCACCGGCGCCGCGTCCACGAAGCGCCGCCCGCCGTCCTCGGTGGCCTCGGTCGACTTGGCGGCGAAGCGCCCGCTGGTGTTGGCCCGCGCCTTCTCGGAGACCCGCTCGAGGGTGCCGAGCAGGTCGTGGGCGTCGGTGTGCGAGACGAGTTCCTCGTCGGCGATGGCGTTCCAGGCGTCCAGCGCGGGGAGCTTCGCCAGCAGCCGCATGGTGCGCCGGTACGCGCCGGTCGCGTCGTGGGCGGCCTCGCGACAGGTGTCCTCGTCGGCGCCGGCCTCCCGGCCCGCGAGGACGAGCGAGGCGGCGAGCCGCTTGAGGTCCCACTCCCAGGGGCCGTGGACGGTCTCGTCGAAGTCGTTCAGGTCGATGACCAGGCGGCCGCGGGCGTCGCCGTAGAGGCCGAAGTTGGCGGCGTGCGCGTCACCGCAGATCTGCGCGCCGATCCCGGTCACCGGCGTGCGCGCCAGGTCGTACGCCATCAGGCCCGCCGACCCGCGCAGGAACGCGAACGGCGTGGCCGCCATCCGCCCCGCGCGGATCGGGGCGAGCCCCGGTATCCGGCCGCGGTTGGACTCCTCGACCGCGCTCACCGCGTCCGGCCGAGAGGCGTCGGGGTCGAGCGCGGCGTGCGCGGAGCGCGGGACGCGGGTGCGCAGCGCCTTGCCCTCCGCCTTCGGCGAGCCGGCCGCGGGCCAGCGCGCGAACCCCGGGACGACCGGCACCCGCCCGCCCCGCGCGGTGCCTTCCGTCCCCTCTCCGTCCCCGCCCGTACGCGCCACCGGCACCACCCCGGTCGCCGCCTCCGTGCCCGCCCCCGCCGTCGCCCCGGTCATCCCGTCCCCCTCCGCGTGCGTGTTCGTCCGCCCTGTGCGTATTGCCTGTGCATCTTGCCTGTGCCTCGTGTCGCCCGAGCATCGCATTGCCCGAGCATCGTGCACCGCGCGCGTCCCGTGCGCGTGCCGTGCGCCGGTCCCGGGCCCCGCACGCCGACCCGCTGTGCGGCGCACCAGCGACCCGCCCGTCCGGCACGCCCGCCGTGCGTCGTCGTACCTGGCCGGGCAAGCGAACCGGCCGCTGGGTGACGTGGCCCTGCCGCGCACGCGACCCGTCCGTGAGCCGCCCCACGCCACCGCCGGGCACGCCCGGCACCGAGCCGGTCCACGTCGCCGCTTGCGGACCCGGACCTGGGCCCGGGCCACGACCGGCCCCCACCCGCACCCGGCGCGCCCCGACCGTACCGCCGCACCGCACCGCCCGTACACGGCCCGGCCCACCGCCCCCGCATAACGCCGGGCAGGGGGCGAAACAGGAGGTGCCCCCGGCCCCCGTGGCGCGCCTACCGTGGCCAGCGATCACCACGGAGCGCGCCCGTCGAAGCAACCACAGCAGCCTGCCCCGCGCCGGCGGGCGCGCCCCCTGTCCCCGACGTCCCGGATGTCGCACGTCCCGTTCAGCTTCCCCGAGGGACCAACCACCGAGGAGACCGAGGAACCGCCATGACCTCCGACACCCCCACCACCCCCGACGAGCCCAAGCCCGGCCCCAGGCCCGGATCCGGCCCGGGCTCCGGCGCGGACCGCGGCATCAGCCGCAAGACGCTGCTCAGGGCGGCCGTCGCCGCCGGTGCCGCCGTCCCCCTGCTCGCCACCGGCGGCGTCGCGCTGGCCCGGGACGCCGCCCGCTCCCTGGACGGCCGGACGCTGACGCCGACGCCGTACTGCGACGACGGCGACGACCTGACGCCCGACCAGATGGAGGGCCCGTACTTCAAGCCGAACTCGCCGCTGCGCACCAACCTGGTCACGCCCGGCACCCCGGGCACCCCGCTGACCGTCAGCGGCTACGTCTTCGGCCGCGACTGCGTCCCGCTGTCCGGCGTGCTGCTCGACTTCTGGCAGGCCGACGACAACGGCGACTACGACATGGCCGGCTACACCTTCCGCGGCCACCAGTTCACCGACGCCACCGGCGCCTTCGCCCTGAAGACGATCGTCCCCGGCCTCTATCCCGGCCGCACCCGGCACATCCACGTCAAGGTGCAGGCCCCCGGCGAGCCGATCCTGACCACCCAGCTGTACTTCCCCGGCGAGCCCCGCAACAGCACGGACATGATCTTCGACCCGGCCCTGCTGATGAACCTCCGCGGCGCCGGCGGCGGCAAGGAGGGCACCTTCGACTTCGTGCTGGACGTGGACGGCGACACCGGCCCCACGGACCCGCCCACCGACCCCCCGACCGACCCGCCGGGCGGCACCTGGACGAGCGGCCACGCCTACACCTCCGGTGACCGGGTGACGTACGGCGGACGCTCGTACCGCTGCCTCCAGGCGCACACCTCGATGACCGGCTGGGAGCCGCCGAACGTGCCGGCCCTGTGGCAGCCGGAGCCCTGAGACCTTCCTCACAGCACACGCACCCGGCGCACACACCACGGGCCACCGCGCCAGGACATGCGCAAGCCCCCCAGGTCCGAGACCTGGGGGGCTTCCGGCTGGTGCGCGAGGGGGGAGTTGAACCCCCACGCCCTTGCGGGCACTGGAACCTGAATCCAGCGCGTCTGCCTATTCCGCCACCCGCGCATTGGGTGCGTCTTCCGGGCCTTTCCTTGCGGTCCGGCGCCTTCCGACACGAGAACATTAGCACGCTGGAAGGGGTCGATTCACATCCCTTTCCCCGGGCGGACCGGGGCGGACCGGGGCGCCCGCCCTCCTTCGGGCACTCGTCCCGGTCCACGGCCGTTCACGTATCAACCTCGTACCGGTCCGGCCCGTCTCCCCAGGAGCCGGTAGGGGACCGCGGTCAGGTGCGGGACACTGGTCTGCGGCCGCCTCTACGATCCTGGGCATGAGTACCTGAGGGAGCACTCCCGAAGGCTCCGCGGGAGTTCGAAGGGGGCTCCGGCGGGAAAGCGGGAACTCCCCGAGGCGTCGACACCCGTCGACCGGGCCGACAGGGGGAACCAGCCGATCGACCGGCGCGTGGATACGATCAGTAAGCAGTACCAGGTGGGCAGCGCGCGCACGCACCGCACGACGCGGAGCGGCACCGCGCAAGGCAGCGGCAGGCAAGGCAGCAGTACGCAACACAGCACTACGCAGGACAGTGGCAGCGGACAGGACGGCAGCGACGGAGGAGGTGCCCCATGGGAGTCCTGAAGAAATTCGAGCAGCGGCTCGAAGGCCTGGTCAACGGCACCTTCGCAAAGGTCTTCAAGTCCGAGGTGCAGCCCGTGGAGATCGCGGGAGCGCTTCAGCGTGAATGCGACAACAACGCGACCATCTGGAACCGCGACCGCACCGTCGTGCCCAACGACTTCATCGTGGAACTGAGCACGCCCGACTACGAGCGCCTCAGCCCCTACTCCGGACAGCTCGGCGACGAACTGGCCGGCATGGTGCGCGACTACGCCAAGCAGCAGCGCTACACCTTCATGGGACCGATCAAGGTCCACCTGGAGAAGGCGGACGACCTCGACACCGGCCTGTACCGCGTGCGCAGCCGCACTCTCGCCTCCTCCAGCAGCCACCAGGGCGGCCCGGGCCCCACCGCGCACCCGGCACCCCCCGCACGGCCCACCGGGCCGGCCGGCGGGTACGGCTACCCGCCGGCCGCCCCCGCGGGCGCCCCGCCCATGCCGTCCGCGCCGCCGCCCGGCGGCCGCCCCGGCGGTTACGGCTACCCGCAGCCCGCCGGCGGCCCGCAGCCCCCGGCCGCGCCCGCCGCGGGCGGACGCACCCGCCACTGGATCGAGATCAACGGCACCCGCCACCAGATCTCCCGCGCGACGCTCGTGCTGGGCCGCAGCACCGAGGCCGACGTGCGGATCGACGACCCCGGCGTCTCCCGCCGGCACTGCGAGATCCGGACCGGAACGCCCTCGACGATCCAGGATCTCGGCTCCACCAACGGCATCGTGGTGGACGGGCAGCACACCACCCGCGCTACGCTCCGCGACGGCTCGCGGATCGTCGTGGGCAGCACCACCGTTATCTACAGGCAAGCCGAAGGGTGATCCGGGGGCAATGTCAGAGCTGACCCTCACGGTCATGCGGCTGGGTTTTCTCGCCGTACTGTGGCTGTTCGTGATCGTGGCCGTGCAGGTCATCCGCAGCGACCTGTTCGGTACGCGGGTCACCCAGCGCGGCGCGCGGCGCGACGCCGGCCGACCGCAGCAGACCGCCACGCGCCAGGGCCAGGCGCCTCCGCAGCAGCGCCAGCAGTCCGGCGGCCGCGGCCGCCGGGGCGCGCCCACCAAGCTGGTCGTGACGGAGGGCACCCTCACCGGCACCACCGTCGCCCTCCAGGGCCAGACCATCACGCTCGGCCGGGCCCACGACTCGACCATCGTGCTGGACGACGACTACGCCTCCAGCCGCCATGCCAGGATCTACCCGGACCAGAACGGCCAGTGGATCGTCGAGGACCTGGGCTCCACCAACGGCACCTACCTGGACCGGGCCCGGCTGACGACCCCCACCCCGATTGGCCCGGGGGCGCCGATCCGCATCGGCAAGACCGTCATCGAGCTGCGGAAGTAGTGCTACACCAATGAATGAGCGCGAGCGGAGCGAGCACGCAGCGGCGGCCGGCACCCCGGGCCCCGGCGCGCTCCCGACCGGAGGGTGGGCAGTGTGGCTCGACACGACCGGCTGCAGTCGGAGCCGACGGGCGAGGTGCGCATGAGTCTGTCACTGCGCTTCGCCGCCGGTTCCCACAAGGGCATGATCCGCGAGGGCAACGAGGACTCCGGCTACGCCGGTCCCCGCCTGCTCGCCATCGCCGACGGCATGGGCGGCCAGGCGGCCGGCGAGGTCGCCTCCTCCGAGGTGATCTCCACCATCGTCGCCCTCGACGACGACGTGCCCGGCTCCGACGTCCTCACCTCGCTCGGCGCCGCCGTCCAGCGCGCCAACGACCAGCTGCGGCAGATGGTCGAGGAGGACCCCGCCCTGGAGGGCATGGGCACCACCCTGACCGCCCTGCTGTGGACCGGGCAGCGCCTGGGCATGGTCCACGTCGGCGACTCCCGCGCCTACCTGCTGCGCGACGGCGTCCTCTCCCAGATCACCCAGGACCACACCTGGGTGCAGCGCCTCGTGGACGAGGGCCGGATCACCGAGGAGGAGGCGGGCACCCACCCGCAGCGCTCCCTGCTGATGCGCGCCCTCGGCAGCGGCGACCACGTCGAACCCGACCTGTCCATCCGCGAGGTCCGGGCCGGCGACCGCTACCTCATCTGCTCCGACGGGCTCTCCGGCGTCGTCTCCCACCAGACGATGGAGGACACCCTCGCCAGCTACCAGGGCCCCCAGGAGACCGTGCAGGAGCTGATCCAGCTCGCCCTGCGCGGCGGCGGCCCGGACAACATCACCGTCATCGTCGCCGACGTCCTCGACCTCGACACCGGCGACACCCTCGCCGCGCAGCTCTCCGACACCCCCGTGGTCGTCGGCGCCGTCGCCGAGAACCAGGCCCAGACGGGCGACAACGGCATCATGCAGACCCCGGCCGGCCGCGCCGCGGGTCTCGGCCGGCCCCGCGGCGGAGGCGGCGAGTTCGGCCCGCCCGGCAGCGGCGACGTCACCGGCTTCGTCCCCACCGGCGGCTTCGACGACTACGGCCCCGACGACTTCGTCAAACCCCGCAAGACCCGCAAGTGGCTCAAGCGGTCCCTCTACACCGTCCTCGCCCTCGCCGTCATCGGCGGCGGCACCTACGGCGGCTGGCGCTGGACCCAGACCCAGTACTACGTCGGCACCAAGGACGACCACCTCGCGCTGTACCGGGGCATCAGCCAGGACCTCGCCTGGGTCTCGCTCTCCAAGGTCCAGAAGGACCACCCCGAGATCGAACTCAAGTACCTGCCGCCCTACCAGCAGAAACTGGTCGAGGCCACCATCGCCGAGGACGATCTCAACGACGCCCGGGCCAAGATCGAGGAACTGGCGGTCCAGGCCTCCGCCTGCAGGAAGCAGGCCGAGCGACGCTCCGCGGCGGCCGAGGAGAACGCGAAGACGGGCGAGGGCGAGGCCGGAGGCACCACGGGAACCAGCACCGCCTCCTTCACGTCCAAGGCCTCACCGAGCCCGAACCCCTCGGGATCGGCCAAGGCACCCGAATCGTCCGAGTCCCCGTCCACGACCGCACCCACTCCAGGCTCAGGCCCGACCCTCTCGGAGGAAGAACAGAAGGTCGTCTCGCTGTGCGGTAAGCAGCAGTAGGCAAGCCGTGAGAGGCCCCGTCACACGATGAGCAGTACTACCAACCCGTCGACGCAGCACACGTCCACGATCGGCGCCATCGGCGCCCCGAGCCGGCGCAACACCGAGCTGGCTCTGCTCGTGTTCGCCGTCCTCATCCCGGTCTTCGCCTACGCCAACGTGGGCCTGGCCATCAACGACGAGGTGCCCGCAGGGCTGCTGAGCTACGGCTTCGGCCTCGGCCTGCTGGCCGGCGTCGGCCACCTCGTCGTCCGCAAGTTCGCGCCGTACGCCGACCCGCTGCTGCTGCCGCTGGCCACCCTGCTCAACGGACTCGGGCTCGTCGCCATCTGGCGCCTGGACCAGTCCGAACTGCTCCAGGACATCAAGCAGGCCGGCACCGCCGCGCCCCGCCAGCTGATGTACACCGCGATGGGCATCGCCCTGTTCGTCGCCGTCATGATCTTCCTCAAGGACCACCGCGTCCTGCAGCGCTACACCTACATCTCCATGGTCACCGCGCTGTTCCTGCTGCTGCTCCCGCTGGTGCCGGGCCTCGGCAAGAACATCTACGGCGCCAAGATCTGGATCCAGGTCGGCTCCTTCTCCATCCAGCCCGGTGAGTTCGCCAAGATCGTCCTGGCGATCTTCTTCGCCGGCTACCTGATGGTGAAACGCGACGCGCTCGCCCTGGCCAGCCGCCGCTTCATGGGCCTCTACCTGCCCCGCGGACGCGACCTCGGCCCGATCCTGGTCGTGTGGATGGTCTCGATCCTCATCCTGGTCTTCGAGACCGACCTCGGCACCTCGCTGCTGTTCTTCGGCATGTTCGTGATCATGCTGTACGTCGCCACCGAGCGGACCAGCTGGATCGTCTTCGGTCTGCTGATGTCCGCCGTCGGCGCCGTCGGCGTGGCCACCTTCGAGCCGCACATCCAGCAGCGCGTCGACGCCTGGCTCGACCCGATGCGCGAGTACACGCTCTCCCGCGCGGGCCAGGTCGGCCACTCCGAGCAGGCCATGCAGGCCCTGTGGGCCTTCGGCTCCGGCGGCACCCTCGGCACCGGCTGGGGCCAGGGCCACTCCGAGCTGATCCGCTTCGCCGCCAACTCCGACTTCATCCTCGCCACCTTCGGCGAGGAACTGGGCCTGGCCGGCCTGATGGCCCTGCTCCTGCTCTACGCGTTGATCGTGGAACGCGGCGTGCGCACCGCCCTCGCCGCCCGCGACCCCTTCGGCAAGCTCCTCGCCATCGGCCTCTCCGGCGCCTTCGCCCTCCAGGTCTTCGTCGTCGCCGGCGGTGTCATGGGCCTCATCCCGCTCACCGGTATGACCATGCCCTTCCTGGCCTACGGCGGCTCCTCCGTCATCGCCAACTGGGCGTTGATCGGCATCCTGCTGCGCATCAGCGACACCGCGCGCAGGCCGGCACCCGCCGCGCCCGCCAACCCGGACGCCGAGATGACCCAGGTGGTCCGACCGTGAACAAGCCACTGCGCCGAATCGCGATCTTCTGCGGCCTCCTCGTCCTCACCCTGCTCATCCGGGACAACTGGCTCCAGTACGTCCAGGCCGACGAGCTCAAGGAGGACGAGCACAACCGCCGCGTCGCCATCGAGCGGTACGCCACCCCGCGCGGCGACATCATCGTCGACGGCAAGGCCATCACCTCACACGCCACCACCGAGGGCGACTTCAAGTACAAGCGCACCTACAAGGACGGCGCCATGTGGGCGCCCGTCACCGGCTACGTCTCCCAGGCCTACGGCGCCACCCAGCTCGAGTCCATCGACGACGGCATCCTCACCGGCAACGACGACCGGCTCTTCTTCCGCAACACCCTCGACATGATCACGGGCAAGAAGCGCGAGGGCGGCAACGTCGTCACCACCCTCAACGCCGCCGCCCAGAAGGCCGCCTACGACGGCCTGAAGAAGCAGGGCGCCAAGGGAGCCGTCGTCGCGATCGAGCCGTCCACCGGCAAGATCCTCTCCATGGCCTCCTACCCCTCGTACGACCCCACCACGATCGCGGGCAGCAACAACGCGGCCGGCGAGGCCTGGAACAGGCTCCAGAAGAAGAACAACCCCGACGACCCGATGCTCAACCGGGCGCTGCGCGAGGTCTACCCGCCCGGCTCCACCTTCAAGGTGGTCACCGCCGCCGCGGCCCTGGAGCACGGCCTGTACAAGTCCGCCGACGAGAAGACCGACTCCCCGCTGCCCTGGACCATGCCCGGCACCACCACGCCGCTGCCCAACGAGGGCGACCTTCCCTGCGAGGACGCCACCCTCCGCGAGGCCCTGCGCGTCTCCTGCAACACCGTCTTCGGCAAGGCCGGCTACGACCTCGGCAACGACGAGATGCTGGAGACCGCCGAGAAGTTCGGCTTCAACAAGGAGCAGTTCGTCCCGGTCCGCTCCAGCGCCTCCCGCTTCTCCGACGGCATGAACGACTCCCAGGTCGCACTCTCCTCCATCGGCCAGTACAACACCGCAGCCACCCCGCTGCAGATGGCCATGGTCACCTCCGCCATCGCCAACAACGGCACCCTGATGAAGCCGTACATGGTCGACGCGCTCCAGGCCCCCAACCTCGACACCATCGAGAAGACGGACCCCGAGGAGATGAGCAAGCCGCTGTCCGCGGACAACGCCCAGACCCTCCAGTCCATGATGGAGACCGTCGTCGAGGACGGCACGGGAACCAACGCGCAGATCGACGGCGTCACGGTGGGTGGCAAGACCGGTACCGCACAGCACGGTGTCGACAACAGCGAGAACCCGTACGCCTGGTTCATCTCGTACGCCAAGACCGACGACGGCAGCTCGCCCGTGGCCGTGGCCGTGGTGATCGAGGACGAGAACGCCAGCCGCGACGACATCTCCGGCGGCGGCCTCGCGGCACCGATCGCGAAGAACGTCATGGAGGCCGTCATCGACAGCAAGAAGTGACCGCGCCATGAAAGGGACGTGACTCCGGTCACGTCCCCTTCACATCGGCGCACGTTGCGATACCGGTCCTGTATCGGCTGCCCGGCTCGGCCAAGGGGCCCGGAGCGAGCCGGGTACGGTAGGCCGGACGGCAGCCTCCGACCGTACAAGCATGCCGGTCGGGACCGACGGAGAGGGCTGGTAGGTAACCATGGAAGAGCCGCGTCGCCTCGGCGGCCGGTACGAGCTGGGCCAGGTGCTCGGCCGTGGTGGCATGGCGGAGGTCTACCTCGCGCACGACACCCGGCTCGGCCGCACCGTGGCGGTGAAGACGCTCCGCGCGGACCTCGCGCGCGACCCGTCCTTCCAGGCCCGCTTCCGCCGGGAGGCCCAGTCGGCCGCCTCGCTCAACCATCCCGCGATCGTGGCGGTGTACGACACGGGCGAGGACTACATCGACAACGTGTCGATCCCGTACATCGTCATGGAGTACGTCGACGGGTCCACCCTCCGCGAGCTGCTCCACTCCGGCCGCAAACTGCTGCCGGAGCGGACACTGGAGATGACCATCGGCATCCTCCAGGCCCTGGAGTACTCGCACCGGGCCGGCATCGTCCACCGCGACATCAAGCCGGCCAACGTCATGCTGACGCGGGGCGGCCAGGTCAAGGTCATGGACTTCGGCATCGCCCGCGCCATGGGCGACTCCGGCATGACGATGACCCAGACCGCCGCCGTGATCGGCACCGCCCAGTACCTCTCCCCGGAGCAGGCCAAGGGCGAACAGGTCGACGCCCGCTCCGACCTGTACTCCACGGGCTGCCTGCTCTACGAGCTGCTCACGGTCCGCCCGCCCTTCGTCGGCGACTCCCCGGTCGCCGTCGCCTACCAGCACGTACGCGAGGAACCGCAGGCACCGAGCGTCTTCGACCCCGAGATCACGCCCGAGATGGACGCGATCGTACTGAAGGCACTGGTCAAGGACCCGGACTACCGCTACCAGTCGGCCGACGAGATGCGCGCCGACATCGAGGCCTGCCTCGACGGCCAGCCCGTCGGCGCCACCGCCGCGATGGGCGCCATGGCCGCCGGCGGCTACGGCGCCTACCCCGACGAGCAGCCGACCACCGCCCTGCGCTCCGACGCGGGCGCCGGCGCCACGACCATGCTGCCGCCGATGAACCCGGACGACGGCGGCTACGGCTACGACGACCGCCCCGATCGGCGCCGCCAGCAGCCCCGCAAGAAGAACACCTCCACGATCCTCCTGGTCCTGGCCGGCATCCTCGTCCTGATCGGTGCCATCCTGATCGGCAAGTACGTCGTCAGCGGCGGCGGAGGCCCCGGCGACAGCACGGTCTCCGTGCCGCCCCTGGTCGGTCAGACGCAGGACGACGCCGAAAAACTTCTCACCAACTCCGACCTGACGCTGGGAACCGTCGAGCAGAAGCCCTGCGAGGACCAGAAGAAGGGCACCGTCTGCTCCCAGGACCCCGAGCAGGGCCAGAAGGTCGACAAGGAGTCCACCGTCAACCTCGTGATCTCGACGGGCGCGCCCAAGGTCGAGATTCCCGACGTGGAGGGACTCACCTTCAGTGAGGCCGAAGCCACCCTGAAGGACAAGGGCTTCGAGGTCGAGAAGCAGTCGGAGGAGTCCACCCAGACCCCGGACACCGTGCTCACCCAGGACCCCAGGAGCGGCGCGTCACGGGAGAAGGGCTCCACCGTCACCCTCACCGTCGCCAAGGAGACGGCCCAGGTGACCGTGCCCGACCTGACCGGCATGAAGCCCGAGGACGCCAAGAAGCGGCTGGAGGAGCAGGGCCTCGTGCTCGGCACGCAGGAGCAGGCCGAGTCCACCGCACAGGCCGAGGGGACCATTTTCGAGCAGACCCCCAGCGGCGGGAAGGACGTCGACCGCGGCAGCACGGTCAACGTGAAGATCGCCAAGGCGCCGCAGAAGACGAAGATGCCCGAGATCCGCAACAAGACCCTCGCCGAGGCCAGGCAGATCCTGCAGCAGAACGGCTTCACCAACGTCCAGGTCGCTCCCGGCGCCCCGGGCGACGACAACGCGAAGGTCATCGGCTCGAACCCGCAGCCCGGCAGCGAGGTCGACGACCCGGCCGCCACGCCGGTCACCTTGATGACCGTCGCCGCCAACGGCAACGGCGGCAACGACAACGGCGGGTTCATCGGCGGCCTCCCCGGCCGGGACTGACCCGCCCGATCCACCGTCCGGAGCCCCGGCCCTCAGCTCAGCTGAGAGCCGGGGCTCCGTCGTACAGGCCGACATGCGTCGATCGTGTCTTCGTATCTCATGACTCGTTGACCCCGGGTGACCACACAACCGACCCGGAGGACACCGTGATCAGCGAGACCGCCCTACTGGAATCACCGACCCTGCGCAGCAGCGTCCTGGACCGCACCGACGTACTCGACCGCGTCAAGGCGCTGTCCCTGCTGCCGGACGGCATGCACGTGACGACGGCGATGGTGGCGACGTACTTCGGCGTGACCGCTGAAGCTGTCCGTCAGCTGACCAAACGCCATCGTGAGGAACTTGAAGTCAATGGGATGTCCGTACTGCGAGGCGCTGACCTGCGGAGATTCGAGAGTGACAACGTGTCACGCTCGCTGGCGAGTTATCCACAAGCGCGGCGAAGCCTCACCATCTACTCGCGTCGCGCCGTCCTCAACGTCGCCATGCTCCTCCGTGACAGCGAAGTCGCACGTCAGGTCCGTGTCTACCTCCTGGACATGGAGTACCTGGCCCGCACCCAGCCTGTGGAAAACCCGTCCCCGACAGACACCGCCACCCTCGACGCCCGCATCGACCAGCGCATCACCCACATCCTCGGCAAGACCGTCGTGCCGATGTTCAACGCCCTGATCGAAACCTCGAGCGATCACCGACGAGAACTCATCGCCCTCCGCACAGGCGTCCAGCGCATCGAGAGGCGGCTCCGGGGGCACCACTCCAGGCTGCAACGGCTCGAAGGCCCTCGGGAGGACCGCCCCCTCGCCGGCGTCATGGCCGCCATGGACGCCATGAACGGCCGCGAGTTCGAGGAGCACGTGGCCACACTGCTCCGCCGCGACGGATGCACCAACGTCCTCGTGCGCGGTGGCAGCAGGGACCGAGGCATCGACATCACCGCGCTCACCTCCGACGGGCGAGCACTCGTCGTCCAGTGCAAGAGGTTCGCGCCTCACCTCAACATCACCAGCCCCGAGATCCAGAAGTTCCTCGGGGCCAAAGTCCTGCACACCTCCGACATCGCTCTGTTCGTGGCGACCTGCCCCTTCACGCGCGACGCCCAGAACATCGCCGCAGAGAGCGGCATCACCGTCGTACACCGCGGGCTCCTGGAGGAATGGAGTGCCGGTGCACCGCTGACCGTCCTGCACTGAGAGAACGAAGAGGCCCGAAGCCGCAAGAGGAAGTTGCGGCTTCGGGCCCTCGCCATGTTAGGTGACTGAGGTCCCGAAGGGACCCCAGCCCTTTCAGCGCAGTTCCGCCGGCGGCGTCCGCTCCCCGTCCACCTTCTCCGTGCGGACCAGCTCGCCCCACACCACGTACCGGTCACGGCTCGTGTAGACCGGGGTGCAGGTCGTCAGGGTGATGTAGTGGCCGGCCTTCTTCTTGCCGGACTCCTTCGGGACGGCGTCGAGGACGTCCACGTTGAACTTCGACGTCTCGGGCAGGACGGCGTACGTCTTGTACACGTACCAGGTGTCCTTCGTCTCGAAGACGATCGGGTCACCCTTCTCGATCTTGTCGATGTTGTGGAACCTCGCCCCGTGCCCGTCCCGGTGCGCGGCGAGCGAGAAGTTGCCCTTCTTGTCCGAGGTGGGCAGCGTCGCCTTGACCGGGTCGGTGTAGTAGCCGGCCACGCCGTCGTTGAGGACCTTCATCGACGTGCCCTTCTCCACCAGGACGTCACCCTCGCCCATCGCCGGGACGTGCAGGAAGCCGATGCCCGCCTTGGTGTCCAGCGCCCCCGGGCCGCTCGGGCCGTCTCCCACCCGGTCCTGGGCCCAGTTGTCCCGGACCTTCTCCGCCTGCTCGTCCGCCGCACGGTCGGCGACCACGTTCGTCCACCACAGCGAGTAGACGACGAACAGGCCCATCACCAGGCCCGCGGTGATGAGCAGTTCCCCGAAGACGCTGACCGCCTGCGCGACGATCCGTCCGGGACGACGCCGCCCGCGACCGCGGGCCTCGGCGTGCTCCTGCTGCTCCGTGTCGGTGGTCGATGCCACTGGTCATCCGCCCTTAACTGACGAGCGCATCCGGCTTGCCCTTGCTGCGCGGCCGTTCCTCGACCATCTTGCCCCAGACGATCATGCGGTACTTGCTGGTGAACTCCGGCGTGCAGGTGGTGAGGGTGATGTAGCGGCCGGGCCCCTTGAAGCCCGACTGCTTCGGGACCGGGTCCAGCACACTGACGTTGCTCGGCGACGTCACCGGCAGGATCGACGCCATCTTGTACACGAAGTACTTGTCCTGCGTCTCCACCACGATCGGGTCGCCCGGCTCCAGCTTGTTGATGTACCGGAACGGCTCGCCGTGCGTGTTGCGGTGCCCCGCGAGTCCGAAGTTGCCCGTCTTCGCGTCCGGCATCGCCGTCTTCAGGCCGCCCTCCCCGTAGTGCCCGACCATGCCCCGGTCCAGCACCTTCTTGCTGCTGATCCCCTCCGCGATCGGCACCACCACGTCCAGCTTGGGAATGTGCAGCAGCGCGAAGCCCTGCCCCGGTTCGAACGTCCCGGGATTGCGCCTGCCGCTCGCCCAGTCGTCCTGGAGGTTGCTCGCGGCCTGGTCCGCCTGCGCGTGCGCGCGCACGTTCGTCCACCACAGCTGGTAGGTGACGAACAGCAGCATCAGCACACCGGTCGTGATGAAGATCTCACCTATCGCCCGGCTGGCGATCACCGCGGCGCCGGGCTTGCGTGCCCGTGCCTGCCGACGAGCCTCCACGCGCGACAGAGGCGCCTTCGGCGGCTCCTCGTCCTCGACCTCCGCCGACTGCCCCCGGGGCGCCCCACGGCGCCCGTGACGCCGTTTCGCGGCCTTCCTGCGGGCCGCGCGCCCGCCCTCCACGGGACCGTCCCCGGCAACACCCGTCCCGGTGTCCGCCCCCCGCACCGGGGGCTCCGGAATCCGCAGCGCCACCGTCTCGTCGTCGACCGGCGGCGCCTGGTGCTCCCCCCCGGACGCCGACTCCTCGTGCCAACCGCCCCCGAACGCACCGGAATCCCCGTACGGCTGCCCGTACGAGGATCCCTGGTCACCGGCCGTGCCGGAGTCGCGCTCGGGGCGCAGCGCGGTCACGCCGTGGCCCTGCCCACCACCGGGGCGAGCCCCGCCGACCTCGCCACCGCGTCCTGGTCGCCGCACTCCGCCAGCCAGTTGGCCAGCATCCGGTGCCCGTGCTCGGTCAGCACCGACTCCGGATGGAACTGCACGCCCTCCACGAGCAGTTCCCGGTGGCGCAGGCCCATCACGATCCCGTCCGGCGTCCGGGCCGTCACCTCCAGCTCCGCCGGCACCGTGCCCGGCCGAGCCGCCAGCGAGTGGTACCGCGTCGCCGTGAAGGGCGAGGGCAGGCCCGCGAAGACGCCCCGGCCCGTGTGCTCCACCGGCGAGGTCTTGCCGTGCAGCAGCTCCGGCGCCCGGTCCACCACACCGCCGTACGCCACCTGCATCGACTGCATGCCCAGGCACACGCCGAAGACCGGCACCCCAGTCGCCGCGCAGTGCCGGACCATGTCCACGCAGACGCCCGCCTGCTCCGGCGTACCCGGGCCGGGCGAGAGCAGCACGCCGTCGAAACCGTCCTGGGCGTGCGCCGTCGACACCTCGTCGTTGCGCAGCACCTCGCACTCGGCGCCGAGTTGGTAGAGGTACTGGACCAGGTTGAAGACGAAGCTGTCGTAGTTGTCGACGACGAGGATGCGCGCGCTCA
Source organism: Streptomyces sp. NPDC085944 (assembly GCF_040686295.1). Classification (NCBI taxonomy): domain Bacteria; kingdom Bacillati; phylum Actinomycetota; class Actinomycetes; order Kitasatosporales; family Streptomycetaceae; genus Streptomyces; species Streptomyces sp. NPDC085944. The sequence goes on along the minus strand of NZ_JBFBJX010000012.1, from coordinate 134,092 downwards.
CTGGTTGTCCACCGTCACATCGTTGAAGGGCAGCAGCGGTTCGGCCCACGGGAAGACGTACTGGAACAGGACGTAGACCACGATCATCGCCAGCATGAGCGAGAGCAGCGCCTTCACCCACGCGTTTCCCGGCAGATGCCGCCAGATCCAGCCGTACATGCCGTCCCTTCCGTCGCACCACGACGCCACACTCACGCCGTACCGCACCAGACTAGCGGCGCGCGGGTGCTCGGAACGGCTCTAATCCACAGGCTGGGCATACTGCAGGTCCGCCGTGCCGGCGTAGCCCGGCAGCGTCACCCGCCCGTCGTCCTCGACCTTCCAGCCGAGCCCGTACACGTTGACGTACACCATGTAGTTCTGGATCGCCGGCGACTTGGCCAGCGCGTTCTTCAGCCGCTCCGGCTCACCGACCGCCTGGATCCGGTACGGCGGCGAGTAGACGCGGCCCTGCAGGATCAGGGTGTTGCCCACGCAGCGCACCGCGCTGGTGGAGATCAGCCGCTGGTCCATCACCTTGATGCCCTCCGCGCCGCCCTGCCACAGCGCGTTCACCACGGCCTGCAGGTCCTGCTGGTGGATCACCAGGTAGTCGGGCTGCGGCTCCGGGTAACCGGGCAGCTTCGCGGTGGCGTCCGGCGGGGCGTCGTCGAGCGTGACGGTGATCGCCTCGCCCTTCAGCTTCTGCGTACCCGCCTTCTTCTCCAGCCCGGCGAGCTCGTCGTCCTCCGACTGCGTCCGGCCGTCGTCGCGCTCGGCGAACGATTCGACCTCCTCGCGCAGGGCGCCGTTCGACTCCTCCAGATCGCCGTTCTCCCGGCTGCGCTCGTGGATGAGATCGGACAACTTGAGCAAAGAGGCATCCGTACGGATATTGGTGCCCTTCGCGGTATTGAAGCTGGTGAAGAAAATAAGTCCCGCGAGCGCGAAGACGGCCGCCGTGAGAACCCGCACGGGCCGGAAACGGCGCCGACGGGCAGGGCTGAGTCCCGTTCCGGGGGAGTCGGCAGAATTGCTCAACGTACCCTTATCTCCTTCGGCGCCACGGAAGGACTACGCTAACGGACGCCCGGGGGAGCGCTCAGAGTCCCCTTGCCCCCAAGTACGCCGCCCACCGAGACCGACCCCCGTTCCCTGCGCGGCCACGCAGCGCATCGACAGGAGAGACCCTCGTGCCGAAGTCACGTATCCGCAAGAAGGCCGATTACACGCCGCCGCCCTCGAAGCAGACGGCCAGTATCAAGCTGACCAACCGCAGCTGGGTCGCGCCGGTCATGCTGGCCATGTTCATCATCGGCCTGGCCTGGATCGTCGTCTTCTACGTCACCGACGGTTCGCTGCCCATCGACTCGCTGGGCAACTGGAACATCGTGGTGGGCTTCGGTTTCATCGCCGCGGGGTTCGGCGTCTCGACGCAGTGGAAGTAGCGCGGCGGTAGTCCCCACAGGCTCTGCCCAGGGGTATTCACCGAGTTATCCACAGGCGCTGTCCACACGCTGGGGAAAAGAAAGACGATCTGTGGATAACCCGCCGGACATTGACGCCGGTATGACGGAAGTATCGACTGACCCCCGGTTCCGAAAACGTGTTCGCCCCCTGCCTGACCTGCGCAAACACTGGTCAGTGACAGGGGGCACACCTGTTCTCGCACACTGTGCACAAGATCCGGCACCTTCTGTGGACAACGGGGCGCTCAGGTGAGCTGCGCCGACCTCAGCAGGGTCAGGCCGACGACGACCAGCAGGACCAGCGCACAGGTGCCGTACTGCACGAGCGTCCGCCGCTCGCGCGGAGCGTGGAGCATGGCGAAGCCGATGACGCCGCCGGCGACGAGGCCGCCGATGTGGGCCTGCCAGGCGATGTTGGCCCAGGTGAAGGTGAAGATCAGGTTGATCACCAGGAGGATGACCACTGGGCGCATGTCCGCGTTGAGGCGGCGCACGAGTGCGGCGGTGGCACCGAAGAGGCCGAAGACCGCGCCGGAGGCGCCCAGTGTGGCCGTGGTGGGTGCGGCCAGCAGGTAGGTGAGGGCGCTGCCGGCCAGGCCGGAGACGAGGTAGAGGGCGAGATAGCGGGCTCGGCCGAGAGCTGCTTCGAGGGGGGCGCCCAGGAACCAGAGGCTGATCATGTTGAAGCCGATGTGCCAGATCTCCTCGTGGGTGAACATCGTGGTCACCAGGCGGTACCACTCACCCTCCGCGACGCCCTCCGTGGGGACGAAGGGAGCCGGGGGCCAGCGTCCGATGAGCACCAGGTCGCTGAGGAACGACGACGGGAGTGCCTGGACGGCGATGAACACCGCCACGTTGATCCCGATCAGGATCTTGGTGAGCAGGTGCGGGTCTGCAGCGACCGTGCCGCCCGCGAGAGTACGGGGGCGGGAAGCGGCCGGGGCCGGGCCCTTGGCCCCCGGGGTGCGGCCTGCGGCGCAGTCGGGGCAGTGGAAGCCCACCGACGCGTTGACCATGCAGTCCGGGCAGATGGGGCGTTCGCAGCGGGTGCAGCGGATGCCGGTCTCGCGGTCGGGGTGGCGATAGCAGCCGGGCAGGCTCTGGGCTCCCGGCGGGCCCGCGTCCGGTGGGCCGGCGGCCGCGTGGTCCATGACATCCCCTCGGTCGTCCTGCGGGCGGTGTGTGCAGATGCACTGCCCCCGCCCTTTTTTACGGATGGGCGGGGCGTTTGGTTCCTGCCCGGTGTGCCGGGGTCTCAGGCCTCGCGGGTCTCGACGACGACCGACTCGATGACGATGTCGTCGAGGGGGCGTTCGGTGCGGGGGTTGGTCCGGGCGGCGGCGATGGTGTCGACGACCTTCTGGCTGGCCGCGTCGGTCACTTCGCCGAAGATCGTGTGTTTGCGGTTGAGCCAGGTGGTCGGGGAGACGGTGATGAAGAACTGGGAGCCGTTGGTGTTGGGGCCGGCGTTGGCCATGGCCATCAGGTAGGGCTTGTGGAAGGTGAGGTCGGGGTGGAACTCGTCGGGGAACTGGTAGCCGGGGTCGCCGGTGCCGTTGCCCAGCGGGTCGCCGCCCTGGATCATGAAGCCGCTGAGGACCCGGTGGAAGACGGTGCCGTCGTAGAGCCGGGCCGTGGATTTCGCTCCGGTGGCGGGGTGGGTCCACTCCCGCTCGCCGCGGGCCAGCTCGACGAAGTTCTTGACCGTCCGGGGTGCGTGGTTCGGCAGCAGCCGGACCTCGATGTCACCTTGGCTGGTCTTCAGGGTGGCGTAGAGCTGCTCGGCCACGGTGTGCCTTCCGTCGTCCTGTGGTGCGCACCGATCCTCCCACGGGCGGGGGCGCGTCCGGTGCTCTTACCGCTGGGTCGCGAGCGTGGGGGGCCGATCCGTGGCATGGTCGTGGACGGGATCGTGTTGCCCGGTATTCATCGGTTATTGACGTTGATCAGCTCCTGTTCGCAACTTCATCACTACTTGTCCCAGAGGTCCCGGCGGCATCGTCCGTGACCCGGATGCCCGCCCTCACATGCCTGGTGGAGCGTCCCCAGGCATGATCCGTAAAAGGGTGGAAAGTCGAATTACCGTACGCCACCGAGGAGGAGGAACCCGTGACCCGCATCGACAGCGTGCGCGCCGCGACCGGTTCGGCGAAGGACAGCGTGCTGCACGCCGCGGAAGTGGTGGCGCCCTACGCCGACACGGCCAAGGACAGGGCCGCTCACTATGCACAGGAGGCGCGCGTACGGCTGGCGCCCAAGGTGTCGCAGGCCACGTGCCAGGCGCGCCTTCAGTACGGCACGCATGTCTCGCCGCGGCTGGAACAGGCGCGTACGCATGTGCCGCCGAAGATGGACGCGGCCGCGCAGGAGGCCGCGGTACGTGCCCGGCTCGCTGCTCGGCAGGCGGCCGACTACTCGCGTCCGAGGATCGAGCAGGCGGTGGCCGCGGCGGGTCCCGTGCGTGAGGAGGCCACGGCGCGGGGTGCCGCCGCGCTGGCCGCGTTGCGTGGTCAGGTGACGGCGAAGGAGATCCAGCGGCTGACGCGCAGGCATCAGCGCCGGGCGCGGGTCGGCCGTGTCGCCAAGGTTCTCGCGGTGGTGGGTGTCGTCGCGGGCGGTGCCTTTGCCGCGTGGAAGTGGTGGGACAAGCAGGCCAACCCGGACTGGCTGGTGGAGCCGCCGGAGGCGACGGAGGTGCCCGAGTCGGGTCGGCTGACGTCGGTGGACGGTACCGGCGAGGCGATCCTCGATCCCGAGGTACAGGCCAAGCAGGCCCAGGAGGAGGCGGCCGAGGGCGACGAGCCCCGCTGATCCTCGCTGTTCGCCGGCGGTTCTGGCGTATGGCAGTCCTGCCGCCGAGGGGCGGGAGCCCCTGTCCGGGGCTCCCGCCCCTCGGCGATGTTTCACGTGAAACGGCGCTCAGCGGCCGTAGCGGCGTTCCCGCAGGGAGTAGGAGCGCAGGGCACGCAGGAAGTCGATCTCGCGGAAGTCCGGCCAGTAGGTCTCGCAGAAGTGGACTTCCGCGTAGGCGGACTGCCAGAGCAGGAATCCGGAGAGCCGCTGTTCGCCGGAGGTGCGGATGATGAGGTCGGACTCGGAGCGTGTCTTGGAGTACAGGTGCTTGGAGATGTGCTCCATGGTGAAGGTCTCGATGAACTCGTCGATGTCGCCGCCCTGGGAGCTGTGCTCGGTGAGGGCGGAGCGCACGGCGTCGACGATCTCGCGCCGGCCGCCGTAGCCGACGGCGACGTCGACCTTGGTGCCGCCCTTGCGGCCCTGCGTGGCAGCGGTGGCGGTCTTGAGGCGGCTGGCGGACTCGGCGGGCAGCAGGTCCAGGGCGCCGACGGCTTCGACGGGCCAGGGGTTGCCCGGTGCGGCCAGTTGCTCGACGACCTCGGCGATGATGTCGATGAGCGGGTTCAGCTGCTCTTCGGGCCGGTGGAGGTTGTCGTCGGAGAGCATGAACAGGGTGACGTGCTCGATCTTGGCGGAGTCGCACCAGCGCAGGAAGTCCAGGACCTTGGCGCCGCCGGCCCGGTAGCCCTCGCGGGGGTCGTCGATGCCGGACATCTTGGCCCACCGGCGGTTGCCGTCGAGCATGATCCCGATGTGCTGGGGGCGTGGGCGTCCTTCCAACTCCCTGACCAGCCGTTTCATGTAGAGCGCGTCGAGAGCGGCCCGTACCTTCGCCCGCATGGTCTACCCCTTCCACCTCGTCGGTAGCGACCGGACGGCTCCAACGGCGATGAGCCACGTGGCACCGCCCCGCGGGGGTGAGGTGCTGATGCCCTGTGGGGTGACGATATCAAGAGCAGACAGCCCGGCCCGGGCGGCGAGAGGGGCCCGCCCGCGGGCCCGTGCCGGTGACGGCGCGGGCGTCGGAGTGCTCTTCCAGGCGGTCAACTGGCCTTTTCCCTCCGGGTATTGGTGATCACCGGGTGGCGCGTGCGGTGTCGGGCGGGGGTGCGAGGGCGACGACGGTGAGGAACGTCTCCGCCCACCGGCAGACCGGTGGGGGCGGTGTGGCCCCCCGCCGGGCGGTCGCCTGAACGGAACAGAGCGCCTCCGATCTACGTTTTCGCAGGTCGGAGGCGCTCTTTTCGGTGGAGCCTAGGGGAGTCGAACCCCTGACATCTGCCATGCAAAGACAGCGCTCTACCAACTGAGCTAAGGCCCCTCGGCGGTGTCGTCGGCCCTGGTGTCGCGGACCGTCGGTCACCGCGGACAAGAGTACCGGGTCGCCCCCCGTATCTCACAAATGATTGGGGCTCCCGGGGAACGACCACGCTCCGTAAGATGCTCGGCGTGGTTCGCTGGAGCGAACTGCGGTTTTTGGGGAAGCGATGGGGAGACGCAATGGACGCCGCACAGCAGGAAGCCACCGCAAGAGCGCGGGAACTGCAGCGGAACTGGTACGGGGAGCCGCTGGGGGCGCTTTTCCGCAGGCTTATCGACGACCTCGGTCTCAACCAGGCTCGTCTGGCGGGGGTGCTGGGGCTGTCCGCGCCGATGCTGTCGCAGCTGATGAGCGGCCAGCGGGCGAAGATCGGCAATCCCGCGGTGGTGCAGCGGGTGCAGCTGCTGCAGGACCTGGCGGGTCAGGTCGCCGACGGCAGTGTGAGCGCGGCCGAGGCGACGGAGCGCATGGACGAGATCAGGAAGTCGCAGGGGGGTTCGGTGCTCAGCAACACCACGACGACCACGAGCAGTTCGGGTGCGCCCACGGTCAAGCGGGTGGTCCGTGAGATCCAGTCGCTGCTGCGTTCGGTGGCGGCCGCGGGGGACATCATCGATGCGGCGGACGCCCTCTCCTCCTCGCATCCCGAGCTGGCGGAGTTCCTGCGGGTGTACGGCGCGGGCCGCACCTCGGACGCGGTCGCGCACTACCAGTCCCACCAGAACTGATCCCGGAGCCCGCTCGCCGAGGGGTCGGCGGCCGGGTCCGCGGGAGTGGCGCGACAGGTCCCAGGGGAGGAGCGGCGCACAGCCATGGGTGAGGTCTTCGCGGGCCGGTACGAGCTGGTCGACCCGGTCGGCCGGGGCGGGGTGGGTGCCGTCTGGCGCGCCTGGGACCACCGGCGCCGGCGTTATGTGGCCGCGAAGGTGCTGCAGCAGCGGGACGCGCACTCGCTGCTGCGGTTCGTCCGTGAGCAGGCGCTGCGGATCGATCATCCGCATGTGCTCGCGCCCGCGAGCTGGGCCGCCGACGACGACCAGGTCCTGTTCACCATGGACCTGGTCACGGGTGGTTCGCTGGTCCATCTGGTCGGGGATTACGGTCCCCTGCCGCCCGACTTCGTGTGCACGTTGCTCGATCAGCTCCTGTCGGGCTTGGCGGCGGTGCACGGGGAGGGCGTGGTGCACCGCGACATCAAGCCGGCCAACCTGCTCCTGGAGGCGACGGGGACGGGCCGTCCGCGTTTGAGGCTGTCCGACTTCGGCATCGCGATGCGGTTGGGTGAGCCTCGGCTGACGGAGACCAACCTGGTGGTGGGGACGCCGGGTTATCTCGCGCCGGAGCAGATGATGGGCGCGGAGCCGGACTTCCCGGCGGACCTGTTCGCGGTGGGTCTGGTCGCCCTGTACCTGCTGGAGGGGGCGAAGCCGGACGCCAAGGCGCTCGTCGAGCACTTCGCCGAGCACGGTACGCCGACCGCGCCGCGGGGGATCCCCGAGCCGCTGTGGCAGGTCGTGGCGACGCTGGTGCAGCCGGATCCGGCGGCGCGGTTCCGTACCGCGACGGGGGCGCGCAGGGCGCTGGCCGCGGCGGTGGAGCTGCTGCCGGAGCCGGGGCCCGACGACGAGCTGATCGAGATCTTCGACCAAGTGGGCCCGCTGCCCGCGGGGTTCGGCTCTGAGGGCCCGTTCAAGAGGGCGTCCGGCCTGGCCGACGCGGCAACGGCCCCCCAGCGGCCGACGGACCCGGCCCCGGCCCCGCACACGGCGCCCACACCACTGCCCGGCGCGTCGACGCCCCCGCCCGGCATGCCTCCGGTCCCGGACGGTACCCCGGCATCGCTTTCGACCCCGGCCGGTCCGCCACCGCCCGCCGGGCCCTGGCCCCCCGCTGTCCCCGACACTCCCACGCCTCCGGCAGGCACGGTGGACGGTACGTCGCCGTCCGGGCCCACATCGACCGGCACACCACCGGCCTCGGCCGGCACGCCACCCACCGACGGCCGGTTCCCCGCCGTGCCCGGCGCAGCCCCGGCGGGCACGGGGTCCTGGCCCGTCGGCGCGCCGCCCGGCCAGGACTGGACGCCCTCCACCGACACCGCACCGCCTTCGCCTCTCGGCCGGGCCCGCCCCGCCCCGGGCGAAGCCGGGCCGTCGGTGGCTGCCGGGGGCGAGCGGCCGGGTGCCATGTCGGAGACCGGTAGCTTCCGCCTGCCGCCGCCGCGGCCGACCGTCACCCGGGCGGGGTCTCCGGCCGGAGGCGTCCCGCGATCTCCTTCCCGGAGACCGGCGTTCACTGAGTACGGTGCGCCACCCGTGCCGCCGCTTCCGGCCCAGGCCCTCGCGCCGTCCCCGCCGCAGTGTGCCGACGTTCCCACCGCCCCGTACACCACCGGGAACCCGCGGTCCGCCCCGCCCGCCCAGCACCGTGGGGCTCGGCGCCGGCGCCGCCCCGGTCCACCGGCGAAGGTGGCGCTGCCGCTGCTGATGCTCGCGCTGGCCTGCTATGCCGTGGGTTTCTGGGCGCTGACCCGTATCTGACTCCGGCGCTCCGGGGTCCGGTTCAGGTCCTGCGCCGGGCAACCGCCGTCCACACCGCCAGGCCGAGGAGCAGCAGGCTGCCGGTTCCGATCCCGCCGACGGCGACCGCTCGCATGGCGGCGTCGTCGTCGGCCGCGGCCCCGCTCCCGCCGCCGCTGCCGGGCGCGGCGACGCGGTCCTGCGCGAAGACCTCGAAGAGCCCCTTCGGCCGGGACTCCCCCGCGTACTCGGGCCCGCTCCGCGCCGTTCCCCCAAGTCGCAGGCGCAGCGTCAAGGCGAAGGGGCCCGGGCCGAAGTCGTCGGCCACCTGCGCCGCGAGGTGGACGACGAGGTAGTAGTCGCCGGCGAACCGCAGCGCGCCGACGTGGCCCGCGGTGGCGTACCGGTTGGGGTAGGCCACGGGCGGCAGCGGGGCGAGGCCGACGGTGGTCCGGCGGCCCGGGTATCCCTTGGCGGCGTCGTCGACCTCGCCGCGCACGGGGTTGTGCAGGGCCAGACGCAGGGCGCCGGTGGTGTAGCCGGAGGCGTCCGGGGAGCCGGCGAGTTCGGCGGTGGCGTACACCTGGCGGCCCCAGTCGACCGGCACCTTGTAGTAGAGGGTCTGGCCGGGCCGGATGTCGGCGCTCCAGGCGCCCTGGCCGACGAGCGCGGCGTGGGCGAAACCGCTGCCGCCCGGCCGGCGTTCCGGCTCACCGGCGAGGGGTTCGGGCGAGGCGGAGTCCCAGGTCTCGGGGGCCTTGGTGGCGCCGGCCTGTCGCGGGCGGGGTTCGGTGGCGGCGATGATCTCCAGGTCCCAGTCGTCCGGCGGGGAGTCCTGGGGCCGGGTCCGCTCGACGCCGACGTAGTAGGTGCCGGGGTCCTGGCACCGGTTGGTCCCGGGGTCGATCTCGCGCAGGCCCCAGGCGGTGACCGGTCGGGGGCTGTGGGCGGCGCCGAACGTCGCGCTGTGCAGGGAGCAGGAGCCGCCGTCGGAGTCCCGCACGGAGACCCGGATGCCGTCGACGGCGGTGACCTCTCCGTCGGAGCCGGGTACGGCGGTCACGGAGACGTAGGCGTCCGAGGCGGCGTCGAGTTCGAGGCGGTAGTAGAGGGCGCCGTTGCGCGGCAGGGAGCTGCGGTAGGTGGAGCCGGCCGCCAGGGTTTCGGCGGCCGTGACGGTGCTCGCGCCCGCGATGCGCACGGCGTCGTCGGCGAAGTCGTACCCGGCACTCTCACCGGCCGAACCGGCCCCACGGGCACTTGCCGGGCCGGCCGCGAGGGCCGTGGCGCCGGGCAGGGCCGTGGCCGTGGCCAGTACGGCGGTCATCACGGCCGTCCGCGCGAACACCGTCGGCAGCCAGGGGGCCGTCGGCCGTACCCGTTCCGTTCCGGCACGCCGCCGAGCCGTACACCACCGTCCCATGACCCGCCACCCCTCGCGTCCACCGGCTCAGTCGCTCCGTCGCCGCCCGCCCCGGGCGGATCTGCCCCCTCAGGGCAACACAAAACCCCGACCGTTTGACGGCCGGGGTCTGCTCAGGACCGGATGTCGGTCGTACTCAGGAACCCGTGGGCACGGAGTCAGTCGCCTCCGTCCACAGATCCTGCTCGGCGCGATCCGCCTGGATCTGGCGGTACACGAGGAGCCCGCCGATGGCGGCCAGTGCGACCAGGAGAAGCTTCTTCACCGCGCGACCTCGTCTTTCCTTGACGTAGGGGACCTCTGGCGCCCGACTATACACACCGGCCGATACCGATCGGTGACCTGCGCCGGTGGTCAACTGCCCGTCGCCGGACCCCGATAGAAGTGGACGAAACGGTTCCGACCGGAGGGTGATCACACCCTCACACGCCGCTACTTTTGCCCACCTCCCTCCCGTCTGCGCACCTTTTCCACCCTCCTGCGGCTAAACGGGTGGTGTTCATCTGAACATCGACGCGCCACGGGCTCAGGTCCACCACTTCGAGGCCCTCATACACATCATGAGGAAAGTACGCAAATCGCCCAACCCGAAAGTGAGGGGCCATGGCCCGGAACAAGGTCCTGACGCTGTGGACCAGCATCGTCACCGCCTTCCTCGCGCTGTGCACGGCGCTCGGACTCATCACGACGACGGCCGCCGCGGCCGTACCGCAGACCGGATCGCACAGCAACACCGAGAGCGCCACCCCCGAGGCGGCACCCGCGGCCACCGTCCACCTGCCCCGGACCCGAACCGGTTCCCTGCCTCCCACGATGAAGCAGCGCATCCGTGCCGAGGCACACGGCGCGGCACCCAGCTGCCGCAACCACCCGCTCGCCGGCACCTCCGCCACGGCCGCCGCCTCGCTCGTCGGCCTTCCGTGCGACGGCACCGCCGCCGAGCCCCCGGCCCAGCACACCATCCCGCTCCAACGCTGAGCGGACCGGGCCACCCCCGACCCCGACGCAACGGCGATCTGCGTACCGCACCACACGCGAGAAACGGCCCGGCGGCTCGACAGAGCAGCCGGGCCGCCGCCGTGTGTACGCACAGAACGGGCAAGCCCCCGCACACATCCGGCCGCCCGGGCCCGATCCCCCGCCCGACCGGACCCCACTCCTCAAGACCTCTTGAGGAGTTGTAGCCTGCGACCGTGCCCAAGGCGTACGAAGTGATCGCTGACGATCTCCGCCGCTCGATCCGGTCGGGCGAGCGCGAGCCCGGCGACCGGCTGCCCTCGGAGGCGGACCTCGCCCTCCACTACCGGCGCAGCGTGCCCACCGTGCAGAACGCGCTCCGGGTGCTGAGCGACGAGGGCCTGATCGACAGACGGCACGGACTCGGCACCTTCGTCCGGCGCCCCCGTACCCCGGCGGTGCGCGACAACCTGCGACACCAGTGGGAGAAGGACCGGGCCCGCCGGCCGCTCGCCACGCGGGCCGAGACCGGCGCCACGGAGCACGACACGGGCCTGCGCGCCGACGACCTCGTCTTCCACGCGGAGTACCGCGAACGGGAGGCGTCCGGGGAACTGGCCGACGTCTTCGGCGTCCCCGAGGGCACCGTGCTCCTGCGGCGCACCTTCCGCACCCGCCACTCGGCCGAGCCCGCCCCCTTCAGCCTCGTGACCTCCTACCTCGTCCGCGACATGATCGCGGCCAACCCCGAGCTCCTGGACCCGACCCAGGAGCCCTGGCCGGGCGGCACCCAGCACCAGCTCCACACGGTGGGGATCGAACTGGACCGCGTGGAGGAGCGTTTCACCGCCCGCCCGCCGACGCCGGAGGAGGCCGAGGCGCTGGACCTGCCGCCGGGCACGTCGGTGATCCTGCTCCGCAAGACCTCGTACGACACCGGGGGCCGGGTGGTGGAGGTCTCCTTCGTCACGCTGCCCGGCGACCGCACCGAACTGCGCTTCACGACCCGTCTGGAAAGGTGGTGAGTGCCGCCGTGAACCGGCGCATCGTCATCGTCACGGCCGTCCACGGCCCCTCCGCCCCCTTCCTGCCCGAGGCCCACGCCTCCCTGTGTGCCCAGGAGCTGCCCGACGGCTGGGAGTGGCGGTGGGTGATCCAGGAGGACGGCCGTACGCAGGACGTCCGGCCGTACGTGCCCGACGATCCGCGGGTCGCCTTCCACCAGGGGCGTCCCGGCCGGCAGGGCGGTCCCGGGGTGACCCGCACGATGGCCCTGGCCCACGCGGACGGCGCCTACGTGAAGGTGCTGGACGCCGACGACCGGCTGGCCCCGGGTGCCCTGGCGCGCGACCTGGCCGCCCTGGAGGCCGACCCGTCGATCGGGTGGGCGACCTCACGGGTCCTGGACCTCCTGCCGGACGGTTCGACGGCCGGCTTCCCCGGCGACCCGGCGCACGGGCCGATCGAGCGCGGGGCGGTACTCGACCACTGGAGGGCGAACGGCTTCCGCGCCCAGGTCCACCCGGCGACCCTCCTGGCCCGGCGGGAACTGCTGCTCGCCCTCGGCGGCTGGATGGCTCTGCCCGCGTCCGAGGACACCGGCCTGCTGCTGGCGCTCAACTCAGTGAGCCGGGGGTGGTTCTCGGAGGAGGTGGGCCTTCTGTACCGCAAGTGGGAGGGCCAGGAGACCGGCCAGGCATCCCACGCGGAACCCGCCGAACGCGATGCCCGGATGGCGGTGGTGGAGGCCAGGGCTCGGGCTCTGGCCTCCTTCGGGTGGCGGCTGCCGGAGGGCGGACGGTAGAGCGGACGGCGGTGCTGCGGCGTGTGGGCGGTGGAGCGGGCGTCCGGGCTGCGGCGTGTGGGCGGTGGAACGGACACGGCCGGACGGTGCGATGCGGGCGGCAGAGCGGCCGTCCGGGGCGGCGGCCGTTCAGGGCAGCCGCTCCGCGTCGACCCGGGAGAAGATCAGGTCGCTCTCCTCGGTCACCGGCCCGCGCCGGCGGACCGGTGCACGGGGCACGCCGCGCAGCGCCTCCGGATAGCTCCCGGGGGCGTAGTCGTTGGTCAGCCGGTAGACGTGGAATCCGGCTGTGCGCATCACCCCCAGCAGATCGTCGACCCGGTCCCCGAGCCGGGCCATGCGCTCGGGCGCCACCTCGACCGTGATCTCCGCGTCGGGCCGCAGCGCGCCGAGCATCGGGGCGAGACCGCGCACGACGCTCCCCTCCGCGCCCTCCACATCGATCTTGATCACGCGGGCGGCCGCGATCTCCGCCGGATCCAGGAGCTCCGGCAGCGGCCGGGCCTCGGCCCGGAAGCGGGACTCCGCCGGACCGTCGTACGGGACGATGCTGTTCGCGCCCGTGTTCCGTGAGCTGGCGAGCGTGAACGTCAGCGTCCTGGGCCGGTCCGACACGGCGGCGTTGAGCGCGCGGACGGTGTCGAGGCCGTTGAGCCGGAGGTTGCGCAGCAGGTGGCGGTGCAGGTCCGGGGACGCCTCGATCGCGACGACCCGGCCCCGGTCGCCGACGAGCCGGGCCGCCAGGACGCTGAAGACCCCGATGTTGGCCCCGACGTCGATGAAGCCGTCCCCGGGCCTCAGCCGTCGCCGCAGCCAGCCCGTCAGGTGCGGTTCCCAGGCGCCGAACAGATACAGGTACCGCTGGATGAGGTCCTGCGTGTCCACGGCGAACCGGCCACCGGCGCGCGGCGCTTCGACGACGGCCCGGCGGGGGTGCTCGCGCAGGTAGGGATTGAGCAGGCGCTCGGCGAGGGCCGCCTTCCCGAGGGCGCCGGGGCCCTGCCGCACGTACCGGACGGCGAGGCCGACCAGGGCCTCGCCGAGGGCGGCGCCCGGTTCGCCCCGGCCGCTCAGCCCCGGGCCTCTTCCGTGTCCGTGCGGACGATGGTGATCGCGGCGGACGGACATCCCTCGGCCGCCTCGCGCACCCGTGGAGCGTCGACGTCGTGCTCCCGGCCCGGTATGACGGCGCCCAGGCCGTCCACCGTGGTGAACACGGACGGGGCCCGGTGGACGCAGTCGCCGGAGCCGTAACACTGCTCGGGGTCGAGGGAGATCCTCATGCGCACTCCAGCGGCGGTCGGTGTCGAAGCCTTCACGACCTGCCTTCCCACGGATCGGTGCGGTGAACCCGCCGTATTCGCAAGCCTGTTGGCCAGCCACCCCCAGGCGCTCATAAGATCATCGTCGTCCGGCACTCCCGCGGAGCGCGGAGTGCGGGGGCGGAGGCGGCGCACGGGTGCGGCGTGCGGGTGCGGCGTGCGGGTGCGGCGTGCGGGTGCGGCGTGCGCGGCGGTGACTGGGGGGACGGTTTGGGGACCGGCGAGCAACTCGTGACGATCGCGGCGGTGCTGCTCGGCGCGCTGACCACACACGTCACGAACCACCTGATGGAGCGGAGCAGGAACCGCCACCAGCTGCTGACGCGGTGGGACGACAAGAAGGTCGACGCCTACGGGGAGTACGTCGACGCCGTCAAGCTGCGGATCGCCGCCTGCGTACCGCTGTACGAGATGCGGAAGCAACTGCGCGAGAGCCACCGCAGCGAGGAGGACCTCCGCGACGACCTGGCGGAGGCGAGCCGCCGGTGGGGATCCGCCTTCGAGCGGGTCATGCTGCTCGGCGGGGACGACGCCATCGAGTCCGGACACGAGCTGAACGTGCTGCTCGCCGAGATCGACTGGCAGGCGACCGGCCGGGTCGACGGCACCCTGGAGGAGTGGCGGGAGCGGCACCGGGCCGCCTTCCGCGCCATCAACGCCTTCCACGAGGACGCCAGGGCCGATCTCGGCATCCGGGGCCGCGTCACCGGTGAGAAGCATCCCGAGCGCGATCTGCTGGTCCCGCCCGCCCGCCGTCCTCGCCGCGGTCCGGCCGCCGGCGACTGACGGCGCGGGCCGTCTCGTCCCCGGGTACGCGGTACGCGTCGGCACGGTTTGGCCCCGGTCCCTCCCCTCGTGGGGACCGGTGCCAAACCGGGCCGGCGCCGCTCTCGCGTGCGGTGGCGGGCCGGGGCGGGTCCCGGAGGGACCGACCGCCGAAAGCTGACCGAGAACATGCGGGCCCCGCGGCGTGGCTGTGTGAGCACCGAGCCGCTGACCTGTCCGGGTTCCGCGAAGCCGCCTCGCCACTGCGACGCGATCCTGCCATCCGTGGTCGCCGCCGGGCAGGCTCCGCACTCCTGGACCCGCTGTAGTCGCAGGTCAGCCATATAGAGTGAGTTTTCCGGTCCGGACGTCCAGACGGCGGGGGAAGTAAGGAGTGGAGGCCTTGAGTTTCGACTCAGGGGCACGCACGGCCTTCGCAGAGCGCCTAGCACTGCTGTACGGCGAGGCCGGCAATCCTCCCCTCAAACGCGTGTCCGAAGCCGTCGTCCGGCTCCAGCGGGTCGACGAGCGGGGACGCCCCGTACGGGTCTCCGCCCAGCGGATCAGCGACTGGCGGCGCGCCAAGAACGTGCCCGCCCAGTTCCCCGCCCTCGCGGCCGTCCTGCACGTCCTCATACCGCAGGCGCGGCGCGCGCGGCCGGTACCGGTCTCCGCGGGGCTGTACGACCTGTCCCAGTGGCAGCGCCTGTGGGAGCGGGCGCTGGCCGACCCGAACGGGGAACGCCCCGCGCCGCCCCCGGCCGAGGAGCAGCCCGCCGCCGAGGCCGCGGCCACGCCCGGCGGGGTCTGCCCGTACCGGGGGCTGGCCGCCTACCGCCGGCAGGACGCCGGCTGGTTCTTCGGGCGGGAGCGCAGCACGCGGGCCCTCCTCGCCCAGCTCGACGCGACGCGGGACACGGGCGGCCTGGTCATGCTGGTGGGCGCCTCGGGGGCAGGGAAGTCCTCCCTGCTGAACGCCGGCCTGGTGCCCGCCCTGCGCGCCGGCGCCCCGGATGCCGGGGGCGGTACGCCCCGGCGGGTGCTCCAGCTCGTACCGGGGGCCGACCCGCTCGGGGAACTGACCCGTCTGGTGCCGCAGCTCACGCCCGTCGTCGGCGGCGTGCGGGGCGCGGTGACGCAGAGGGCGCCGACCACGGAGCCGGGCGCCCCCGAGGCCCGGGCCACGGACACCCCACACGCCGACGACGCCGTCAGGGCTGCCTTCGCGACCTGGGCGACGTCCCCGGAGGACGGAAACGGGTCCAACGTCTCCGTCACCGCGGGCCCGGATCGACCGAGCGGCTCCGACAGGCCCGGCGACCCCGAAGGGTCAGCAGGACCGGCCCGAACGGACACGTCGGACAGCTCGAACCGGGCAGGCGACTCGGCCCTGCCGGACACCTCGGGCGACCCGGATCGGCCCCGCGACGCGTTGGACGGCCGAGGCGACCGGGACAGCCAGGACGGCCGGGCCGACCATGCGGACCCCGACAGCCGAAACGGCCGAGCAGCCCCCGCCAACCGAACCGGCACCACGCCCCCCACATCCCCCACGCACCCACCCCCCGCCCGTCCGGTCGTCATCGTCGACCAGTTCGAGGAGCTGTTCACGCTCTGCGCCGACGAGACGGACCGGCGTGTGTTCATCCGGCTGCTCCAGGCGGCGTGCGTGCCCGGACCCGACGGGGACCCGGCGCCGGCGCTCGTGACGCTGGGCGTACGCGCGGACTTCTACGACCGGTGCCTGCGGTACCCGGAACTGGCCGACGCCCTCCAGCACCGGCACATGGTGCTCGGGCCGCTGACCACCGCGGAACTGCGCGAGGCGGTGACCGCTCCCGCCAAGGCCGTGGGCATGGAACTCGAACCGGGCCTCGCCGAGCTGATCATCCGCGAGGTGAGCACCGACGGCCCGGACGGGGCGCACGACGCGGGCGTGCTGCCGCTCCTCTCCCACGCCCTGCTCGCCACCTGGCAGCGCCGCAAGGCGGGCCGCCTCACCCTGGCCGGGTACCGCGCGGCCGGCGGCATCCAGGGCGCGGTGGCCGCGACCGCCGAGCGGGCCTGGTCCGGCCTGGACCCGGCGGCCCGCACGGCCGCGCGGCTGCTGCTGCTCAGACTGGTCCGGCTGAGCGAGGACACCCAGGCCACCCGTAGGCGCAGTACGCGGCGCCGGCTGGCCGAGGAGTCGGGGGACCCCGGCAAGACCGAGGAGTCCCTCGAGGCGCTGGTGCGGGCCCGGCTGGTGACGCTCGACTCGGACACCGTCGAGATCACCCACGAGGCGCTGCTGCACGCCTGGCCCCGGCTGCGCGACTGGATCGACGAGGACCGCGCCGGGAACCTGCTGCGCCAGCGGCTGGAGGAGGACGGCCTGGCCTGGGAGGAGTCGGACCGCGACTCCGCCCTGCTCTACCGGGGCTCCCGGCTGACGCAGGCCAGCGACTGGGCGAAGTCGGCCGACGACACCTTGCTGACCCGCAGCGCGGTGGAGTTCCTGGCCGCCGCGGTCAGGCTGCGCAGACGCACCGTCATGATCAGCCGCGCCGCGGTCTCGGTGGTGGTCGTGCTGGCCCTGGTGGCCGTCGGCTCCGCGGTGCTCGCCTGGCAGCAGCGCAACGACGCCGTGTTCGAGCAGGTGGTCGCCGAGGCGGACCGGGTCCAGGACACGGACCCGTCGCTGTCGGCCCAGCTCGACCTGGCGGCACACCGCCTGCGGCCGGACGACGAGGACGTCAGGAACCGGCTGATCTCGATCGTGAACGCTCCCCTGGCCACCCCGCTCCTCGGGCACACCGGCGCCGTCTACCTCACCTCCTTCAGCCCCGACGGGCGGATTCTGGCGACGGCCAGCTACGACCGCACCGTCCGGCTCTGGGACGTCTCGGACCCCGCCCGTCCCAAGCAGCTCGGCAAGCCCCTCACCGGGCACACCAGCTGGGTGAGCACCGCGGTCTTCAGCCCCGACGGCCACACCCTCGCCAGCGCCTCGGACGACGGCACGATCCGGCTGTGGGACGTACGGGACCCCAGTCGGCCGCGTCCGCTCGGCGCCCCGCTGGCCGGCCGCGGCGGCACCGTCTACCTGCTCGCCTTCAGCCCCGACGGCCACACCCTGGCCTCCGCCCACGACGATCACGCCGTACGCCTGTGGAACGTGGCCGACCCGCGCGCCCCCAAGGCGCTCGACACCCTGACCGGCCCCACCGCGGCGGTGCGCTCGGTGGCCTTCAGCCCGGACGGCCGCACGCTCGCCGCCGGCGGCGACGACGACAAGGTCCACCTCTGGGACGTCACCGACCCGGCGGGGGCGAAGACCGTCGGGAAACCGCTCACCGGCCACAGCGGCCTGATCCACTCCGTGGCCTTCAGCCCCGACGGCCGCACCCTCGCCAGCGGCAGCGCGGACGACACCGTCCGGCTCTGGGACGTCACCGACCCCGCCCGGGCCAGGCCGGCCGGGGCACCGCTCACCGGCCACACCGGCCCCGTCTGGGCGGTGGCCTTCAGCCCCGACGGAGCCATGCTCGCCGTGAGCAGCGCGGACAGCACGGCGAGCCTGTGGAACGTCAGCGACCCTGCCTACCCCTCCCAGGTCGGCGTGCCCCTCGCCGGAGGCAGCGGCGAGATGTACGCCCTCGGCTTCAGCCCCGACGGCCGCACCCTCGCCACCGGCAGCGGCGACAGCAAGGTGCGCCTGTGGTCGCTGCCGACGTCGGACATGATCGGCCGCATCGGCGCCTTCCGTCCGGACGGGCACGTCCTGGCCACGGCGGCCCGCGACGGCAGGGTCCGGCTGTGGAACGTGACCGACCCCGCCCGGCCCGTGTCGCTGAGCGCCCCCTTCAGACCGGGGGAGGGCGACATACGGTCGCTGGTGTTCTCCCCGGACGGCGACACGCTCGCGGTGCTCGCCGGAGGCAGCGCGCTGCAGCTGTGGGACGTCACGGACCCGGCCCGGCCCAGGTCCCACGGGCCGCCCGTGGCGCTGAACACCCGCTACGCGGGCCCCGACGCCCTGGCGTTCAGCCCGGACGGCCACACCCTGGCCACGGCGCACGACGACCGCACCGTCCAGTTGTGGGACACCGGCGACCCGTCCCACCCCCGTCGTCTGGGCAAGACGCTCACCGGCCACACGGGATACGTCAACACCCTCGCGTTCAGCCCGGACGGCCACACCCTGGCCAGCGGTGGCGCCGACGACGCCGTGCGCCTGTGGGACGTCACCGACCCCGCGCACGCCACTCGTCTCGGTGCCCCCCTCACCGGGCACCTCGGGCCCGTCAACGTCCTCGCCTACAGCCCCGACGGCGAGACCCTGGCCAGCGGCAGCGACGACGGCACGGTCCGGCTGTGGGACGTCACCGAGCCGGGCAGGGCGTCCGGGCCCGAGGCCACGCTGGCCGGCCACACCGACTCGGTGGTGTCGCTGACGTTCAGCCAGGACGGCGCCACCCTGGCCAGCGGCGCCAACGACAACACGGTCCGGCTGTGGAGCGTCTCCGCCCCCGCCGAGGCCAACCCCATCGGCCGGGCGATGAGCCCCAACGCCAAGACCGGCAGCTTCCTCTCCTTCAGCCCCGTACGCCACATGCTCGGGGTCTCCAGCGGCACGGACACCGTCCGGCTGTGGAGCCTGGGCGTGGACGACGCCATCGACCGCATCTGCTCCGCCACCCGAGGGGTGCTGACCGAGGAGAAGTGGCACGAGTACCTGCCGCGCCTGGACTACGAGTCGCCGTGCGACCACTGACCCCCTCACGTCGTCTACGTGATCCGTATCACATCACCACAACCGACCGACCAGTCGGCACCCACCGGACACCCGGCCTTGTTAGCCTTGGCCACAGTCCGACCGCTGGCGCATCCCCCGTCGCCAGCGGTCGGGTTTTTTCCTGCCCACGCGGCGCCGCCGTGCGCCCACACGGCAGGAACGACCCGTATGCCCCCGTGCGCTCGCCGGGCGACTGCGCCGGGGTGACGCTGTGACCGTGACGGATGCGTTCGCTTCCCGCCCGCGCCGTGCAGTGCGGTGACGACCGCCGAAGACCACAGGCGCGACGGCTTGCCGACCGGACCGACGAAGTACTTCGGTGTGCCGCTCCTCCTCAGCGGCGTGCTGAGCATCCTCCAGGGCATCGCGGGCATCGCCAAGGACCGCCTTTCGGGATGCCGCGGCACCACGAGTACAGGTTCGGGGCTGGATCCACCTCGTCGTGGGTGTCGCAGTGGTGATCGCGGGCGCGGCGCTGCTGCGCGCCGCGCCCTGGGGCCGCGCGGCCGGATTGTTCATCCCGTACCACCCCTTGTGGTCGATCAGCGTCATGGCCCTCGACCTGATCATTCTGTGGGGCCTGGCACGGCTCGCCACGACCTGACCGAACACCGCGTCCCGCGCACGGACCCCACAGGCACAGCAAAGACCCCCAACCGGATCCGGCTGGGGGTCTTCGAGCTGGTGGGGCTAACAGGATTTGAACCTGTGGCCTCATCCTTATCAGGGATGCGCTCTAACCAACTGAGCTATAGCCCCGCCGCGCTCTGCGGTGTATGTCCCGCGCGCTGACTCCTGAAGATTAGCGCACGAGGCGGGCAGTCCCAAAATCGGTTGTCGCGCGGCTGACAAGCGCGGTCGGCTCGCGGATCACTCGTCCTCGGCGAGCGTCAGCTCCACACCGCCGACGAAGCCCGCGGACAGGTTGTAGATGAACGCGCCGAGGGTCGCCAGGGCTGTCGCGAGGACGACGTCGATGACCGCGATGACCGTCGTGAACATCAGCACGTTGGGCAGCGACAGGAAGGACTGCAGGTCGAAGCCGTTGGACTCGTTCGAGCCGGTGGCCTCGGAGATCGTGCCGCCGACCGTCGAGAAGACGCCCATGGCGTCCATGACCATCCACAGCACGGCGGACGCGACGATGGTGCAGATGCCGAGCGCGATGGAGAGCAGGAAGCTGACCTTCATCACCGACCACGGGTCCGCCTTCGACACGCGCAGGCGGGCCTTGCGGACGCGGGGCGTGGTGCGGGCGCCGGTGCGCGGGCGGCGCACGGCGGACGCGTTGCCGCCCTGGGTCTGGTAGGCCTGCGGCGGGTGGTAGGGCCCGCCGGTCTGCTGTGGCTGCCGTTCACCCGGCAGCGGCGAGGCCGCCTGCTGAGTCCGCTGGCCTCGGGTGTCCGTCACAGTTCCCCCCTGGGATCCATGCGTTGAGGACGAGCTCCCCGAGTGCGAGTCGGTCGCTCCGTCGTCGATCTTGCGCAGTTGAGTCGTGTGCGAATCCGTCGCACGCGCGGCGGAGCCACGGCCGCCGCCGCCCGTTTCCGTACCCGTGGGGGTACCGGCCGATCCGGCGCCCGTGGCTCCGCTCACGATTACTCTCTCCTCGTGCTACTCGGCCGAGGGCGCCTCACCCTCGTCCGTGCCGGTGGTCGCGGCACCCTCGGCGGTCTCGTCGACGGCCACATCGCCGTCGACCTCCTCCGCCTCGCGTCCCGCCTCGGCGTTGCGTGCGATGCCGACGACGGCATCGCGCTTGCCCAGATTGATCAGTTGGACGCCCATGGTGTCACGGCCCGTCTCCCTGACCCCGTTGACTCGCGTACGAATCACACCGCCAGAGAGCGTGATGGCGAGGATCTCGTCGTGCTCCTCGACCACCAGCGCGCCCACGAGTGACCCGCGGTCCTCGACGATCTTGGCGGCCTTGATGCCGAGGCCACCACGACCCTGGACGCGGTACTCGTCGACGGAGGTCCGCTTCGCGTAACCGCCGTCGGTGGCAGTGAACACGAACGTACCGGCTCGAACAACATTCATCGAGAGCAGCTCGTCCCCTTCGCGGAAACTCATGCCCTTGACGCCCGAGGTGGCGCGTCCCATCGGACGCAGTGTGTCGTCCGACGCGGTGAACCTGATCGACTGCGCCTTCTTGCTGATCAGCAGCAGATCGTCCTCTGCCGAGACCAGTTCGGCTCCGATCAGTTCGTCGTCACTGCCGTCCGGCTGCTCCCGCAGGTTGATGGCGATGACGCCGCCCGAGCGCGGCGAGTCGTAGTCCTTCAGCGGCGTCTTCTTCACCAGACCGGCCTTGGTGGCCAGGACCAGGTACGGAACCGCCTCGTAGTCGCGGATCGCACGGATCTGGGCGATCGTCTCGTCCGGCTGGAAGGCCAGCAGGTTCGCCACGTGCTGCCCGCGCGCGTCCCGGCCGGCGTCCGGCAGCTCGTAGGCCTTGGCCCGGTAGACGCGGCCCTTGTTGGTGAAGAACAGCAGCCAGTGGTGGGTGGTGGACACGAAGAAGTGGTTGACGATGTCGTCTTCCTTGAGCTTCGTGCCGCGCACGCCCTTGCCGCCGCGCTTCTGCGCCCGGTAGTCGTCGGTCTTGGTGCGCTTGATGTAACCGCCACGCGTGACCGTGACGACGATGTCCTCCTCGGCGATCAGGTCCTCGATGGACATGTCGCCCTCGTACGGGATCAGCTTGGTCTTGCGGTCGTCGCCGTACTTCTCGACGAGCGCGGTCAGCTCCTCGCTGACGATCCCGCGCTGGCGGACGGGCGAGGCGAGGATCTCGTTGTACTCGTTGATCTTCATCTGGAGCTCGTCGTGCTCGCGGACGATCTTCTGCCGCTCCAGGGCCGCCAGGCGGCGCAGCTGCATCTCCAGGATCGCGTTGGCCTGGATCTCGTCGATCTCCAGGAGGTCCATCAGGCCGCCGCGCGCGATCTCGACGGTGTCACTGCGCCGGATCAGCGCGATGACCTCGTCGATGGCGTCCAGGGCCTTGAGCAGGCCGCGCAGGATGTGCGCCCGCTCCTCCGCCTTGCGCAGCCTGAAGCGCGTACGGCGGACGATGACCTCGATCTGGTGGTTCACCCAGTGGCGGATGAACGCGTCCAGGGACAGGGTGCGCGGCACGCCGTCGACCAGGGCCAGCATGTTGGCGCCGAAGTTGGTCTGCAGGTCGGTGTGCTTGTACAGGTTGTTCAGGACGACCTTGGCGACCGCGTCCCGCTTGAGGACGATGACCAGGCGCTGGCCGGTGCGGGAGGACGTCTCGTCGCGGACGTCGGCGATGCCGCCGATCTTGCCGTCCTTCACCAGGTCGGCGATCTTCTGCGCGAGGTTGTCCGGGTTGACCTGGTAGGGCAGCTCCGTGACCACCAGGCACTGGCGGTTCTGGATCTCCTCGACCTCGACGACCGCGCGCATGGTGATCGAGCCGCGGCCCGTGCGGTAGGCCTCCTCGATGCCCTTGCGGCCCACCACCAGGGCGCCGGTCGGGAAGTCGGGGCCCTTGATGCGCTCGATCAGCGCGTCGAGGAGCTCCTCGTGCGAGGCCTCGTAGTTCTCCAGGTACCACTGGGCGCCGGCCGCGACCTCGCGCAGGTTGTGCGGCGGGATGTTGGTCGCCATGCCGACCGCGATGCCCGCCGAGCCGTTGATCAGCAGGTTCGGGAAGCGGGCGGGCAGGACGGTCGGCTCCTGGGAGCGGCCGTCGTAGTTGTCCGTGAAGTCGACGGTCTCCTCGTCGATGTCGCGGACCATCTCCATCGACAGCGGCGCCATCTTGCACTCGGTGTACCGCATGGCCGCCGCCGGGTCGTTGCCCGGCGAGCCGAAGTTGCCGTTGGAGTCGACCAGCGGCATCCGCATCGACCAGGGCTGCGCGAGGCGGACCAGGGCGTCGTAGATGGAGGAGTCGCCGTGGGGGTGGTAATTGCCCATGACGTCGCCGACGACGCGGGCGCACTTGTAGAAGCCGCGCTCGGGGCGGTAGCCGCCGTCGTACATGGCGTACAGCACGCGCCGGTGCACGGGCTTGAGGCCGTCGCGGACGTCGGGCAGCGCACGCGAGACGATGACGGACATCGCGTAGTCGAGGTAGGAACGCTGCATCTCCGTCTCGAGCCCGACGGGCTCGACACGCATGGCGAGGGCGTCACCCTCGGGCGTCGTCACAGGAGTGTTCTCGTCGGTCATTGCTGGTGAAGGTCCTTCCTGGTGCGGTCAGCCGAGACCGACTCAGATGTCGAGGAAGCGGACGTCCTTGGCGTTGCGCTGGATGAACGCGCGCCGGGCCTCGACGTCCTCGCCCATCAGCACCGAGAACAGGTCGTCCGCCTGCGCGGCGTCGTCGAGCGTGACCTGGCCGAGCACGCGGTGCTCCTGGTCCATGGTCGTGATGCGCAGCTCCTCGGCGTTCATCTCGCCGAGGCCCTTGAAGCGCTGGACGGAGTCCTCGCGGATGCGCTTGCCGGCCTGGCGGCCCATCTCGATCAGCGCGTCGCGTTCACGGTCGGAGTACGCGTACTCGAAGTCGTCCCGGCCCCACTTGATCTTGTACAGCGGCGGGCGGGACAGGTAGACGTGCCCGGACTCGACCAGCGGCCGCATGAAGCGGAACAGGAAGGTCAGCAGCAGGGTGTTGATGTGCTGGCCGTCGACGTCGGCGTCCGCCATCAGGATGATCTTGTGGTAGCGGAGCTTCTCGATGTCGAAGTCCTCGTGCACACCGGTGCCGAACGCGGAGATCATCGCCTGGATCTCCTGGTTCTGAAGGATCCGGTCGATGCGGGCCTTCTCCACGTTGAGGATCTTGCCGCGGATCGGGAGGATCGCCTGGTACTGCGGGTTCCGGCCGGACTTGGCGGAGCCGCCGGCGGAGTCGCCCTCGACGATGAAGATCTCGCACTTGGTCGGGTCGTTCGACTGGCAGTCGGACAGCTTGCCCGGCAGCGACGCCGACTCCAGCAGGCCCTTGCGACGCGTCAGGTCGCGCGCCTTGCGGGCCGCCACGCGCGCGTGGGCCGCCTGGATGCCCTTGCGGATGATGTCCGCGGCCTCGTTGGGGTTGCGGTCCAGCCAGTCCGTCAGGTGCTCGTAGACGACCTTCTGGACGAAGGTCTTCACCTCGGTGTTGCCCAGCTTCGTCTTGGTCTGGCCCTCGAACTGGGGCTCGCTCAGCTTCACCGAGATGATCGCCGTCAGACCCTCGCGGATGTCGTCACCCGTGAGGTTGTCGTCCTTCTCGCGCAGCAGCTTCTTGTCGCGCGCGTACTTGTTGATCAGCGAGGTGAGCGCCGCGCGGAAGCCCTCCTCGTGCGTACCGCCCTCGTGCGTGTGGATGATGTTGGCGAACGAGTACACGCCCTCGGTGTAGCCGCCGTTCCACTGCATCGCGACCTCGAGGGACAGGTTCTTGTCCTTGTCCTCCGCCTCGAGGTCGATCACGGTGGGGTGCACCAGCTCTCCCTTGCGGGAGTTGAGGTACGACACGAAGTCGACGATGCCGCCCTCGTAGTGGTACGAGACGCTCTTGACCTCGTGCTTCTCGTCCTCACCCGCCTCGTCCGCGCCGGCGGTGGCCTTCGCCGACTCGCGCTCGTCGGTGAGGTTGATCTTCAGGCCCTTGTTGAGGAAGGCCATCTCCTGGAAACGCCGGGAGAGCGTCTCGAAGGAGTAGTCGGTGGTCTCGAAGATGTCGCCGTCGGCCCAGAAGGTGACCGTCGTGCCGGTCTCCTCGGTGGCCTCGTGCCGGGCGAGCGAAGCCGTGGGGACGCCCAGCTTGTACTCCTGCGTCCAGCGGTAGCCGTCGGTCTTGACCTCCACCGCGACCCGCGTGGAAAGGGCGTTGACGACGGAGACACCCACGCCGTGCAGACCGCCCGAGACCGCGTAGCCGCCGCCGCCGAACTTGCCGCCCGCGTGCAGCACGGTCAGCACGACCTCGACGGCGGGCTTCCCCTCGGAGGGGACGATGCCCACCGGGATGCCGCGGCCGTTGTCGACGACCCGGACACCGCCGTCGGCGAGGATGGTCACGTCGATCGTGTCCGCGTGGCCGGCCAGCGCCTCGTCGACGGAGTTGTCCACGACCTCCTGCACCAGGTGGTGCAGACCACGTTCACCGGTCGATCCGATGTACATACCGGGTCGCTTGCGGACCGCGTCCAGACCCTCGAGGACGGTGATGGCACTGGCGTCGTACGACGCGGGCACCTCGCCGTGCGAGGTGCTCACCGTGTCGTTCACGCCGGTGTCGGTGGACGGGTTGTTCTCGTTGGGGTTGCCGGAATCGGCCACGAAGCGCCCTTTCTGGCACACCACGAGCCGGGCTCGTCGGCAGGTTGCCGGAGCGGCTGCGGCATGTTGCGTTGGTAAGCCTTGATCAGCGTTGCTCAGCTAGTCCCGGACGGTCCCCACGTTCGGGGCGGGATTCTCTCCCATTCTACCGGTACCACTGACACTGATGGGGGTTTGCCGGTACCTGAGTCCGCATGTGCCGCCCTGAACGAGCCTCGTCCGACTCCCGATATACGGAAGGGGGCCTCAAGAGGCTCACAACGGCACTCAGCGCTTTGAGGTGTCAACCCTTTGCTACTTGGGAGTCAGATCCCGGTCCGGCTCCCCGCACGGGGGTACGCAACAGCCCGCGCCAACGGTTCACACCGACCGCAGGCGGCAATTTCTGTGAGGTACATCACGCATCGCTGACGGGGCGCCAGGCCGTCCCCGCCTCACCCGTAGGTGTCGCCCGGACCCTGGCTGCCCGGCGCCCGCAACGGCCCGTAGCGCCGGCCGGGACCGCCCGCGCCACCGGGTCCCAGGACCTTGATCATCCGAACCGACCCGTGCCCCAGGTCCTCGTTGAGCCGGGCCACCAGCGTCGGCGCGAGCAGCCGCAGGTTCGTCGCCCAGGCCGTCGAGTCGCAGCGCACCACCAGCACCCGCTCGTCCTCGTCGTACCGCTCCGGCACGCAGTGCTTCGCCACGTCCTCGCCGACGATCTGCGGCCAGCGGCCCATGACCCCGCCCACCGCGGCCGGTGTCTCCCAGCCGCGCTCGGTGATCAGCCGGTTGATCGCCGAACCCAGGGCCATGGGGTCGCGGCCGTCGGCGCGAGCGCCGGAGCGCAGGCCACCCCGGCGTGCCTGCCTCTTCTGCTGCGCCACGTCGCCCCGCGCACGTGCCGCCTCCCGCGCCGCCCTGAGCGCCACGCGCGCGAGGTCGACACCGGACGGCTCCGGACCGCTCCCGACCGTGTCGTCGTCCGCGCGGCGGTTCGGTGCGCCCCCGGCAGTCGGCTCGTCGGCGCTCACGCGCGCTCCACCGTGCCCTCCGCCACCGCGAACCGCGCCCCCGCCAGCACATGCGGTACGTCGTCGTCGACCGCGGCCGTCACCAGCACCTGCTCACCGGGGGCCACCAGCTCCGCCAGCCGCTCCCGGCGCCGGGCGTCCAGCTCGGCGAAGACGTCGTCCAGGACCAGCACCGGCTCGTTCCCCTCGGCCCGCAGCAGGTCGAAGGAGGCCAGCCGCAGTGCGAGCGCGTACGACCACGACTCGCCGTGCGAGGCGTAGCCCTTGGCGGGCAGCGAGCCGAGCTTGAGCAGCAGATCGTCCCGGTGCGGACCGACCAGGGTGACGCCCCGTTCGATCTCCTGCTTGCGCGCCTCGGCGAGCGCCGCCATCAGCTGCTCGTACAGGTCTTCGCGCGTGTGGGCCTCGCCCGGCGCCGACGGCTTGTACTCCAGGGCGAGGGGACCGCCGCCCGGGGCCAGCTGCTCGTACGCCTTGTCGGCCAGCGGCTGCACCGCCGCGATCAGGTCCAGGCGCTGGGCGAGCAGTTCGGCGCCCGCGCGCGCGAGGTGCTGGTCCCAGACGTCGAGCGTGGAAAGGTCCAGCGTGCGGCCACCGTGCCGACGGGCGAGCGCGGCCGACTTCAGCAGGGTGTTGCGCTGCTTGAGGACCCGGTCGTAGTCGGAGCGCACCCCGGCCATCCGCGGCGAACGGGCGGTGATCAGCTCGTCCAGGAACCGCCGCCGCTCCCCGGGATCGCCCTTGACCAGCGCGAGGTCCTCCGGCGCGAACAGCACGGTGCGCACGATGCCGAGCACGTCGCGCGGTCTGACCTGCGAGGACCTGTTGATACGGGCGCGGTTGGCCCTGCCCGGGTTCAGCTCCAGCTCGACCAGCTGCTGCCGCTCGCCCTGGCGGACCTGGGCGCGGATCACAGCCCGCTCGGCGCCCATGCGCACCAGGGGCGCGTCGGAGGCGACCCGGTGGCTGCCGAGGGTGGCGAGGTAGCCGACCGCCTCGACCAGGTTCGTCTTGCCCTGTCCGTTGGGGCCGACGAAAGCGGTGACGCCCGGGTCCAGGGGCACCTCGACCCGGGCGTACGAACGGAAGTCGGCCAGCGACAGATGCGTGACGTGCATGGTCGTGCGCCGACCTCCCCAGCCTTCGGGTGTGGACCCTCGGGCGTTGACCCTCGGGCGTTGCTTACCTTTTCTCGACCGCGTGGCCGCCGAACTGATTGCGCAGCGCGGCGATCATCTTCATCTGCGGCGAGTCGTCCTGGCGGGACGCGAACCGCGCGAAGAGGGAGGCCGTGATCGCGGGCAGCGGCACCGCGTTGTCGATCGCCGCCTCCACAGTCCAGCGTCCCTCACCGGAGTCCTGTGCATAACCCCGGAGCCCGTCCAGGTGCTCGTCGTCGTCGAGCGCGTTGACCGCCAGGTCCAGCAGCCAGGAGCGGATCACCGTGCCCTCCTGCCAGGAACGGAAGACCTCGCGGACGTTCTCCACGGAGTCGACCTTCTCCAGCAGCTCCCAGCCCTCGGCGTAGGCCTGCATCATCGCGTACTCGATGCCGTTGTGGACCATCTTCGCGAAGTGGCCCGCGCCGACCTTGCCCGCATGCACGGCGCCGAAGTCGCCCTCGGGCTTGAGGGCGTCGAAGACCGGCTGCACCCTGGCGACGTTCTCCGCGTCGCCGCCGTACATCAGCGCGTAGCCGTTCTCCAGGCCCCACACACCGCCGGAGACGCCGCAGTCGACGAAGCCTATGCCCTTGGCAGCCAGCTCCTCGGCGTGCTTCTCGTCGTCCGTCCAGCGGGAGTTGCCGCCGTCCACGACGACGTCGCCGGGCTCGAGCAGCTCGCCGAGCCGGTCGACGGTGGCCTGGGTGGCCTCGCCGGCCGGGACCATCACCCACACCACGCGCGGGGCGCTGAGCTTGCCCACAAGCTCTTCCAGGCTGTGGACGTCGGCGAGGTCCGGATTGCGGTCGTATCCGACGACGGTGTGGCCCGCGCGGCGGATCCGCTCGCGCATGTTGCCGCCCATCTTGCCGAGGCCGACGAGACCGAGCTCCATCAGTTGCGTTCCTTAGGTGTGCGAGGTGGCAAGGCGGCACCTCCGAACCCGCCGGATGCGTGCCGCGGCACTTTCGTACCCGTGTCGAGCCTAAACCCGCACGCCCGTGCACAGCTGTGGGCATACGCGCTCAGACGAATGCCCCCACCTGCGGGTTCTTCCCCACCCTGTGGACAGCCACCGACGACGCCACCGGCCGGCAGGCGACGGCCGGTGGACTCAGCCGCTCAGCCGCACCGGCATGATCAGGTACTTGTAGGCCTCGTCCGCCTCGGCGTCCACCGCGGGCTTGCCACTGAGCAGCGCCGGCTTGGTGGACGTCGTGAAGGACAGCTGGGCCACCGGCGAGTCGATCGCGCTCAGCCCGTCCAGCAGGAAGGTCGGGTTGAAGGCGATCGAGATGTCGTCGCCCTCCAGCTGGGCGTCGACCCTTTCCACAGCCTGTGCGTCGTCGCTGGAGCCGGCCTCCAGGATGAGCACGCCCTGCTCGAAGCTGAGCCGCACCGGGGTGTTGCGCTCGGCGACCAGGGCCACGCGCTTCACGGCCTCCACGAACGGGGCGGTCTCGATCACCGCGACGCTGTTGAACTCCGTCGGGAACAGCGTCTTGTACTTCGGGAGGTCGCCCTCCAGCAGACGCGTCGTCGTCCGGCGGCCCGCACCCTCGAAACCGATCAGTCCCTCGCCCGCGCCCGAGCCGGACAGCGCCAGGATCACCTGGTCACCGCTGGTCAGCGCCTTGGCGGTGTCCTGGAGGGTCTTGGCGGGCACCAGGGCGACCGCGGAGATGTCCGGGTTCTCCGGCTTCCACAGGAACTCGCGGACCGCGAAGCGGTAGCGGTCGGTGGAGGCCAGCGTGACCGAGTCGCCCTCGATCTCGATGCGCACACCGGTCAGGACGGGCAGCGTGTCGTCGCGGCCCGCGGCGATCGCCACCTGCTGCACGGCCGAGGCGAAGATCTCGCCGGGGACCGTGCCGGTCGCCTCCGGCATCTGCGGCAGTGCCGGGTACTCCTCCACCGGCAGGGTGTGGAGGGTGAACCGCGAGGAGCCGCAGACCACCATCGCCCGTACACCGTCTGTGGAAATCTCCACCGGCCGGTTGGGCAGGGCCCGGGAGATGTCGGCGAGCAGGCGGCCGGAGACGAGGACCGTGCCCTCCTCCTCGATCTCCGCCTCCACGGACACCCGCGCCGAGACCTCGTAGTCGAAGCCCGACAGGCTCAGCTGTCCCTCCTCGGCCTTCAGCAGCAGGCCCGCGAGGACCGGCGCCGGCGGACGGGCCGGGAGGCTGCGGGCCGCCCAGGCCACTGCCTCCGCGAGTACGTCGCGTTCCACCCGGATCTTCACTGTTGCCGCCTCCTGCTGTTGCCGGCGCTGCTCGCCCTGCTTCGCCTTCGTCGTCTGACCGGTGTCGTCCGCCGCTGTGAGGGGCAGAACACCGGGGACCAGTCTGACGCACCCCACTGACAGTAGGTGCCGTTCGGGGTCAAGTCGTGACGAGGGGCGGTCGGGCTCGAGAGGGCGAGTTGTGCACAGGGCCCGCTTCGAAACGGATTCCGCTCTCTCTCTAGTCGTCAGTAGTAGTAGGGCCTGTGGATACCGTGGATAACCCTGTTTCCCCAGGTCAGAGCATGAATTTTGTCCACGGGTCCTGTGGGCGGAGCCCGTGGACAACCGGGCTCTTCTGTGGAGAACAGAAAGTTCTGCACACACCGTGCACAGGGAGAGGCGACTTCTCCCCAGAGCCGTCCCCAGCTTTACCCACGTTTCCCACAGCCCAACCAGGCAGCCTCGTGTGACGCCTTTCACTCGACGCGGTGACGGGGCGCGTCGCGTTGCCGAACAGTGGACAGACATGTGGAGAAGCTGGGGATCGCTGGGGACAACCGGCCCCAGCCTGTGGGTTGCCCGTGGACAACTGGATGCACAGCCTGTGGATCATTTCGTCGTCCACAGCCTGTGGAGATCGTTCGTCCACGAATCCACAGGGAGCTGACCTGCCCTGATGATCCCTCACCAGCCTGGCCTGTGGACGGGATCGGGACAACTTCCCAGTCCCCAAGGTGTGGACGGAAAAAACTGGCCCAATCTGTGGAGGACGGCCGTAACCCGGCAGATATTCGAACAGCGGACAGGACGTCCGTACGAGCGGTGGAAGCCCGAGGAGCGTCCTGGGGCGGCCTTGGGCGGTCCTCGGGCGGCCTCTGAGAGGTACCGAGGAGGCTCCAAGGGACCCTGAGGGGGCGCGGAGGGAAGCCGCGGAGGGCAGACGAGGGCACGCGAAAGGCGCCTGCGGAAGTCCCGGAGGCGCCTTCGTGGCCGGTGCCGGCGGCCGGTGGCCGTCAGCCGTTCTTGATGCGGTTGGTCAGCTCGGTGACCTGGTTGTAGATCGAGCGCCGCTCGGCCATCAGATTGCGGATCTTGCGATCGGCGTGCATCACCGTGGTGTGGTCCCGGCCGCCGAAGAGCGCACCGATCTTGGGCAGCGAGAGGTCCGTGAGCTCGCGGCACAGGTACATGGCGATCTGCCGGGCCGTCACGAGCTGGCGACCGCGCGAGCTGCCGCA
Organism: Streptomyces sp. NPDC085944; assembly: GCF_040686295.1. Taxonomy (NCBI): domain Bacteria; kingdom Bacillati; phylum Actinomycetota; class Actinomycetes; order Kitasatosporales; family Streptomycetaceae; genus Streptomyces; species Streptomyces sp. NPDC085944. The sequence continues at coordinate 102,941 of NZ_JBFBJX010000012.1, read as the reverse complement.
CAGGTCCTCCACCGTGAGGCCGAAGTAGTCGGCGGTCTCGCTCATGATGGCCGTCGAGGTGATCTCCGGAGTGGAGTCCTCGCCTCCCGGGATCAGGTCCTTGAGGACGATCTCCGTCAGGCCCAGGTCGACCGGCTGCCGGTTGAGCGACGCGAACGCCGTCACCCGGATCAGGGCGCCCTCCAGCTCGCGGATGTTGCGCGAGATGCGCGAGGCGATGAACTCCAGCACCTCCGGGGGGGCGTTGAGCTGCTCCTGCACCGCCTTCTTGCGCAGGATCGCGATGCGCGTCTCCAGTTCGGGTGGCTGGACGTCGGTGATCAGTCCCCACTCGAAGCGGTTGCGGAGCCGGTCCTCCAGCGTCACCAGCTGCTTGGGCGGCCGGTCGCTGGAGAGCACGATCTGCTTGTTGGCGTTGTGCAGGGTGTTGAACGTGTGGAAGAACTCCTCCTGCGTCGACTCCTTGTCCGCGAGGAACTGGATGTCGTCGACGAGCAGGATGTCCATCTCGCGGTAGCGCTTGCGGAAGCTGTCGCCCTTGCCGTCGCGGATGGAGTTGATGAACTCGTTGGTGAACTCCTCCGAGCTCACGTAGCGCACGCGCGTGCCGGGGTAGAGGCTGCGCGCGTAGTGCCCGATGGCATGCAGGAGGTGGGTCTTGCCGAGCCCCGACTCCCCGTAGATGAAGAGGGGGTTGTAGGCCTTCGCGGGTGCCTCCGCGACCGCGACGGCCGCCGCGTGGGCGAAGCGGTTGGAGGCCCCGATGACGAAGGTGTCGAAGAGGTACTTCGGGTTCAGGCGCGCGGTCGGCTCGCCGGGGCCGGTCGCCGGCGCCGGCTGTGCGGCCAGCGGTCCGGGTGCCCCGGTGGCGGGGCCGGGGCCCACGGGGCCGCCGCGGTGGACGTGACCGGATCCGGCCGGGGGCTCTGCCAGGTCCCGGCGGGGGCCGCGCTGCTCGTAGTCGCCGCGCTGCTGCTCGTAGTCGCTTCGTGGCTGGTCGTAGTCGCCGCGCGGACCGTCGTACTCGCCCCGGGACTGCTCGTAGTCGGCGCGGGGCTTGTCGTAGTCGCTCCGGGACTGTTCGTACTCACCGCGCGGCGAGTCGTACGACGGGCGTTCCGGGGGCTGCGGCCGGTAGTCCTGCTGGTACGGGGCGTGGGGGTCGTGGGAGTACGGCGGTGGCGGCGGCTCCTGGCCGTAGGGCTCCTGCGACGGGGAGGCGTAGGGGTCCCGTTCCGGGAAGCCGAGGCGCTGCTGCTGCCAGCCGTAGTCCTCCTGCTGGGCCGGCCGGGGCCAGGAGCCGGGCTCGGGGCGCTGGTACTCCTGCGGGTAGGCGGGCCGTGCGGTCGGGAGTTGGTCGGCGCGGCCGCGGTCGTAGTTCTCGTACCCGTCGCGGTAGTCCTCGCGGGTCCCATGGCCGGGCGCGGGGCGCTCGGGCTCCTCGTAGCGGGGCTGGGGGCGGGACGGCTGCGCCTGGGGTGCCTGCGGAGCGGGCCCGGCGGGTTCGCCCGCGGTGTCGTCGACGGTGATCGCGATGCGGATCGGGCGGCCGCATTCGCGGCTCAGGGTCTCACTGACGACGGGGGCCAGGCGGCCCTCCAGTACGCCCTTCGCAAATTCGTTCGGTACGGCGAGGAGGGCGGTGTCGGCGACCAGCGCGAGCGGCTGGCAGCGACGGATCCAGTGCTCGTCCTTCGACTCGACGCCCGGCCCGCGGCCTTCTCCGAGGAGTTGCTCCAGTACGCGTGGCCACACTGCGGCAAGATCGGCAGGTACGTCAGCCACAGGGCACGCTCTCTCACGAGTCCCTCGAACGTGTGATTCAGGGACGGGTCGGGATGAAACTCGGGTGGGGCAGGGATAAGGGAACGAATCGGAGTTCAGTCACGGTAGTCAGCGCGGCGGGTAGGGTTCAAGTTGTTGTCCCCAGCCTGTGGACAAGTGTCTCCCGGTCACCGCTGGTTTGACCGAATGGCGCAGTCGCACGTACCGTAACCAGGTCGAGTTGTCGATGGCTGCTGCCGCCTGCCTCCGATGGGCACAGGTCACGTCCAAGGTGATCGAAAAGCGGTGCACTCGGGCGTAACGCGAGCTACTCGTGGGCGCACGGTGACAGCCAGGACGGCACCCCGCCAACACCCGATTCTTTCTGGAGCCCCCGAGTGAGCAAGCGCACCTTCCAGCCGAACAACCGTCGCCGCGCGAAGACCCACGGCTTCCGGCTGCGTATGCGTACCCGTGCCGGCCGCGCGATTCTCGCGACCCGCCGCAGCAAGGGTCGCGCCCGTCTGTCCGCCTGATCCCGGTCAGGTCATGACGTCGTGCTGCCCACCGAGAACCGGCTGAGGCGGCGCGAAGACTTCGCGACCGCGGTACGACGGGGCCGCCGGGCCGGCCGCCCGGCCCTCGTCGTCCACCTTCGAAGCGGTGCCACGGACCCGCACGCGCCTGGGGAGAGCGCTCCCCCGACACGTGCGGGTTTCGTCGTGAGCAAAGCCGTGGGTGGTGCGGTCGTGCGCAACAAGGTGAAGCGCAGGCTTCGCCATCTGATGCGCGACCGGATCGACCTGTTGCCCCCCGGTAGCCTGGTAGTCGTACGAGCGCTGCCCGGTGCGGGTGACGCCGACCATGCACAGCTGGCCCGAGACCTGGACGCCGCCCTGGCGCGGCTACTGGGAGGGGGCGCGCGATGAAGTACCCGCTGCTGGCTCTGATCAAGCTCTATCAGTGGACGATCAGTCCGCTGCTGGGGCCGGTCTGCAAGTACTACCCGTCGTGTTCCCACTACGGCTACACGGCCATCGACCGGCACGGAGCCGTCAAGGGCACGGCACTCACCGCCTGGCGCATCCTGCGGTGCAACCCGTGGTCGCCGGGCGGTGTGGACCATGTTCCGCCGCGCAAGCGCCCGCGGTGGCACGAAATGCTGCGTGCCGCCTGGCGGGCACGCAAGGGCGGGACCTCCGCCGCCGAACCGGCCACCGAAGGACGGCCCGCTCACCCGAGCCCGTCCGAGCCTTCGAGCCCGGCCGCAGAGACCTCGCCCCATGCCCAAGGAGCATGATTAGTGGACACGATTGCCAGCCTCTTCAGCTTTATCACCTGGCCCGTCTCCTGGGTCATCGTCCAGTTCCACACGGTGTACGGGGCGATCTTCGGACCTGACACCGGATGGGCCTGGGGCCTGTCCATCGTGTCGCTGGTGATCCTCATCCGCATCTGCCTGATCCCGCTCTTCGTGAAGCAGATCAAGGCGACGCGCGGGATGCAGACGCTCCAGCCGGAGATGAAGAAGATCCAGGAGCGCTACAAGAACGACAAGCAGCGGCAGTCCGAAGAGATGATGAAGCTGTACAAGGAGACGGGTACCAACCCGCTCTCCTCGTGCCTTCCCATCCTCGCGCAGTCCCCGTTCTTCTTCGCCCTGTACCACGTGCTCAACGGCATCGCGTCCGGCGACACCATCGGCGCGGTCAACCAGGACCTGCTGCAGAGCGCGCAGAAGGCGCACATCTTCGGGGCTCCGCTGGCCTCCAAGTTCTTCAGCAGCGAGAGCGACGTCGCCGCCCTCAACGCCTCCCTCACCGATGTCCGGGTCGTCACCGCGATCATGATCGTGCTGATGTCGGCCTCGCAGTTCTTCACCCAGCGCCAGCTGATGACGAAGAACGTCGACACCACCGTGAAGACGCCGTTCATGCAGCAGCAGAAGATGCTGATGTACGTCTTCCCGGTCATGTTCGCCGTCTTCGGTGTGAACTTCCCCGTCGGTGTCCTCGTCTACTGGCTGACCACCAACGTGTGGACCATGGGCCAGCAGATGTACGTCATCCGCAACAACCCGACGCCCGGTTCCAAGGCGCAGGCCGCCTACCTGGAGCGGCTGCACAAGAGCGTCACCGAGCACGGCAAGACCCGTCGCCGGGGCGAGAAGGCCATCGTGAAGGCCATCGTCGCCAAGGGCCGGGACCGCAACGAGGCCGAGCGGAAGTTCATCAACGGCCTGAACAAGGCGGGACTGGCTGCTCAGGCCGACGGCACCGTGGTGAAGAGTGACGCCGCCGTGGCCGCTCAGAGCGCGGACGGTTCGACCGTGACGACCACGGGCCAGCCCAAGCGCCAGCAGCCCAAGAGGCAGAGCAAGTCCCAGCGCCAGGCCAAGCCCGCAGGTGAGGCCGAGCCGAAGACGTCGCTGACCAAGTCGGACGAGCCGCAGGACGCCAAGCCGGCGGGCAAGCAGGACGTGAAGCCCGCCGCCGGTGCCAAGAAGCCGGCTCAGAAGTCCGGCGGCGGTGGCCGCAGCAAGGCCCAGTCCGGACAGCGCAAGGGCCCGCAGCGGCCCAAGTCCCCGTCGAAGAAGTAAGAAGGAGCCCATCCCGTGACGGAAGGCACCACCTCCGCCGCTGCCGAGGGTGCAGACACCCTCACCCGCCTCGAGCAGGAGGGCGATATCGCGGCGGACTACCTGGAGGGTCTGCTCGACATCGCCGACCTCGACGGCGACATCGACATGGACGTCGAGGCCGACCGTGCCTCCGTCTCGATCATCAGTGACAGCAGCAGCCGCGATCTGCAGAAGCTGGTCGGCCGGGACGGTGAGGTGCTGGAGGCTCTGCAGGAGCTCACGCGCCTCGCCGTGCACCGGGAGACCGGGGACCGCAGCCGGCTGATGCTCGACATCGCGGGTTACCGGGCGGGCAAGCGCGCCGAGCTGTCCGAGCTGGGCGCCAAGGCCGCGGCCGAGGTCAAGAGCAGCGGCGAGTCCGTGCGGCTCGAGCCGATGACGCCCTTCGAGCGCAAGGTCGTGCATGACGCGGTCAAGGCCGCAGGGCTCCGCAGTGAGTCCGAGGGCGAGGAGCCGGAGCGCTTCGTCGTCGTTCTCCCTGCTTGATCGGCTCCCTCTCGTTCTCCGGCCCCGTCTGTTGCGCAGACGGGGCCGAATTTTGTCAGCCTGATAGTTCTGGTGGTTCTGGCACCGACGCCCTTGGCGCCGGTGTCGTACGGAAGGACGGTCCCCGTGTCGGAGGCAGCGGAGCTCCCCCCTGTACCCGAGCAGGCACGTGCTGTGTTCGGTGATCGCTACGCGGACGCGGTCCGCTACGCGGAACTGCTCGCCGAGGCGGGGGTGAAGCGCGGCCTGATCGGTCCGCGTGAAGTGCCCCGGCTCTGGGAGCGGCACTTGCTGAACTGCGCCGTGCTCTCGGAGGTCGTGCCCGAGGGAGTGACGGTGTGCGACGTCGGCTCGGGCGCCGGCCTGCCCGGGATCCCCTTGGCGCTGGTACGGGACGACCTGAAGATCACCCTGCTTGAGCCGCTGCTGCGCCGTACGAACTTCCTCACCGAGGTCGTGGAGCTGCTGGGCCTGGATCATGTCACCGTGGTGCGGGGTCGGGCCGAGGAGGTCATGGGCAAGCTGCCGCCGGTGCATGTGGTGACGGCCCGAGCCGTCGCTCCACTGGACCGTCTCGCCGCCTGGGGCATCCCGCTCCTGCGCCCGTACGGCGAGATGCTCGCCCTCAAGGGCGACACGGCCGAGGAGGAACTGAAGGCGGCGACCGCGGCGCTGAGCAAGCTCGGAGCGGAGGAGACGTCCATCCTCCACGTCGGCGAGGGCGTTGTGGAGCCCATGTCCACCGTGGTGCGCGTCGAGGTGGGCGAGAGCCCCGGGGGTGTGCGGTTCGCCGCCAAGCGGGCCAAGGCCGCCCGGACGGGGCGAACGCGCCGGCGTCGCGGCTAGCTCTCGTGGTCCGACGTACTCCACACAAGCTGCCCTGCTCACGGATGCCGGAGTGTCGCGGCCGTTCGACTTGGGCCGCGCTGCATCGTGTTTCACGTGAAACGTCGCTCACTGTTGCACGGCATCATCAGTCGCGGCCGCGCCGCGTCCGACTCACGTGAACGAAAGCCTCTCGGGTCGCTCGGAGAGGGCGCGGAGTTGTCCACAGAGGTGGATTTCTCCACAGAAGACCAGGCCTCACTGGTTCGTGACCCCGATGGCATGGGAGGCTCTGTTCATTGCGAGCCTGAAGTCGAGGAGAGTGAATCCTTGCGGTCCGACGCCAATATCGCGGGACCGATGACCGATCCGGTCCCCGGTCCCCGTACCGAGTCGATGGGGGCGGATGTTTCACGTGAAACACCGCCTCCGATGGACGACACTCCGATCGGCCGTGCTGCCCAACTGGCGGTGGACGCTCTGGGCCGCGCCGGTGAGGGGCTACCGCGGCCCGAGCAGACTCGGATCATGGTCGTAGCCAACCAGAAGGGTGGTGTGGGCAAGACGACGACGACCGTCAATCTTGCCGCGTCGCTCGCCTTGCACGGTGCGCGAGTCCTGGTCGTCGATCTCGACCCACAGGGCAACGCCTCTACCGCGCTGGGTGTCGACCATCACGCCGAGGTGCCGTCCATCTACGACGTGCTGGTCGAGAGCCGACCGCTCTCGGAAGTGGTCCAGCCGGTCCCTGATGTCGAGGGCCTGTTCTGCGCGCCCGCCACCATCGATCTCGCCGGTGCGGAGATCGAACTGGTCTCTCTGGTCGCGCGTGAGAGCCGGCTCCAGCGGGCGATCACGGCCTATGAACAGCCGCTGGACTACATCCTCATCGACTGCCCGCCCTCGCTCGGCCTGCTGACCGTCAACGCGCTCGTCGCCGGCCAGGAAGTACTGATCCCGATCCAGTGCGAGTACTACGCGCTGGAGGGGCTGGGCCAGCTGCTGCGCAACGTCGACCTGGTACGAGGGCACCTCAACCCCACGCTGCATGTGTCGACGATCCTCCTCACCATGTACGACGGCCGGACGCGGCTTGCGTCCCAGGTCGCGGACGAGGTGCGCAGCCACTTCGGCGAGGAGGTGCTGCGGACGAGCATTCCCCGCTCGGTCCGCATCTCCGAGGCCCCGAGCTACGGGCAGACGGTACTGACCTACGATCCAGGATCAAGCGGGGCTCTCTCCTATCTGGAGGCGGCCCGTGAGATCGCGCTGAAGGGTGTGGGCGTCAACTATGACGCGACCCATGCCCATGTCGGCGCTCAGAATGATCCGAGCATGGTGGAGGGGATCCAGTGAGTGAGCGACGGAGGGGGCTGGGCCGTGGTCTTGGCGCACTGATCCCCAACGCCCCGACCGAGAAGTCGGTTGCCTCGGCGGCTTTGGGAACTGCGGCTTCCGCGTCCCCGGGGACGATGCCTCTGCTGCCGAACGAACGCGGGGTGGCTGCGGCGAAGGTGGCCACGCTGCCGCATGTTTCACGTGAAACGGAGGAGCCGACGGTACCCCAGGGCGCCGAAGGGCTTCGCCCGCCCTTGGGAGCGCACTTCGCCGAGGTTCCTCTCGACGCCATCACGCCGAACCCGAAGCAGCCGCGCAAGGACTTCGACGACGACGCGCTGGCCGAGCTCGTCACCTCCATCAGGGAGGTGGGTCTACTCCAGCCGGTTGTCGTGCGGCCGACGGAGCCCGGGCGTTATGAGCTCATCATGGGCGAGCGCCGCTTCCGGGCCTGCCGAGAGCTGGAACTGGACGCCATTCCGGCGATCGTGCGGGCGACGGAGGACGAGAAGCTCCTCCTGGACGCGCTCCTGGAGAACCTGCACCGCGCTCAGCTGAACCCGCTGGAGGAGGCGTTCGCCTACGACCAGCTGCTGAAGGACTTCAACTGCACGCACGATCAGCTGGCGGACCGTATCGGTCGCTCCCGCCCGCAGGTGTCCAACACGCTGCGTCTGCTGAAGCTCTCCCCGAAGGTGCAGAACCGCGTCGCCGCCGGAGTGCTCTCCGCGGGGCACGCACGAGCGCTGCTCTCCGTCGACGACCCGGAAGAGCAGGACCGGCTGGCCCATCGCATCGTGGCTGAAGGACTCTCGGTGCGGTCGGTCGAGGAGATCGTGACCCTGATGGGTTCCCGGCCGCAGAAGCCGCAGCGAGCCAAGGGCCCACGGGCCGGTTCTCTGGTCTCTCCGGCACTCTCGGACCTGGCGACGCGGCTCTCGGACCGCTTCGAGACGCGAGTGAAGGTCGACCTGGGACAGAAGAAGGGCAAGATCACCGTGGAGTTCGCCTCCATGGACGACCTGGAGCGGATCCTCGGCAGCCTGGCTCCCGGTGAAGGTCCCGTCCTCCAGAAGGGCCTCCTGGAGGACAAGGACGGCGCCGTCGAATCCTGATGTCGGGGTAACGAAGCGCCCGGCGCGCTCGGTGGTGCCTCGAGAGCCTCAAGGGCGGGCCGTGTCCGGTGCATACCGGAACACGGCCCGTCCTTTGCTTTGCGTCGGTGTCGAGGCCACCGCATCGTGGATACGATGCGACCGGGATGGCGTCGTCACCTGGCAGTACCTCTGAGTGGAAGGCAGGGGCCATGCGAGCGATGAGCCGCACCGAACTGGTGAGCGCAGGCTTGGGGCTGGGCGCGGTCGGTGGGTTCATCGGCAGCCTGCTCAGGGAACGGAGCGCTCTGACAGCCGCCCGCGACGCGGCAGGCGAAGGAAGCGAGGAACAGCCTTCATGGGGCGCCGGCTCGTACCGCTCACGCTGGACAACCTTCAGGACCTTCCCCAGCGCTGTCGCTCGTGCGTCTTCTGGGAGCTGGACCCCGTCAGCGGCGAGGCCGCGGTAAAGGCGGGCACACCCGCTCTCGAGAAGGAGTCCTGGATCTCCGCCGTCCTCCTGGACTGGGGATCGTGCGGCCGGGTGGTCTACGTCGACGACATTCCGGTCGGCTACGTTCTCTACGCGCCGCCGGCGTATGTACCGCGCTCGGCGGCATTCCCCACCAGCCCGGTCTCCTCGGACGCGGTCCAACTGATGACCGCCTTCGTGATGCCGGGGTATCAGGGTCAAGGGCTGGGCCGGGTGATGGTCCAGACGGTCGCCAAGGATCTTCTGCGCCGGGGCTTCAAGGCCATCGAGGCGTTCGGTGATGCTCGCTGGAAGGAACCCGCCTGTGTCCTGCCGGCGGAGCACCTGTTGGCGGTGGGCTTCAAGACGGTCCGGCCGCATCCCCGCCACCCACGGTTGCGACTCGATCTTCGGTCCACGCTCTCCTGGAAGGAAGACGTGGAGATGGCACTGGACCGCCTGCTCGGCGCGGTTCAGAAGGAACCGGTGTTGCGTCCGCTGTAGTGACGGACGTAAAGCTGTTGTAAGCCGAATGGGCCGACCCGAGCGGGTCGGCCCATTCGTGTTTCACGTGAAACGTGAGTCGGCGATCGTTAGTCGGCGATGAAGTCCTCGAGGTCGCGGACGATCGCGGCCTTCGGCTTGGCGCCGACGATGGTCTTGGCGACCTCGCCGCCCTGGTAGACGTTCAGGGTGGGGATGGACATGACGCCGTACTTGGCAGCCGTACCCGGGTTCTCGTCGATGTTCAGCTTGACGATCTCGATCTTGTCACCGTACTCGGTGGCGATCGCCTCGAGGGACGGCGCGATCTGGCGGCACGGACCGCACCAGGCGGCCCAGAAGTCCACCAGGACGGGCTTGTCGTTCTTGAGGACGTCCTGCTCGAAGGATGCGTCGGTCACATGCTTCAGGGTGCCGGCCACGGCGGGCTCCTTAACTGAGTGGTGCGGGGGATGGGGTGGTCAGACGGCGGTCTTCTCGGGCTCCGCCTTGTCCTCGTCGCTGAGGGCGGCGAGGAAGCGCTCGGCGTCCAGAGCGGCGGAGCAGCCGGTGCCCGCGGCGGTGATCGCCTGGCGGTAGGTGTGGTCGACCACGTCACCGGCGCCGAAGACACCCGTCAAGTTGGTGCGGGTCGAGGGCGCCTCGACCTTCAGGTAGCCCTCCGGGTCGAGGTCGAGCTGGTCCTTGAAGAGCTCGGTACGCGGGTCGTGGCCGATCGCGATGAACAGGCCGGTCACCGGCAGGTCCGAGAGCTCGCCGGTCTTGACGTTGCGCAGCTTCAGGCCCGCGAGCTTCTGGTCGCCCTGGACCTCGGCGACCTCGCTGTCCCAGACGAACGTGATCTTGGGGTCGGCGAAGGCTCGCTCCTGCATAGCCTTGGAGGCACGCAGGGTGTCGCGACGGTGGACGATCGTCACGGACTTCGCGAAGCGGGAGAGGAACGTGGCCTCCTCCATCGCGGTGTCACCGCCACCGATCACGGCGATGTCCTGGTCCTTGAAGAAGAAGCCGTCACAGGTCGCGCACCAGGAGACACCCCGGCCGGACAGCGCGTCCTCGTTCGGCAGGCCGAGCTTGCGGTGCTGGGAGCCGGTGGTGACGATGACGGCCTTGGCCCGGTGGACCGTGCCCGCGGTGTCCGTGACAGTCTTGATCTCACCGGTGAGGTCGACGGCCACGACATCGTCCGGGATCAGCTCGGCGCCGAAGCGCTCCGCCTGGGCCCGCATGTTGTCCATGAGCTCGGGGCCCATGATGCCGTCCTGGAAGCCGGGGAAGTTCTCGACCTCGGTGGTGTTCATCAGAGCTCCGCCCGCGGTGACGGCACCCTCGAACACCAGCGGCTTCAGCGACGCTCGTGCGGTGTAGAGCGCCGCCGTGTAGCCGGCGGGCCCGGAGCCGATGATGATCACGTTTCGGACGTCGCTCACGGCTTCATTCCTCGTCTCTGGACTGTGTCTTCAGGGCCGGGTGGAGCTGCACTCGGAACTCTCACCCCACCTAACGGATCCTACGGGGCGCGCATTCCCGCTGTGTTCGGGCACACGGCGACAGCGCCGGGCAGCCCGGGGTAAGTAGGGCCGGTCCGCTACGGACGCGCGTAGGAATGCTTCAGGAGGATCTTGCCCTTGCCGATCGCGGGTTGCTTCACGCACGCCGACTCGACGATGTAGGCGGTGACCCGAGTGTCGTTGGCGGCATCGGGCACCACCACCAGCAGGGCTTCCTTGCCCTTGTAGACGCCCTGCTCGGTCGCGATCGCCGCGTCGTCGCGCCCGAGGGCCCTTCGAATGCACTCGGGGACGGTCGGCTGCTTGAAGACGTGGTTCTCGGCGGTCTCGCCACCGTTCTCGGACTCCATGCCGAAGCTGCGCGGCGTGCGCGACTCCTTCTGGGCGCTCCCGTCCGAGACGAGGTCGGTGACCTTGGCCTTGAGATGCCCCTCGGAGAAGGTGTCCGCGAGCGCGGTCTGCTGCTCGTGGGCGGTGTCGTCGGAGGAGCTCCCCCCGTTCAGGGAGGACACGATGACCGAGCCGAGTCCGATGGCCGCAGCCGCGGTCACGGCGCCGAGGACGGCGATCCTGCGTCGCCCGCCTCGTCGGCGATCCTTGCGACCTGGGCCGGTGGAGGAGGGACGAGCGTGTCCCGTGGGCCGGTCGGCCGGTGCCGATGTTTCACGTGAAACATGCGCGGTGCCGAAGGCGCCCGGCAGTGGCTCGGCTGCCAGGGCGGCGTCGATACGCGCAGCCACGTCGTCCGGCATGGGTGCCGGGGCGGGCAGGCTGCCGAGCAGTCCCTGGATGTCGTCCAGTGCCGCGTAGACGTCCGCGCAGAGCTCGCAGCCGGCCAGATGCTGCCGTACGTTGGCAGTCCGTGCACTGGGGAGGAGACCTTCGGCGAGGTCGGAGAGCTCCGCGGTGTCCGGGTGCTCGGTCATGTCTGTCGTCGACGACGTCACGCTCGTCCACCTCCGCCCTTCACTGCGGCTGAATCGCTCGGCCCTGTCTCTGGCAGACCCGCACGCTGCGGTCCCGCTGCGGGTGGGACGGTTGGCCCCTGCGTCCGGTTCCGCTCCGCGTCCGGTTCCCTCTTCCTCTCGCTGCCGTCAGGCCGGAGGTGGGTGAGTAGCGGCAGGAGCCTGGCTCTGCCCCGGGCACACCGGCTCTTGATCGTCCCGCTCGGTACGTCGAGGATGCGGGCGGCCTCCGCGACGGGGTAGCCCTGCATGTCCACCAGGACGAGGGCGGCTCGCTGGTCGGCGGGCAGGGTGCTCAGGGCCGCCAGCAGTTGACGGTGCAGATCATTGCGTTCGGCGGGCGCGGAGGCCGACTCGTGCGGCTCCAGGAGCTGCTCCAGGCGTTCGGTGTCGTCGACGGGTGCGGTTTTCCGAGACGCGGCCTTGCGGGCACGGTCCAGACAGGCGTTCACCGTGATCCGGTGCAGCCAGGTCGTGACGGCCGCCTGCCCACGGAAGGTGTGTGCGGCCCGATAGGCGGAGACGAGAGCGTCCTGGACGGCGTCGGCCGCCTCCTCGCGATCCCCCAGCGTCCTCAGGGCCACCGCCCACAGCCGGTCGCGGTGACGGCGTACGACCTCACCGAAGGCATCGGGGTCGCCCTCGACGTGGCGGGCGAGGAGGTCCTGATCGCTGATGCCGCTGTATGCGGTGACATCTGCCATCGGCCTCCTCCCCCTTCCCCTCCGAGGGCCTTCAGCCCTTGAATGTCACGTCGGTGATCGCCTGCTTGTAGCCCGCGCCGCTGTAGCCGTCGGACGGAGCGTTCGGCACGTCGGTCATCCACAGGAGGACGTACCGCGTCTTGACGGGCTTCGATGCCTTGGCGGTGAGCGAGGTGCCGGTCGTGGTGGCGCTCGAGATCTCCTTCATGCCGTCGACTCCTGTCGAGGGCGACAGGGAATCGGTGGCGTAGAGATGCACGGTCGTGTGATCACCGGTGTACCGGAGTCCTACCGACGCCGTCGAGACGTCCTGCGGTGAACCGAGGTCGTAGACGATGCCGACGCCGGGCTTGTACGGCGCGAGCTTCGGGCCTTCGTTGTACTTCTTCGTGCGCCAGAAGGTGGTTGCGTCGTCGTCGTAGGTGTTGGCGACGTCCCCCGGTGCCTGGGCCCCGCCGCTGGCGACGTACTCCTGGGCTGCCTGCACACTGAGCGGCTTGGCCGGCTGGGTCCGCTCGTCGTTCTTGTCGTTTCCGTCCGTCGTCTGGGTCTGGTTCTGGTCTTCGGCCTTGCCGCCCCGTTCCATGAGGGCGTCCGCCAACTGCCAGCTGCCGAGGCCGAGCGCGGCGATCAGCAGGGCCGAGACGCTCCACTTGAGGGCCTTGCCCGTACGGCTCTGCAGCGGGGGCGGCGGCGTCGGTACGGGCTGCGTGACGCCGGGGTGGGGCGCCGGGCGGCCGTACGCGCCCTGCTGGTAGGCCGTGCGCTGGTACTGGGGTGGAGCGGTGTACGCAGGCTCCGGCGGGCGGATGCGGGGCATCTCGCCGATCGCCTTCACCAGTTCCTCCGGCGTCGTGCAGGGGGACTCGTGGCGGGATGCGGTGGCGCCGTCGTTGGCGAGCGCTCGCATCGCCAGTTCGGACAGGCCGCGGTGGATGCCGGCCCGCACCTGGTCGGGGGGGATCAGGCCGATGTCCTTGGGCAGTCCCGCCAGACCGTGCGCGTCGCTCTCGTACGGCCAGCGCTGGGTGAGCGTGGCGTACAGAAGGGCGCCGATGGCCTCGGTGTCGGTGCGCTGCGGGGTGTCGGAGCTGATGCCGCGCAGCGCGGCGTTGACGGCGAGCCCGCGGATCCGCCACTGGCCCGTCGACGTACGCAGCACCGCGTTGGGGCTCAGGCGCAGATGGGCGAGACCCTCGCGGTGCGCGGCCGCCATGGCCGAAGCCACCTGACTGACCATCTGGTAGGCGTCGTAGGCATCCAGCGGTCCGGAGGCGAGGAGCGCGGTCAGCTCGGTGGCGTCGGGGAGCCACTCGTGGACGACGTAGACGAGGTCGTTGTCCTCGACGGCGTCCAGTACCTGGACGAACCGGGGGTCGCCGAGCAGGGCGGAGGAGCGTGCCGCGGCCAGCACGGAGCGGGCTCGCGGGTGGTCCGCCGGAAGGAGGTGGACTCCGACGGCGCGGCGCAGCTTCTCGTCGACGGCCCGCCAACTGCTGAAGCCGTCCAGACGGGTGACGCATTCCTCGAGGCGGTAGCGTCTGGCGAGCTTGTGCCCGCTGTGCAGTTCGGGAGGCGAGGCCTTGCCGGATTCCTCGCTCGTGTGGCTCCCCTGTGCCTCGTCGCTGTCCGTGTCCCGCTCCCGGTTGTTGGCCACCCCGTCGGCCGTGGACTGGTCCGCCTGTGCGGTCAGCGGCTCGTCACCGCTGTTGTCTGCCACGTCGACGGCAGCTGTGCTCCGTTCCGCCACCGTCGTTCCTGCCTCCCCATTCCGTGCGCGTCGGCCGACTCCCGATCCGCGCGTGCGACGCCGAACCCAATTGTGCCCACAGTCCGCCGCTATGCACGACACACAGCGGCGGGCGATGGTTGTGCGCCTACCCCGGGTCTCAGCGTCCCAGGCGTCCGCGCACCATCCCGACCAGAGAGTTGACTTCCTCGATGCGCATCTTGCGGGCGGCGACGAAGAAGACGCCGAACAGGAGCAGTCCGCCGGCGATCAGCGCGGCGAACGATCCCACGACGCCCTGGCCGAGCGCCCGGCTGACCGCGTAGCAGGCGGCGCCACCGAGCAGGGCTGCCGGTACGGACGCGATGCACAGCCGGGCGTACGTGCGCAGCACCCGGGCGCCGTCCAGGTCACCGCCGAGCCGCTTGCGCAGCCTGCGCCAGGCGACGCCCACGCCGATCACGTAGGCCAGGCCGTAGGAGGCGGCCATGCCGACGACGGCCCAGCGGGAGGGCAGCAGGAGGTAACACAGGCCCGAGGCGGCGGCGTTGACCACGGCCACGATGACGGTGTTGTAGAAGGGCGTCCGGGTGTCCTCGTAGGCGTAGAAGGCGCGCAGGACGACGTACTGCACGGAGTACGGGATGAGGCCGAGACCGAAGGCCATCAGCATGTAGCCCATGTTGGTGGCTTCACTGGTGCCCGACGAGCCGAACATGAGCGTGCACATGGGAATGCCGAGTGCGACGAAACCGAAGGACACGGGAACGATGGCCACGGCCGTGGTGCGGAGGCCCTGGGAGATGTCGTCTCGAACCGCTCCCCCATCCTCCTCGGATGCCGAACGGGAGATGCGAGGGAGCAGCGCGGCCATGAGGGAGACGGTGATGATCGCCTGCGGCAGCCCCCAGATCAGCTGCGCGTTTGCGTAGGCGGCGAAACCCGTGCCGTCCACAGGCGATGCCTTGCCCGCCGCGGTGGAGAGCTGGATGACGATCATGGCGCCCGCCTGGTTGGCAAGCACGAAGAGGACCGTCCACTTGGCGAGAGTGATGGCCTTGCCGAGTCCGTGACCCTTCCAGTCGAACCGGAGGCGGAGCCGGAAGCCTGTCTCCCGCAGGTAAGGGATCATGGCCAGGGACTGCACGATGAGGCCCAGCAGTACACCGATGCCGAGCAGACGCTCGCCTTCCGGTGGGATGCTCGTGACCTTCATCCCTGAGCTCTCAGCGGTGCCGTAGACCCAGATGAACATCCCCAGGGTCACGATGATGACGATGTTGTTCAGGACCGGGGTCCACATCATCGCGCCGAACCTGCCACGGGCGTTGAGGACCTGCCCCATCACCACATGGAGACCCATGAAGAAGATGGACGGCAGGAAGTAGCGGACGAAGGTGATACCGACCTCGTTCGCAGCCGGGTCACTGGCCACAGGGTTGGACAGGAGCCGGATCAGCAGGGGCGCGCCCAAGACCGTGATCACCGTCAGCGTGCCCAGGGCCACCATGACGAGGGTCAGCAGGCGGTTGGCGTATGCCTCGCCACCGTCCTCGTCGTCTTTCATGGCGCGGACGAGTTGCGGTACGAAGACCGAGTTGAGACCGCCGCCGACGGTAAGGATGTAGATCATCGTCGGCAGCTGGTAGGCGACCTGGAAGGTGTCGCCGAGCAGGCCGACACCCAGCGCCGACACGATCATCGCCGACCGGACGAACCCGGTCAGCCGCGACACCATCGTGCCCGCCGCCATCACGGCGCTCGACTTCAGCAGGCCGCCCGCACGCCCGCCCTTCTTGGGCGCGGCGGCCGGCGGTGCCGCAGGGGCGGGCTCGGGCTCCTGGAGGGGGGCCTCGGCCGCCTCGGGGGTGGGCGCCACCGCGTATTGGCCGGGCGCGGGCGCCGCGTGCTGGCCGGGCGCCGGAGAGGGCCCGCCGCACTGGCCGTGCGCCGCAGCGTTGCCGTGCAGGTCGGGCCCTTGGTGCCCGCCGTACTGTCCCGGAGCCGGTGTGGTGCCGTACTGCCCCGGTCCTGCCGTCCCGCCGTACGGCGCCGGAGCCGGGGCGGGGACGGCCGCCTGGTCGTTGTACGAGGGGTGGCCGCCGCCCTGTTGCTGGTCGCGGAAGAGGTGCGCGAAGGCGTCGGGCTCGTGACGCTGGTCACCGGCCTGGCCGACCAGGTCGTCCACGCCGACGAACTGGGTGGTCCGCGGGTCGTCGCCGTAGGGCAGGTACTGCGTCGGACCCTCCGGTTCGGGGGCCGGGGTCTGGGCCCAGAGGCGGGGGTCGGGGGCGTGGGGCGACTGGGAGGGCTGGGAGTACAGCGGCTGCTGCGGCGGGTACGTGCCCGGGGGCGGCGGAGGGTGCGCGGCGCGGTCGTAGAGCGCCTCGGAGACCGGGTCCTGGGCGGAGAGGTCCTGCGCCCGGTAGGGGTCCTGGTCGTAGGCGTCCTGGAGGTACATGTCCGCGGGCGCCTGCGGCGGCGTCTGGCCGGGGTCCGGCGGCGGGCCCTGGGGGTGACCCGAGCCGTCCGCGGCCTGACCGCGGTCACCGTCGTACGGCGCGTTCATGGTTACCCCACCTCATCGTCCCGGGCCGACCGGCCACGACATCCTCAACGGTCCACTCTCTCACCCGTGCCGGACGGGTCGGCGTTTTCCGCTGCGGTGTCCGGTGTCGGGTCACTCGGCTGCTCCGGGTTGCCTGCCCGGGCCGGTGCCTCGGACTCCTGTGTGTGACGTGCTTCGGGGTCCTTCGGGTTCTCCGGGTCGACCTTGGAGTTCTCCGCCGCCTCCGGCTCCTCCCCGGACTCCGTCTCCTCGTCGGCCTTCTCGGCTGCGCGGGCCGCGGCGCGCTTGCGCTGCGTGTACATCCGGAAGCCGGCGAGGACGAGCAGTAGGACACCGCCGCCGATGACGAGCATCACGGTGGCCGTGATCTCGGTGACCTTCACGTCGAAGGTGACGGCCTTGCCGTAGGGCCGCCCGTCCTGCGTGTACAGCTGGGCGATCACCGTGGCCCGGCCGTTGGCGTTGGCCGACGTGGTGAACTTCACCGACTGGCTGTGGCCGCCGGACACCGAGATCGGCTGCTCCTGGTAGCGGGCGCCGTCGATCTCCAGACGCGTCGGGTTGGTCGAGGTGAGCCGGAGGATCAGGGGGCCGACGTCCTGCACCAGGTTGTTCTGTACCGTCACCGGGATCGTGGCGCTGCGGCCGGAGAGCTTCGTCTCCGACTTGTCGATCAGTCTGACCCGGCCGGACAGGCTGTCGAGGTACGACTTCACCCCGTCGCGGAACGACTTCGCCTCGGTGGCCCGGCCGCGCCACGACACGGACATCTCCCGGTTCAGGGCACGTCCGAAGGGGGTCACCACCCGGGACGGGTCCGAGAGCACGACCTTGAAGCTGTCCAGGGCGTCCTGCGTCCGTGCGCTCTCCACGAAGGCCGACCGGGGCAGCTCCTTCTTGTGAAGCCCGGACGGGTAGGAGGAGGTGGCCGGCACCTTGGTGGCGGCGTCCGGGTCAGGCTCGGCGGCGGAGGCGGCGGCCAGCTTCTGGGACTGGGACCAGGTGCCGCTCTGGAGGGTCCGCAGCGCTTCGGCCATCGCGCGGGCCTGGCTGCCGGAGGGCATGCGCTGCGGCGCGATGACGACGCTGCGCTGCTTGGCGGTCTGGAGGCCCAGGCCGAGGCTCTGGGCGAGGAAGCGCTGCACGGCGAGCGTGGAGGCGGACGCCGTCGTGAGATCGCCCTCGAACGCCGTGGAGAGCCGGGCGTCCGCCACGACGGCCGTGGTGCCGCCACCGATGGGACGGGAGGCCGAGGGGGTGTAGGGCAGGCCGTCGGTCTCCCGGAGGGAATCGCTGCGGGCGATCACCTTGTCGGCGCCCGCGGAGGTGGCGACCTTGACGATCGACCGGTCGACGGCGCCGTCCACGGGCCAGGCGAAGTCGGTGTTCGGCTTCACGTGGAGGATCGGCTCGACGGTGTTGCCGATGACGTCCGTCGCCTCCTTGAGCTGGCTCAGGGAGCCGGTGACGTCCGTGCCGTTGTGGGCCAGGGAGGCCAGGTCGGGGTCGGCGAAGGGGAGGGCGACGACCTCCTCGTCGGCGACCGCGTCCTGCAGGTCCGCCAGCCACTGCTTGGCGATCGCCTGGTGAGTGCCGGCGACGGTCCTGTCCCCGTCCCGGACGCGGTAGCTGCCGGTCATCGCGTCGACGGAGGCCAGCAGGTCCGGATCGACCACCCAGGTGACGTCGAGGTCCTTGCCCAGCGTCACCATCTGGTTCAGACGGCCGCCGGGGGAGATCTCCTTCGCCAGGTCGTCGTTGAGGAAGACCGGTGTCTGTTCCTCGTTCGGCCCCGTCTCCGCGGCCATGTGCGTAGTCGAGACGAGGGGCCACAGCGCCGTGGTCCTGGTTTTCGTGTCGGCCCCGTCTGGCTGCCACGGCAGGAAGGTCCGCTGGATGCCGAGGATCTGCTCCCACGGCCGTGCAGAGGTCTCACCGGACAGCGAAACGGCGAATTCGTAGACACCGTCGTCGCCGAGGTTGAGGTCGTCGACCGGGACGGAGATGTTGAAGTGCTCGGCGACGCCGGGAGTGAGCTTGGAGAACTTCTCGGTGTACTTGTTGTCGATCTCCGGAGGGATGGAACCCTGGAGATCGTCGCTGTCCTTGGCGATCGCGTCGACGGACGACCTGGTGTCGATCTGCGACCCCACGCGCAGGCCCACGTGGGCGTCGGTGACGGTCTGCTTGCCCTTGTTCGTCACGGTGCCCGACACGGTCACCGTGTCCCCGTCCGTCGGTGCCGAGGGGGTGAGCGAGTCCACGGCGACGGCCACCGAGCCCGAGTCCGAGTCGGCCAGGGCGGCGGCCGCTTCCTCGGCGTGCGCCGAACCGGCGGCGGGCAGCTGGACGAGGCCGGCCAGCAGCGGCGCCCCGGCGAGCAGCGCCGTGGTACGCCGGAGCCACCGGCGGGCAGGTGAGGGACTGGTCCCCTGGAAGTCTGCCGCCTCGGCCACGCGCTCGCCCGTCCCTCGTCGTGATCAGTGGTCGTCGGAATGTGCGTCCACGCATGGTAACGATGTGCGCCGAGGGGAAGTGCCGCGGCGTACGCCACAAGATCCGCAGCTGCGGCGGGCTTCCCTCTATGTGCGCCTATAAAGGGAGCGGTACGGAAGTGGGGGATTCCGCGCCCGATGAATGGGGGCGCCCGTCTCCGCCCCGGCCACGTACCCTGTTCAGTTGTGCCGAACGCCAACGAAGTCAGCCCCAGTGTCCTGAGCCAGGAGCAGCACCGCGCGGTGAACGAGCCGCTGCACGTCGCCCCTGTCGCCGACGATCTCGCCCGCCGTTTCCAGGAGGCCGGGTTTTCGCTCGCCCTGGTCGGCGGGTCGGTCCGGGACGCCTTGCTCGGGCGGCTCGGCAACGACCTGGACTTCACGACGGACGCCCGCCCCCAGGACGTACTCAAGATCATGCGTCCCTGGGCGGACGCGGTCTGGGAGGTCGGGATCGCCTTCGGCACGGTCGGGGGGCAGAAGGACGGCTGGCAGATCGAGGTGACCACCTACCGGTCCGAGGCGTACGACCGTACCTCGCGCAAGCCCGAGGTGTCCTACGGCGACTCCATCGAGGAGGACCTCGTCCGGCGTGACTTCACGGTGAACGCGATGGCTGTCGCGCTGCCGGAGAAGGCGTTCATCGACCCGCACGGTGGACTCGACGACCTCGCGGCCGGCGTGCTGCGTACTCCGGGGACTCCTGAGGACTCCTTCTCGGACGATCCGCTCCGGATGATGCGAGCCGCGCGCTTCGCCGCACAGCTCGACTTCGAGGTGGCCCCGGAGGTCGTCAAGGCCATGCGGGACATGGCCGGGCGCATCGACATCGTCTCGGCCGAGCGGGTCAGGGACGAGCTGAACAAGCTCATCCTCTCCTCGCATCCGCGCAAGGGGCTGACCCTGCTGGTGGAGACCGGCCTCGCCGAGCGGGTCCTGCCCGAGCTGCCGGCCCTGCGGTTGGAGCGCGACGAGCACCACCGGCACAAGGACGTCTACGATCACACGCTCATCGTCCTGGAGCAGGCGATGGCCCTGGAGAGCGAGGGCCCCGACCTGACCCTGCGCCTGGCCGCCCTGCTGCACGACATCGGCAAGCCGCGCACCCGTCGCTTCGAGAAGGACGGCAGGGTCTCGTTCCACCACCACGAGGTGGTCGGGGCGAAGATGACGAAGAAGCGCATGCTTGCCCTCAAGTACTCCAACGAGTTGGTGAAGGACGTCTCGCGCCTGGTCGAGCTGCATCTGCGCTTCCACGGCTACGGCACGGGCGAGTGGACGGACTCCGCGGTCCGCCGATACGTCCGGGACGCGGGACCGCTGCTCGACCGGCTCCACAAACTCACGAGGTCGGACTGCACGACGCGCAACAAGCGCAAGGCGTTGGCCCTCTCCCGCGCCTACGACGGTCTGGAGGAGCGGATCACGCAGCTTCAGGAACAGGAGGAGCTGGACGCGATCCGCCCGGACCTGGACGGTAACCAGGTCATGGAGATCCTGGGCGTCCCGCCGGGCCCGGTCGTCGGTCGGGCGTACAAGCACCTGCTGGAGCTCCGCCTGGAGAACGGCCCAATGGGGCATGAGGCCGCCGTCGCGGCACTCAAGGAGTGGTGGAGCAACGAGGCAGAAGCTGAATGAGCAGGGGCGGCATGTTTCACGTGAAACATGCCGCCCCTGCTCATTCAGTGCTTGCGGGTCTTGCGCGTGACTCGTTACATGTTCACAAGGGTGCTGGTGGCCGTGCCGTAGACATTGGAGACCAGGGTCTGCTTCTTGTCGACCTGGAAGGTCCCTCCCGACATGACGACCTCACTCTCCCAGACGATGGAGGCGACGGTGTTTCACGTGAAACACGTCCCGGTTAAGGGAGAGGAGGCATTCCCAGGTGCTTTAAACGTCACCGAGGCAGAGGAGGAACTCCTCCCCATCACCGGTCTCGGCGTAGAAGCCGGTGGCGTCCTTGACCTTTCGGCACTCGGTCTCCGCGGTGATCGACGTGAAGTGACCCTTCACCTTCTCGAGGACCTTGCCCTCGGCTTCCGAGGAGGAGCAGTCCACGACTTCCATGCGGTCCGACGACGACGACGCGGACTTCAGGCAGTCGCCCACGCCGGCCTGGTCCGCATCGTCCCGACTGGCGATGTAGCCGCCGATCGCGACCCCCACGACGACCACCGCGATGACGATGTTCTTGATCGTCTTGAAGCTCAGCTTGCGACGGGCCGGCTGCGGCGGCACCGGGGCGTACGGCGCACCCTGCTGCGGAAAACCGGGCTGACCGGGCTGGCCTGCCTGCTGCGGGAAGCCCTGCTGCCCCTGGGCGTAGGGGTTCTGTCCCTGGGGCTGCTGCGGCTGGTTCTGCGCGAACGGGTTGCCCTGAGGCGGCGGCTGGGTGGTCACTGGGGGTCCCCCTGAAATAGGTGCGTGTCGCGGACATGCCGCGAGATAAGACGCACGTAAGCTACCGGCTCCCACTGACAACTCTGTAGTCCGGTGGGGCTCTGTGTCACTGATGTGACACTTACCCGCTCTCAAACCGGGCCATAGCTGCCGCAACCACTCCGTAGACCACGGAGACCGTCACGACCAGCGGCACCGAGCGGCCGTCCGGCGGCAGCATGAGTGCGGCCACCCCGGCCGCGCCGACGAAGGCCACGTTGAACAGCACGTCGTAGACGGAGAAGACCCGGCCCCGGAAGATGTCGTCGACCGATGACTGCACGATCGTGTCGGTCGCGATCTTCGCTCCCTGGGTCGTCAACCCGAGCACGAACGCGGCGGCGAGCAGGGGCACGGTGGCGAACGGCAGGCCCAGCGCCGGGACCAGCACGGTGGCGACCGCGGCGCATACGGCCATCCAGCGGCCGGGGCCCAGTAGTCCCGCCGCCCACGGGGTGACGACCGCGGCCGCGAAGAAGCCCGTCCCGGAAACGCCGAGCGCGAGCCCCAGCAGGGCGAGTCCCTCGTCCGTGTCCGAGGTCAGGGCGTACCGGCACAGCATCAGGAGCATGACCAGCAGGGCGCCGTAGCAGAACCGCATCAGTGTCATGCCGACGAGTGCCCAGGCCGCTTCCCGGCGGGCGGGTGCGGCCAGATGGCGCACGCCCGCCACCAGGTCGCGGGCTGTGCCGGTGAGTGCCGAGGTCAGCCTCGGCGGAACGCGTGCCGGGTCCGGGCCCAGCAGTTCCACGGCGATGCGCAGCGCCGCCAGCGCGCCGCACAGATAGAGACCGGCACCGAGCAGCACCACGGCGGCGTCGGAGTCCGAGACCACGAGGCGCACGACGAACGCGAGGCCGCCGCCCGCCGTGGCGGCCAGGGTGCCGGCCGTCGGGGAGAGCGAGTTGGCGATCACCAGGCGCTCGGCGTCGACCACCCGGGGCAGGGCGGCGGACAGGCCCGCCAGGACGAAACGGTTGACGGCGGTGACGCAGAGGGCCGAGACGTAGAAGAGCCAGTCGGGGACGGAGGCGAACATCAGCACCGCCGTCACCGAGGCCAGCACGGCGCGCAGCAGGTTGCCGTACAGGAAGACCTGGCGGCGGCGCCAGCGGTCCAGGAGGACACCGGCGAAGGGGCCCACCAGGGAGTAAGGGAGCAGCAGGACCGCCATCGCGGAGGCGATGGCGGCGGCCGAGGTCTGTTTCTCCGGGGAGAACACGACGTATGTGGCGAGCGCGACCTGGTAGACACCGTCGGCGCCCTGGGAGAGAAGGCGAACGGCGAGCAGGTGCCGAAACCCCTTCAGACGCAGCAGGATGCGCAGGTCACGGACGACGGCCATGGGGCACAGCCTCACATACGGGGAAGGTCCCCGGGTCGTGCGACCCGGGGACCCTCGGCAGACCGGGGTGAGCGGCGTCTCAGCGCTCGACCTCGCCTGCGATGAACTTCTCGACGTTGGCGCGGGCCTCGTCGTCGAAGTACTGGACCGGCGGGGACTTCATGAAGTAGCTCGACGCCGACAGGATCGGGCCGCCGATGCCGCGGTCCTTGGCGATCTTCGCGGCGCGCAGGGCGTCGATGATGACACCGGCCGAGTTCGGGGAGTCCCAGACCTCGAGCTTGTACTCCAGGTTCAGCGGAACGTCACCGAAGGCGCGGCCCTCGAGACGGACGTAGGCCCACTTGCGGTCGTCCAGCCAGGCGACGTAGTCCGACGGGCCGATGTGGACGTTGTCCGCACCCAGGTCGCGGTCGGGGATCTGGGAGGTGACGGCCTGCGTCTTGGAGATCTTCTTGGACTCCAGGCGCTCGCGCTCGAGCATGTTCTTGAAGTCCATGTTGCCGCCGACGTTCAGCTGCATCGTGCGGTCCAGGACGACGCCCCGGTCCTCGAACAGCTTCGCCATGACGCGGTGCGTGATGGTGGCGCCGACCTGGGACTTGATGTCGTCGCCGACGATCGGGACGCCCGCCTCGGTGAACTTGTCCGCCCACTCCTTGGTGCCGGCGATGAAGACCGGGAGGGCGTTGACGAAGGCGACCTTGGCGTCGATGGCGCACTGGGCGTAGTACTTCGCCGCGTCCTCGGAACCGACGGGCAGGTAGCAGACGAGAACATCGACCTGCTTGTCCTTGAGAACCTGGACGACGTCGACCGGCGCCTCGGCGGACTCCTCGATGGTCTGGCGGTAGTACTTGCCGAGGCCGTCGTGGGTGTGGCCGCGCTGGACCTGGACACCGGTGTTCGGCACATCGCAGATCTTGATGGTGTTGTTCTCGGAGGCGCCGATGGCGTCCGCGAGGTCCAGGCCGACCTTCTTGGCGTCCACGTCGAAGGCGGCGACGAACTCGACGTCGCGGACGTGGTAGTCGCCGAACTGGACGTGCATCAGACCGGGGACCTTGGCCGCCGGGTCGGCGTCCTTGTAGTACTCGACGCCCTGCACCAGCGATGCGGCGCAGTTGCCCACACCGACGATGGCTACGCGAACCGAACCCATTCCGGTTGCTCCCTGTGTGTACGAGTGAGGCCCTGACTGGGCGCTCACGTGGCGGTGTCGCCGGGCGTATCCGGCCGGGGGTCGTCCCCCGGCCGGGGCAGGCCGCCCGTCGCTCCAGATGTCGTGTCCTGTTGAGCGGTCCCCTCCGCGGCGGAACCCCTCAGGTCCCGCCCCGCCCGCTCGCTCTCGATGAGCTCGTTCAGCCAGCGCACCTCGCGCTCCACGGACTCCATTCCGTGGCGCTGGAGCTCAAGCGTGTAGTCGTCGAGTCGCTCCCGGGTGCGGGCCAGTGAGGCCCGCATCTTCTCCAGGCGCTCCTCCAGCCGGCTGCGCCGACCCTCGAGCACGCGCATGCGTACGTCCCGCGACGTCTGGCCGAAGAACGCGAAGCGAGCGGCGAAGGTCTCGTCCTCGTATGCGTCCGGGCCCGTCTGGGAGAGGAGCTGCTCGAAATGTTCCTTACCGTCGGCCGTCAACCGGTAGACGATCTTGGCGCGGCGTCCCGTGAGGGAAGCGGCGGCCTCGCCGACGTTCCCCGGTTCCTCGATCAACCAGCCGTTGGCGACCAGCGTCTTGAGGCAGGGATAGAGCGTCCCGTAGCTGAACGCCCGGAACACACCCAGTGAGGTGTTGAGCCGTTTACGCAGCTCATAGCCGTGCATCGGGGACTCGCGGAGCAGGCCGAGTACGGCGAACTCGAGGATGCCGGATCTCCGGCTCATCGTCGCCTCCTCTCGCCCTTATGCCGTGCTGATGTATCGACTCGATACATCAGCACGATAGAACGAGCTTCCGCGTGCGACAAGGGGGGAACTGGTGAACGGGATCACATCAGGGTTTCATCGCGAGCAAGTTGCCTGATTTGAGGTGAACTTCGGGCCTCGGGGGTTTTGACGGTGCGTAGTGTGTGCGCCATGCGAACCACCGGGAACCGAGTGACGTCTGGGGGCGTCCCTGTCCCCGGTGCAGTACGGGTGAATGCGGAAGGGGCCGCATCCGTACTTCGGGGGGACCGGAAACCAGCCGCCTTTACCAGGCGCGCAAGGGTGCGCCTGCCCGAGGAGTAGTCGTTCGATGAGCGAGCACCGTCGCAAACCGCCGCAGCCGCAGGGAGGCGGACGTGCCGCGGCCCGACGCGGTCAGTCCGGCTCGTCCTCCGGCCGCCGTGCGGCACCGCGAGGCGCCACAGGGTCTCCGTCCGGCTCGTACGGTCCGGAGAACGAGGAGCGTGAATACGGCAGCCGCGCCGAAGCCCGGCGCGCCGCACAGCGGAACGGGAGCGGCCGCCGCAGAGCGGCCGAGCCGGGCCGCGGTGGCCGGCGAGGCGCCCCCGGCGGGTCGGCAGGGCCCGGGCGGGGACGTGCCGCCGCGCCCGGCAAGAAGCGGATGATCGACTACCCGCGCTACGACAGGGACGGGTGGCGCCGTTGGGTGCCCTCCTGGAGGCTCGTCTCCGGGCTGTGCATCGCGTTCTTCGGCTGTCTGGTCGGCGCCGCAGGCCTCGCGTACGCCATGGTGAGCGTTCCCGTCATCGACGAGAGCGCCACGGCGCAGAACAACGTCTACTACTGGGCCGACAACACCCAGATGGTGGCCACGGGCGGTGACCGCAACCGCCAGAGCGTCGATCTCTCGCAGATCCCGAAGGCGATGCGCAATGCGGTCATCTCGCAGGAGAACAAGACGTTCTACTCCGACAGCGGCATCGACCCGAAGGGCATCGCCCGCGCCGTGTTCAACATGGCCAAGGGCGGTGAGACGCAGGGTGGCTCCACCATCACCCAGCAGTACGTGAAGAACGCGATGCTGAACGACCAGTCGCAGACGATCTCCCGCAAGGTCAAGGAGATCTTCGTCTCGATCAAGGTCGGTGCCGAGGAGCCGAAGGACAAGATCCTCGAGGGCTACCTGAACTCCGCCTACTACGGCCGCGGCGCCTACGGCATCCAGGCCGCGTCCCGGGCGTACTTCAACGTCGACGCCGTCGACCTCAACCCCGGTCAGTGCGCCTTCCTCTCGGCGATGCTCAAGGGCGCCACCTACTACGACCCGGCGGGCTCGGTGTCGATCGACCCGACGGGGGCCACGCCGGAGGCCAACAAGAAGCGGGCCTTCTCTCAGATGCAGGACACCCTCGACAAGATGGTGGAATACGGGCATCTGAACCAGGCGGAACGGGACAAGTACACCGAACTTCCCACTACGCAGAACCCGCAGTCGAACGCGAACCTGGGCGGCCAGATCGGCTACCTCGTCAGGCTCGCCAAGTCCTCCGTGCTCAAGAGCGGCAAGGTGACGGAGCAGCAGCTGGAGAAGGGCGGCTACTCCATCTACACGACCTTCGACAAGAAGAAGGTCGACGAGATGGAGAAGGCGGTCCAGAAGGTCTACAAGGAGAAGATCGACCCCAAGAAGCGCCCCGAGACGGACACCCACGTCCAGTTCGGCGGAGCGTCGATCGACACCAAGACCGGGGCCATCAAGGCCATCTACGGTGGTGAGGACGCCACCAAGCACTTCACCAACAACGCCGACGTGACCGGTGCCCAGGTCGGTTCGACGTTCAAACCGTTCGTGCTCGCGGCAGCGATGAAGTGGGGCGTGCGCGACCCGGACCTCGGACCGGTCCAGGCCCAGGACGAGCGCACCATCGTCTCTCCGAAGAGCCTCTACAGTGGCAAGAACAAGCTCAAGATCAACAACTACGACGGGTCGATCTGGGAGAACGAGGACGGCGAGCAGTGGCGCCAGGAGAACGACGGTCAGGACAGCGTCGGTGATCCGCCGGACTTCAAGATCGACCTTCGGGAGGCCATGCGCCAGTCGGTGAACTCCGCCTATGTGCAGCTCGGCATGGACGTCGGCCTGGACAAGGTCAAGGAGGCCGCCGTCGACGCGGGGCTTCTGGAGGACAGCCTGACGGGCTCCGGCTTCCCGTCCTTCTCCCTCGGTATCTCGGACCCGAGTGCCATCCGCATGGCGGGCGCGTACGCCACCTTCGCGGACAGCGGCAAGCAGCGCGAGCCGTACTCCGTCACCAAGGTGACGAGCAAGGACGGCACGATCTACACGCACAAGGTCGAGGAGAAACAGGCCTTCACCGCGAAGGTCGCGGACAACGTGACGGACATCCTGAAAACCGTCGTCGAGAAGGGAACGGGCACCAACGCCCAGCTGCCCGGCCGCGAGGTGGCCGGCAAGACCGGTACGACGGACGGCAACAAGTCCGCCTGGTTCGTGGGCTACACCCCGCAGCTGTCGACCGCGATCAGCATGTACCGCTACCCGGACGACGAGACCATCAAGGACCGCACGTTCCTGGAGATGTACGGAACGGGTGGCGAGAAGAAGATCCACGGTGCCTCCTTCCCGTCCACGATCTGGCAGGACTACATGTCGGACGCAGTGAAGGGCCAGAAGGTGGAGAAGTTCCCGGAGCCGGAGTCCATCGGTGAGGTCCTGAACGACACCCCGTCGCCGACCCCGACGCCCACTCCCTCTGCCTCCGCGTCCGAGACCGAGGAGGCCAGCCCGTCGCCGACACCGTCGCCCAGCGACACGCAGAACAGTCCCTCGCCTCCCGTACCGAGCGACACCTGCGGAGTCTTCGAGTTCAACTGCGGCGACGCCAATAACGGCGGCAACGGCAACGGGGGCAATGGCCCAGGCGGCTCGGAGGGGAGCGGATCACCCTCACCAACGTCCAGTGAGACGGGTGCAGAGGGCGATACCAACGGAAACAGCCGAGGAAACACCATCTGGGGTGCGAACGGCTGACCGCAGAGCCGCGAGCAGGGGTGTTTCACGTGAAACACCTGCACGTTTTACGTGAAACAGGGGCCGTCGCATCCACGAGGGTGCGGCGGCCCCAGCCTGTTCCCAGGGGCATGCGGCAGGATGTGCCCCATGCCCAGTGCAGAATCGACGCCAGCAAGCGTGCACGAGCCGGACCCGGTACGACCGACCAGTCAGGACACGGTCGCTGCGGCCGGAAGCGAGCTGATCGGCGGCCCCATGGGCCGGCGTGCCCTGCTCGGCAGGTCCTGGTGGACGCCTGTGCGGGTGATCGCACTCGTGGCGATCGGCATGTTCGCCCTCGGGCTGGTCCAGAAAGCCCCCTGTTACAACGGTGCCTGGTTCTTCGGGGCCAGCTCCCAGTACACCCACGCGTGCTACTCGGACATCCCGCACCTCTACCAGGGCCGTGGCTTCGTTGGCGGACTCGTGCCGTACTTCGACAAGCTCCCCGGCGACATGGAGTACCTGGAGTACCCCGTGCTGACCGGCCTGTTCATGGAGGTCGCGTCCTGGCTCACACCGGGCAGCGGCACCATCCAGGACCAGGAGCAGTGGTACTGGATGGTCAACGCCGGGATGCTCATGGTGTGCGCGGCCGTCATCGCCGTCTGCGTGACCCGTACCCACACCCGGCGTCCCTGGGACGGCCTGCTGGTAGCCCTGGCTCCCGCCTTCGCGCTGACCGCCACGGTCAACTGGGACCTGCTGGCGGTCGCCCTGACGGCCGCAGCACTGCTCATGTGGTCTCGGGAGCGCCCGCTGGCGTTCGGCGTGCTGCTGGGCCTGGCCACGGCTGCCAAGCTCTACCCGTTCCTGATTCTCGGACCGCTGCTCGTCCTGTGCTGGCGAGCGGGCAAATGGCGGGCGTTCGGAGCGGCGCTGGGGGGTTCGGTCGTCGCCTGGCTCGTGGTGAACCTGCCGGTGATGCTCTACGCCTTCGACGGATGGTCGAAGTTCTACACCTTCAGCCAGGAACGCGGGGTGGACTTCGGGTCCTTCTGGCTGATCCTGGCCCAGAACTCCGACAACCCGCTCAGCACCGAGACCGTCAACACCCTCGCCACGCTCCTGATGCTGCTGTGCTGCGGCGCCGTTGCGGCACTCACGCTGACCGCACCCCGGCGCCCGCGCTTCGCCCAGCTCGCCTTCCTGATCGTCGCGGCGTTCATTCTCACCAACAAGGTCTACTCACCGCAGTACGTGCTCTGGCTGGTACCGCTGGCCGCGCTGGCCCGGCCGAAGTGGCGGGACTTCCTGATCTGGCAGGCGTGCGAGGTGGCGTACTTCCTCGGCATCTGGATGTACCTCGCCTACACGACCAGCGGTGACTCCCACAAGGGGCTGCCGACGGACGGCTACCACTGGGCGATCGGCCTGCACCTGCTGGGAACGCTGTACCTCTGCGCCATGGTCGTGCGCGACATCCTGCTGCCGGACCGGGACCCGGTCCGGCGGACGGGCGACGACGATCCGTCGGGCGGCGTGCTGGACGGTGCGGAGGACGTCTTCGTCCTGGGCCCCGCGGCTCGTCCCGAACCGCCCGTGGCCCACTTCGAAGGACCACACGTCGACTGGGGCAAGAGCCGGCAGCCGGACGGTTCGCTCTGAGCGAGCGCACAACAAGGCCGTACACGACGATCACGGGGATCACCCAGACGTCGTGTACGGCCTTCGCGCGGGTACGGCCCGTTCGCTAGCGATCGAGGATGCGGTCGAACTGGGTGGTGGTGTGCCGAAGATGGGCCACCAGCTCGTCCCCCACCTTGGGCTCCGTCGCGTCCGAGGGGACGAACAGGATCGACACCTGCATGTGCGGAGGCTCCGCGAACCAGCGCTGCTTGCCGCTCCAGACGAACGGCGAGAGATTCCGGTTGACCGTGGCGAGGCCGGCCCGGGCGACGCCCTTGGCACGGGGCATCACGCCGTGCAGCGCCTTCGGCGCCTCCAGACCCACCCCGTGCGACGTACCGCCCGCCACGACCACCAGGAACCCGTCGGAGGCGGCCTTCTGCTGCCGGTAGCCGAAACGCTCGCCCTTGGCGACGCGCGTGACGTCCAGGACCGCGCCGCGGTACTCGGTGGCCTCGTGGTCGCCCAGCCACAGCCGGGTGCCGATCCGGGCACGGAAACGGGTCTGCGGGAACTGCTGCTGGAGCCGGGCCAGCTCGTCGGCCTTGAGGTGGCTGACGAACATGGTGTGCAGCGGCAGCCGCGCCGCGCGCAGCCGGTCCATCCAGCCGATGACCTCCTCGACGGCGTCCGAGCCGTCGGTACGGTCCAGCGGCAGATGGATGGCGAAGCCCTCGAGCCGGACGTTCTCTATGGCGGCGTGCAGCTGCGGCAGGTCCTGCTCGCTGATGCCGTGCCGCTTCATCGAGGACATCACCTCGATGACCACACGCGCACCCACCAGGCCGTACACGCCGTCGATGGACGACACCGAACGCACGACCCGGTCGGGCAGCGGCACGGGCTCCTCACCGCGCCGGTACGGCGTGAGGACCAGCAGGTCACCGCCGAAGAAGTCCTTGATGCGGGCGGCCTCGTAGGTGGTGCCGACGGCCAGTACGTCCGAGCCCAGCCGCGTGGCCTCCTCCGCCAGCCGCTCGTGACCGAATCCGTAGCCGTTGCCCTTGCAGACCGGGACCAGCCCGGGGAACTGCTCCTGCACGTGCTTGTGGTGCGCCCGCCAGCGCGCGGTGTCGACGTAGAGCGTGAGCGCCATGGCCGGACCTGGAACCTTTCTCGTGGCTGTCAGAGGTGCGGATCGGGGAGGGGCGGTGCGGTCAGCGGCGCGACATGTAGATGTCGAGCGCCTTGTGGAGCAGCTTGTTCAGTGGGAAGTCCCACTCGCCGAGGTACTCGGCCGCCTGACCGCCCGTACCCACCTTGAACTGGATCAGACCGAAGAGGTGGTCGCTCTCGTCCAGCGAGTCGGAGATGCCGCGCAGGTCGTAGACGGTCGCGCCCAGCGCGTAGGAGTCGCGGAGCATGGCCCACTGCATGGCGTTCGACGGCCGGACCTCGCGGCCGATGTTGTCGGAGGCGCCGTAGGAGTACCAGACGTGCCCGCCGACGACCAGCATGGTCGCCGCGGACAGGTTCACCCCGTTGTGCCGGGCGAAGTACAGCCGCATGCGATTGGGGTCCTCGTTGTTGAGGGCCGACCACATGCGCTGGAAGTACGACAGCGGGCGCGGCCGGAAGTGGTCGCGCACGGCCGTGATCTCGTACAGCCGCTGCCATTCCTCGAGGTCGTGGTAGCCGCCCTGGACGACCTCGACACCGGCCTTCTCGGCCTTCTTGATGTTGCGGCGCCAGAGCTGGTTGAAGTTCTTGTGGACCTCTTCCAGGGAGCGGTTGGCCAGCGGCACCTGGAAGACGTAGCGGGGCTGCACGTCACCGAAGCCGGCGCCGCCGTCCTCGCCCTGCTGCCAGCCCATGCGGCGCAGCTTGTCGGCCACCTCGAAGGCGCGCGGCTCGATGTGGTCCGCCTCTATGTCCCTCAGGCGCTTGACGTCGGGGTCTTGGATGCCCTTCTTGATGGACGTCGCGTCCCAGCGCCGGATGATCACCGGCGGGCCCATCTTGACGGAGAAGGCGCCCTGCTGCTTCAGGTGCGCCAGCATCGGCTCCATCCATTCCTGGAGATTCGGCGCGAACCAGTTGATCACCGGGCCCTCGGGGAGGTAGGCGAGGTAGCGCTTGATCTTGGGCAGCTGCCGGTAGAGGACGAGACCGACCCCGACCAACTGGCCGGTCCGGTCGTCGAACCAGCCGAGGTTCTCCGAGCGCCATTCCGCCTTGACGTCCGCCCATGCCGGGACCTGCATGTGACTCGCCGCCGACAGGCTCTGGATGTAGGCCAGATGCTGCTCGCGGCTGATGGTCCTCAGGGTCAGGCTCATTCGGGGCGCTCCTCGGGCTGGTGTGTCCCCATGGGTACAGGGGCTCCGGCTCTCGCGCGAAGCCTACTGCGCCCTGTGAGCGCCCCGTCCGGCGTACGGCTGGAAGGGGTGGCACCGGCCGGGCGGCCGGTGCTGCGGATCAGCCGACGAACCCACCGTGGTAGATGCCGAAGAACAGTCCGAACGCGGAGACGCCGAGAGCCAGCACCAGGCCGAAGCGCTCCCGTGTCGTCTCGGACACGTACTGGCCGTACCCGCCGGTCAGGACACCCAGCAGCCCCGCCCAGGAGGTCAGGACGTGGAGCTCCCGGAAGCTCGCGGTCGCGACGGCGATCACGGCGAGGACCGCGGTCACGGCCAGCAGCGTGTCCTGGAGGGGGTGCGGCTTGCCGTCGGTGGCCAGCAAGCCGGTCCGGGGCTTGGCGGGTCGCATGATCTGTGCCATGGAGAACCTCCTGCCGAAGGCAGTGTGTTTTCGCCCTCACATCCCTGACTACCGATTGTGTCCCCTCGGGGCCTGATTTCAACCGCAAGGCGGCAGCCGGGTACGCTGTACCTTCCGCACCGGTGTCTGTTGCCAGCCACGACCGGGCCACCTCCTCGGAGGAGGCCCGATTGTCAGTGGGTCCTGGTTTACTCGTTGATGCCGGTGCGAACGCATCGCAACCCTCCTGCCACGGAACGACCGTGGCCGCTGAGTCCAAAGGAGGTGGGTTCCACATGCGTCACTACGAGGTGATGGTCATCCTCGACCCCGATCTCGAGGAGCGCGCTGTCTCCCCGCTGATCGAGAACTTCCTCTCTGTCGTCCGTGACGGCGGCGGAAAGGTCGAGAAGGTCGACACCTGGGGCCGTCGTCGTCTCTCGTACGAGATCAAGAAGAAGCCCGAGGGCATCTACTCGGTCATCGACCTGCAGGCCGAGCCTGCGGTCGTCAAGGAGCTCGACCGCCAGATGAACCTGAACGAGTCGGTCCTCCGGACCAAGGTCCTCCGTCCCGAGATGCACTGAGCCCTCCCGCTCAGCTGATCCCGGGATTCGAGTAGCAGCAACCAAGCAGCCAGAGCAGCAAACCCGCCGAGAGGTTCCCCATGGCAGGCGAGACCGTCATCACGGTCGTCGGCAATCTTGTCGACGACCCCGAGCTGCGCTTCACCCCGTCCGGTGCGGCCGTCGCGAAGTTCCGCGTCGCGTCGACTCCCCGCACCTTCGACCGCCAGACGAACGAGTGGAAGGACGGCGAGAGCCTGTTCCTCACCTGCTCGGTCTGGCGCCAGGCGGCGGAGAACGTCGCCGAGTCGCTCCAGCGAGGCATGCGCGTCATCGTGCAGGGCCGGCTGAAGCAGCGGTCCTACGAGGACCGTGAGGGCGTCAAGCGCACGGTCTACGAACTGGACGTCGACGAGGTCGGCGCCAGCCTGCGCAATGCCACGGCCAAGGTCACCAAGACCTCGGGCCAGGGCCGCGGTGGCCAGGGCGGCTACGGCGGTGGTGGCGGCGGCCAGGGTGGCGGCGGCTGGGGCGGCGGCCCCGGTGGCGGCCAGCAGGGCGGCGGCGCTCCCGCCGACGACCCCTGGGCGACCGGCGCTCCCGCCGGTGGCCAGCAGGGCGGTGGCGGCCAGGGTGGCGGCGGCTGGGGCGGTGGCTCCGGCGGCGGTGGCGGCTACTCGGACGAGCCCCCCTTCTGAGGGACGGGCTCTACCCACACTTCTTGATCACACAGGAGAAACATCATGGCTAAGCCGCCTGTGCGCAAGCCGAAGAAGAAGGTCTGCGCATTCTGCAAGGACAAGGTCACGTACGTGGACTACAAGGACACGAACATGCTGCGGAAGTTCATTTCCGACCGCGGCAAGATCCGTGCCCGCCGCGTGACCGGCAACTGCACCCAGCACCAGCGTGACGTCGCCACGGCCGTGAAGAACAGCCGTGAGATGGCGCTGCTGCCCTACACCTCCACCGCGCGATAAGGGAAGGGTGACCGAATCATGAAGATCATCCTCACCCACGAGGTTTCCGGCCTCGGCGCCGCGGGCGACGTCGTCGACGTCAAGGACGGTTACGCTCGCAACTACCTGATCCCGCGGAAGTTTGCGATCCGCTGGACCAAGGGCGGCGAGAAGGACGTCGAGCAGATCCGTCGTGCTCGCAAGATCCACGAGATCCAGACCATCGAGCAGGCCAACCAGGTGAAGGCCCAGCTCGAGGGTGTAAAGGTCCGTCTGGCCGTCCGCTCCGGCGACGCCGGTCGTCTCTTCGGCTCCGTCACCCCGGCCGACGTCGCTTCGGCGATCAAGGCCGCCGGTGGCCCCGAGGTCGACAAGCGCCGCATCGAGCTGGGCTCGCCGATCAAGACCCTGGGCGCCCACGAGACGTCCGTGCGTCTGCACCCCGAGGTTGACGCCAAGGTCAGCATCGAGGTCGTCGCTGCCTGAGCACTGCTCTCGCTGAAGCGATGAGAGGGGCCGCATCTCCCGAGGGATGCGGCCCCTCTCGTGTCTGTTGGCGGCAGTCATGTTTCACGTGGAACGTCGCCTTTCGTCGTTTCACGTGAAACAGTCAGCGCGTCGCACCGGTGACGATCCATCGCCCCGAACGGGCACGCAGCCACAGCGTCAGCAGACGCATCACCATCATCAGCGTCATCGCCGCCCACAGGGCGGTAAGCCCGCCGCCGAGCGTGGGAACGAGGAGCGCCGCAGGAGTGAAGACCGCCAGGGTCAGCAGCATGGCCCAGGCAAGGTAGGGACCGTCGCCCGCACCCATGAGAACACCGTCCAGGACGTAGACCACTCCGCAGACGGGCTGCGCGACGGCCACGATGACCAGTGCGGGCAGCGCGGCGTCCTTGACCACGGAGTCACCGGTGAACAGTGGCAGGAACGCCGGGCGGGACAGCACCACGAGCAGGCCCAGCACGACCCCGACCGCGATGCCCCACTCCACCATCCTGCGGCAGGCGTCGCGTGCGCCCTGTGCGTCACCCGCGCCCAGATACCGCCCGATGATGGCCTGCCCCGCGATGGCAATGGCGTCGAGGGCGAAGGCGAGCAGACTCCACAGGGACAGGACGATCTGATGCGCGGCGATGTCGGCGTCACCGAGACGGGCCGCCACGGCTGTTGCGATCATGAGAATCGCCCGCAGGGAGAGCGTGCGCACGAGCAGTGGCACCCCGGTCTGAGCGGATGCCCTGATGCCGGCCAGGTCGGGTCGCAGGGAGGCGCCGTGCCGTCGAGCCCCGCGAATGACCACCCACAGATAGACCGCGGCCATGCCGACCTGGGCTATGACGGTGCCCCAGGCGGAACCCGCGATGCCGAGGCCGGCGCCGTAGACGAGAACGACGTTGAGGACGGCGTTGGCGATGAAGCCGGCCACGGCCACGTACAGCGGGGTGCGGGTGTTCTGCAGTCCCCTGAGCACACCGGTCGAAGCCAGCACGACGAGCATGGCGGGGATGCCGAGCGCGGAGATCCGCAGATAGGTCGTGGCATAGGGGCCCGCGGTCTCGGATGCGCCGAAGAGTTCCACGAGCGAGGGGGCCGCGGGCAGGACGACCGCTATGACGGCGGCCCCGAGCAGCAGTGCCAGCCAGATGCCGTCCATGCCCTGGCGGATCGCTGCTTGCAGGTCGCCCGCGCCGACGCGACGGGAAACGGCTGCCGTGGTGGCGTAGGCGAGGAAGACGAAGACGCTGACTGCCGTGGTGAGCAGGGCCGAGGCGATGCCGAGTCCGGCGAGCTGAGCGGTCCCCAGATGGCCGACGATGGCACTGTCGGCCATGACGAAAAGGGGCTCGGCGACGAGCGCGCCGAAGGCCGGGACGGCCAGCGCGACGATCTCTCGGTCGTGCCGGCGCCGGGCGGTCCGGGTACGCACGGGGGCCTGTGTCATGAGCACCAATCTAATCGTCCACAGGTAAGAGATGCAATGCTTTGACGACCCTTACGGTTGCTCTCGCCCCGTGTACTTCTGGGTACGGGTCCGAGCGATCTTGGTCCGACTGGGAAAGTTTTTCTTCTGCACAGGCGGTGGACGGTGACTGTGCAGGTCAGGGCCGCTTCGTGGGCCGGGGTGCGGGCTTGTTCACAGGGCTGTCCACCGGGTCGTGCACAGGTTTCGCGGAGTTCTCCACAGCATCTGGCCCGTCGTCCACATGGCCTGTGGATAACCAGATTGGCTGACGGTGCTCGCAGGCCTACGGTTATCCGGCGCCCGCTCCGTCCGTCGGCTGGTGAATCGTGACAAAGCCGACGCGCCAGAACCGGAGTTGGGCGTCTTATTTGTCAGTGCTGTGCCGTAGAAATGAGAAGCACGGCGAGGTCCGCTCGGCGGACGGGAGGAGGTGGCTCGGTGAGCATTTCCGAGCCCTTGGACGACCCGTGGGCCGACAGCGGCCCCAGCGATCGTCTGCCTGCTTCCCGCCGCCGCGGTGAGGGCAGCCGCAACCGCGACGAGCAGCACGAGCGCGGTCCGGACAACGGTGCGTGGGACGGCGGCGCCCCGTCGTTCGAGCGGGTGCCGCCGCAGGACCTGGACGCCGAGCAGTCCGTGCTCGGCGGCATGCTCCTGTCCAAGGACGCCATCGCCGACGTCGTCGAGATCCTCAAGGGCCACGACTTCTACAAGCCGGCCCACGAGACGGTTTACCAGGCCATCCTCGACGTCTACGCCAAGGGCGAGCCGGCCGACCCGATCACGATCGCCGCCGAACTCACCAAGCGCGGCGAGATCAACAAGGTCGGCGGCGCTTCGTACCTGCACAGCCTCGTACAGACCGTGCCGACGGCCGCGAACGCCGCGTACTACGCGGAGATCGTGCACGAGCGGGCCGTCCTGCGCCGCCTGGTGGAGGCCGGCACCCGGATCACACAGATGGGGTACGCGGCCGATGACGACGTCGACGAGATCGTCAACCGCGCCCAGGCCGAGATCTACGCCGTCACCGAGCAGCGCACCAGTGAGGACTACCTGCCGCTCGGCGACATCATGGAAGGCGCGCTCGACGAGATCGAGGCGATCGGGTCGCGCAGCGGCGAGATGACCGGTGTGCCGACGGGATTCACGGACTTCGATTCGCTGACCAACGGCCTGCACCCCGGGCAGATGATCGTCATCGCCGCACGTCCCGCGATGGGAAAGTCGACCCTGGCGCTGGACTTCGCCCGGGCCGCCTCGATCAAGAACAACCTGCCGAGCGTCATCTTCTCGCTCGAAATGGGCCGCAACGAGATCGCCATGCGTCTGCTGTCCGCCGAGGCCCGCGTCGCGCTGCACCACATGCGGTCCGGCACGATGACGGACGACGACTGGACCCGGCTGGCGCGCCGGATGCCGGACGTGTCGGCCGCGCCGCTCTACATCGACGACTCCCCGAACCTGTCGATGATGGAGATCCGTGCCAAGTGCCGCCGCCTCAAGCAGCGCAACGACCTCAAGCTGGTCGTCATCGACTACCTCCAGCTGATGCAGTCCGGCGGTTCCAAGCGTGCCGAGAGCCGGCAGCAGGAGGTCTCGGACATGTCCCGTAACCTCAAGCTCCTGGCGAAGGAGCTGGAGATCCCGGTCATCGCGCTCTCCCAGCTGAACCGTGGTCCCGAGCAGCGCACCGACAAGAAGCCGATGGTCTCCGACCTGCGTGAGTCCGGTTCGATCGAGCAGGACGCCGACATGGTCATCCTGCTGCACCGTGAGGACGCCTACGAGAAGGAGTCGCCTCGCGCGGGCGAGGCCGACCTGATCGTGGCCAAGCACCGTAACGGCCCGACGGCGACGATCACGGTCGCCTTCCAGGGTCACTATTCGCGCTTCGTGGACATGGCACAGACCTGACACCCGGCCAGGGGGCCTCCGCCCGCCCTGCCCCACCGAACCGAGGACCGTGCCCCGGCGAAATCGGCTCGACGTGAGAAGTGCCGACCGGTGGACTGGGCCCATGACGACACCTGAGCAGGAACTGCTTCCCACCACCCGCAGGGCACTGACGCACCGCATCGCCGTGGCCCAGGCCGGAGGGCGCACACCGTCGCTCGTAGCGGCGGTGGTCAGGGGCGGACAGACCGTGTGGCACGGGGCGCGGACCTCGGTCGACGGGCACGGACCGGACGAGACCGTGCAGTACAGGATTGGCTCGATCACCAAGACGTTCACCGCCGTCCTCGTCCTGCGGCTACGCGACGAGGGCGTCCTCGATCTCGGGGATCCGCTGGAGAAGCATCTGCCGGATACGAAGGCGGGGGAGGCCACGATCGCCGAGCTGCTCGCGCACTCGGGTGGTCTGGCCGCCGAGTCGCCCGCGCCGTGGTGGGAGCGGACGCCGGGCTCGCTGCGGCCCGAGCTCGCCGATGTTCTGGGCGAGCAGCCGCTCCTGCACCCCGTGGGCCGCCGCCACCACTACTCCAACCCCGGATACACCCTGCTCGGCGCGCTGGTCGAGAAGCTGCGTGGTGCTCCGTGGGAGGAAGTGCTGCGGCGAGAGGTGTTGGACCCGCTGGGGCTGGAGCGTACGACCCTGCGCCCCAGTGCCCCGCACGCCGGTGGCTGGGCGGTGCATCCGTGGGCCGATGTGATGCAGGCCGAGCCCCTCGAGGACCTCGGGCTGATGGCCCCGGCAGGACAACTCTGGTCTACCACCGGGGATCTGGCGCGGTTCGCCGTCTTCCTGATGCGCGGAGACGACAAGGTACTCGGCGTGGAGACCGTGCGCGAGATGCGGGCGCCTGCCGCGCCGGCCGAGGCGGCGGATGTGGTGGACGGTGCGGCGTACGGACTGGGGCTGCAGCTCCAGCACCGGGACGGACGGTTGCTGGTGGGCCACTCCGGGTCCCTGCCGGGCTTTCTGGCCAACCTCACCATCGACGTGGAGGACGACGTCGCCGCGGTGGTCCTGACCAATTGCACGTCCGGGCCGTTGCTCGCCGGGGTCGGAGCCGACCTCGTGCGCATCGTCGCCGAGGCGGAGCCCCGGATCCCTGAGCCGTGGCGCCCGTTGCGGGACGTCGACTCCTCCGTATTGGAGCTGGCGGGGCAGTGGTACTGGGGGACGCACGCCTTCGCCCTGCGGCTGACGTCCGACGGAGGGGTCTCGTTGGGGCCACTGTCGGGCCAGGGCCGTCGCTCACGCTTCCGGGCGAACGGTGACGGCAGCTGGACAGGGCTGGAGGGTTACTACGCAGGGGAGTTGCTCCGAGCGGTGAGGCGCCCGGACGGAATGGTGAGCCATCTGGACCTCGGCTCCTTCGTCTTCACGCGTCAGCCGTACGAAGAGGGCTCCGCCGTACCCGGCGGTGTGGACCCTGAGGGGTGGCGGGGGATCGGCTGACGGCTGTCCGGCCCGGCCCTGTTTCACGTGAAACAGGGCCGGGCACCGTGGCGGGCGTGCAGTTCGAGTCGTACCTCAGAGCTGGAGTTTGAACCCCGTGTGGGAAGCCGAGAAGCCCAGACGCTCGTAGAAGCGGTGGGCGTCGGTACGGGTCTTGTCGGACGTGAGTTGCACCAGGTGGCAACCCTGCCGCCGGGACTCGTCGATCGCCCACTCGATGAGCTGGCTGCCCAGCCCGCTGCCGCGCTCGTCGCCGTGGATGCGGACGCCTTCGATGATCGAGCGGGTGGCGCCGCGCCGGGACAGGCCGGGGACGATCGTCAACTGGAGCGTGCCGACGACACGGTCCTCGCGGACGGCCACCACGAGATGCTGGTTCGGATCGGTCCTGAGCCGTTCGAAGGCGGCCAGGTACGGGCCCAGGTCGTCCGGTGATTCGCGTTGTGCGCCCAGCGGGTCGTCGGCGAGCATCGCGACGACCGCCGGAATGTCCCGGGCGGTGGTGGGGCGTATTTCGAGGTCTGCCATGCCCCGCACTCTAGAACCGGATCTAGGCGGGCACGGGTGCCTTCAGCGTCTCCACTGCCCGGACCAGCGGGGCCAGGTCGGGGTTCTCGGCCGCGTCGT
This sequence comes from Streptomyces sp. NPDC085944, assembly GCF_040686295.1. Taxonomy (NCBI): domain Bacteria; kingdom Bacillati; phylum Actinomycetota; class Actinomycetes; order Kitasatosporales; family Streptomycetaceae; genus Streptomyces; species Streptomyces sp. NPDC085944. The sequence continues at coordinate 63,241 of NZ_JBFBJX010000012.1, read as the reverse complement.
CGAGGGCCTCGCGCAGGGCGGCGTCATTGGTGGGCCGCGCCTCGCTGAGCAGCCGCAAGCCCGCCGCGGTGACGTTGGTGTAGATGCCGCGTCGGTCGGTGGGACACAGATAGCGCTCGAGCAGGCCACGGTCCTCGAGCCGGGTGACCAGCCGGGTGGTCGCGCTCTGACTGAGGACCACGGCGTCGGCGACCTGCTTCATCTGAAGATGCCCCCCGTCGCCGTCGTGCTGCCTGCTGAGCACGTCGAGCAGCGAGTACTCACGGACGCTCAGGTCGTGGCCGGCCTGCAGAGCGCGCTCGATGTGGGCCTCGATCCTCCCGTGCAGCAGGGAGAGGGCGCACCAGCCCTGGGAGAGGGCGGTGAGCGCGGGATCCGTCGCTGTCATGTGGTTCCTCCGTCCAGGGGCGGCTCAGACCAGGGTAGACCAGCGCCGCAATTGCCTGCGCTTGCATATAGCCCGCGTATGCAACTATTGTCTTCAAGCATAAAGCGCTCTTGCAATCGTTTCGGAAGGGGTATCCCTCCATGCCTCTCGCGCTTCTGGCCCTCGCGATCGGGGCCTTCGGGATCGGAACGACCGAGTTCGTGATCATGGGCTTGCTGCCCGAGGTCGCGAGCGACTACGGGGTCTCCATCCCCACCGCCGGATACCTGGTGACCGGATACGCGCTCGGCGTGATGTTCGGCGCCCCGCTGATGACCGTGCTCGGCACCAGGGTTCCGCGCAAGCGGATGCTGATGCTGCTGATGGGCCTGTTCATCGTCGGCAATCTGCTCTCCGCCCTCGCCCCCGTCTTCCCCGTCATGCTGATCGGCCGCGTGGTCGCCTCGCTCGCGCACGGCGCCTTCTTCGGCATCGGGTCGGTCGTCGCAGCCGGTCTGGTCGCTCCGCACAAGAAGGCCGGGGCCATCGCGATGATGTTCACCGGACTGACCGTCGCCAATGTCGTCGGTGTCCCGCTGGGCACGCTGATCGGGCAGACCGCCGGCTGGCGCGTCACGTTCGCCGTCGTCGCCGTGCTCGGGGTCGTCGGTCTGGCCGGAGTCGCCAAGCTGGTCCCCGACGTGCCCAGGGCCGAGGGCGTGCGGCTGCGCCACGAGATGGCTGCGTTCAAGAACGCCCAGGTCCTGCTCGCGATGGCCATGACCGTCCTCGGCTTCGGCGGGGTCTTCGCGGCCATCACCTACATCGCGCCGATGATGACCCACGTCGCGGGCTTCGCCGACGGCTCGGTCACCTGGCTGCTGGTCCTCTTCGGCCTCGGCATGGTCGGCGGCAACCTCGTCGGCGGCCGGTTCGCCGACCGCGCTCTGATGCCCATGCTGTACATCTCCCTGGGCGCACTGTCCGTGGTGCTCGCTCTCTTCACCCTCACCGCGCACGACAAGACCGCGTCCGCCGTGACCGTCGTCCTGATCGGCGCCCTGGGCTTCGCCACAGTCCCCCCGCTGCAGAAGCGCGTCCTGGACCACGCGCACGGCGCTCCCACGCTGGCATCCGCGGTGAACATCGGCGCCTTCAACCTCGGCAACGCCCTCTCCGCGTGGCTCGGCGGCGTCGTCATCGCGGCCGGCTACGGATACACCGCGCCCAACTGGGTCGGCGCCGTGCTCGCAGCCGCCGCTCTCGTCCTCGCCGTCCTCTCGGCCGCCCTGGAGAGGCGCGGCAGCGCTTCCGGAACCGTCGTCGCGGATTCCGTGCCCACCGAGCAGCGAGCCGCCGTCCACCACTGACCGACCGGGGTGCGGGACCAGGGCCGCCCCCGCGCCTCACGGGCCTCGGACGCCTCATCGAGGCACCGCACCACCCAGTAGAACCAAGGAGAACGACCCATGAGCACCACCGTCGTCACCCCGCTGACGATCCAGGACGCCGAAGCTCTCGTCACCGCCGCTCGTCACGCCGCCGAGGCGTCCGGCGTCGCCGTCAGCGTCACGGTCCTCGACGCCGGGGGCCATCTGCTCGCCTTCCGGCGCGACGACCGCGCCGTGCTGATCTCCGGAGAGACCAGCACGCGTAAGGCTTACACGGCGCTCCAGCTGAACACTCCGACCGCCGACCTCGTCGACGCCGTGCAGCCCGGAGGCCCCTTCCACACCCTGCCCACGGCACTCGACCGGCCGCTGCTGTTCATCGCGGGCGGCGTGCCCGTGCACCGGGACGGCCGGCTGATCGGGGCGATCGGGGTGGGCGGAGGCGCGCCGGAGCAGGACCACGGCTTCGCCTCGGCCGCCGTGCGGAGCCTCGCCTGACGGCAGTGGTCCTGGAGTGGCCGTCCGTCCGACCGGTTCCCGGGCCGCCCGGAAACCGGTCGGACGGCGGCGCAGGGGCGCTGCGCCGAGGTCAGCCCGCCGCCACCGTCAGCGGCGCGAACCGCCGGGTCCAGTCTCCGGGCAACTCGGTGATCCCGTAGGTCATAACCGCGTTGGGGGCGACCGAGGACAGGCCGCGCTCCTTGATCCACGCCAGCAACTCTTCGTGCCGTACGTCGATGTCCGTGCGCAGCGGCCGGTCGGTGCGGGCGGCCAGCGAGCCGATCAGAGCCTTGGCCGTCTCGGTGTCGCGGGCGATCACCGGTCCCACCACGTGGGTGTCCATGTTCGGCCAGGCCGCGGCGTACCCGGTGATCCGGCTGTCCTCCTCGGCGATGCGCAACTGGTCGGCGAAGGCGGGCAGCCGCGTGACGATGTGGGTGCGGTCGGCACCGAAAACCTCCTCGTCGAGCCGGAGGATCGTGGTGAGGTCCTCGGCGGTGGCCGCGCGAGTGACGGCCCTCGACTGCGGCCCGCCCGGGACGAAACGGCCGCGCACCATCTCCGCCCAGCCCGTCACCTTGAAACCCAGCTCCTCGTAGAGCGGCCGACCGTACGGCGTCGCGTGCAGGGTGAGGGGAACGGTGCCCAGGCCGGAGACGACGTGGCGCATCAACCGGCGTCCCACCCCCTGGCGGGCGTGGCGCTCGGCGACCAACACCATGCCGATACCGGCGAGAGCGAGGCGCTCTTGGGGTCCGTACCCGGTGACGGTACAGGCGGCGACCAGGCCCCCATCGGGATCGTCGATGCCGTATCCCTGGCCGGCCGTGAGGAGGAACCCCCACTTGTGTTCCTCGCGCGGCCACCCCCGGCCCTCGGACAGGTCGGCGCAGGCGGTGAGATCGCGGAGCGTCAGACGGCGGATCGGTGCAGAGGCGAGGAAAGGAGTCGGCACGCAGGTCAGGCTGTCCGAGAGTGGCCGTCCGCGTCCACCTCTTTCCGGCGGAACACGCGAGCTTTCGGCCACGTCGGTCAGCCGAGGTCGGGGGCGTGCATGGCACGCACACCCTCGATGTTGCCGTCCAGGTAGTGCCGCAGCGACAGCGGTACGAGGTGGACCGAGGCGATCCCGACCCGGGTGAACGGCACTCTGACGATCTCGTACTCACCGGCGGGCTCGTCGACCTCGGGACCGTGCCGCAGGGACGGGTCCATGGATTCCAGGCGGCAGACGAAGAAGTGCTGCACCTTCACTCCGGTCGCGCCACCGTCCTCGCCGATGTGCTCCACGGTGTCCACGAAGCAGGGCACCACATCGCTGATCTTGGCGCCGAGCTCCTCGTACACCTCACGGTGAAGGGCGTCCACGACGGTGGTGTCGTCCGGCTCGACCCCGCCGCCGGGAGTGACCCAGTAGGGGTCGACGCCGGGCTTGGTCCGCTTGATCAGGATCAGGTGGTCGCCGTCCAGCAGGACGGCGCGAGCGGTGCGCTTGACCACGGGTCGGACGGTCATGGGAGAAATGTGGCCCGGCTGGTTCCACGTGAAACATCGTGACGCACGCCCGATTCAGGAGTCCGCCGGCTCAGTTCCAGGCAGGGGCCGCGCGCAGCAGTCCCTCGTGGGCCCGGGCGATGTGTGGCAACGCCAGCGTGCCGGTGCGTGCGACCAGGAAGTACGTCCGCAATGGCGGCACCGGCGGATCGTGCAGGGCGACGACGTCCCCGCGCTCCAGCGCCTTGGCGCACAGATAGCGGGGCAGTACGGCGAGTCCCGCGCCCGCGATCGTGCAGGCGAGAACCGCACGCAGGTCGGGAGCCACGACGGTGGCCGGAGCGGCCGGGCGGGCGTCGAACACGGAGGCCCAGTAGCGGGCGACGAAGGGCAGCGACTCGTGCACCTCGACCACGGGGAGGTGTTCGAGGTCGGAGGCGTCGGTGTCGTGGAGCTCTTCCACACCGGCACGCTTCGCCCAGTCAGGTGCGGCGATTAGAACGTGTACCTCGTCACAGAGGGGAGTCGCCGTGAGCAGCGCACCGTGGGGACGGGCCGTGCCGATGGCCAGATCGTGGTGCCCGGCCGCCAGCCCTTCCAGGGTCTGCTCGGCGTTCCCGAAGGAGACGCGCAGGGCGAAGGCCTGCCCGCCGTCTCCCAGGAGGGCGGGCAGCGCCCGTTCCGCGGTGAACTCGGGTGGTCCGGCCAGATGCAGGGTTCGCAGGACCGAGTCGTCCCCCGGCCCGGTCTCGGCGATCTCCACCAGGGCGTCGAGATGCGGGGCGGCCTTGTGGGCGAGTTCGTCGCCGATGGTCGTCGGAGTCACTCCGCGGGCCTGCCGAAGGAAGAGGGGACGGCCGAGTTGTCGCTCCAGCGTACGGATCTGCGAGGTGACGGCGGGCTGCGAGAGGCCGAGCAGCGCAGCCGCGCGGGTGAAGGAACCGGCCCGGTGCACGGTGACGAAGGTACGGAGCAAGGCCAGATCCACGGAATCCCGTCCCTCTTCTGTTCTTCTCCAGCCCCCGCCCGCACTCAACTATAAATATGTCGATAGGTCGCTGTCGCCTCTGTGATTGGACACTGACACCCAGTCAACTAGCCTGGTTCGCCCGGCTCTTCGCGCGTCGAACCGGAGACGCGCGGAACCGGAGGACGGTCCGAGCCACGAGGGGGGAGGCTCGGACCGTCCGTCGTACCCGGCGCGAAGGGCCGATGAGGGTGCGGGGCAGCGCTGCGGCGTCAGGCCGCCGTCTCGTCCAGCGCGCGCAGCAGATCGGCCACCAGGTCGGCGGGGTCCTCCGCGCCGACCGAGAGCCGGATGAAGCCCTCCGGCACCGCGTCGCCGCCCCAGCGTCCGCGTCGTTCCGCGGTGGAGCGCACCCCGCCGAAGCTCGTCGCACCCTCGACGAGGTGCAGCGCGTCGAGGAAACGATCGGCACGTGCGCGTGAGGGCAGCGTGAAGGAGACGACGCAGCCGTAGCGCCGCATCTGCTGCGAGGCGACCTTGTGAGACGGGTCGTCGGGCAGCCCGGGGTAGCGCAGGCCGGTGATCTCGGGCCGGTCCCGGAGCGCCTCGGCCACCTTGAGCGCGGTGGCGTCCTGCCGGTCCACCCGCAGCTGCAGGGTGGCGAGCGAGCGGTGCGCGAGCCATGCCTCCATGGGGCCGGGGATCGCACCGACGATCTTGCGCCAGCGCTTCACGGCGGCCATCGCCCCGGCGTCGCGGCCGGCCACGTAGCCCAGGAGGACGTCCCCGTGGCCGGTGAGTTGCTTGGTGCCGCTGGCCACCGAGAAGTCGGCGCCGAGCTCCAGCGGGCGCTGCCCCAGCGGAGTGGCGAGGGTGTTGTCGACGGCGACCAGAGCGCCGCGTGCGTGCGCCGCCTCCACGAGCCGCCGTACGTCGCACACGTCGAGCCCCGGGTTCGACGGCGTCTCGATCCACAGCAGCTTCGCGCCGTCCAGGGCGTCGAGCTGGGCGTCCCGGCCGGTCGGCGCGGTGCGCACCTCGATGCCGTACGCCTCCAGCTGTGCACGGGCCAGCGGCAGCGCCTGGTAGCCGTCGTCGGGCAGGACGGCGGTGTCGCCGGCCTGCAGCTGCGAGAAGAGCACCGAGGAGATCGCGGCCATGCCCGAGGCGAAGACGAGTGTCTCCACGTCGGCCTGTCCGGGCGCCTCCAGCTCGCCGATGGCCCTCTCGAGACGGGTCCAGGTCGGGTTCTCGTCGCGGCCGTAGGTGTACGGCCCGGTCGGGTCGCCCGGCAGGTGGAAGTGGGCCGCGAACACCGGGCCGGGCAGGGTCGGCTCGTGCTTGACGGGTTCGGGCAGCCCGGCCCGCACCGCGCGTGTGCCGTCACCGGGGCCGGAAGCGGCGCTCCCCGCGCCGGTACCCGCCCCGTCGTTCGTAGCGGAGTCGCTCATGCCGCCCGTCCTTCCACGTGCTCGCGTACGGCGGCGAGCAACCCGGTGCTCGCCGCCTCCACCATCTCAAGGCATTCCTCGAAACCGCCCTGGCCCCCGTAGTACGGGTCCGGGACGTCCAGGTCGTCGCCGTCGGCGGCCTGGTCGTACGAGCGCAGCAGGCGCACCTTGGCCGCGTCCCGCTCGGTGGGGGCGAGGCGCCGCAGGGCCCGCAGGTGCCCCGCATCGAGGGCGACGACCAGGTCGAGGCGGGAGAACCAGGACTGCTGGAACTGGCGGGCCGTGTGATCGAGGTCGTAGCCGTTCTCCGCCAGGACGGCCACGGTGCGCGGGTCGGCGCCCTCGCCCTCGTGCCAGCCGCCGGTGCCGGCGCTGTCGGCCTCGACCAGGTCGTCGAGCCCGGCGTCCGCCACGCGCGCGTGGAAGACGGCCTCGGCCATCGGGGAGCGGCAGATGTTGCCCGTGCACACGAAACAGACGCGGTAGGTCATCGAATCAGTCCCCCGTCGGGCAGGAACGCGTTGAGGGCCCAGGAAACGATCGAGATGATCAGGCCGCCCAGAACGGCGGTCCAGAACCCGTCGACGTGGAAGCTCAGGTCGAGCTGGTCGGCCACCCACGACGTGAGCAGCAGCATCAGCGCGTTGACCACCAGCGTGAACAGGCCGAGGGTCAGGATGAACAGCGGGAAGGTGAGTACCTGCACGATGGGCTTCACCACCATGTTGACCAGGCCGAACACCAGGGCGACCACGATCAGGGTGGCGGCCTTCTCCCCGGTGCTGCCGCCGGCCAGGGTGATCTTGTCGAGCAGCCACACGGCGACCGCCAGGGCGCCCGCGTTGGCGATCGTCTTGACTAGGAAATTCTTCATGTGTCTGATCGTGGCAGACGCGATCGGAAACGAACGGTGAGGCAGGGGACGGACGAGGCGATGAAGGCATTCCGGCTGGACGAACTGGAGGCGGAGCGCGCCGCCAACGACGGTGCCTACCTGCAGTTCCTGCGCGAGCGGAACATGTCGGTCGGCCTGTACGCCCTCGACGCGGGGACGACCGACCCGCAGAAACCGCACGCGCAGGACGAGGTGTATTTCGTGGTGAGCGGGCGGGCCGCGATCACCGTGGGCATGGAGACCACCCAGGTCGCCCGCGGCAGTGTGGTCTACGTGCCGGCCGGGGTCGCCCACAAGTTCCATCACATCAGCGAGGACCTGCGGGTTCTGGTGGTGTTCTCTCCGCCGGAGAGCTGAGACCGGAGCCGGGATTCCCTAGGGGATCGGTCAGGGGGAGACAAGGGATGCCAAGCCCCTGCCGTGGCCCTCGCGGCTCTAGCATCGAGTGCAGGACATCAGAGGATTCCCGGACTGGCCGGGGTTCCCCGAAAGGTGAGGGCAAGGGCGATGCGAGAGATCTTCACGGGACTGCCGTGGTGGGTGAAGTGGATCGCGGTGCCGGTCATCGCCCTGGTCGTGTTCGGCGGGCTGATCGCCAGCGTGGTCGGGTTCGTGATCGGGCTGCTGTTCAAGCTGTTGGTCTTCGTCGCGCTCGTCGGCGGACTGATCTACGTCGTACGCAAGTTCATGTCGAGCTCGTCGTCGCGCAGCGACTGGTGAGCGAGGTGGGACACCTGCGGGGGTAACAGGAACCACCGGTTCCCTCGGGCGGGGGACTTTTCCCGGACGGGACCTCGGTGAGCGGTGACCGACGGTTAGAGTCCGGAACTCCACGCGGGGGCGACCCCGTGCACGGCGTACACCCCCACCCGTGTTCTCCGCACGGGTTGCCTCCTCGCGTTCCGGGAGTGACCCTTGGCCACGGCTGACACCGCATTCGCTCACCTGCACGCCCTTCCCGTGCAGCCCTGCTCGACGCCTCGGCCCTCCCCCACGCCCTCCTCCGCCGACCCGCCGCCCTCCGCCACCCTGATCGGCTCCGTGCAGCGGGCGATGCGCCTGCTCGAGTGCGTCGCCGAGCACGAGTACGGCGCCCCGGCCAAACAACTGGCCCGCGAGACGGGGCTGGCACTGCCCACGGCGTACCACCTGCTGCGCACGCTGGTGCACGAGGGGTATCTGCGCCGGGAGAAGGGGCTGTTCTTCCTCGGCGAGGCCGCCGAGCGGCTGAGCAGCAGCGGGGCCGAGCAGAAACGTCGCAGCACGGTGGTCGACACCATGGCCCGCTGGCGCGACGCGATCGGCGTCCCGGTGTACTACGCCATGTACCGGGACGGCGAGATCGAGGTCATGTGCGTCTCCGACACTCCGGGCAACCCGGCGGTCGAGGAGTGGGCGGACTTCCGGGAGACGGGGCACGCGCACGCCATCGGACAGTGCCTGCTGTCCCAGTTGGACGAGGGCGCCCGCCGTGATCACCTGGACCGCTACCCGGTGCGGCCGCTCACGCCGTACACGCTGCGTGACGGCCACAGCCTGTTGAAACGACTGGAGCGCATGCGCCGGATGACGCCGGTGGTCGAGCGCCAGGAATACGCGCTCGGCACGGTCTGCGCGGCCATTCCGATCACCGTCGGCACCACGGCCGCGACGATGGCCATCTCGCTCCCCCTCCACCAGGCGGACCGACTGCTTCCGGCGGCTCAGCGTTTGCAGACCGAGGTGGGGCGGCGTCTGGGTTCACTGGCGCTCTCTATCAGTATCTGAAAACTCACTCCTTGTGATCTGGTGTGTACGTTGAGCAAGATGCCACCAGTGTTAGAGGTTTGATTCCCGGACAGTCGACGGCGAATGACGGGGTAGGCGAATGGGCGAGTCCGTACAGGCAGAGGTCATGATGAGCTTTCTCGTGTCCGAGGAGCTCTCGTTCCGCATCCCGGTGGAGCTGCGGTACGAGACACGTGATCCCTACGCCGTACGACTGACCTTCCATCTGCCCGGAGACGCGCCGGTGACCTGGGCCTTCGGCCGGGAGTTGCTCGTCGACGGAGTGGGTCGGCCGTGCGGCGACGGAGACGTGCGCATCGCACCGGTCGATCCGGAGCCCTTGGCCGAGGTGGTGATCCGCCTTCAGGTCGGCAGCGACCAGGCACTGTTCCGCTCCTCGGCCGCGCCGCTCGTGGCCTTCCTCGACCGCACCGACAAGCTCGTGCCCCTCGGCCAGGAGGGCGCGCTCGCCGACTTCGACAGCCACCTCGACGAAGCCCTGGACCGCATCCTGGCCGAGGAACAGAGCGCGGGCTGAACCGTTACGGCAGACAAGCAGCGGTGGCGTAACGCTTCGCCGGGCGCGTCAGCGCTTACGGCGACGGCCGCGCCCGCCGCGTGCGGGTGCCCCCGCACCGGCTGCCGCCCCCGCGGCCACGGCCGGCCGGTCCGCCGACACCACCAGGGCCGCGAGGGCCGTGGTGACCGGCACGGAGGCCACCAACCCGATCGAGCCGACCAGCGTTCGCACGATCTCCTCGGCGACCAGTTCGCTGTTGGCAACCGTCCCCACCCCGCTCTGCGCGATCGAGAACAGCAGCAGCAGGGGCAGTGCGGCGCCCGCGTAGGCGAGAACGAGCGTGTTCACGACCGAGGCGATGTGGTCGCGGCCGATGCGGATGCCCGCGCGGTACAGGCCGCGCCAGCCCATCGTCGGGTTGGCCTCGTGCAGTTCCCAGACGGCGGAGGTCTGGGTGACCGTCACATCGTCGAGGACACCGAGTGAACCGATGATGACCCCGGCGAGCAGCAGGCCGCTCATGTCGATGGACGGGTACAAACCGTGGATGAGGCCGGTGTTGTCGTCCGTGTTGCCGGTGAGCACGGCCCAGCCGATGAACAGCGACCCGAGCACGCCGATCAGCAGCAACGAGATCAGGGTGCCGAGCACCGCCACCGAGGTGCGGGCCGACAGGCCGTGGCACAGGTACAACGCGATCAGCATGATGGCGCTGGACCCGATCACCGCCACGACCAGGGGGTTGGAGCCCTGCAGGATCGCGGGAAGGATGAAGAAGTTCAGCAGCAGGAAACTGATGGCCAGTGAGACCAGCGCCATGAGACCGCGCAGTCGCCCGACGACCACGACGGCGAGGGCGAAGATGCCGGCGAGCAGGGCCAGGGGGAGTCGGCGGTTGATGTCGGTCACCGAGTACTGCAGGTCCTTGGGCGCCGAGGGTTCGTAGGCGACCACCACCTTCTGCCCCTCGTGCAACTGCCGTGACTGGTCCGGCTGCACGATCTCGTTGAACGTACGGCCCTTGTCGTCGCCGGTGTCGACGCGGATGGTCGCCCGCCTGCACTCCCCCTTCGACTGCTGCACCGCGGAGGACCCCTCGGCGGTGGACGTGTCACCGGTCGGGATGCCGCCCGAGGCGTTGACCGACTGGCAGCTGAGCGCGACCACCTTGGTGACGGTGGCCTCCTGTGTCTGCCGGTCGAAGCCGACACCCGTGCGTTCGTGAGAAGGCGCACCGCCCGGCCACAGCACCGCGAGCCCGACCACCACGGCCGCGGCGAAGGGGATCAGGACGGCGGCGATGACCTTGCGCAGATGCCGGGAGACGGGCGCCGCGGGGCCATGACTGTGGGTGTGCGCATGCCCGTGCCCGCCGACCGCACCCTGTCCGCCACCCTCCGCACCGGGCCCGTGCCCGTGACCGGTCTCGGGTCTGCCCTCGGGCGCGCCATGAGCGACGGCGGGGACATCGCCGGTCGCACGGCCGTCGCCTTCTTCGGCGTTCGGTCCGCGGCGGGGCCGGCGGGGTGGAAAGGGGGGATGCTGCGGTGTGGTCACCGCCCGATCATCGCAAGAACGAGGGGGGCCCTCTGGTCACCGCGCCCGGAGGGGCGCTAGCGTGGAGGCACCTTTGTACACGCGGGAGCTCGGAGCACCGGGCTGAGAGGGCGCTGACCTCCGTCCCAGCGATGTTTCACGGGAAACGTCACCGAAGTCGAGTGACGTAACCCACGAAGCACCGTCGGACGGAAGCCGCTGCGTCGACCGCCGAACCTGTTACCGGGTAATGCCGGCGTAGGGAGTAGGTCTCATGACCATCAAGGACGCACGCACGCCTGCCTCCGCGCAGAACTCCGCACACAATCCCACCCGCAACTCCGGCCAGGAGGACGCCGCGCAGACCACGGAGGCCGGGAAGTCCATCGGCTGGCACAAGGCGTACGTCGAGGGCTCACGCCCCGATCTGCGGGTGCCGGTCCGTCAGGTGCACCTCACCAACGGGCAGTCGGTCACGCTGTACGACACCTCGGGCCCGTACACCGATCCACTCGTCGACACCGATGTCCGCAGGGGTCTCGCCCCGCTGCGGGAGAACTGGATCATCGCCCGCGGCGACACCGAGGAGTACGCGGGCCGTCCCGTCCGTCCCGAGGACGACGGAATCAAGCACACCTCGCCGCGCGGCGGCCTGCGCAACCTCGACGCCGTCTTCCCCGGCCGCCCGCGCCAGCCGCGCCGGGGCCGGAACGGCACCGCGGTCACGCAGCTCGCGTACGCGCGACGGGGCGAGATCACCCCGGAGATGGAGTACGTGGCCGTCCGGGAGAACGTCGCGCCGGAAGTGGTCCGCGAGGAGATCGCGGCGGGGCGTGCCGTCCTGCCCGCCAACGTGAACCACCCCGAGATCGAACCGATGATCATCGGCAAGCGGTTCCTGGTGAAGGTCAACGCCAACATCGGCAACTCGGCGGTGACGTCCTCCATCGAGGAGGAGGTGGACAAGATGACCTGGGCGACCCGGTGGGGCGCCGACACGGTCATGGACCTCTCCACCGGCCGCAACATCCACACCACGCGCGAGTGGGTGCTGCGCAACTCCCCCGTTCCCATCGGCACCGTGCCGCTCTACCAGGCCCTCGAGAAGGTCGACGGCCGGGCCGAGGAACTGACCTGGGAGATCTACAAGGACACCGTGATCGAACAGGCCGAGCAGGGAGTGGACTACATGACGGTCCACGCGGGCGTGCGCCTGCCGTACGTACCGCTGACCGCGAACCGCAAGACCGGGATCGTCTCGCGCGGCGGCTCGATCATGGCGGCGTGGTGCCTGGCGCACCACAAGGAGTCGTTCCTGTACGAGAACTTCGAGGAACTCTGCGAGATCCTCGCCGCCTACGACGTCACCTACTCCCTGGGCGACGGCCTGCGCCCGGGCTCGATCGCGGACGCCAACGACGAGGCCCAGTTCGCCGAGTTGCGCACCCTCGGGGAACTCAACCGGATCGCCAAGCGTTGCAACGTACAGACCATGATCGAGGGCCCGGGCCATGTCCCGATGCACAAGATCAAGGAGAACATCGACCTTCAGCAGGAGATCTGCGATGAAGCTCCGTTCTATACGCTCGGTCCGCTGACGACGGACGTCGCGCCGGCGTACGACCACATCACCTCCGGCATCGGTGCCGCGATGATCGCCTGGTGGGGCACGGCCATGCTCTGCTACGTCACGCCCAAGGAGCACTTGGGCCTGCCCAACCGTGACGACGTCAAGACCGGCGTCATCACCTACAAGATCGCCGCCCATGCCGCCGACCTCGCCAAGGGCCATCCAGGTGCACAGGAGTGGGACGACGCGCTGTCGGACGCCCGGTTCGAATTCCGGTGGGAGGACCAGTTCAACCTGGCCCTCGACCCGGACACGGCACGGGAGTTCCACGACGAGACCCTGCCTGCCGAGCCCGCCAAGACGGCCCACTTCTGCTCCATGTGCGGGCCCAAGTTCTGCTCGATGAAGATTAGTCAAAGCATCACAGAGCAGTTCGGCGGTACAGCGGCTGCGGGGGCGACGGCTGAGGAGGTCGCGGAGGGGATGCTCCAGAAGTCGAAGGAGTTCGCCGAGCGTGGGAACCGGGTGTACCTGCCGTTGGCGGACTGAGTGAGTGAGTAACCGGGTGGCGGGGCGGCGTCTGCCTTGAACGGCGCTCCCCAGCCCCCTGGGCAGCGTCACCGTGCTCGCGAAGGAGGGCCAGCCGCGCTCCGTGGTGAAGAACCCCCCTCTGGTACGTGGTCGCACCGCTCGTAAGGTCGTGGGCGTGATGAACATCGTTGGCGAGCCGCGCAGGCTTGGAGTTCCCGGGCCTGAAGCGAGGCTGCGGTTCGAGACAGAGCGCCAGGAACTGGGGTCGGCACCGCGGCGCAGGTTGCTGGTGCTCGACGGGAATCCCGCATTTGAGCTTTCGCCGTGGTGTGGGACGTGTCAGTTCCTGTTTCAGCGGCTTGAGGGCGCCAGCGAGACGCTGTCATTGGCAGGCATGCAAGATCTGCTCTCCGGACAGGTCTCAGATCTGGACGATGGCATCCTGGGTGCCTTCGGCTCCTTGCTGCCGGAAGGCAATTACCTGCCACTGTTGCTTCGTGTCGAGCCACGGCTGGTGACTCCAGGGCAGGACGGCGACTACTTCAGCAATGAGCAAGTGGCCACCTGGGGTCCCGATCAGTTCTGGGGTCTTCCGGAGCATCTCCGCACGCCGTATTGCCGCACGTTCGAGACGGTGATCGACGACACCGCACATCTCTATGAGTTCGTAGTACCGATGGTCCCTCCACTCTGGAACGACCGAGAGCGCGGAGTACGTCGAGTGGATGGGGCAGGGGGTGGTGCCGACAGCAGTCGCGGTGTCGACGTTGGATCTCTGTCAGCCTGCGTTGAGCCTCCAGGCGACGGACGAGTACGAGCACTGGGGACTGACGCATTTTCTGCTCGACGGCCATCACAAGCTGGAGGCGGCAGCCTCGGCCGGACGTACCGTGCAACTCCTGTCGCTCCTGGCCTTGGACGAGAGCCTGTCCGGCCCCGATGACCACCGCAGGTTGGGAGCCCTGCGCTCACAGAGCAGCCTGAGCCGTGGGGCTCGGAATCCACGCTGACCTGCGTAAATATTCTGGTTCCGCTGCTCGCGCCGGCAACCTGGGGGCCGCGTGTGGGCACCGATTCACGGATCGATGAAGATCTCGCAGGACATTCGCCGGGAGCACGGGAGCAGCAGGGGGGAGATCGAGGAGGGCATGGCGCAGAAGTCGAAGGAGTTCGCGGAGGCGGGCAACCGCGTGTACCTGCCGATCGCGGACTGAGCGCCCAAGCGCGGGGAGGGAACAGGCCGCAGGGTCGGCCCTCTCCCCGCCCAGGGGCCTCGCTCGGCAGACTGGACGCATGACAGCCACCTCACTGAGCAAGGGTGCCAACGTCGCCGTCGACTCCCCTGCGGTACGCGTCGAACTCGTGTGGTCCGCCGGACCGGGCGTCCCCGAGGTCGACGCCTCCGCGCTGCTGCTCACCTCGGCCGGGCGGGTGCGGGACGACGGTGACTTCGTCTTCTACAACCAGCCCAGGCACAGCTCCGGCGCGGTGCGGCACCTGGGCAAGCGGAGTGGGCCCGACGCGGACGCGGGCGTCACGAGCGATGCCGTCGAGGTGGACCTGCGGGCGGTTGAGACGGCCGTCGAGCGCATCGTCCTGTGCGCCTCGGCGGACGGCGGGACGTTCGGCCGGGTCCCCGGGATGTCGCTGCGGGTGCTGGACACCGCGACCGGCACCGAACTGGCCCGGTTCGACATCACTGCCGGGCCGGAGACCGCGCTGGTCGCCGGTGAGCTGTACCGGCGCGAGGGGAAGTGGAAGTTCCGCGCGGTCGGACAGGGATACGCCGCCGGGCTCGCGGGGCTGGCCACGGACTTCGGTATCACCGTGGACGACGCTCCCCCGACGGCCGCTCCCGCCACGGCCCCCCGCGCACCGTCGGCGCCGACTTCCCCGACGCCCACGGCTCCCCTACCACCGCCGGTCCCCTTCGTACCCCCGGTGCCGCCGAGCGTGGCGCCGGCCGCCGGCGGCCCCCGTCTCACCAAAGGTGAGGAACGCCTGCCCGTGGACATGCGCAAGCGGCTGTCCCTGCGCAAGGAGCAGGTCGCGGTCAGCCTGAGCAAGCACGGGGCGGCCGGGGTCACCGCGCGCGTCGTCCTCGTACTGGACGCCTCCGGATCGATGTCCTTCCTCTACTCGAAGGGCGTCGTCGCGGACGTCGTGGAGCGGATGGCCGCCGTGGCCGCGCAGTTGGACGACGACGGCGAGATGCAGGCGTGGACCTTTGCCTCCAACCCGGCGCGCCTGCCCGACCTGCGCCTCGGCGAGCTGCCCGACTGGCTGCGACTGCACGTACGCGTGGGGGAGATCAGCCTGTTCCGGCGGGGCCGGAAGAAGGGCCTTCACCCCGAGCAGGTCGACATGCGGGCGGTCGGCATCCAGAACGAGGAGCAGAAGGTGATCGCCGAGGTCCGCGCCTTCGTCCGGGAGCACCCGGCGCCGGTTCCGACCCTGGTCCTGTTCTTCTCCGACGGCGGTGTATACCGCAACGCCGAGATCGATCGGGAGCTGCGGGAGGCCGTGGAGGAACCGGTCTTCTGGCAGTTCGTGGGGCTCGGACGCTCCAACTACGGCGTGCTGGAGCGGTTCGACACCCTGCCGGGCCGTCGCGTCGACAACGTCGGCTTCTTCGCCGTCGACGACATCGGCACCGTACCGGACCCGGAGCTGTACGACCGTCTGCTGTCCGAGTTCCCCTCCTGGATCACTGCCGCCGGCCGGGCGGGCATCCTCTGAGCCGCTGCCCGCCCGTGCCGGTGGCTACTCGGTCCGGTGTTCCGGGCCCCCGAAGTCCGGGCTGCTGTAGTCCGGGCTCGAGTAGCTCGGACGCGAACCCGGGTCGGAGCCGCCGTCGGGGCTGGTGAAGCCGGGACGGCCGTAGCCGAGGTGCGGCATGCGGCCGTTGCCCGGGGCTGCTGGTCCCGCGCGGTGCAGTGCCGTCGTGCCGGGTTCGCCGAGCGCCTCCCGCAGGAAGGGCAGGATGCCGCGTTCCAGCAGGGCCTCGTGCCAGGCTTCCCGGGCCCGGGCCACCTCCTCGTCCCGGGCGTCGTAGAAGCCGGACTCGGCGGACGGGCGGTTGCGCAGCGCCGTGAGCAGCAGTCCCACCGCGGCGACGAGGATCGCCACCGCGGTGACGGCGCCGAACACCCACCCCGTGGTGAGCATGGTCCGCGCGAAGGCCTGCTCCGGGTCGAGCATCTTCAGGATGTAGCCGACCAGCAGGAAGATCGCCGCGGCGGTGCCGGCCAGGACCGGCGCCAGGACGGCGACGACGGCGACGGCCCCCGCGCCGGTCGCCTCGGCCATCTCGCCCATGGTGGCGGCGAGGCCCCCCGCACCCGTGCTCTGCTCCTGGGAGCCGGACCCGCGCGTGGTGGTCGACGGGCCCGAGGGCGCGGGGTGGCGCAACTCCTCGCGGACCTTCACGTAGTGCTGGTATTCGGTGGTGGCCGCCGCCGTGATGAGGGCGGTGGCGTTGAGTGCCATGGTGCGCAGCTGTTCGGAGTTGAGTCGCTGACCGACAGCGGTCAGTTCCGGGCGGTGTGGTGCGGAGCGCAGCGCCTCGTCGAGGATCCGCTCGTACTCTTGGCGGTCCTCGGTCGACAGGTACTGCGGAACGCTGTTCATGTGCATCCCCCGATGCTCCGTAGGGCTTGGGGCTCGCATGCCAACGAGCCGTCGGGCAGAAACGGAGGGGAGCCTGCTACGGATAAGCCGATGGTAGAGCGGTGACGGTGGAGGGTGACAGGGGGTTTCCAGAAATTGGGTGCCCGTTCGCGGGGACGGAGCCGCCGAAAGGGCCGCTCGGGGAAGGCTCAGGCGTCCAGGGGCAGTTGCTGGACCAGCAGTTTTCCGGCCATGGTGACGCCGCCGTCCATCGCGATGGCCAGGCCGTCCGCGTAGACGTGCGGTCCCTCGACGACGGTACGGGTGTCGTCCTCGCCGTCCTCGGAGCCGACTTCGCCCAGCAGGTAGGGGATGGGGCTGTGGCCGTGAACGATCCGGGTGCCGCCGTACGTATTCAGCAATGAGCGCACGGCTTCGGCGCCACCCTCGTCGCGGAAGGAGAAGCGCTTGGTGAACTTGCGGAACAGGTCCCACACCTCCTCCGCGTCGTTGCGCGTGAGCGTCTCGCGGACGGTGTCGTTGACCTCTTCGATGGAGCGGCCGTAGTCGAGGTAGGTGGTGGCGTCCGAGTGGACCAAGAGGTGGTCGTCGACCTCCTCCATGGCGTCGAGGCGGGCCATCCACTGCAGATGGTGGTCCTGCAGGCGGTCCATGTCGGTCTTCTGGCCGCCGTTCAGCAGCCAGGCGGCCTGGAAGGTGGCGGTACCCGCGCCGGAGTTGACGGGCGTGTCGCCGAACCGCTTGGCGCCGAGCAGCAACAGTTCGTGGTTGCCCATCAGCGCCTTGCAGTAGCCGCCGGCCGCGGCGGCCTCCGCGGACAGCCGCATCACCAGGTCGATGACGCCGATGCCGTCCGGGCCGCGGTCGGTGAAGTCGCCGAGGAACCAGAGCCGGGAGGTGCCCGCGCACCACTGGCCGGCGTCGTCGACGAGGCCCTTCTCCCGTAGGGCGGCCAGCAGTTCGTCGAGGTAGCCGTGCACGTCGCCGACGACGAACAGGGGCCCTTGACCGGTGGCCTGCTGCTGCACCGCTACGGGCGCGGGGTCGACCGTGACCTGGACCGTGTCACCCCGACGGATGACAGGCAGGTCGCGCTGAGTGGGCGTGTAGCCCTCGGGCATGGCCTCCTCGGAGGGCGGCGCCGACTCGCCCGTGTGCATGCCGGGGGCAGCGTACGGAGCGGCATCGTGGACGTACGCGGGTACCCGGAAGTCGCGCACCGTCGCCGTCCGCTCCACCTCGGGTCCCTGACCGGCCCCCTGAGTCATCGACCCTCCACCATCGCGCCGCATCTGCACCGCTTCGGACTGCCTGGTCGCAGCGGCCCGCGGTGTGTGGGCCCATCATAGGAATGCGGATCGCGCTGTGTGATGACCCAGGGGTGGTGAATCAGGACAGGACTGCGGTTCACCGCGGCATTCGCCCCGATTGGGCCCGGCTTCGCCCGTCCGTAACCAGGGCCCGGTCCCGTTCCTGCCGGGGCTGGTGTGGCGTCCTCCGCCCTGTTTCGCCGTCCCGCGCCGCCGCCTTCCGGGGTCTTCGGCGGTGTCGTTGGCCGGCGCCGGCCGCGCGTGCCGTTTCCGGCCGGGACGGCACCGTCGCGCGCCACGCCGCCGCTTCCCGGGCCACGCCTGCCGTCCGCCCTATTCGCCCTCCGGTGACCGTGGCGGGCTGACCGTCGTACGCGGTGGCCGTCGCTGCGACGACGTACGCACGATCAGTTCGGTCGGTATCACCTGCTCGACCGGCTGATCGGAGTGCAGCCCCTCGATCGCGTCGATGAGGACCTGGATCACCGCGGTGCCGATGCGGCGGGGTTTCAGCGACAGGGTGGTGATGGGCGGCTCGGTGCTGGCGTACACGGTGGACTCGCTGCAGCAGACCAGCAGCAGGTCCTCGGGGACGCGCAGACCGTAGCGGCGGGCGGCGGCGAGCAGGTCGGTGCCGTTCGGGTCGAACAGGCCGTAGACGGCGTCGGGCCGGTCCGGGCGGGCGAGCAGCCGGTCGGCGGCGACCGCTCCCGCGCACGGATCGTGCGCGGGGTAGGCCTCGTAGACCGGGTCCTGGCCGACGCGCTCGCACCAGCGCAGGTAGGCGGTGGTCGACAGATGCGTGTACGTGTCGGTCGTGGTGCCCGTGAGCAGGCCGATCCTGCGGGCGCCGGCGTCGGCGAGATGGTCCAGGATGCCGAGTACGGCCGCCTCGTGGTCGTTGTCGACCCAGGCGGTCACCGGCAGTGAACCGGCCGGCCGGCCGTCGGACACGACGGGTAAGCCCTGCCGGACCAGTTCGCTGACGACCGGATCGTGGTCCGAGGGGTCGATGACGACCGTGCCGTCGAGCGCGACGTTGGACCACACGTCGTGTCGGGAGGTCGCCGGGAGGATGACGAGGGCGTAGCCGCGGGCGAGCGCGGCAGACGTGGCGGCGCGTGCCATCTCGGCGAAGTACGCGAACTCGGTGAAGGTGAAAGGTTCATCCCCGTACGTCGTCACGGTCAGGCCGATCAGTCCGGACTTGCCCGTGCGGAGCGTGCGGGCGGCAGCCGAGGGCCGGTAGCCCAGCCGGTCGGCGACCTCGCGCACATGGCGCCGGGTGGCATCCGGGAGTCGGCCCTTGCCGTTGAGGGCATCGGAGACGGTAGTGATGGATACTCCGGCGGCGGCGGCCACGTCCCTGATACCCGCCCGGCCCGGCCGGCTGCCTCGACGTGAGGTTTCCGCGCGGCTCACCTGGTGCTTCCCTGCTGCTGTCATGGCGAGCCGATAGTAGGGCTCATGGGGTGGGGTAGTGCGGACGCATATGCACGCGTTGACAGTCACGTTTCTGCATGATCATTTACGGCTAACGCTCTTGGAAAGCAAGGTAGTTGGGCTCGCTCATTCCATTACCGGGCGTGTTGACCAGTGGGGGCCTGCGGGGTGGCGGATGTTGCGAAGAGGTCTCAACTCACCTGCACGAGGGATGCGCGCCACGGCGCGAGCCACCGGCGCGTAGATATATGTGCGGCGCGCCCCCCGAATCATGCGCCTTCGTGTGCTGGTGTCCCTGATGCCACTGTGACGGACGAGGCACGGTCGCACCCGGACGAGGTCCGGTCTCACCTATACGCAGCGGCGGCGAATCCTCATAAGGTGAGAAGTATTCGATGCCGGTGGTGGTCATGAGGAGGACTGCGGTGAGCGAGAAGAACCCCAAGCTGCGCGCCGAGCTGGAGGGGATTCCCACCTACAAGCCGGGCAAGCCCGCCGCGGCCGACGGCCCGGTGGCCTACAAGCTGTCCTCCAACGAGAACCCCTATCCGCCCCTGCCCGGAGTGATGGAGACGGTGACGGCGGCCGCCGCCTCCTTCAACCGGTACCCGGACATGGCCTGCACGTCGCTGATGGCCGAGCTGTCGGACCGCTTCGGCGTGCCCCTCTCCCACCTGGCCACCGGCACCGGCTCGGTCGGTGTGGCCCAGCAGCTGATCCAGGCGACCTCCGGTCCCGGCGACGAGGTGATCTACGCCTGGCGCTCCTTCGAGGCGTACCCGATCATCACGCAGATCAGCGGTGCGACGTCCGTGCAGGTGCCGCTGACACCGGGCGAGGTGCACGACCTCGACGCGATGGCGGACGCGATCACCGACCGGACCCGGCTGATCTTCGTCTGCAATCCCAACAACCCGACGGGCACGGTGGTGCGGCGGGCCGAGCTGGAGCGGTTCCTGGACCGGGTGCCCAGCGACGTGCTGGTCGTCCTGGACGAGGCATACCGCGAGTTCATCCGCGACGCCGAGGTCCCGGACGGCGTGGAGTTCTACCGTGACCGGCCGAACGTCTGCGTCCTGCGCACCTTCTCCAAGGCCTACGGCCTGGCCGGCCTGCGGGTCGGATTCGCGATCGCCCACGAGCCGGTGGCGGCTGCGCTGCGCAAGACGGCGGTGCCCTTCGGGGTCAGCCAGATCGCGCAGGAGGCGGCGATCGCCTCGCTGCGTGCGGAGGACGAGCTGATCGGCCGGGTCGGCTCGCTGGTGTGCGAGCGCACGCGCGTGGTCGACGCGCTGCGCGCGCAGGGCTGGACGGTGCCGGAGACCCACGCCAACTTCGTCTGGCTGCGGCTGGGGGAGCGCACGCTCGCCTTCGCCGAGGCGTGCGAGCGGGCCGGCGTGGTCGTACGACCGTTCCCGGGTGAGGGTGTGCGGGTGACGGTCGGGGAGAGCGAGGCGAACGACATCTTCATGAAGGTGTCGGAAGCGTTCCGCAAGGAGATCTGACGGGGTGGTGGGCGTCAGAAGTCCACCGTCTCCACGCGTACCGGGTCGCCGTCGCGCACCGTCGCCAGCCGGCGGGGGTCACCGTCGAGGCGGCCGAGGACGTTGCACGGGCTCGCGAGACGGCACTCGTCGTCTCGCGAGATCGGTGTGGGTCCGTACGGAAGAGCCAGCGCGTCGCCGTCGGTCCAGAAGGCGACGGTTCCGGGCTCGACGACCTGCCGCGCGTCCGTTTCACGTGAAACCGACACACCTGTGTCGAAGTACACCTCCTCGCCCCAGGTGTGGGCGGAGGCGGTGAGTGGCAGGGCCTTGAGAAGCGCCTGCGTGGTGGGAGTGTCCTCGAGAGCCGCGGTGAGGTGACCCGCCGGCCATGAGATGCGTATCCGTGCGTATTGCTCCTGTGTGTCCGTGGTGTTCATGCCACGAATTCAACAAGATGTTGAAGTTCTTGCCAAGGGGTTGACGTCACAGGGGACCCCCCTTCCGGTGGCGAAAAGCAGTAGGTCATAATTGCTTGTGAATGTGAACGCGTTCACAAGCGTGTCCCGGTTGCGCCCGCGTTGGGTGTGACAAACACGCTCAAAATGCCGCTGACCACGGCGATGTGGCGATGTGAGGAGAGTGACGACGTGGACATGGCTCTGGCGCCGGAGACGCTGGCGCGATGGCAGTTCGGCATCACGACCGTCTACCACTTCCTGTTCGTCCCGCTGACGATCTCGCTGGCCGCCCTCACGGCCGGACTGCAAACCGCTTGGGTTCGCACGGAGAAGGAGAAGTACCTCAGGGCGACCAAGTTCTGGGGCAAGCTCTTCCTGATCAACATCGCGATGGGGGTCGTCACCGGCATCGTGCAGGAGTTCCAGTTCGGTATGAACTGGTCCGACTACTCCCGCTTCGTCGGTGATGTCTTCGGTGCCCCGCTGGCCTTCGAGGCGCTGATCGCGTTCTTCTTCGAGTCCACCTTCATCGGGCTGTGGATCTTCGGCTGGGACAAGCTGCCCAAGAAGATCCACCTGGCCTGCATCTGGATGGTCTCGATCGGCACCCTGCTGTCGGCGTACTTCATCCTCGCGGCCAACTCCTGGATGCAGCACCCCGTCGGCTACCGCATCAACGAGGAGAAGGGCCGCGCCGAACTCACCGACTTCTGGCAGGTTCTCACCCAGAACACCACCCTCAACCAGGTCTTCCACAGCTTCTCGGCGGCCTTCCTCACGGGTGGCGCCTTCATGGTCGGCATCGCCGCCTTCCACCTGATGCGCAAGAAGCACATTCCGGTGATGCGGACCTCGCTCCGACTCGGCCTGATGACCCTGGCCGTCGGTGGCCTGCTCACCGCGGTCAGCGGTGACACCCTCGGCAAGGTCATGTACGAGCAGCAGCCGATGAAGATGGCCGCCGCCGAGGCCCTGTGGGACGGCGAGCAGCCGGCACCGTTCTCGGTGTTCGCCTACGGCGATGTCGACACGGGGCACAACAAGGTCGCCCTGGAGATCCCCGGACTGCTCTCCTTCCTCGCCCACAGCGACTTCGAGTCCTACGTGCCCGGCATCAACGACACCAACAAGGCACTCCAGGAGCAGTTCGGCCCCGGTGACTACAAGCCCATCGTCCCCGTCGCCTACTGGGGCTTCCGCTGGATGATCGGCTTCGGCATGGCGTCCTTCTCCCTCGGCCTGCTGGGCCTGTGGCTGACCCGGAAGCGGTTCCTGCTGCCACCGGCCCTGCGCACCGGGGAGGACGAGGTCCCGCACCTCGTGCTGCTGAAGAAGCCGCTCGGGGTGAAGCTCTCGCGGATCTACTGGCTGCTGGCGCTGTGGACGATGGCGTTCCCCCTGATTGCCAACTCCTGGGGCTGGATCTTCACCGAGATGGGCCGGCAGCCCTGGGTCGTCTACGGCGTGATGCAGACCCGCGACGCGGTCTCCCCCGGTGTCTCCACCGCCGAGGTCATCACCTCGATGTCCGTCTTCACCCTGCTGTACGCCGTCCTGGCCGTCATCGAGGTCAAGCTCCTCGCGAAGTACGTGAAGGCGGGACCGCCCGAGCTGACCGAGGCCGACCTCAACCCGCCCACGAAGATCGGCGGCGATCTCCGTGACGCCGACAAGCCGATGGCCTTCTCGTACTAGGCCGAGGGAGCTGCACAGTCATGGAACTGCACGACGTCTGGTTCGTCCTGATCGCCGTCCTGTGGACCGGCTACTTCTTCCTGGAGGGCTTCGACTTCGGAGTCGGTGTGCTCACCAAGCTGCTCGCCCGGAACCGGGCCGAGAAGCGGGTGCTGATCAACATCATCGGCCCCGTGTGGGACGGCAACGAGGTGTGGCTGCTCACGGCCGGTGGCGCCACCTTCGCCGCCTTCCCCGAGTGGTACGCCACGCTCTTCTCCGGGTTCTACCTCCCCTTGCTGGTCATCCTGGTCTGTCTGATCGTCCGGGGCGTCGCCTTCGAGTACCGCGTCAAGCGGCCCGAGGAGAACTGGCAGCGCAACTGGGAGACGGCGATCTTCTGGACCTCGCTGATCCCCGCCTTCCTGTGGGGCGTGGCCTTCGGCAACATCGTCCACGGCGTGGAGATCGACCGGAACCTGGAGTACGTCGGCTCGGTCTGGGACCTGCTCAACCCGTACGCCCTCCTCGGCGGCCTGGTGACGCTGACGCTGTTCACCTTCCACGGGACGGTGTTCACCGCGCTCAAGACCGTCGGTGAGATCCGTGAGCGGGCGCGGACCCTGGCGCTGCGCGTCGGCCTGGTCACGACCGTGCAGGCCCTGGCCTTCCTGCTCTGGACGCAGGTCGACAGCGGGGACGCCAAGAGCCTCATCGCCCTGGTGGTGGCCGCCGCCGCCCTGGTCGCCGCGCTGATAGCGAACCAGGTCGGGCGTGAGGGATGGTCGTTCACCCTGTCCGGCGTCACCATCGTGGCCGCCGTGGCGATGCTCTTCCTGACCCTCTTCCCGAACGTCATGCCGTCCACGCTGAACGAGGACTGGAACCTCACCGTCACCAACGCCTCGTCCAGCGCCTACACGCTGAAGATCATGACCTGGCTGGCCGTGATCGCCACGCCGGTCGTCCTGCTCTACCAGGGCTGGACGTATTGGGTGTTCCGCAAGCGCATAGGCACCCAGCACCTCGCCGACGCCGCGCACTGAGTCCAGCGGGGTGCGTTCACCGTGTTTCACGTGAAACGCGGCTGGAACGCACCCCATGGGGCAGGAGGGCCTGTTTCACGTGAAACCCATCGATCCACGTCTTCTGCGGTACGCCCGCGCCACCCGGCTCTTCCTGGCGGCCGTCGTCGCCCTGGGGGCCGTCGGGGCCGGCTTACTCGTCGCGCAGGCGATGCTCATCGCCGAGGTGGTGGTCGGCGCCTTCCAGCACGGCACGACGGCCACCGGACTCCGTACCCCCCTCCTGCTGTTGGTGGTCGTCGCCTGTGGGCGTGCGCTGGTGGGCTGGCTCACCGAACTGGCCGCACACCGGGCGAGTGCCGCGGTGAAGTCGGAGCTGCGGGGCCGGCTGCTGGAACGGGCCACCGCGCTCGGCCCCGGCTGGCTGAGCGGCCAGCGGACCGGATCGCTGGTTGCGCTCGCCACCCGGGGCGTCGACGCCCTCGACGACTACTTCTCGCGCTATCTGCCGCAGCTCGGCCTCGCGGTGGTCGTGCCGGTCGCGGTGCTGGCCCGCATCGTCACCGAGGACTGGGTCTCGGCGGCCATCATCGTCGGCACCCTGCCCCTCATCCCGATCTTCATGATGCTGATCGGCTGGGCCACCCAGTCCCGGATGGACCGCCAGTGGCGGTTGCTGTCGAGGCTGTCCGGGCACTTCCTGGACGTGGTCGTGGGGCTGCCGACACTGAAGGTCTTCGGCCGGGCCAAGGCACAGGCCGAGTCGATCAAACGCATCACCGGCGAGTACCGCCGGGCGACCATGCGGACGCTGCGGATCGCCTTCCTGTCCTCCTTCGCGCTGGAACTGCTCGCCACGCTGTCCGTGGCGCTCGTCGCGGTCACCATCGGCATGCGCCTGGTCCACGGGGACATGGCGCTGTACGACGGCCTGGTCGTGCTCGTCCTCGCACCCGAGGCCTATCTGCCCCTGCGGCAGGTGGGGGCGCAGTACCACGCGGCGGCCGAGGGCCTCGCCGCCGCAGAGGACATCTTCGAGGTGCTGGAGCGTCCCGTACCGGCATCGGGGACCGCCCGGGTGGCGGCGGACGGCGCCCTGGCCTTCGAGGACGTGGCGGTCCGCTACCCGGAACGCACCGCGGACGCCGTCACGGACGTCAGCTTCACCGTGGAACCCGGAGAGGCGGTGGCGCTCGTCGGCCCCAGCGGGGCGGGCAAGTCGACACTCCTGAACGCCCTCCTCGGCTTCGTGCCCCCGACCGGCGGACGGGTCCGGATCGGCGGGGTCGATCTCGCCTCCCTCGACATGGCCGACTGGCACGCCCGGGTCGCCTGGGTGCCGCAGCATCCGCACCTGTATGCCGGCACCATCGCGGAGAACGTACGGCTGGCCCGGCCCGACGCCGACGACACCGCCGTACGGCGGGCGCTGCGGGACGCGGGTGCCCTGGAGTTCGTGGACGCGCTGCCCGAGGGCACGGCGACGGTCCTCGGGGAGGACGGAACCGGTCTGTCCGCCGGACAGCGGCAGCGGCTCGCGCTGGCCCGGGCGTTCCTCGCGGACCGGCCGGTGCTGCTGCTCGACGAGCCGACGGCGGCCCTGGACGGGGCCACCGAGGCCGAGGTCGTGGACGCCGTGCGCAGGCTGGCGCAGGGGCGAACGGTCCTGCTCGTGGTGCATCGGCCGGCACTGCTGGAGGTGGCCGACCGGGTGGTGCGGCTGGAGGCGCCGGCCGTCGTCGCCTCCGCGGACACCGGCGGGCTGCCGGCCGCTGCGCGGGGAAGCAGGCGCCCGCCCGCCCCGGACGCCTTCGACGAGCCGGTCGCCGAGTCCCCTCGGCGCACCGAGCGTGCTCCGGGGGCCCGAGGAGGCGCGCTGTCCAGGGTCCGCGCCATGTCCGGGGCCCGGAGCGGTCGGCTGGTACTCGCGCTGCTGCTCGGCACCCTGGCCCTCGGCAGCGCCGTCGGCCTGATGGCGACCTCCGGGTACCTCATCTCGCGCGCCTCCGAGCAGCCGCCGGTGCTGTACCTGATGGTGGCCGTGACGGCGACGCGCGCCTTCGGCATCGGACGGGCCGTGTTCCGCTACGCGGAGCGGCTCGTGTCGCACGACGCCGTGCTGCGGATGCTGGCCGACACACGGGTCGCCGTCTACCGCAGGGTGGAGCGGCTGGCCCCCGCGGGGCTGCGCCGCAGCCGCCGGGGCGACCTGTTGTCCCGGCTCGTCGCCGATGTCGACGCCCTGCAGGACTACTGGCTGCGCTGGCTGCTGCCCGCCGGCGGCGCCCTGATCGTCTCCGCCGCGTCGGTGGGCTTCACGGCCTGGTTGCTGCCGGAGGCGGGTGCCGTGCTCGCGGTCGGCCTGCTCGCTGCCGGTGCCGGTGTCCCGCTGGTCACCGCCGCCGTGGCACGGCGCGCCGAGCGCAGGCTCGCCCCCGCCAAGGGCGTACTCGCCACCCGGGTGACGGACCTGCTCACCGGCACCGCCGAGCTGACCGTCGCCGGTGCCCTGGCCGGGCGTGCCGCCGAGGCGCGGCGGGCCGACGGCGCCCTCACCTCGATCGCCTCGCGGGCTGCCACCGCCACCGCGCTGGGCGACGGACTCACCGCGCTCGTCTCCGGCGTGACCGTCGCGGGTGCCGCCCTCGTCGGGGTCCAGGCGGTCGCCGACGGCCGGCTCGCCGGGGTGGCCCTGGCCGTCGTCGTCCTGACCCCGCTGGCCGCCTTCGAGGCCGTACTCGGCCTGCCGCTCGCAGTGCAGTACCGCCAGCGCGTGCTCCGGAGCGCCGAGCGCGTGTACGAGGTGCTCGACGCCCCGGAGCCGGTGCGGGAGCCGGAGACGCCCCGACAGGCGCCCACCTCGCCGTTCCCGCTGGTCCTCAAGGGGCTGTCCGCGCGTCACGCCGGGCAGGACGGGGACGCGCTGGCGGAGCTGGACCTGACCCTGGCGGAGGGCCGCCGTGTCGCCGTGGTCGGACCGTCCGGGTCCGGCAAGACGACCCTGGCCCAGGTCCTGCTGCGCTTCCTCGACGCGGACGCCGGCTCCTACACGCTGGCCGGTGTCGACGCCTACGCCTTGGTCGGCGACGCCGTGCGGCGGCTCGTCGGGCTGTGCGCCCAGGACGCGCACCTCTTCGACAGCTCGGTCCGCGAGAACCTGCTCTTGGCCAGGAAGGACGCCACTCAGGGCGAGCTGCGCGACGTGCTGGCGCGGGCCCGGCTGCTGGAGTGGGCCGACAGCCTGCCCGACGGCTTGGACACGCTGGTCGGTGAGCACGGGGCCCGGCTGTCCGGTGGCCAGCGCCAGCGGCTGGCCCTGGCCCGGGCGCTGCTCGCCGACTTCCCCGTCCTGGTGCTGGACGAGCCCGCCGAACACCTCGACCTGCCGACGGCCGACGCGCTCACCACCGATCTGCTGGCCGCGACCGAGGGCCGTACGACCCTGCTGATCACGCACCGGCTGGCCGGACTGCGGGCCGTGGACGAGGTGATCGTCCTGGACCGGGGCCGGGTCGTGCAGCGGGGTACCTACGCGGAGCTGGCGGCCGTTCCGGGACCGCTGCAGGAGATGGCCGGGCGGGAGGCGGCGGCGGAGCTGCTGGTGACGGCGAGATGACCGGCCGAGCCGGCCCGGTCACGGTTCCGGCCGCGGTTTCGGAAAGAAACCCTGGAATCCGACTTTCCTGAATAAAAAGGTCTCATTAGGCTCGGGGCATGCCCCCAGCACCGCCTCCCGGCTCGTTGCCGTCCCGCCCGGAGGCCTCGGCCGAACTCTTGGCCCGGGTGCCGAAACTGCTGGACGCGATGCGGTCCGTCGGCAGCGGCCTGGAGCTGCACACCACGCTGCACCGGATCTGCGAGACGGCCGCCGACCTGGCGCACGCCGGGTACGCGGCCATTGGCGTCGTCGACGAGGACGGTGACGGCCTCGCCGACTTCGTGCACCACGGCCTCGACGACGTGACCGCCGCCCGGCGCATCGGCCACCGCCCGGACGACCGGAAGAGCCTGCTAGGCGCGCTGATCAGGGGTTCCGAACCGGTCCGGCCGACCGACGTGCCCGAGGACCGGCGTTCCCGTGGCTTCCCCGAGCACCGCCCGCCGATGCGCGGCTTCCTGGGAGTCCCCATCCGCGTGCAGGGCGAGATCTTCGGCCACCTCTACCTGACCGACAAACACGCGGGCGAGCCCTTCGACGACCACGACCTCGCCATGGTCCGGGTGCTGGCCGCGGAGGCCGGAATCGCCATCGGCAACGCGCGACTGCACGAAGCCGCTCAGCAGCGGGAGCGCTGGATCGACGGGTCGGTCGCCGTCACCACCGCCCTGCTCGCGGGCGGTGACACCGACGATGCCCTGCAGACCGTCGCTGAGCAGGCCCGCCGCCTGTCCGGGGCTGCCGCCGGGTTCGTACTGCTGCCGGCCGACGGGGGCGGCCTGGAGATCGCGGCCGTCGACGCACCGCACCCCACGAACGCCCTCGGCACCGTCCTCCCGCCGGAGAACGGCATGGTGGCGGAACTGCTCTCCGGACGGCCCGTGTTCGTGGACGACGCCGCCACCGACCCCCGCCTGGAGGCCGGACCGGCGCGCTCCTACGGGCCGGTCATGCTGGTGCCGCTGTGCCGGGACGGGAAGGTCCTGGGTGGCCTCGTCCTGCCCCGGTCCCGGGGGGACCGCCCGTTCACCCGGACGGAGCGGGCGCTCGGCGAGCGGTTCGCCTCACAGGCGGCACTGGCGCTCACGATGGCCGAGGCTCAGCGCGACCGGGAACGGCTCGCCGTGTACGAGGACCGGGACCGAATCGCCCGGGACCTGCACGATCTCGTCATCCAGCGACTGTTCGCCACGGGAATGATGCTGGAGAGCGCCCAGCGCAGGTCGGCCGTGCCGGAAGTGCGCGACGGGGTCGGCGGGGCCGTCGAGGAACTCGACGTCACCATCCAGGAGATCCGATCGGCGATCTTCGCGCTCCAGCAGCCGGCCGAGGCGCCCGCAGGACTGCGCTCCCGTGTACTGCGCGAGATCACCATGGCCGCCGCACCGCTGGGCTTCACGCCGGCGCACCGGTTCGTCGGCCCGGTCGACACCGCCGTCGGCGACCTGACCGCCAAGAACCTCATCGCCGCGCTGCGCGAAACCCTGTCCAACGCCTTCCGGCATGCCCACGCGGGCCGGATCGAGGTGGTCGTGGACGCCTCGGTGACCCTGCGGGACGGCAGGCCCGGCGTCCGGCTGACCGTCGCGGACGACGGGGTCGGCATTCCGGAGGGCGGCCGGCGCAGCGGCCTGCGCAATCTGGAGCGCCGAGCAGAGGCCGTGGGCGGCACCAGTCGGCTCGGGCCGGGCATCGGGGCGGACGGCACTGGCACGACGGTGCTGTGGGAAGCGCCGTACTGAGTGAAGCCGGCGCCGTGTTGCCCCATGTGCAGCAGCGGCACTGATCCGTGTGCAGCAACGGGTCCCCCACTCGTACGACATGAACGAGACCTCGCGCCCTGCGCCGGTCCACGATCGCTGACATGCGCTCATCCCGCCGACGCCCGCTGCTCGTTCCGGCGCTGTTGTGCGCACTCGCGCTGCTCGCGGCCCGCCCCACCGACGGCACGGACGCGGACGGTGGATCCGCTACCGCCCTCGGCCCGCAGGTGGCGCGCCTGTACCAGGACGCGGCGACGGCCACCCGCCAGTACGAGGACGGGCGGCGCGCGGCCGAGACCCAACGCGCGAAGGCCCTGGAGTACGAGCGGCTGCTCGACGCGCAGCGGCGGAAAACCGACGCCATGCGCGAGGACCTCGGCCGCATCGCCCGTGCTCAGTACCGCGACGGCGGTGGGCTGCCGCTCACGGCGAGGATGCTGCTCGCCGAGAACCCCGACGAGCTGATGCGCGGTCAGCGGGCCGTGTCCCGCGCGAATCGGGCCGTCGACCGGGCCATCGGCGAGAACCTGCGGGCCGAGGCACGGCTCGTCGCCGACGAGGCCAAGGCACAGGCGGCATGGCAGGCGCTGGACAAGCGCCGAGCCGAGCTGGTGCGGCTGAAGAAGAAGATCGAGAGCAAGCTGGAGGCGGCGCGGGAACAGTTGGAGGGGCAGGCGGACTCCTCCGTCGCGGCCGGCTCGTGCCCCGGCGCGGTCCGTCTCGACCAGCCGGACCTGCCCGCCGGCCCGGCCTGGGTGGCACCGGTCGAGACCTACGAGCTGTCCGCGTCGTTCGGCAGCGGCGGGTCGCGGTGGGCGAACCGGCACACCGGCCAGGACTTCGCGGTCCCGGTCGGGACACCGGTGCGGTCGGTCGGCGCGGGGCGGGTCCTGAAGGTCTCCTGCGGCGGCGCCTTCGGCATCCACGTCGTGATCCAGCACGCGGGCGGCTACTACACGCAGTACGCCCACCTCGCCGCCGTCGCCGTCGATCAGGGCGACCGGGTCGAGGCCGGGCAGTGGATCGGGCAGTCCGGCACCACGGGCAACTCCACCGGACCCCACCTGCACTTCGAGGTACGGGTCACCCCGGAGATGGGCTCGGCGCTCGACCCGGTGCCATGGCTGTCGGAACACGGCGTGCCACTGTGGTGACGGCACCGGACGTGATGCGGGGCATCAGGGCAGGTCCGCCAGCATCCGCTCGATCACGACGGCCACTCCGTCGTCGTTGTTGGCGACCGTCCGCCCCGAGGCGGCGGCGACCACGTCGGGGTGCGCGTTGCCCATCGCGTACGACCGCCCCGCCCAGGTGAGCATCTCGACGTCGTTCGGCATGTCGCCGAAGGCCACGACCTCTTCGTGCGAGATGCCGCGCTCGGCGCAACACAGGGCGAGCGTGCTGGCCTTGGAGACGTCCGGACCACTGATCTCCAGCAGGGCGCTGGGGCTGGACCGGGTGACGTTGGCGCGGTCGCCGAGGGCGAGGCGGGCCAGCGTGAGGAAGGCGTCGGGGTCCAGCTCCGGGTGGAAGGCAAGGATCTTGAGGACGGGTTCGGCGGCGGCGCGACCGCCCGGTGCCAGGATCTCCTCGGCGGGCAGGAGGTCGTCGGGCACCTCCATGTGCAGCTTCGGATAGGCCGGCTCCTGGTGGAAGCCGTACGTCTGCTCGACGGCGTACACCGTGCCGGGCGCCGCCTGGCGCAGCAGCCGCACGGCGTCCAGCGCGTTCTCCCGCGGCAGCTCTCGGACCTTCACGAACCCGTGCGTGCCCGGGCCGCCGTGCAGGTCGACCACGGCGGCGCCGTTGCCGCAGATGGCGAGGCCGTGCCCGTGTACGTGGGCGCTGACGACGTCCATCCAGCGGGCGGGACGGCCCGTGACGAAGAAGACCTCGATGCCCGCCTTCTCCGCGGCGGCCAGGGCGGCGACCGTGCGCGGGGAGACCGACTTGTCGTCGCGCAGCAGGGTGCCGTCGAGGTCGGTGGCGATGAGCCGCGGGCGAGTGGCGGCGGCCGGGGGCTCGGGCTTTCGGGTCGCTGAGGTCACCCGGTCATTGTCACGCATATGCGTGCACGCCCGTGCGAGGGTCCGCACATATGTGAGCTACGGCTCTCACGCGCGGACCTCCCTCGCCTCTTTCACCCCTTCAACTGCGAGGAGGTCTCCATGGCGATCCGCTCGAAGACCTTCTCGTCCGCGGCGAAGTCGGAGTCGGCGATCGGCCAGTGGACGACAAGCTCGGTGAAACCCAGGTCCTGGTGGCGCCCGGCGAAGTCCACGAAGGCGTCCACGGACTGCAGCGGGCGGTTGCGCTCCGGGGTGAAGCCGGTGAGCAGGACCCGGTCCAGCCCGCCCACCTCGCGGCCGATCGCGGCACAGGCGTCGGCCAGTCGGTCGGCCTGCTGTCGCAAGGCCCGGTCGGACTGCTCGGGGGTGCCGTTCTCGAACAGCTTCGGGTCGCCGGTGGTCACCCACGCCTGTCCGTGCCGTGCGGCGAGCGCCAGTCCCCGCGGGCCGGTCGCGGCCACCGCGAAGGGCAGCCGGGGGCGCTGTACACAGCCCGGGATGTTGCGTGCCTCGTGTGCCGAGTAGAAGTCACCCTCGTACGACACGGCGTCCTCGGTCAGCAGCCGGTCGAGCAGCGGCAGGAACTCGCCGAACCGGTTCGCCCGCTCACGCGGCGTCCACGGCTCCTGGCCCAGCGCCGTGGCGTCGAATCCCGTGCCGCCGGCTCCTATGCCGAGGGTGATCCGCCCGCCGGAGATGTCGTCGAGGGAGATCAGCTCCTTGGCGAGCGTCACCGGGTGCCGGAAGTTCGGCGAGGTGACCAGGGTGCCCAGACGCAACCGCTCGGTCACGACCGCGGCGGCCGTCAGGGTGGGTACGGCACCGAACCAGGGGCCGTCCCGGAAGCTGCGCCAGGAGAGGTGGTCGTAGGTGTACGCGGTGTGGAAGCCGAGCTGCTCCGCCCGCGTCCAGGTCGAACGGCCGCCCTCGTGCCAGCGGCGGTAGGGGAGGATCACGGTGCTCAGGCGAAGGGTCATGTCTTCGAGACTATGCGGCCGTCTCCGGTTTCACGTGAAACGGCCCCTCCGGCGTCACCGTACGCGACTGCTCAGCCACGGGCTGAGGAAGATCATCGGCACGTACTCCCGGTGAGTGCGGTCACCAGGCAGCGGCACGATCAGGTGGTACCCGGGCGGGAAGCGGCGCCCCTTGACGAAGGCGTGGTCGTCGAAGACGGAGCGCAGAAAGGCGGGCACCTCGTCATGTGGGACGTCGGGGCACTCCACGTTCTCGACGGTGATCAGGGCGTCGTCCTCGGGGAAGAGCCGGACGCTCACCCGGGGAACGCCGCCGAACTCGACAAACGCCTCGTGCGGGAGGGAGCCGTCGGCGTCGGTGGTCACCCCCACGCCCGCGGCACTGCGGCGGGAGGTTTGGTCGGCACCGATGTCGTCGGTGACCTCGATCTCCAGCGCGTACTCCTCGGCGATGGCGCGGAGGGCGGTGACGGCGGACTGGGTGGTGGGGAGGTGCTCCATGCCCTCGATCATGCGGGGTCAGTGCGGAGGGGGAAAGCGCAGGTAGCGGGACGGCACGGCCTTCGTCAGCCAGACCCCGTTCGCGCTGACGTGGAAGACGTGTCCGGCGCGGTGCATGGCGGCGGCGTCCACCCGGAGGACGACTGGCCGGCCGCGGCGGGCTCCGACCCGGGTCGCGGTCGCGCGGTCGGGCGAGAGGTGCACGTCGTGCCGGTTCATGGGCCGCAGGCCTTCGGCGCGGATGGCCTCCAGGTGGCGGGCAATGGTCCCGTGGAAGAGATACGGCGGCGGGGTCGCCGAGGGGAGTCCCAGATCCACGTCGATGCTGTGTCCCTGGCTGGCGCGGATACGGGTGCCGTCGACGGCGAAGCGCCTCTTGTCGTTGGTGGCGACCACGTGGTGCAGCTCGTCGGGGGTGACACGGAAGCCGTGTGCGGCCGCCGCGGCGATCAGCGTGTCGATCTCGACCCAGCCGCCCTCGTCGAGCGTGAGCCCGAGCCTCTCGGGCTGGTGGCGCAGGTGCTTCGACAGGTACTTGGACACCTTCACCGAACGTTCCTGTTGCATGGCACCAGCCTGCCTGGTGAGGCGCGCGGCACGCGAAAGATTATTGCCTGCGAGGTTTGATTCACAGACAAGTCCGGCTATCCACAGGCTGGTTGGGGCGGCCTGTGGAAACTAGAGAGGCGGCTTCACACGAGCTAGGCGCCTCAACGCCCCCGGGGCGAGGCGGGACATGAGATGGGCGCCCCACGCTTCCGGCGTCACCGGCACCACGGCCCGGTTGCGGACGACCGCCTCCAGGACGGCGTCCGCCACCTTTTCCGGCGGGTAGTTGCGCGCCCCGTACAGCCGGGCAGCGCGCTGCTGCCGGCGTGTCTCCTCCTCGGCGTCCACCCCCGCGAAGTGCGCCGTGGAGGTGATGTTGGTGTTGACCAGGCCGGGGCAGATCGCCGTGACGCCGATCCCCTGGCCGGCCAGCTCGGCGCGCAGGCACTCGCTCAGCATCAGTACGGCCGCCTTGGAGGTGCCGTAGGCGGGGAGCGCCCGGGAGGGCTGGAAGGCGGCCGCCGAGGCGGTGTTGACGATGTGCCCGCCCTGCCCGCGTTCGGCCATCTGCCGGCCGAACAGACGGCAGCCGTGGATCACGCCCCACAGGTTGACGTCGAGGACCTTCTTCCAGTCCTCCGGCGTGGTGTCGAAGAAGGAGCCGGACAGTCCGATCCCCGCGTTGTTCACCAGCACGTCCACCACGCCGTGCTCGGCGGCGACCCTCGCCGCCAGCTTCTCCATGGCCTGCCCGTCGGAGACGTCCACGGCCTCCGCCCGGGCGGCGCGCGCACCGATCAGCCGGGACAGCTCCGCGGTCCGGTCGGCGGCCTCGGCGTCCCGGTCGACGGCCACCACGCGCGCACCGGCCTCGGCGAACGCCAGCGCCGTCGCCCGCCCGATGCCGTTGCCCGCACCGGTGACCAGGACGAGCTGCCCGCCGAAGCGGTCCGCGTACTTCCCGCGCGCAGCGGTCTCGGAGCGGCCGTCCTCGGTGGCGGTGACGAACTCAGTGATCCAGTCCGCCAGCCGGTCCGGCTGGGTGCGCGGCACCCAGTGCTTCGCGGGCAGCGTGCGCCGGGTGAGCCGCGGTGCCCACCGCTCCAGTCCGTCGTAGAGCCGCTCCGACAGGAACGCGTCGCCGAGGGGAGTGACGAGCTGCACGGGTGCGTGTGCGTAGGCGTCCTCACGCGGCCTGCGCAGCCGGGGCCGGACGTTGTCCCGGTACAGCCACGCCCCGTGGGCCGCGTCCGACGGCAGGGACGGGGTCGGGTAGTCGCCGCCCGGCACCTTCTCGACGCGCTCCAGGATGCCCGGCCAGCGCTTGCCGAGAGGTCCGCGCCAGGCCAACTCGGGAAGCACCGGCGTGTGCAGCAGGTAGACGTACCAGGACTTGGCGCCCTGGCCGAGGAGCTGTCCCACCCGGCGCGGGGTGGGCCGCCTGAGGCGCTGGTTGATCCAGTGCCCGAAGTGGTCCAGGGAGGGGCCGGACATCGAGGTGAAGGAAGCGATGCGGCCCTCGGTGCGCCTGACCGTGACGAACTCCCAGGACTGCACCGACCCCCAGTCGTGGCCCACCAGGTGCACCGGGCGGTCCGGGCTGACCGCGTCGGCCACGGCCAGGAAGTCGTCCGTCAGCTTCTCCAGCGTGAACCCGCCCCGCAGCGGGCTCGGCGCGGTGGACCGGCCGTGGCCGCGGACGTCGTAGAGGACCACGTGGAAGCGGCCGGCCAGGCGGGCGGCGACCTCGGACCAGACCTCCTTGCTGTCCGGGTAGCCGTGCACCAGGACGACCGTGGGCTGCCGGGGATCGCCCAGCTCCACGACGCACAGCTCGACCCCGCCCGTGCGCACCCAGCGCTCTCGCCCGCCGTTCAGCACCGTCATGTCTCCTCCGCCCAGCGCCGCTCGTGCGGCAGATCGTCGTCCGGCCCGAAGGTGCTTGCTCTTCGGTGGCCGGTGCCGGTGGTGGACCCCCGTCCCGCCGCGGTCCCTCCGACCGTGCTACTCGCGCGTAACACGACGCCGCCGAATCTCCCAGTTGTTAGACCGAACGTCAATAGGGTGGTCGGCAGAGCGGCTTGCGCGGTCGTGGAAGGCCACCCGGTGGCTCTCAGGTACGGCAACCCCTACGGGCCCGTACTACTCGAGTCTGACGCGAAGACGGCTCTGCGGTCTGACGACCGCAGTGGCGCCCGTCACTACTGTCGTGGATGTGACTGTGATCGCGACCGAAAGCCTGAGCAAGCGGTTCCCCCGGGTGACCGCGCTCGACCGGCTCTCCGTGGACGTCGGACCCGGTGTGACCGGACTCGTCGGTGCCAACGGCGCCGGCAAGTCCACTCTGATCAAGATCCTGCTGGGTCTGTCTCCCGCCACCGAGGGCCGGGCCGAAGTGCTCGGACTCGATGTCGCCACCAAGGGCGCCGACATCCGCGAGCGGGTCGGCTACATGCCGGAACACGACTGCCTGCCACCCGACGTCTCGGCCACCGAGTTCGTCGTCCACATGGCACGCATGTCCGGCCTGCCGCCCACCGCCGCCCGCGAGCGCACCGCCGACACCCTGCGCCACGTCGGCCTGTACGAGGAGCGCTACCGCCCCATCGGCGGCTACTCGACGGGCATGAAGCAGCGCGTGAAGCTCGCGCAGGCCCTCGTCCACGACCCCCAGCTGGTCTTCCTCGACGAGCCGACCAACGGCCTCGACCCGGTCGGCCGCGACGAGATGCTCGGCCTCATCCGCCGCATCCACACCGACTTCGGCATCTCCGTCCTGGTCACCTCCCACTTGCTGGGCGAACTGGAACGCACCTGCGACCACGTCGTCGTCGTGGACGGGGGCAAGCTGCTGCGCTCCAGTTCCACCACGGACTTCACCCAGACCACCACCACCCTCGCCATCGAGGTCACCGACACCGACGAACACCCCGACGGCACGCGAGCGGTGCGCGACGCGCTCGAAGCGCGCGGGGTGACCGTCCAGGACGGCAGCGGTCTGCCCGGTGCCGGTCACGTCCTGCTGCTCACCGCGGCGGGCGAGGAGACCTACGACCTGGTCCGGGACGTCATAGCCGACCTCGGCCTCGGCCTGGTCCGCATGGAGCAACGCCGGCATCACATCTCGGAGGTCTTCACCGACAACGACGCAGCACGGAAGGAGGCGGTCGGCCATGGCAGCTGAACAGCCCACAGCCACGGTTCCGGGTGACCAGACCCGCATCCACAACATCGGCTACCGCAGCTACGACGGCCCCCGTCTCGGCCGCGCCTACGCCCGTCGCTCGCTGTACTCGCAGTCCCTGCGCGGCGCCTACGGTCTCGGCCGTTCGGCCAAGTCCAAGGTGCTGCCGATGCTGCTGTTCGTGGTGATGTGCCTCCCGGCGGGCATCATGGTCGCGGTCGCCGTCGCCACCAAGGCCGACGACCTGCCCGTGGACTACACGCGCTACGCGATCGTCCTGCAGGCCGTCATCAGCCTCTACGTCGCGGCCCAGGCCCCGCAGTCCGTCTCCCGCGACCTGCGCTTCAAGACCGTACCGCTGTACTTTTCGCGGCCGATCGAGACCTCCGACTACGTCCGCGCCAAGTACGCCTCGCTGGCCTCCGCCCTCTTCATCCTCACCGCTGCACCCCTGCTGGTGCTCTACGTGGGCGCGCTGCTCGCCAAACTCGACTTCGCGGACCAGACCAAGGGGTTCGCCCAGGGACTGGTCTCCGTGGCACTGCTCTCCCTGCTCTTCGCCGGCCTCGGCCTGGTCGTGGCATCGGTCACCCCGCGCCGCGGCTTCGGCATCGCGGCCGTCATCGCCGTCCTGACCATCACCTACGGCGCGGTCTCCACGCTCCAGGCCATCGCCGACGTCCAGGGCAGCGCCGGAGCCGTCGCCTGGATAGGCCTGTTCTCGCCGATCACCCTCATCGACGGAGTGCAGTCCGCCTTCCTGGGCGCCACCTCGGCCTTCCCCGGCGGGGTCGGCCCGAGCAACGGTGAGGGCGCCGTCTACGTCCTCGTCACCCTCGGCCTGATCGCCGGCGCCTACGGCCTGCTGATGCGCCGCTACCAGAAGGTGGGACTGTGACCACGCTCAACATCGACCACGTCTCCCGCTGGTTCGGCAACGTGGTCGCCGTCAACGACATCACCATGACGATCGGCCCCGGCGTCACCGGCCTGCTCGGCCCCAACGGCGCGGGAAAGTCCACCCTCATCAACATGATGGGCGGCTTCCTCGCCCCCTCCACCGGCAGCGTCACCCTCGACGGCCAGCCGGTCTGGCGCAACGAGGACATCTACAAGCACATCGGCATCGTGCCCGAGCGGGAGGCGATGTACGACTTCCTCACCGGCCGCGAGTTCGTCCTCGCCAACGCCGAGCTGCACGGCCTGGGTGCCAAGGCGGCCGACGAGGCGCTGGCCACGGTGGAGATGGCCTACGCCCAGGACCGCAAGATCGCCACCTACTCCAAGGGCATGCGCCAGCGCGTGAAGATGGCCTCCGCCCTGGTCCACCAGCCGTCGCTGCTCCTGCTCGACGAGCCGTTCAACGGCATGGACCCGCGCCAGCGCATGCAGCTCATGGACCTGCTGCGGCGCATGGGCGACGAGGGCCGCACCGTGCTCTTCTCCTCGCACATCCTCGAAGAGGTCGAACAACTCGCCTGGCACATCGAGGTCATCGTCGCCGGACGCCACGCCGCCGGCGGCGACTTCCGCAAGATCCGCCGCCTGATGACCGACCGGCCCCACCGCTACCTGGTGCGTTCCAGCGACGACCGGGCCCTCGCGGCAGCGCTGATCGCCGACCCGTCGACGTCCGGCATCGAGATCGACCTCGCCGAGGGCGCCCTGCGCATCCAGGCCGTCGACTTCGGCCGGTTCACGGCCCTGCTGCCGAAGGTCGCCCGCGACCACGGCATCCGACTCCTCACGGTCTCGCCCTCCGACGAGTCCCTCGAGTCCGTCTTCTCGTATCTCGTCGCGGCGTAGGAGGCCGAAGAATGTACGACCCCACAGTCGCCCGGCTCACCTACCGGGCCCTGCTCGGCCGCCGCCGGGCCCTCATCCTCGGCGCGCTCCCCCTGCTGCTGCTCGTCATCGCCGTCGCCGTGCGTGCCCTCGCCGGAGCCGACGACCAGACCGCCGCGGACGTGCTGGGCGGGTTCGCCCTCGCCACCATGGTGCCGATCATCGGCGTCATCGCCGGCACCGGCGCCATCGGCCCCGAGATCGACGACGGCTCGGTGGTGTACCTGCTGTCGAAGCCGATCAAGCGGCCGACGATCATCTTCACCAAGCTGATCGTCGCCATAGCCGTGACGATGGTCTTCTCCGCCGTGCCCACGCTGCTCGCCGGTCTGATCCTCAACGGCAACGGCCAGCAGGTCGCCGTCGCCTACACGATCGCCGCGCTGGTCGCCTCCATCGCCTACGCCGCCCTGTTCCTGCTGCTGGGCACAGTGTCCCGGCACGCGGTGGTCTTCGGCCTCGTCTACGCCCTGGTCTGGGAGGCCCTGTTCGGCTCCCTGGTGCCAGGGGCCCGCACGCTGAGCGTTCAGCAGTGGTCGCTGGCGGTGGCCCAGAAGGTCGCCGACGGGAACCTGGTGACCTCCGACGTCGGCCTGCCCACCGCGACGGTGCTGCTCGCCGCGGTGACCGTGCTCGCCACCTGGTACGCCGGCCAGAAGCTGCGGTCGCTGACCCTCGCCGGGGAGGAGTGACCGCGCCGCCCGGCCCGGGGCGGGGAGCCGTACCGGGACGCGGTGGCCCGTGGGGAGATGACGGCCCGCGGCGGCCCGGTGCGTGGCGAGCCGTCGGTAACGCGGTGTACGTCCGCTTTTAATCGGTGGCGCCCGGCTCTCCGCAGCGGCACTGTGGGGGATGCACGAGGCCGGACGGCGCCGGCGCAACGGAAGGCCGCTTCGAGCACGCGGGATGCCCCGCGTGGGCCGACCGACGGGGACGCCGGTGCCGTCCGGACCGTGTGCGGGGCCGCGACGAGGAACACCGCCGGGCCGGGATCAGGCCGACAGACGCTCCAGTACCACCGCGATGCCGTCCTCGTCGTTGGAGGACGTCACCTCGTCGGCCACCGCCTTCAGCTCCTCGTGGGCGTTGGCCATGGCCACGCCCCGGGCCGCCCAGCCGAACATAGGGACGTCATTGGGCATGTCACCGAATGCGATGGTGTCCGCGGCCTTCAGGCCGAGCCGGCGTGCCGCCAGCGAGAGGCCGGTCGCCTTGGACAGACCGAGGGGGAGCAGTTCGACGACGCCCGCGCCAGCCATGGTCACCGTGACGAAGCCGCCGGCGGCCTGCCGGGCCACCTCGGCCAGCTCGTCGTCCGACAGGGTCGGATGCTGGATGTAGATCTTGTTCAGCGGTGCCGACCACAGGTCCGAGGCGTCGGTGAACGGCAGCGCGGGAAGGTCGCCCCCGACCTCGTATCCGGGGCCGACCAGTACGTCGCCGTCCAGGCCGTCCCGGCTCGCCGCCAGGTACAGCGGGCCGGTCTCCGCCTCGATCTTGGCCAGTGCCACCCCGGCCAGCTGCCGGTCCAGGGTTACGGAGGTCAGCAGCCGGTGCTCCCCGGCGTGGTAGACCTGCGCGCCCTGACCGCAGACGGCCAGCCCGTCGTAGCCGAGGTCGTCCAGGATGTGCCGGGTCCACGGCACCGCCCGCCCGGTGACCACGATGTGGGCCGCGCCCGCCGAGGTGGCCGCGGCGAGCGCGTCACGGGTGCGCTGCGAGATCGTGTCGTCGCCGCGCAGCAGCGTGCCGTCGAGGTCGGTCGCGACCAGCCGGTACGGGAAACCCCCGGCGGCATCGGTGCCGGGGACCGTGGCGGTGCCGGTGTCAGTCACTTGGCCACCGGCTCCAGGACCTCCCGGCCGCCCAGGTATGGGCGCAGCACCTCGGGGACGCGGACCGAACCGTCGGCCTGCTGGTGGTTCTCCAGGATCGCCACGATGGTGCGGGGAACGGCGCACAGGGTGCCGTTGAGCGTGGCCAGCGGGCGCACCTTCTTGCCCTCGCGGACACGGATCGACAGCCGACGGGACTGGAACTCGGTGCAGTCCGAGGTCGAGGTCAGCTCGCGGTACTTGCCCTGGGTCGGGATCCAGGCCTCGCAGTCGTACTTGCGCGCGGCAGAAGAGCCCAGATCGGCCGAGGCCACGTCGATCACCCGGAACGGGAGCTCCAGCGACGTCAGCCACTGCTTCTCCCACTCCAGCAGGCGCTGGTGCTCGGCCTGCGAGTCCTCGGGGAGGACGTAGGAGAACATCTCGACCTTGTCGAACTGGTGCACGCGGAAGATGCCCCGGGTGTCCTTGCCGTGCGAGCCCGCCTCGCGGCGGAAGCAGGGCGAGAAGCCGGCGTAGCGCAGCGGGAGGCGCTCGGCGTCCAGGATCTCGTCCATGTGGTACGCGGCGAGCGGCACCTCGGACGTGCCGACCAGATACAGGTCGTCCTTGTCGAGGTGGTAGACGTCCTGGGCGGCCTGGCCGAGGAAGCCGGTGCCGGCCATCGACTGCGGGCGCACCAGCGCCGGGGTCAGCATCGGCGTGAAACCGGCCGCCGTGGCCTGCGCGATCGCCGCGTTGACCAGGGCGAGCTCCAGGAGGGCGCCCACGCCGGTCAGGAAGTAGAAGCGCGAGCCGGAGACCTTGGCGCCGCGCTCCACGTCGATGGCGCCGAGCAGCTGGCCCAGCTCCAGGTGGTCCCTGGGCTCGAAGCCCTCGGCGACGAAGTCGCGGTGCGTGCCGTGCGTCTCCAGCGTGACGAAGTCCTCCTCGCCGCCGACGGGCACGTCGGGGTGGACGAGGTTGCCGAGCCGCTGGAGCAGCTCCTGAGTCTCGGCGTCGGCCGCGTCGCGCTCGGTGTCGGCGGCCTTGACGTCGGTCTTGAGCTGCTCGGCCCGCTTGAGCAGTTCGGCCTTCTCGTCCCCGGCGGCCTTGCCGATCAGCTTGCCGAGACCCTTCTGCTCGGCGCGCAGCTCGTCGAAGCGGACGCCGGACGACCTGCGCCGTTCGTCGGCGGACAGGAGGGAGTCGACGAGCGCGACGTCCTCTCCACGGGCGCGCTGCGACGCGCGCACACGGTCGGGGTCCTCACGGAGCAGGCGAAGGTCAATCACGCGGTCAAGGCTACCGGTGCGCGGTGTCGGGTCTCGACCCACTAGTGCCGGACGCGGGCCTCACGTTCCGTCCGACCGGTCGATGAGGCCGGTCAATGAGGCGCTGCGTCATCCCCGGAACGAGGCGCCACCGGGCACCCTGTTGACCGGATTTGCTTGTGCAGAAAGGGACTTGGGGCCGCGGCTGTCCACAGGAATCCACGGTCCGGAAAAGTTATCCACAGGGTGTGCGAAAGATCTGTGGACTCACGGAGGTGATCATTCCCAATTCCGGAGGGTGGACTGCCCAAACCCTCCACGCCTCCACTTTCGAGTGGAAACGGGGCACCCGGTGTCACTCCGGAGAATGGGGTGCAAGAAACAGGTGGACGAAGGGTGACCTGGGCTCCTGTGGGTGAAGAGGGGGCCTGTAGGGGGATATGTCGACTGAATGCCGTTTCGTTGTCGACTTGTCCCCAGGTCGAGAAGAGGACCTGTGGATAACTTCTGTGGACAACGGGCGGACCGAGGAAAATCAGCCGATAGGCCCGGTGATCAGAACCGGCCGTCCTGGCAGCGGGCCACCCAGTCCGCCGCCGCGACGAACGCCTCGTCCGAGGTGCCCGGCCGCAGCGCGTCCGCGTCGGCCGGCTCGACCTCCGCCCGCGGGTACGACCCGAGGTAGCGCACCTGGAGACAGGACCGCTTCAGGCCCATCAGCGCATCGGCCACCCGCCGGTCGGAGATGTGCCCCTCGGCGTCGATGCAGAAGCAGTAATTGCCGATGCCGGCACCGGTGGGCCGGGACTGGAGCAGCATCAGGTTGACGCCCCTGGTGGCGAACTCGCCCAGCAGGTCGCGCAGGCCGCCGGGATGGTCGTCGCGCTGCCACAGCACGACGGAGGTCTTGTCCGCGCCGGTCGGTGCCGCGGGCCGGGCCGGGCGGCCCACCAGCACGAAGCGGGTCTGGGCGTTCTCCGCGTCGTGGATGTCGGCCTCCAGCACCTCGAGGCCGTAGCGCTCCGCGGCGAATTCGCCGGCGAAGGCCGCGTCGTACCGACCCTCCTGCACCAGGCGGGCGCCGTCCGCGTTGGAGGCGGCCGACTCCCAGGCGGCATCCGGGAGGTGCGTCTTGAGCCAGTTGCGCACCTGGGGCTGGGCGGCCGGGTGGGCGGTGACCGTTTTGACGTCCGACAGCTTGGTGCCGGGGCGGACCAGCAGCGCGAAGGTGATGGAGAGCAGCACCTCGCGGTAGATCATCAGCGGCTGGCCGGCGACCAGCTCGTCCAGGGTGGTGGTGATGCCGCCCTCGACGGAGTTCTCGATCGGCACGAACGCGGCCTCGGCCTCGCCGGTGCGCACCGCGTCGAGCGCGGACTGCACGGAGACGTACGGGACCAGTTCCCGGGTCGCCGTCTCCGGGAGGGTGCGCAGGGCGACTTCGGTGAAGGTGCCTTCGGGGCCGAGATACGCGTAACTGGCTGGCATGTCCTCACCCTAATGGGCCCGGGGATGCCAGGCTCACGCGTCGCGCCCCAGCCCCTCCGCGGGGTGATTCGCCGCCGGATTCACCCCTCCAGCAGCCGCTGCCCCACGTACTCTCCCTCCGACGCCCCGCCCGGTACCGCGTACAGGCCGCTCGCCTCGTGCCGGATGAACTGCGACAGCGCGTCGCCCCGGTCCAGCTTGCGCTGCACGGGCACGAAGCCCCGCAGCGGATCGGCCTGCCAGCAGATGAAGAGCAGCCCGGCGTCCGGGACGCCGTCGGCGTCGAAGCCGTCGTGGTACGAGAAGGGGCGGCGGACCAT
Organism: Streptomyces sp. NPDC085944; assembly: GCF_040686295.1. NCBI lineage: Bacteria > Bacillati > Actinomycetota > Actinomycetes > Kitasatosporales > Streptomycetaceae > Streptomyces > Streptomyces sp. NPDC085944. Next base: position 19,782 of record NZ_JBFBJX010000012.1, on the reverse strand, counting down.
GGCCGCGCCGCCGTTCTGGTCGGGGCGGGTGATCCGGGCGTGGGCGTTGATCGGAACGACGAGCTTCCCGGAGCCGTCCGTCTTCTCAAGGTCCATCTCCGTCGTCTCGGTGGCGTCGCTCCCTCCGGACAACGGTGCCCCGTCGGACTTGCGGCGCCCGATGACGTCCTCCTGGGCCTTGAGTGACAGTTTCTCCCAGTCGTCGAGGAGCATGCGGATGCGGCGTACGACGACGTAGGAGCCGTTCGCCATCCAGGCCGGTCCGCCCTGCCCCGACCCGGGCGCCTCCGGCACAAAGATCCGCTTGTCGAAGTCGGCGTCGGCGGGCTTCGGGTTGCGGGTGCCGTCGACCTGGCCCATGAGGTTGCGGGCGGTCACGGGGTGGGCGGTGGCGCCGGGCGAGCGGTTGAAGCCGTTCATCTGCCAGCGGATACGGGCGGCTGTCCCCGCGTCCTGCTGGATCGCGCGCAGGGCGTGGAAGGCCACCAGGGCGTCGTCGGCGCCGATCTGCACCCACAGGTCGCCGTTGCTGCGGTTCTTGTCGAGGTGGTCCGAGGAGAAGTCGGGAAGCGGGTCGAGCGCCACCGGGCGCTGCTCCTCCAGCCCGGTCCGGCCGAAGAAACTGTGGCCGAAGCCGAAGGTGAGGGTCAGCGCGGAGGGGCCGGCGTCCCGGGCCACGTCGGTGTCCCGGGTCCCGGCAGGCTCGCCCGCCATCAGCCGCCGAGCCGTGTCGGACCAGCGGCGCAGCAGCGCGGCGGCTTCCTTGCGGCCGGCGCCCGCCGCGAGGTCGAAGGCGACGAGGTGGCCGCGTGCCTGCATGGGGGTGGTGATGCCGGGCTGATGTTTCCCGTGAAACATTGCCCGCTCACTGCCGAGTGAGGTGAGGGGCGTGGCGGCGGAGGAGGGTGCGGCGGCGTGGCCCGCGGCGGCGCCCGCCGCGCCGAGGACGAGCCCGGTGGCACCGGCGGTGCCCAGCAGCCGCCGCCGTGAGATGCCCTCGGGAGCGGTGGTGCCGTCGGAGTCGAGCGGTCCGGGTCCGTCGGTCGCCTTGCGGGTCGTCTCGGGGTTCCGGGCCTCCGGGATGGACTGGTCTGCCATGGTGCGGTTCAGCCGATCTGCGCGTTCTTGGTGAGGGTGATCTGGTTGATGTCGGAGGTCCGTACGGTGACGGCGACTTCCCAGTCTCCGGCCATCGGGATCTGTACTCCGCTGGCCGACCAGTGGCCGGTGGTGATGTGGTCGGGCGCGACGGGCAGGGGCCCGATGTCCTTGGCCTTCTGGGTGAGGGCCACCTTCACCTCGGGGATGTCGAAGGCGGTTCCGTCCGGGCGTTGGACGTAGAGGTGCAGGTCGTTGGCGCCGACCCGGGCGGGGTCGAGTTCGACCCGTACGACGCCCTTGCCGTTCTGGCCGCCGGTGTCGAAGGGCATGTCCAGTGTCACCGCGCCGGTGGCGGGGGTGGCACCGGCGGCGGAGGTGGCTCCGGCGGCCTTGGCGTCCTCCTCGGTGCGGCCGGGCTCGGTCTGGGTCAGGACGGTGGTCACCGCGAGCAGGACGACGGCGACGCCCGCCTCGGCGAGCACGGAGCGGCGCAGTCCGAAGCGGTGCGGGTCGGCGTCGCGTTGCCGTTTCTGCCGGGCGGCGTCCACGGCCGCGCGCTGCCGAGCGAGCTGGGCGGCCCGCTGCGAGCCGCCGGAGCCCTTCCCCGTGCCGGACGCCTTTCCGGCGGCCTTGGTCTTCCCTGCGGCTCCCGCCTTTTTGGCGTCGGCGGTCGTGGTCTTCCCGGCGGCTTTCGCCTCGTCGTCCCTACGACCACTCGACGCGGCCGCGCGCTCCTTCTGCCGCTGCCCGGCGACGGCCGCCGGCACCGTCTCCGCCAGCTGTGCCGTCCACCGCCGGGAGAAGTACGCGACGCCCACGAGCACCGCCACGAGCCCGATCTTCACGAGGAGCAGCTGCCCGTACCGGGTGTCGGTGAAGGCGGTCCAGGAGCCGAGCTGGCGCCAGGACTGGTAGGTCCCGGTCGCCACCAGCGCCACGACGCTGCCGAAGGCGATGCGCGAGAATCGTCGTACGGCGAGGGTGGGCACCGGCGTCTCCGCCGGGCCGCGGTACAGGGCGGCGAGCAGCGCGGTGAGTCCGCCGAGCCAGGTGGCGACGGCGATCAGGTGGACGACGTCGACCGGCATGGCGAGACCGGCCTGGAGGCCGACGGAGGCGTGCTCGGACATGGCCCAGGTCGCCGCGAGGCCCACTGCCACGACGCTGCCGCCGAGCGCGAGTCCGAAGGTGAGGTCCCGTCTCTCCTCGTCCTCCCGCTTGTCGTACGCGCCGAAGAGCACGGCGATGAACAGCGCGGCCGCCGCGAGCAGCAGTAGTCGGGAGACCAGCGCGGCGCCGGACTTGGTCTGCAGCACTTCGCCGAGCAGGTTCAGGTCGAAGACGTCGGCGAGCTTTCCGGAGCCGGTGTAGGAGCCGCGCAGCAGGAGGAGCAGGAGGGTGGCGGCGGTCAGCGCGAGCCAGCCGGAGACGACGAGGCGCTGCACGGCGCGTATGCCGGAGCCGCGCGGCCAGCAGGCGAGCACGAAGGCGGCGCCGCCCACCAGGACGACGAAGGCGGTGTACGAGACGTAGCGCCCGACGCCGTACAGCCCGCCGACGAACCCGCCGCCGGCCGCCTGTGCGGAGACGGAGACCGAGGTCTCGGAGGGGGCGCCGACGGAGAAGGTGTAGGCGCCGGCGACGGGGTGGCTGTCGGCGGAGACCACCTGGTAGGTCACCGTGTAGGTGCCGTCGGGCAGCCCGGCGTGCAGTTTCACGGAGTACGTCGTGCCGCCGGTGCCGGACGGCCTGCCGTCGTCGACGCGCTTGCCCTTGGGGTCGAGGACGCGCAGCGAGTCGTCGTCCATGGATACCGACTCGGAGAAGGTGAGCGACACCTGGGCCGGTGCCTGGTCGACCACCGCCCCCTGCCGGGGATCGCTGCCGGTCAGCGCGGCGTGCGCGGAGGCCGGTCCGGCGCCGGCCAGCAGCGCGCAGGCCGCGGCCAGGAGCAGCACCAGGGTCCGGACGCGCGGGGCGATGGTCTGCGTCAAGGTGGTCCCTCCCTCAGTGTCCGGAGTCTTCGGTGTGCCCGGAGTCTCCGGTGGCCGGCTGATAGGTGGCCGCCTTCACGGGCATCTTGACCGTGACGGGGTCGGAGTGGGCGAAGTGCAGTTCGACGGCGACCGACTGTCCCTGCTTCGGCTGCCGCTTCAGCTTCTCGAACATCAGGTGGTTTCCGCCGCTCTTGAACACGAGCTGACCGTGGGCGGGGACTTCGAGGCGGTCGACCTCCTTCATGGTCCCGTCGGCGGTCTGGTGCACGGTGACCTCGCCGGCCTCGCTGGTGACGGAGGTCAGTTCGTCCGCGGTGCCACCCTCGTTGGTGATCGTGAGGAACCCGGCCGCCATCGAGTCGGAGACGGGCTGCGGTATGTAGGCGGCGTCGACGGAGAGTTCGGCGCCGGAGGTCGCGGAGTCGGAGTCCGAGCCGCCGCAGCCCGCGAGGGCCAGGGAGCCGATCACCGCGACGGCGGCGAGAGCGGGGCGTCGCCTCACGGGTTCTCCCCCTTGATCAGCTTGGGGAGGTCCTTGGTGTAGTCGTCGACCGTGGCGTCCTCGCCGTAGAGGACGTAGCCCGCGTCGGACTTCGGCGAGAAGGCGACGACCTGGGTGCCGTGGGTCGAGACGATCTTGCCGTCCTTGTCCTTGGTCGGCGGCTCGATCGAGATGCCGAGGGTGCGGGCGCCCGCCTGGATGGTGTCGAAGTCGCCGGTCAGGCCGACGATCTGCGGGTCGATGCCCTTGAGCCACGTGCCGAGCGCGGCGGGGGTGTCGCGCTCGGGGTCGGTGGTGACGAACACGACGCGGAGCTTGTCCTGTTCCGACTGGGAGAGCTGCTTCTTGGCCACGGCGATGTTGTTCATGGTCAGCGGGCAGACGTCGGGGCAGTGGGTGTAGCCGAAGTAGACCAGGGTGGGCTTGCCGGCGGTCTGCTCGCGCAGGTCGTACTTCTTGCCCTGGGTGTCGGTGAGGACCAGGTCAGGCTTCTCGAAGGGCTTGTCGAGGACGGTGGCGGCCTGCCGGCTGTTGTCCTCGGAGACCACGGTCACGGGCTTGTCGCTGTCGGTGCCGCTGCCGCAGGCGGACAGCGTCAGGCAGGCGGCGGCGAGCACGGCGGCCATGGCGAACGTCTTTTTGCGCATAGAAGAATGTCCCAGATGTGAGGTGCTCCGGTGCGCGCGCCGGGGTCCGCCGGACGCCCGAATGGACGGACCGGCGGACGGGTGTCCGGCGCGCACCGGACGAGGTGATGCGCCGGCGAGGTCACGCCGACGCACCGGCACGGGCTGTTACGCCGCCGTGCCGGAGCCGCGCCGTCGGCCGGCCAGCACGCCGTACGCGACGCCCGCCGCACCGACGACGATGCCGACGATGCCGAGGACCCGGGCGGTGGTGTCACTGCCGGACCCTGAGTCCGACGAGGAGGCGTCGGCGGCGGTGTTCTGTGCGGCCGCCTCGGCGTCGTCGCCCTTCGCGTCCGAGGAGCCCGAGGCGCCGTGGGCGTCGTCCTCGGCCGCGGACAGCTTGAGCACGGGCGCCGGGGTGTCGGGCTCCTCCTGGCCCTCCTGCGGCACCTCGATCCAGCGCACGACCTCCTTGTTGGAGTACGTCTGGATCGCCTTGAACGCCAGCTGGTCGGCGTCCTCGGGCAGCGCGCCGATGGAGACCGGGAACTTCTGGAAGTAGCCCGGCTCGACACCCTTGCCGTCGGCGGTCCAGGTCACCTTGGTGACGACCTCGGTGATCTGCTTGCCGTGCGCCTCCAGCGGCTTGGCCGGCTTGGCCTTGGTGACCTCCGCCTTCCAGCCCGGCACCGGCTGCGGCATCACGGACGCCAGCGGGTGGTCGGCGGGGAAGGTGACCTCCAGCTTGGTGGTGGAGGCGTTGTCGCGCTCGTTGGGGACCTTGAAGTCGACGACCGCGTAACCGCCCTTGGCGGCCGCGCCCTCCGGCTGCACGCTGACGTGCGCGAAGGCGGGGGCGGACAGGGCGAGGACGGCGATACCGGACACGGCGCCGGCGGCGGCGATACGGGAAGCCTTCATGGACGGAGTACTCCGCTTCGTGTGGACACCGGTGCTGACCCGGTGCCGGGTGACAGGAGGGATGCGCGCACGCGCGCGTGCCGCACGACGGCGGCCCCTCCCCGGGAAGCGGGACGGTGGTCGCGTCGTGTCAGGCGGCGAGGGCGAACGCGTCACTCGGCGGGCCGCGCCTGATGACCGTGTGCTGGAGTGCGGTGGTACGGGGCTGCGGCGGCACCCACAGGGCGGGGCGCGGCAGGCGGGGTCCCGTACCGGGGGCGCCGGCCAGCCCGGCGTGCAGGGCGCGCACCAGAAAGAGCGCGGCGCGCAGGGCGCGGACGAACGCCGCTTCGGCCAAGGAGTGGGCCGAGTGCGCCGACAGTTCGACGAGCCGGGCCAGCGCCAGGTCACCGCGCCGCAGCAGCCAGCCGGCGGCCAGGGCCGCGAGGACGTGACCGAGCAGCATAGGCAGGGACGGCAGCAGCGAGGCGGAACCACCGGCGCCGGACAGCGCGTCGGCCGGGTGGTGCGCCGCGCCGGTCCGGACGTCGGGGGCGATCCGCGCGTCGGTGAGGATGCGCTGGGCCTGGGTCGGGCTGATCGCCGCCGCGGTGGTCCCGCAGACCAGCCGTGCGGCCTGCTGGACCAGCGAGGCGTCCGACAGCGCGCCCGCTCCGGCGCCGGACGCCGCGGCCGGGGCGGCGACGGCGGTGCCGTGCTGGCCCAGCCCGAACAGGGTGTGCAGCAGGGTCTGTCCGACGGTGAGCAGTGTCGCGATGCCGGCCAGCGAGCGCCGGCGCCCGGCGAGTGGCACGGCGACCAGAACCGCCCCGAGGAATCCCGCGCCCAGCGACCACAGCGGAACGGTGGCGCAGGAGGCGAGGGTGTGGCCCGCCGCGGCCAGCACGACACAGACCGCGGCGAACACCGCGGCCCGCAGGATCCGGAGATCGTTCCCGGAGCGCGCCGTTGGCGGGTGGGGGGCAGTCATGGCGGCCTCATCATCGCACCCGCGGCCCACGCGCCGTACGGCAGGTCCACAAGATGCCGTACGACCGGAAGGTGAGGAACGCCACGGAAGATCACCTTCTGTTGCGGGCCGCGCCGCATACACCGATCGGCGGCGGCGACGCATCCGCCAGACGAGCGGTGTCACGGCGGCAGCGTGCTTACGCCCGGGTGTGAGGGGCAATACGTATCGGTATGTCGAGCCGCGGCCGGGAGGCTGGAGCATGAGCATCTGGTGGTCACTCCATTTGCGGCGCGAGGCTGCGAGCGTGCCCCTGGCCCGCCGCCTGCTGATCGGCACCATGGAGACCGCGGGCGTCGACCCCGACATCTCCTTCGACCTCTCCGTCGCGCTGAGCGAGGCCTGTGCCAACGCGGTCGAGCACGGTGGCGACGACGGGTCCGGCGGCCCCGGTGAGGCCTACCGCGTCACGGCCTACCTGGACGGCGAACGGTGCCGTATCGAGGTCGCGGACACGGGCCCCGGTTTCCCCGCCGCCGCTCCGGACGGACCGCAGGGCGTGGCCCGTCCGGCGCCCGCGGAGGCGGAGAGCGGTCGGGGTCTGTGTCTCATCCGGGAGCTCGCGGACCACGTCCACATCGGCAGTGCGCCGGGGTGTGCCGGTGCCGTGGTGAGTTTCGACAAGATCCTCAAGTGGCGGGAGAACGCCCCGCTGGTGGCGGTCTGACCGACACCAGCCGCGCGGGAACGCCGACGGCCGGGCACCGCGTGGTGCCCGGCCGTCGTACGACGGGTCAGCCCTTCAGCGCGGCCATCCACGCCTCGACCTCGTCCGAGCGGCGCGGCAGGCCGGCGGACAGGTTCCGGTTGCCGTCGGCGGTGACGAGGATGTCGTCCTCGATGCGCACGCCGATGCCCCGGTACTCCTCGGGCACGGTCAGGTCGTCGGCCTGGAAGTACAGGCCCGGCTCGACGGTGAGCACCATGCCGGGCTCCAGCGTGCCGTCGACGTACGACTCGACGCGCGCCGCGGCGCAGTCGTGGACGTCCATGCCGAGCATGTGACCGGTGCCGTGCAGCGTCCAGCGGCGCTGCAGTCCGAGCTCCAGCACGCGCTCGACGGGGCCCTCGACCAGACCCCACTCGACGAGCCGCTCGGCCAGCACGCGCTGGGAGGCGTCGTGGAAGTCGCGGTACGCGGCGCCCGGCTTCACCGCCGCGATGCCGGCCTCCTGGGCGTCGTACACGGCGTCGTAGATCTTCTTCTGCAGCTCGCTGTAGCGGCCGTTGATCGGCAGCGTGCGGGTGACGTCGGCGGTGTAGTACGTGTGTGTCTCCACGCCGGCGTCGAGCAGCAGCAGGTCGCCGGAGCGGACCGGGCCGTCGTTGCGGACCCAGTGCAGGGTGCAGGCGTGCGGGCCGGCGGCGCAGATGGAGCCGTAGCCGACGTCGTTGCCCTCGACGCGGGCGCGGAGGAAGAAGGTGCCCTCGATGTAGCGCTCGCTGGTCGCCTCGGCCTTGTCGAGGACCTTCACGACGTCCTCGAAGCCGCGCACCGTGGAGTCGACGGCCTTCTGCAGCTCGCCGATCTCGAACTCGTCCTTGACCAGACGGGCCTCGGAGAGGAAGACGCGCAGCTCCTCGTCGCGCTCGGCGGTGACCTTGTCGGTGAGGGCCGCCTCGATGCCGGCGTCGTAACCGCGCACGACGCGCACCGGGCCGGTGGCCTCGCGCAGGCTGTCGGCCAGCTCGCGGACGTCGGAGGCGGGGATGCCGTACAGCTTGCCGGCCTCGGTGAGGGAGTGGCGGCGGCCGACCCACAGCTCGCCCATGCCGTTCAGCCAGAACTCGCCGTTCTCGCGGTCCGAGCGCGGCAGGAGGTAGAGCGTCGCGGTGTGGCCGTCGCCCTCGGGCTCCAGGACCAGGACGCCGTCGTCGGTCTGGTTGCCGGTCAGGTACGCGTACTCGACGGAGGCGCGGAAGGGGTACTCCGTGTCGTTGGAGCGGGTCTTCAGGTTGCCCGCGGGGATCACCAGACGCTCGCCCGGGAAGCGGGCGGACAGCGCGGCACGGCGGGCGGCGGTCTCCGCGGCCTGGGCGATCGGCTCCAGGTCGTGCAGCTCCGTGTCGGCCCAGCCGGACTTCATGTTCTCGGCCAGCTCGTCGGACACGCCCGGGTACAGGCCGTTCTTGCGCTGCTTGACGGGCTCTTCGGTCTCGTCCGGGGTCTCCGGGTTCTCCGGGCCCGCTGCGTCAGCAGCAAGATCGGATACTGCCGGGGTGAGCTCCTGCGCCACGGTCATCCTCCTAGGTACGGCACTGGACCACCCCCATCGTACGGGCGTACGGAAGGGGGCCCAGGGCCGGAGGACCTGTTACGCGAGGGAACTACCGTCCGTTATGCGTGACATGCGGGGCGTTCACGCGGTCCCTGTGTCCGCTATGCGAACCGGACCGCCAGCAGGACGACGTCCTCCTCGGAGTCGGCTTCCGCCTTCGAGCCGGGCAGCACGGTGCGCAGGACGTGCTCGACGACCGCGTCCGGGTCGTGGCGTGCGGCCCGGGGTACTCCGGCCGCCGCCGCGTGCAGCCGGGCGAATGCGCGGTCGGCCGGGTCGCCGGTGCGGTGGAGCAGTCCGTCGGTGTACAGCAGAACCGTCTCTCCGGGTTCGGCCTCGAGCTCCACGCTGGGCGCCTCCCAGCAGGCGAGCATGCCGAGCGGCGCGGAGACGGAGGTCTCGACGAACTCGGTGCGCCGCTCCCCGATCAGCAGCGGCGGGCTGTGTCCGGCGCCGGCGAGGGTGATCCGGCGCAGCGCGGGCTCGCAGTACCCGAACAGCGCGGTGGCCGAGCGGGCGGGCTCGGTGAGCCGCAGCAGCAGCTCCAGGTCGGACAGGACGGCGACCGGATCCTCGCCCTCCATCACGGCGTACGCCCGCAGCGAGGCGCGCAGCCTCCCCATCGCGGCGACCGCGCTGGGCCCCGACCCGGTGACGGAGCCGACGGCGAGGCCGAGGGCGGCGTCCGGCAGCGGCAGCGCGTCGTACCAGTCGCCCCCGCCGCGCGGGCCGGTGCGGTGCCGGGCGGCGAGCTGCACGCCGGGCACCCGGGGGAGGCGGGAGGGCAGCAGTTCCTCGGCCATCGTGGCCATGGCGGCGCGGGTGCGCTCGACCTCCAGGAGGCGGGTCAGGTGCTGGGCGGCGTACCGGACGTACAGGCCGGCGAGGTGACGTCGGCGTTCGCCCGGTTCGGCGGGCTCGTCGTAGAGCCAGACGGCGGCGCCGAGGCGTCCGGAGCCCTCGGCGTGCAGGGGGAGGGCGTAGCTCGCGGCGTAACCGAGGCGGGCGGCGACCTCGCGGTGGCGGGGGTCGAGGGTCTTCTCGGCGAGCAGGTCGGGTTCGGTGACGCCGTCCTCGTCGACCGGCAGTCCGTCCAGGATCCGTCCGTAGGACAGGGAGGCGCGGGGCACGGTCTCGATGTGGCCGAGATCGGCGCGGGCGAGGCCGAGGCCGACGGTGGTGTCGGGGCCGAGTCCGTCGGCCGGTTCCAGCACGACGAGCCCGCGCCGGGCGCCGACCAGGGCGGCTCCGGCGTGCAGCAGTTCCTGGAGGCCGTCGGCGAGGGTGCCCGTGCGGGCCAGGCGTTCGGTCAGTTCGTGCAGGGTGGTGAGGTCCGAGACCCAGCCGGCGAGCCGGTCCTGGAGCAGGGCGCCGGGGGCACAGGGGGCGCCCGGGCCGTCGGTGACGGTCTCGGCGTCCGCCGTGCGGGACCCGGTCGCCGAGGATGCGTCCGTCGCGGCGGGCGCGACAGTGTGTGCGGGGGAGGGAACCGTTGAATCGATTCCGGCCACTTTCGCAGGGTGCGGGGCGTTCATGGCGTCCGGCCTTCCGACCGGCGCTTACTGCTCAAAAGCATCGCGAACCCCCATGTCATTCTGCGCCGCCAGCAGTGTCTCCACATGTACACGCACTCGTAAGGGGATGTCCAGCATTGTCCTGCAGGGATTCCTGGTGTCCGTGGGGTGTGAACGGCTTCCTTCCCGACCCCTTGCGGAAAAGCGAAATTGGCTTGAAACTGCCCCAGAGGACGCCTTGTTGCGGTCGACTGGGGGTGCTTCACGGAGCGTCACAGCGGTCGTGATGGGTACGTACTCGGAGAAGGCCGGGGGTGGTTGGGGGCCACCTGGAACCTGGCGACGGACCCGGGCGTCCTATCCACCGACGACCGTGCCCCATCCTCCCGTGGCGGAGGCGGAGAGAAATACGCGCGACGGCAAAACGCCATACTTCGCCACCCCCGCGCCACGCCCATGCTTTTGACAGACGCAGTGGTCGGAACCGTCACGGACGCAGTCAGTGCTCGACCCACAGGGGTTTCCCTTGCCCTTGGCGGAGGTGTCGTCCGGGGATTTCCCCGTGGGGGCGCCCCTCGGCAGGGGTGTGATGCGCCACCAGCAACGCACAGCGAAGTGATCGACACATGGTGTGAAGTGACCACGGTGTTGCCAGGCGTGCAACGGAAAGGAACGAGCGCTCATGCGCGAGATCCTCGGAAGGCGACGCAGGCTCCTGTCCCAGCACGACGACGGGCGGCCTGAGCTGATCGGCGCGGCCCTGACCTACGCGACGCAATGGCGGTGGCCCGTACTCCCGGGCGCGGCGGCCGACGAGCGGGCCCGGTCGCGCTGCGCCTGCCCCGACCCCGAGTGCACGGTGCCGGGCGCGCACCCCTTCGACCCCGGTCTCCTCGCGGCGTCCACCGACGCCCGCATGGTGCGCTGGTGGTGGACCAACCGGCCGGCCGCGCCGATCGTCCTGGCCACCGGTGGCAGCGCCCCGTGCGCCGTCTCCCTGCCCGCCCTGCCGGCCGCGCACGCGCTCGCCGCGCTCGACCGTGCCGGGCTGCGGACCGGCCCGGTCGTCGCCTCGCCCCACCGCTGGTCGCTGCTGGTCAGGCCGTACTCCATGGAGCAGTTGGGTGAGTTGCTCTATGCCAAGGACTTCGTCCCCGGCTCCCTGCGCTTCCACGGCGAGGGCGGCTATCTCGCGCTGCCGCCGTCCGAGACCGGCGCCGGTGCCGTCCGCTGGGAGCGGGCGCCGCTGCCCGGCTCGGCCGCGCCCTGGGTGCCGGACGTGGAGGCCGTGGTGGACGCGGTGGTCGACGCCCTCACTCGTAAGGGTGTGAGCGCGCCCGAGTTGTAGGAGTGTCCGGCGCGCGCCGGGCCCGGGCCCGCTCCCGGTCGTTATCGTCCGCCCCATGCCGCTTCATGCTGGGGAGCACCGTGCCGTCGGACCGCGAGGAGCCGTGGGGCCGCGCGCCGCCGTCGGACCGCGAGGAGTCGTCGGACCGCGCCGCGCCGGGCGACGCCGCGGTGGGCCGGACCGTCGGCGGATCCGTCTGTACGGGCTCGCGGGAGTCGTGGTGTGCGCGGCCGTACTGCCGTTCGCCGTGGCGTCCGCGGGGCCCTCGGGCGACGGGGGCCGGGATGCCCCGGTGGCCGTCCCGCTTCTCGCCCGGGGCGGGGACGGCAAGGCGTCCGCGTCCCCGACGGCGGCGGGCGCCGTGTCCACCCGTTCGCCGCTGCCGCCCGGTCCCGCGCTGGCCGCGCGCTGCGGTCCCGAACTCACCTCGCCCGCGGGCGTGGAGGCGCAGACCTGTGTCCTGACCCGGGGGACGGAGACCTGGGCGCGGACCTACTACCGCAATGTCACCGGCGGCCCGCTCGAGTCCGTACTGAGTCTCATGGGGCCCGACGGGCGCAGCGTGCGGATGCGCTGTGCGGTGAGTGCCGAGGACGCGCCGGGTACCTGCGAGACGCCGCCGGACGCCGAGGGTGCGACCCGCGGCGGACTGGCGGGGTACAGCGCGGTCGCGGAGTTCGCGCGCCGGGCCGGGTACGGGCCGCTGCTGCTGCGCGCCGGAAGCGGCGTGAGCGGCGGCAGTGACCAGAGCATCGGAGGCGCCGAGAGCAACTCACCTGTGCAAACGGGGAGTTGACGGGCGACTGCGGTGAGTGCACGACCTGGGACACGGAAAGACCCGGTTGCTGGCGACGGGGGATGCACCAGCAACCGGGCTACTGGAACGGTAACAAGAGATCGGCGGTTAGCAAATTCGATCTCTTGTTTCCGGTCACCGACTGGCCTGTCTCCACGGGGAGTTGTGACCGGAGTCACGCGTCCGGAGGGCGCCGCTCCGGCTGACCGGTCGGTCAGCCGGGGACGGCCTCGGCGGGCGGAGGTCAGCTGAGCGTGACCTGCCGGTTGGTGAGACCGCCGCGCGCCCGGCGCTCGTCGTGCGTGAGCGGGGCGTCCGCGGCCAGGGCCTCGGCGAGCCGCTCGGCGAACTCCGCGGCCGGCTTCTCGATGTCCTGCGCGGTGATCTCGCTCGGCAGGTCCCACACCGGCACGGTGAGCCCGTGGGCGCGGAAGGAGCCCACGAGCCGGGTGCCCTCGCCGAGGGACGACCGGCCCGCGGCGTGCAGCCGGGCCAGGGCGTCCAGAAGGCGCTCCTCCTCGTGCGGCATGACCCACCGCAGGTGGTTCTTGTCCGGCGTCTCGCACCAGTAGGCGGCGTCGACACTCTGCAGCCGGACGGTCGGGATGGCCGCGGCGTTGGCCCGCTCCAGGGATGCGGTGACGTCCGGCGTGGCGTTGTCCGGGTCCGGCACCCAGAACTCGAAGCCCGAGTGCACCTCCGGCTCGAAGGCGCCCTCGGGGGCGAGCAGGTCCTGCAGCCGGGGGCCGTCGGCCGGAGCGCGGCGGCCCTGCACCGGAGTGCCCGGGGCGGCGGTCAGCGCCCGCGCGAGGGTGTCGGCGAGGTCGCGGCTGATGTCGCCGGACGCCGTGTCGTTCTGCAGGCCGAACAGGACCGAGCCGTCGTCGCGGCGCAGGGCGGGCCAGGCCATCGGCAGCACCGTGGCCAGCGTGACGGAGGGGACGCCCTCGGGCAGGCCGTCCCGCAGGGTCAGCCCGACCGTGGCCGCCGGCACCAACTCCCGCAGCGCCACCCAGTCGCACTCGCCGGGCAGCCCCTCGAACGGGCGCTGTACCAGCGCGGTGGTGGCCTGGGCGGCGGGCCGGCCGTGACAGGCCTTGTACCGCCGGCCGCTGCCGCAGGGGCAGGGCTCGCGGGCGCCGACGACCGGGACCTCGGCGTCGTCGAGCTGGGGCCGCTTGGCCTTCGTCTGGGGTCGCTTCTTGGCCATCGTGGGTGTCTCCCGGTTACGGCTCTACTCGTACGGCGCGAGCCTAGCCGTTCCGGCCCCGGCCGACGGGACCCTGTGGACGACGGTCCGCCTGTGGACAACTCGCCGTCGCCCGCCAGGACCTCGTGCCCGCCCCGGCCCGCTCGGGGCACGGGCCGCCGGATCAGCCGAGGTCGTCGAAGGCGTCCGCGAAGTCCAGGCCGGGGATCTCCGGGACCGCCGGTGCCGAGATCCGGGCGGTGAAGTCGTCACGCCGGTGCCCGGCGTCCGGATCGTGCACGTCGCCGTGGACGACGACCCAGACCGTGACCTCTCCGCGGGCGTCGTCCCGTACGCCCCAGTCGTCGGCGAGCGCCGTGATGATGTTCAGCCCGCGGCCGCCGTGCGCGGTGACCGAGGGGGTCGCCGGAGCCGGGCGGGTCGGTCCGCCGCCGTCCGTGACCTCCACGAGCAGCCGGCCGCCCGCGTCCACCTGCCACGCGGCGCGGACGTCGCCGTCCCCGGCCAGGGCGTCACCCAGCGGCCGGCCGTGCTTGCAGGCATTGCTCAGTAGTTCGGAAAGGATCAGTACTGCGTCGTCGATGACCTCTTCCGTCACACCGCCTCTGCGCAACTGATCACGCATGCGGTGTCTTGCTTCCCCCACGCCCGCAGGGCCATGGGGCACGGCCATGCTCGACGACGTGGGCACCTCCTGTGCCACCACCAACGCCACCCCCGAGACCTCCTTCGCCCCACGCCACGGTGTGGATGCCCCATCGCTCCGAGCCGGAAACCGGCCGGTCTCCGTACGGTGACGCATTCGACACGGTCGAACACGCACCGAACGCGCCGGAGCACTCCCCGTAATTACATGGCTGGATCTGATCGGTGCGGCCGAGGCCGGAGAATGGGGCAGCGGGGCCGCCGGGTCAAGAGCCGCGGACGAACCGACGTCCCGGGAGTTCGGCGGGTCGTGGTCCGGGCGGTGCGGCGGTCGTGGTCCGGGCGGTGCGGCGGTCCCGGTCCGGACGGTGGGCCGGTCAGCGGCTAGGTCAGTGGCCCGGGCGGTTCAGGTGGTCCAGGACCGCGCGCGGCCGGTTGGTGATGACGGCGTCGACGCCCAGGCCTGCGCAGAGGTCCACGTCGGAGGTCTCGTTCACCGTCCACACGTGCACCCGGTGACCGGCCTGCTTCAGACGCGCGATGTACGCGGGGTGATTGCGGACGATCCGCATCGAGGGGCCCGCGATCCGAACACCCGCGGGCAGCCGCCCGTCGCGCAGCCGGGGCGAGACGAACTGCATCAGGTACACCGTGGGCAGCGTCGGCGACGCTGCCCGCACCCGGTGCAGCGACCGTGCCGAGAAGCTCATCACCCGCACCGGGGACTCCTCGGCCGAGACCGGTGCGTCCAGTCCGAACCGTTTCAGGAGCAGCAGCAGTCGCTCCTCGACCTGGCCCGCCCAGCGGGTGGGGTGCTTGGTCTCGATGGCCAGCTCCACGCGCCGCCCCGCGTCGGCGACCAGTTGGAGCAGCCGCTCCAGAGTCAGTACGGAGGTCTCCTCCCGGTCCTCCGGCCGGTGCTCCCAGTCCGGCTGCTCGTCGCGCGTACGCCAGAACTCCCGGGTCCGGCGCGCGCCGAAGTCCAGGGCGGCGAGATCGGCGAGCTCGAGCGCGGACACCGCGCCGCGACCGTTCGACGTACGGTTGACGCGCCAGTCGTGGACGCAGACGAGGTGGCCGTCGGCAGTCAGGCGGACATCGCACTCGAGGGCGTCCGCCCCGTCCTCGATCGCCTTCCGGTACGCGGCCAGCGTGTGCTCGGGGGCCTCCTCGGAGGCTCCGCGGTGGGCGACGACCTGAATCCGGTGCTGTCGTGCGTGGGTCACCGCGTCATGGTGCCACCGCGGGCGGGTAGACGTGCCATCGGTGGAATCGGCAACGCGTCCGTTTAGTCTTGGATGACCTATGTAAAGAACGGTCGGGGACCCACAGCAACGGCTTATGGTGCCCTGACGGCCCGTGGGAAAAGCTGATGGCATACAAAAACACCGGCACATCCGCATTGCGCCGGACCGTGGAACAGCGCGTGATCGTGGCTGAGCGCGACCAGGGTGAGCGACAACCAGCCGTGGAACGAGGAGAGAAGCTGTGAGCACCGAGAACGAGGGCACCGCGGTACCCCCGGCCCCGTCCGCACCTCCCGTGCCGGTGGATGCTCCCGCTGCCTCCGCCCAGCCCCAGCCCCGACCTCCCGCCCCGCACACCTCCCACCCGGCCCCCGGGTCCCCCGAGGCCCCGGAGTCCACCCCCGAGTCCCCGGCTGCTCCCCCCACCCAGGCCCCGGTGACCCAGGCCCACCAAGCGCCGCAGGATCAGCCGGCCCCCCAAGGGGGCGAGATCCCCCAGACGCCCACGGCTCCCGACGCCTCGTGGCCCCCGCCCCCGCCGCCGGGCACCCCGGCTCAGACCCCGACGTACGGCGCGGGCGGCGGCGACGGCTTCGGTCACGGCAACGGCTTCGGCGACGGCTCGGGTCACGGCCCGGGCGAGGGCGCCGGCGGCGGGGCGGGCGGCTGGGGAGCCTCGTACCAGCAGCCCGCCCCGAAGCCGGGCCGCGGACGGGGTGGATTGGTCGCCGGCGTCCTGATCGCCGCGCTCGTCGCGGGCGGCCTGGGCGGTGGTCTCGGCTACACCCTGGCCAGGAACAACGACGGGAACGGCTCCACCACGGTCTCCGCCTCCGACACCGGCGGCTCCCTCAAGCGTGACGCGGGCACCGTCGCCGGGGTGGCCGCCAAGGCGCTGCCCAGCACGGTCACCATCCAGGCCGAGGGAAGCAATGGGGAGGGCGGCACCGGCACCGGGTTCGTCTTCGACAAGGAAGGCCACATCGTCACCAACAACCACGTGGTGGCGGAGGCGGTCGACGGCGGCAAGCTCAGCGCGACCTTCCCCAACGGCAAGAAGTACGACGCCCAGGTGGTCGGCCACGCCCAGGGCTACGACGTCGCGGTCATCAAACTCGAGAACGCCCCCTCGGACCTGAACCCCCTCCCCCTCGGCGACTCCGACAAGGTCGCGGTGGGCGACTCGACGATCGCCATCGGCGCCCCGTTCGGCCTGTCCAACACGGTGACCACGGGCATCATCAGCGCCAAGAACCGCCCCGTGGCCTCCAGCGACGGCAGCGCCGACAGCAAGGCCTCGTACATGAGCGCCCTGCAGACCGACGCGTCGATCAACCCGGGCAACTCCGGCGGCCCGCTGCTGGACGCGCAGGGCAACGTCATCGGCATCAACTCCGCGATCCAGTCCACCAGCAACGGCGGCTTCGGCACCGGCCAGGCCGGCTCCATCGGCCTGGGCTTCGCGATCCCCATCAACCAGGCCGAGTTCGTCGCCCAGCAACTGATCGAGAACGGCAAGCCGGTGTACGCGAAGATCGGCGCCTCCGTCTCCCTGGAGGAGACGACGAACGGCGCCAAGCTCACCGAGCAGGGCGTGGGCGGCTCCGACCCCGTCGAGAAGGGCGGCCCCGCCGACGACGCGGGCCTGAAGCCCGGTGACGTCATCACCAAGCTCGACGACCGGGTGATCGACAGCGGTCCCACCCTGATCGGCGAGATCTGGACCCACAAGCCCGGCGACGAGGTCACGGTCACCTACGAGCGCGGCGGCAAGCAGCACACCACCGAGGTCACCCTGGGCTCGAAGGTCGGCGACGACTGATCCACCTCGCTCCCCGCACGACCGCCTCCTTCGCCACCGGGATCCGCCCGGTGGCGAAGTGCGTTGTACGGGTGGTCAGATGACGACGACCCGACGCCCGCGCGTGTGACCGGCCCGGCTGTCGACGTGCGCCGCCGCGGCCTCGGCGAGTGAGTACGACTTCTCGACCGGGATGTGGAGCCGGCCCCGCGCGATCAGGTCCACGGCCTCGGCGAGCGCCGCCGGCATACTTCCGGCCACCCCGGAGAACCGCACGCCGAACTCGGGCGCCCCCAGGTCGGCGATGCTGACGACATGTTCCGCGTTCCCGGTCAGCTCGACGAGTTCGCGAACGACCCCCGAGCCGGCCAGATCGAGAGCCGCGTCGACGGGACCGAGCCGCCGCACCCGCTCCACCCAGCCCTCGCCGTACGTCGTGGCGAGGGCGCCGAGCCCGCGCAGGTACTCCTGGTTCGCGGCACCGGCCGTACCGATCACCCTGATGCCGCGGTCACGGGCGATCTGCAGCACCGCCGAACCGACTCCCCCCGACGCGCCGCTGATCAGGAGCGTCTGCCCGGGCCGCACACCGACCTCGCGGACGACGCGCAGCGCGGTCTCCACCACGGAGGGATACCCGGCCGCCTCCTCGAACGACAGCCCCTCGGGCATCCGCGCCCAGGCCCCGAGCACGGCGAACTCGGCATACGTGCTGCTGCCCTCGCCGAACACCCGGTCGCCGACCTCGACCCCCGTGACCCCCTCACCGACCTCGTCCACGACCCCGGCGGCGTCGATCCCGACCCCCGAGGGCAGCACGACCGGATGGGCTCCCAGAACCTGCCCCTCCCTGATTCTCCAGTCGACGGGATTCACGCCCGCCGCGCGCACGGTGACGCGTATCTCGCCGGGGCCCGGACGGGGCTCCTCGGCGTCGACGAGTTGCAGAACGTCCGGACCACCGAACTCGGCGAAGCTCACTTTCTTCATGCCGTCGAACGTAACACTAACCGATAGTTTTTCATAACGGTTATTGTTTCATACCTGCTAGCCTGCCGAGTATGACCGTGCAGCAGTCCGGCCGTCGTGAGCGCAAGAAGGCCGCGACCCGCCAGAAGATCGCCGACACCGCGCTGCGGCTCTTCCTGGAGCGCGGATACGACGCGGTGGGCATCCGTGACGTGGCCGCCGAGGCCGACGTCGCCGTCACCACGCTCTTCTCCCACTTCGCATCGAAAGAGGCGCTGGTCTTCGAGCAGGACGAGGACTTCGAGCACCGCCTCACGCAGGCGGTATCCGACCGGTCCCCGCACGAGCCGCTCATCCCCGCGCTCCGCCGCGAGATCCTGGCCCTGGTGCGGCACTGCACCGCCGACGACGCCGCCCCGATCTGGCGCATGATCGACGCGTCCCCCGCCCTGCGGAAGTACGACGAGTCGGTGCGCCTGCGCCACGCGGACACCCTCGCGCGGGCCATCGCCGCCGACCCCGACCCGACCCGGAGCGAGACGGCCGCCCGCACCATCGCGCGGTTCGTGATCGACGCCTACTCGCTGTCCCGCGAGGCCCCCGATCCGGAAGCCGCCCTGGACGAGATCTTCCCGATGATCGAGGCCGCCTGGGAGGAGGCCGCCCGCCCTCCCCGCCACACGTGAGCGCGCCCGGCGGACGGTGCCGGTAGCGTCCTGCGGCGTGACCGCACGTCCCCCCGGGGCCGCGCGCAGACTTGCGGAACAGATGGTCGCGGACCGATCAAGCCGCTAGGGATGGACGTGTTACCCCATGTGGGACTGCACGTGGTCGACGACCTTGGCGAACTCCTTGGTCGGGGAGAAGTCCAGGTACTCGCAGTCCTCGACGGCCTCCGGTGCATGGCCGGGAGGCCAGTAGAAAGCCTGTCCGGCCTCGTAGATCTCGTCGCCGTTCTTCGTGTGCATCCTCAGTCGACCTTTGAGCAGGTATCCCCAGTGGGGACACTGGCACAGATCGTCGGGCAGTCCCACAAGGATGGGTGCCAGGTTCGCGCCCTGAGGAAGCCGCATGAAGCCGACGGTCACGTTTCCCCCGACCTCCGCTGTGCGCAGCTCGACGCCATTGCCTTCGATCGTTACGGGAGTCTCGCTCCGCCTTGTCGCCGTCATGGCCCCTCCAGCGGCCGACTGTTCGTCCAGGGGCCGCAGGGAATTGAAACAGCCTGCTCGTCAAGTGTGACGCAAATCACTGTCGCGCGCGACGTGGGGTGCCGTGCGGCGAAGGCCCGGCACGTGAACGCTCCGACGGCACGCGAAGAGTGTCGATCACCAGCACCGGCGACCGGTCGGAGGACGGGAAACCTCACCGCGACGACGCTGTCCGATCCCACGGATCAGAAGGTCGCCGGTCTTCGAGCGAAAGAGCAGAGGTGATGGACCCCGTGTGACCACCGCCCCCGTGCGACGCCTGGGGCCGGTACGCTGTACCCGCTCCGCCCCCGGCGGGACGGTGCGCGGGTGGGTTGCCCGAGCGGCCTAAGGGAACGGTCTTGAAAACCGTCGTGGCAGCGATGTCACCGTGGGTTCAAATCCCACACCCACCGCAGTGAGTACGGCCCCTGACCAGGTTTGACGGTCAGGGGCCGCTGCCATGCGCTTGCCCGTCAGAGCGTGCGGGACTGCTTGGAGGGTATAGCCGGGCGGTTCGTCCGGTCTGAGAGGGCGTTAAGTCCCGTTCCTGATGATGTGGTGTCGCCCGTTCGTGGGTGATGGGGCGGTTTCGCCCTCGTGTCATGGCGTGTACATGATGGG